>CATNDJ010000001.1:0-89623 GCA_950097265.1 uncultured Oscillibacter sp.
CCTTGGAGTAGGAGGACACCGGCTTTTTCAGAAAGTCCGGCTTAAATTCCAGCGCATCCAGCAGTTCCCCCACATCCCGCCGCTGCTCCCTGGGATAGAACGAGGCAAAGTAGTTTAGGTTATCTACGGCGCTCAAATTGGCGTACAGATAGGGAAACTCAAAGAGTATGCCGATTTTCTGGAAAAATTCCGGGCCGTGAATGGCGGAAATATCCTGCCCGAACAGAGAAACCTTTCCGCCATGGCCCTTCAAAATCCCGGTCATAATTTTTTGGGTCGTGGACTTCCCGGAGCCGTTCGGCCCCAGGAAACCGAAGATTTCTCCATCCTCCACGGTGAAGTCCAGACCGTGAAGAGCCTGCTTGTCTTTGCCGTAGGAGAACGTCAGGTTTTTAACCTCTATCACTCGTCGTCACCCCGCTTTCCGCGCTGGCCGTTCTTCTCCTGCTGGCGCTTGCTCCACCACTTCATAAACTTGACCTTGAAAGGGATGGAGATAATCAGCGCCGCCGCGATCACCAGCCACCAGTACCACGCTAAACCTAAGAACATAAAAAACCCTCCTTATTTGTGATAAGGAGAGTTTAGAAAGGCGGTGTGAAATTGGTGTGAGGTTGCTGTGAAATCCGTGTGAAATTATTCTGCGGTGGGGATAGAGAAATAGAACCGCACCCCGTCCGATTGGTTTTCTGTCCCATAGGGAAGGTTTTGCATAGACAGGATTTGCGCCACGATGGACAGCCCCAGGCCGGAGCCGCTATACTCTGCATTGCTGTCCCGGTAAAATTTTGTCCAGATTTTCGGCAGGTCGCTTTCTGGAATGGATCTGCCCTGGTTGAAGATGGCGAAATGCAACGCCCCATTATCGAGTGTTACTTCCATCCGCAGGATGCCGCCTGGGGATACATTTTTCTTAGCGTTGACAATCAAATTGCCTAAAACCTGCTCCATGCGCTTATGGTCTGTCCGAACAAAAACCTTTTGTTCTGGCAGTTCATATTGCAGTTCAAAGTCAGCATCAGGCGTATCTATCAAGAGCCGCCCGGCCACTGTTTCCACCAACTCCACAAAGTCAAACCGGGTAATGTTTAATTGGGCCGCTCCGCTCTCCAAGGCAGATAAATCCAATAGCGTTACGATCAGATCGTTCATGCGCTCCACTTCGGAAACAATGACTTGGGCGTATTTCTGTTTTTTTGCATCGTCCGTTTCATCCTGCAAGCCCTCAGCATAGGCCCGGATAATGCCCAGCGGGGTTTTCATTTCATGGGATAGGCTGTCCACCAGCTCTTTGCGCTCGGCAAGAAGAAGTCGCTCCTTTTCCACATCCTTTTCAAGCCGGGTGTTTGCATCCTCCAGCCGGACAAGGGCCTGTTGCAGATTTTCAGTCATTGTATTCAGGCTGGCGGACAATTCCCCAAATTCATCGCTTGAAACAAGGTCACAGGGGGCGGAAAAATCCAGCCCCGCCATACGCTTTGCGGAGGCATTCAGCTTGTCAATCGGTTTCGTGATAAAGCGGCCCATAAAAAGGTCGATACAGATGATTAGCAGAAAAACAAACCCCAGCCAGATTAGAAAAGAAGCATCTTCACTGACTGGCAGGCCGGTGGAGAGGGTGTAGGAAAAAATCAGCGCGACCCCTGCCAGCTTGGAGAGCATCAAAATCTTTTTCCGAACAGTACGGAGGGAAAACAGCTCTTTCATACCGCCACCTCGAATTTATAGCCGGAGCGGATCAGCGTGACAATATGCCTGCCCTCGTCCCCCAGCTTTTGCCGCAGGGTCTTGATGTGGGTGTCCACGGTTCGGGTCGTTCCCTCGAAATCATAGCCCCAAACACGGTTCAAAAGCTGCTCCCGATTGAATATCTGCCCAGGGTTTGCCATCAGAAAGGCGAGCAGTTCATACTCCTTATGGGTCAAGGTGATCTCCTGGCCGTCCAGATAGACCTTGTGCGCATTGGGGTGGAGCATGATTTTCCCGGCTGTAATCGCTCCGGCAGAAGCGGGGGAGGAACGGCGCAGGAGGGCGTTCGCCTTTGCCAGCAGCACCTTGGGGCTGAAAGGCTTTGTCATATAGTCGTCCGCACCGTAATCATAGCCTTTTAGCTTGTCGTCCTCCGCACTTTTGGCGGTGAGCATGATAATGGGCATATCACTCATTTCCCGAGCCATTTTGCAGACGGAGAAACCGTCCAGATGGGGCATCATCACATCCAGGATCATCAAATCCATAGGATGATTTTTCAGCGTGACAAGGGCATCTATGCCGTCGTCAGCGACAAAGCAGGTGTGGCCACCTTTTCGCATATAGTCCGCGATAATGTCCTGCATGGCCTTTTCATCTTCAACAATCAGGATATTTGCCATAACAGTTTGCCATCCTCTCTCGGTTGTGGGACTATTATATGAAATTGTCTGTCGAAAATCAAGGCAGAGGATATAAACTATAAAGTGAAGCAGAGAGAGTATAGCATCATTCCCAGGGGCGAATATGAACTATACAATGTCTTTGGGTGATGTAAAATGGCGAATGTCAAAGATTGCCCCGGATTTGAAACTTTCGGCGAAGATGTACGGGCTGGACGCGAGGCCCAGAGGATGGCTCGTAAGACATTGGCGGAAATGGTAAACATATCATCTCGCTATCTTGCCAATATCGAATTGGGAATCACTATCCCCAGCATTCCGGTTGTACTGCAACTGATTCAGATTTGCCGTCTGCCAGCGGAACGCTACTTCAATCCCAGCCTGATTCGGGGAGACAGCGAACAGCGGCAGCGCACCAATCACAAGTTGCAGCTATGCCCGGAAAAATACTTACCAATCGTTGAAGCCACCATTGACGGAGCAATCAAAACGGATGAACGGGAGGACGCATAAGCCGCGTTCTCCCGTTCTCGCACAAATTACTTCTCGTGGCACTCCGCTTTAAGCCTGGTGCATTTTGCGTCAATTTCGGTCTGCTCCGCCGCAGTCAAATCACGTTCACTGTCGGTCAACTGTTCTTCCAGATATTCGGCGTATTTGCAGAGCAGAGCGTCCAACAGGATTTCCGGCGTTTCCATAATTTCAGCGGTGTACCACTGATTTTTCCGAGGTTCCCAGGCCATCAGCGTATAGCCGTGACTGGTGAGCACCACTTCATAGAGTGGGTCTTGCTGAAGGTAATCAGCGAAAACTGCAAGCACTTTTTCAAATGTCAGCATCAGTCCGCCCCCTCAAATATAGACCAGATCGGCCAGGATGATCTCGTCGGCCCGCGCCCGGCAGTTGTTGACCAGCCCTACCCACGCCATCTGATCGCTGGCTTTCAATTCTTCGGTCACGCTAGCGGCTTTCATCAACTGCGGCAGGAGCGTGTCCATGCGCTGCTCCGCCATCCGTTCGACACCTTTCAGATGGTCGGCCAGCTTGCCGCTGTTCACCAGCACCATCCACAGTTTGGGCTTATGCTCCCGGAGGTAGTCGCGCCGAAGATCACCGTACTTGCCATAGAATACATCCTGCTCCGGTTCCTCGTCAAGTATCAGATCGGGGATATAGTAATCGCCAACTTTTGTATAGGTTAATTCTGCCATAATGAACCTCCTTGTGTTCAAGTCCTATTGTCCTATTCTTTCCACGAAAAGTCCAGTTGATCGTGTCCCTGTTCGTGAATTTTGTTGGGCAACTGAACTCGTCACAAGGTATTATGGCACATCCCCGTCCCCCTTCAGCTTCTTCAGCGTGTTTTCCCGGGAGCGGAACAGCGCCGCCACGTCCGCCATCTCCACGCCGCCGTCCCCCGTCATGTCCCGCACCTGGGTAACCTCCGCCAGATACGCCTCCCCCTCCTCGCCGGACACGTCGAAAAGGCTCAATTGCCGGTTGGCGATGGGGGACCCGGCGTAGCAGGTGGCGACGAGTTTTTTCAGCCCCAGGAAGTTGAAGTTCAGGGCGAAGTATTTGAAAAAGTTGCTTTCATAGGGATCGTCGCAGTTGCAGAGGACAGTTTTTCCCCGGAAGTGTTTCCGGTAATGCCGGAGCTCTTTTTCGATGTCGGTAAGCTGGGTGTAAAACTCGTCCTGCTTTGCCAGGTTCGCTTTGTTCAGACTCGCATTGCCCGCCATGGCGCATTCTCCCATATTTTGCTATGATGCACCAGTATACCACAGGCTTCGCCGCAAGACAAGAAAAAGGGCCGGGGAACACGCTCCCCGGCCCAGTCCTATATCACCACTTGCTCAAAATCTTCCCATACATCTGCCTCTTTTCCAGGTCGTGCCGCTGGACCACCAGGATCACGGTGTCCCCCACCAGGAAGTCTGAGTCCTCGTGCTGATAAGAATAGTTGCACATACAGACGGCGCCGTCGGGGAGGTTGCAGAACACGCCGCCGCCGTACTTCCCGGCGATCACCGCCTGCCTCCTGCTGCCCGCCGGGTGGCGGAACTCCGCGCCCTCGAAGGGATTGGATTCCGTTTCCTTGACGGAGATCCGCAGGGCCTCCTTTTCCGGGTCGTAGCTCTTGACCACGCAGTCCAGTTCCTGACCGGGACGGTACTCGTTCCGCAGGTCCGGGATGGCGGTGTACCGCAGGTCCCGCTGGGTCATGCCGATGTCGTGCCCATAGCACTCCGCCAGGCACCGCCGGGGGCCGACGGACAGGAGACGGCACTTCAGCCGGGTCCCCTCCTGGCAGAGGGCGGGGCGGTGAGCAAAGAAATAGCGCTGGGACCTGGCCGCCAGCCGCCGGGAGCCGATGGCGAAACCGCTCTCCCGGTCCACCTTGATGATGATGAAGTCGATGGACGCGCCCACCATGTTCTGGAGCACGAAGTCCGGCCGTTCGTGGCCCGGCTCCCACATCTCCGAGGCGGGAATCACCACCCTGACTCGGTAGGGGATGACAATGGCGCAGTACATGGTCTGGCGCTCCACCTTTCCCGTTTCCCCGTTTCGGACACTGATGGAATGGGGGTCCACGCCGATGATCGTTCCGGTCAGGGCGCTGCGGCCCCGGTAGGAGGCGTAGATGGAGTTCCACTCCTGCCGCTCCTCGGCGGTCAGGTCCCGGTCCAGTTCGTTGAAGTTCAGACCGTAAAAGCTCTGACGGTCCGTTTTCGGGGGCGGGGCCTCGGCGGGGGAAGTTTCAGCCCCGGCGGGCACTCCGGGGGTCTCCGGGATCTCCGGCGAAGGGGCGGGCTCACCCTGCGAAACAGGGCCTACGCCATTTTCCTCCTCTGAACCGCCGGCAGTTTCCGGGGGAACCGTCGGTTCGGGCGGGACTTCTCCGGCCGGCAGTCCCTCCAGGGCTTCAACGGCGGCTTCACCGCTCTCAGGCGGGATATCGGGCGGAACGCCGGGAATCGTCTCTCCGTCCCCAGCGTCACCCGAGGGCAAACCCTCCGCCACCTCTCTAATGGGGCCGGGCGGGTTCCCCGGGGCGCCGCTCAGTTCTCCCAGGTCTTCAGGCAGACCGTCCGTGGGACTGCCATCCTCACTGGGCGCACCGGGCAGGCCCTCCGGGGGACCGCTCTCCGCACCGGGAACTTCGGGCGGGTCCTTTTGAAATTTACCTTCGCCAGTATCCGCCTCGCCTTCCGGCAGGCCCTGAACCTCCAGATTGGGCTCCTGTTCCTCGACAGGGACAGCTTTCTTTCTCGCCATGATAGGTACCTCCTATGTGTTGAATTTTATATTTCACGGCCCGTTGGAGCCATAAAACCGATGGGAGCCGTCCGTCTGTCGGGCGGCAAAGAAGTGTTTGGGCGGCAGGGTCAGGCTCTCTGGCGGCACACCGTTTTCCGTGATCCAGACCACCCGCTTCAGATGGACCAGCGTCTCCACTGTGGGTCGGATGGGCGCGGACAGCTCCGCCACGGTAAACAGGCGGAGGTCGTCCCCCCAGGAGAAACGCAGGATGCCCGGGCGTTCCACCCGCGTCGTGAAGTCCTCCGGCCTCCCTTCCGCAAGCTCCAGCATTACGTCCACCGCCTCCAGACGGAGGGCGTCGGGCCGCGCGCCGGACAGGTGGACCATCTCACCTTCCAGGAAGATGCCGCCGTTTCCTGCCCGGAGCTGGCGCAGCATGGCGTCCAGGCGGGTGTCGGAAATCTCCAGATGCTGAAACTTCCCCCGAACCAGAACGGCCAACTGCTGACGGCGGATGAAGCCCAGCTTGCGCAGGACCTCCAGGATGTATTTCTGCTGAACAGATAAAAGCATGACCATCACCCCCTCGTTCCAGGCGGACCGCCTAGGCTGTTGAGATACGGGTCCACCAGCAGATCGCTCTCGCTTTCGGTGATGCAGTTGAAGATCGTGGCCATGACATAGGCCGTGGAGTTTTTGACCTTCCGCTCCAGATTGGACCGGAGCTTCCCCTCTGCCGTTTGCAGGATGATGCAGTCCAGCAAATGGAGCCGGGAGCGGACCCGGCTTTGCGGCAGGGTGGCATTGCCAATCCGAAAGCTGTCCGAGTAGAAGAGCCGCTCGACGGCGTTCTCAAACACCCGGGCCACCTCCGGCTCGAAGATTTGCAGCTCACAGGCGTCCAAAATCTCCTGGAGTTCTTCTTCGTCCGTCTGTCCGTCTCCGTGCGGGGGTCCTACGGACTGACTGACGTAAATATCACTCCCTTCTTTCTGACTTTTTTCTTTATAACTTGGCCGCAGATTTGACGGTTCTGGACCCGCAGATTCCGCCGTTCTTGAACCGCGGAATTGGCGGTTCTGGGATGGCGCTTTCGGCGGTTCTTGGGGCGCCGGAGCGGGTTCGGGGGCGGGTTTTCCACAATCAAGACCCGCAGAATCGGCGGTTCTTGCATCGCCGGACGGCTCCTCCGGGAGAAAGGGGGCGCTGGCATACTCCGGGTCGTCCTGGGGCTGGACGTGGGCAAGGTAGATCTGGTTGGCGTCGCCCCGGCCGCAGCGTTTCTCCCAAATCAAATCCCGTTCCGCCAGCGTTTGGAACGCCGCCGTCACCCGCTTCTCGCAAATGCGAAGTTCCTTCGCCAGCTCTTTCCGGGGGAAGATGACAAAGACCTCCCCTTGGTCGTTGGTCCAGCCGTTCCGGCGGGAGAGCTGGAAGCGGTTCAGGAGAAAGGTATAGGCCACCTTGGCGTCCAGGCTGATATCGGCGTACCTGGGGTCCGAGAACAGCCAGCGGGGCATCTGCATGTGGTAAATATTCTGTACGTCCGTCTGCCGCATCAGCGGGAAGTTCGGACGCTCTTTCATCTCCGCGGCCCTCATGAGGGTCACCTCCTGACAAAACAAAGTCTTGTGATTCTGATAAAGTTATGATAAAATACAGATACTCTAAAAAGAGGTGATTGCTATGATGCACATTCGGCCCGTTTCCGATCTTCGGAACAAGTACCCGGAAATTGAAGAGACGGTTTTGAAAAGCGGAGAGCCGGTGTTCCTGACCAAAAACGGATACGGCTCCATGGTGCTGCTCAGCCTGGAACAGTACGCCGTCTTGACGGACGACGTGGAAATCGCCCTGGATGAGGCGGACCAGGCGGCGCGGCTTTCCGATACCCGCTATTCCGGCGAGGAGGTTTTCAGCCGCGTGAGGGGGCGTATCCGTGGACGGAAAGCGCTATGAGCTACGGATACTCCCGATCTTCGAGGAGGACTTGAACGAGATCGTGGATTACATCACGTTCCGGCTCCAGAACCCAATCGCCGCCGAACATCTGGTGGACGATATTGAAGCCGCCATACAGGAGCGGCTGCATTGCGCGGAGTCCTTCGAGCCCTATCGCTCCGCCAAGGAACGGCAGTATCCTTATTACCGCATCCAGGTGTGGAACTTTACGATTTTTTATGTAGTCATTGGCAATGTCATGGAGGTCCGGCGAATCCTTTACAGCCGCCGGGACCTCGGTAAGATAATTTGAAAATCAGCCCGCCGGGATTCACCGCCCCGGCGGGCTGTCGTCATCTTCATCGTCGTTGTCCCGCACGGCCTTGATCTCCACCATGCCCAGGCCGCCGGGGGCTTCCTGTTTCATGTCGGGAAGGTCATAGGCGGGCAAATCGTCTGCATGAAGTTCTGGCTTTGGCGAGGTTTTCGGGGCCGGAGGCGGTGGGTCCTCTTTTTTCAAAACCGGTTCCGGCGTTGGCTCTGGCGGAGCCTTTGTCTTTTCTTCTTCCCGCCGCACCCACTCTGGGGTGTAGTCGATGACCTTGCAGGGCTTCAGCGTGTTATAGTCCGGCAGCTCCTCCGGGGCCAGCTTGTACAGCAGGGCGGGCTTGCGGCCCTGGAACAGGGCGATGCACTGGCTCCGGTCCAAACGGAGGATTTCATCCGGGAGCATCAGATCCCGCTGGGTATTGCTCCGGGTCTGGGAGTAGGGCCGGGTGGAGGTGTAGACCGGAGAAAACAGCGGCATGAGCGGCATCTGGTTATTGGTGACGGAGATCGTCACCTTGCCGCATTTTTTGGAGATGTACTCTGCCGAGGTCAGGTCGTTGCAGCCCATGTAGAGGGTCTGGTCGAAGGTAGCCAGCTGGTTCTCCCACTCCTTGCCGGGATATTTTTCCTGCCACTGGCTGAGGGACTGGACCACCACCTGGCAGCTCATGTTGAAGCCCCGGATACTGTTCAGGGAATCCGCGATGCCCTCCATGTAGCCGATGTTGCAGTATTCGTCCAGGCAGAAGTTCACCAGCACCGGCAGGCGGCCGTTCTTGCCATGAAGCCGGGCGTAGTCGGAGAGCCGGGGGAACGCCAGGGAGAAGAACAGGGAGCTGAGGAAGCGGTAGGCGCTGTCCTGGGCGGAAATGATGACGAAGTAGGCGCAGGGCTTCTGCCCCGGCAGCAGCAGGTCCACGTCATGGTTCCGGGTGATGGCGTCCACCAGCTTGTTCTGGAAGATGGCGAGACGGTTGCCAAGGCCGATGGCGATGTTGCCCCAGAGGTTTTCACGGGCCTTGAGGAACAGGCCATGATGGCCTTTTGCCGGGTGTTCCGGCGGCAGAGCGGCCAGGATGCGGTTGATTTCGTTGATGCTCTTGTTGGCCAGAAGCTGGTACACATCCCCCAGGCCCCGCTGCTCTATGGGCAGCAGATTCCCCTGGTCGTCTTTGAGGTTGCAGACATAGTGGATGAGGGCCATGAGCAGGTTCAGCTCCGCCCGGCTCCAGAAGTCGTCGGCCTCTTTCGCCCCGGAGGTGTTCTGGATGATGGTGTTGGCTACCGTCTGGACCAGCTGCGTTTCCTTCTCCAAAGAGTACAGACAGTTCCAGCCGTCCGAATGAGCCATGTCCAAGAAGTTCACGGCCTTGACGTAGTGGCTCTTTTCGATGAAGTACGGAGACAGCTTTTCAAACAGCTCCCCTTTCGGATCTGTCACAAAAACGGATTCTCCCCTCTGGGCACAGCCCAGGAGGAAGGGGATGATGAAGCCCCTGGACTTTCCGCTGCCAGGGGCTCCGATACAGAGCAGGTTGTTGTTGTCGCCGGGAACCATCCGGTGGGCGGCGTAAGAGGCGTACTTGTCCAGGTCGTCGGGCCGGGTCTTGATCTTTCCCAGCATCATGCCCTTGACTTCCCGCGCCGGGCCGATTTCCAAGAAAGCCGCCATTTCCTTTTTCGTCAGGAAGCCGGAGGACCCGTGGGTGGCGTCCGGGAGGATATCGAAGCCCCGAGGGTCGTGGGTGTACTTATAGCCGGAGAACCAGATGTAGCCCTTCCTCGTGATGAGGCAGATCAGGAGGACGATCACGGCGGTAACGCCCAGGCCGAAGGGGGTGAAAAGTACGAGCCAGTTCTTGAAGGGATTGACCACCCAGATGCTTTCTGGCGGTGTCTCACCGGGCGGGCAGAAGGTGGAGGCGGTCCCCAGCTTCAGAGAATTGAGGAACATCCCGTAGAAGTACCAGGCTGTCAGTCCCAGGGGAATGTAGACGGAAAATTTCTTTTTGTGGCGGTCATACCAGGGGCCGCACTTTTGAGCGATCTTATCTTCCAGCTCTTCCAGAAGCTTTGAAGGGCGGCGCATCAATGACATCTCCTTCCGCGGTCAGAAATTGTGTATGGGGCGGTTCGTAGGGAACGGGCGGCCTGCCCGTCACCTCGGCAATCGTCTCGCCGGTGAGGATGAATACCCGGGCCTGGCCGGTGTCCCGGTATCGGGGGAACAGGACGGCCTCGGCCTGGCCCTCCAGGGCGGCGAGGGCGATTTTCGGGTGTCCTTCCTGCCGGGCAATGGAAACGGCGGCGTCCAGACGGCGCAGGTCCATGTCCGCCGCCATGACGAAGGGCATCTCCCGAAAAGAAGCGTCCCAGGCGGGATTCTCCGATGGTTGGTACTCCCTTTTCAGAGCGGCCTGGGTGAGCTTCCGGCGGTAGTCCGACACAGACATGATTTGAAGCTGGACGGCTCCGGTATCGTCGCAGGAGAGCAGATGGACCGGGAACTGCAAACAGTGGTAAGCCGCGCCGTAGGAAATGAGTTTGGTATCCGTCCTTGGCTCGGAGGCTTCCAGTTCCGCCAGGATATCGCCATAGCTTTCTCCGGCAAAGAGAAACACCCGCCGGGCGTCCCGGAAGCGGGCGGTCTGGTTGGTAAAGGCGTTCAGTTCATCCGTCAGGGCCAGCTTGCCGATACCAGGACAAACGTAATGCGCGGCGCAGAGCAGGTCCCCCAGGTGGGCGATGGCCGCTATTCGGGTGCTGCCCCAGGGATTCGCGCCTCGGTCCCGTGTAAGCGCCGAGAGGAACAGGGATGGGGATTCCGCCAGCTCCGCCATTGTCGCGGCAAAGGGATTTACCTTCCCCTGGTATGCGGTCAGGACCATCCTGGACAGGCGAAGCCGCCGCTGGATGATGGGTTCCCGATAGGATGGGGAGATATTCGGTATCGCGCTGTCCCCGTAAATCGTTTTGAGCAGTAGGGCGCCGCCGGCGGCAAGCATGAGGGCGCCGCTTTTTTCGTGGCGCCGGACCAGTTTCAGGGCAATCAGGTTTTCGCATTCCGTTTCGCTCAGGAGCTTTCTCAATTCCTTTGGAAGAATGTATTGGCACCAGCAGAGCAGGCGCAGCGCGTCGATCTCCCGTTCGCTGAACAGCATGACCGCCCCCTCATATTCTGCATACCTGATAGGCGGTTTTTTGGAAGGTTCCGTTTTTGAAGATATCCTACGCCTCTGCGCAATAGACAGGCCCGCCGGGCAGGGCCGCTGCCCACGCCGGGTCCCACACGCTCTCGGCATAACAGGTCACATTCTCCGGCACAGAGGACTGAATTTGGATGCTGTCATCTCCCAGATAGTCCCGGAGGGAGCGAAGCATCCGCTCTGTCTCGCCGCGATTTTCAATGAACAGATAATCGCCGGAAATATCCGTAAAGTGGATGACCTCGGGAGAATCGGGGATATCGCCGGTGGAAAGGCTGGACGTGCGGATGAGCAAAGCGGCCCCGCAAAGCAGGGACGCCAGCGCAACAATCAGAAAACGCCTCATATCATAACCTCTTTCGCATATCAAATTGGCTTTGCCGTTGTTCCTGCATGGGCCGAAACCGCCCTTTCGCCGTTCCGGCGAAAGAACGATTTCGGCCCTTTCCGGGGCCTCTATGCAGCGCCATTCTGATGGCTCTGCATAGTAGTCAGCAAAACCATTATTTCCAGAACCACCGTCATATAAAAAAGCCCGTGTTTGCAAAGGTTTCGGGCTACAGACACCCATCAGATTTTTGATTTTGTGCGGATCTGGAAAAAAGCCGCAATTCTGACGGGTATCGGATGGGTGTCTAACACCCCCATCCGCCCCCATAGAAGGCGGCGGCGCTGCTGTGGCTGGAGCGGGCGGCGAAGAAATCCGAGGTTTCCGCTACGTCCAGCAGGGTAATGTGGCAGACGTTCAATTCGCTCCTCTCGGACAGCATTGCCAGGGCTAAAGTGAACTGGTCGTCGTCCGGGACCAGCCTGCCTTTGATGGCGTTGGACACCGCTTTCCAGCCCTTGTTGTCCTGATCAAAGATGTGCCGTCCCTCTACGCCGCAATGCTCCTCAATGACCAGCAGGGCCCTCTGGAAAAACGGCGGTTCCCGTCCGCTGGCCTCGAAGTCGTCCAGCAGGCGGCGGATGGTGTCGCTGAGCCATTCCGACGGCTGGTAGCGGCAGTGGGGCAGCAGGGTATTGAGCTGGATATGGAGCCAGCCGCAGCCGAACCGCTCCACAAATCCGGCAGTTTCCATCCGGGGCAGGACCGGCCGCTTGCCGTAGCCGCCCGCGCCGGGGGCGTGCTTTTCGCACAGCCTCCGCAGCTCCAGGGCAGACCGCTCAAAGGTCCCGGAGGCTTCCTCCAGGGCCTTTTGCAGCTTCTCCGGGGAACCGCTGTCCGCCAAGGCGGCGAGGGCGCCGGTGGCGCTGAACGCCTCACCTACAAGCTGCTGCATCCTTGTAATATCTTCTTTCATATTGTTCATTCTTCCGCCGCCTTTCTCCTGGCCCGCAGGTCCGTGGGGGATGTGGTGATCGCGTCGTACTCCTTCGCCGTGGCGTGGAACTGGATGGGAACATGGTTGTAGCCGATGCAGAGAAGGCCCTCGCCCCGGCGGAAGCGGGTGATCTGCCGGACTTCATCCTCCGAGAGGTTCAGCACGCCTTGAATCAGCCGGGCCTCCTGTTCCTCCATCTGCATCACCAGCTTGATCCGGCTGGAGTCCAGGATGCCCTTGCCGTACTTGCCGCCGTCCAGGCCGAACAGGTCCTGCATCCCCTGGGTGGAGGTGACGGCGATGCCGCCTAAGCCCCGGATGGTCTTCACCATCTCCTGGACGAAGCCCGCCGCCAGGGGGTTGGAGTTGGCCCCTACCAGGCTCCACAGCTCGTCCGCGATGAGGGCGGAGAGATCTTCTCGGGAGTCCATGATGAGGTCGTTTGCGATGTCCGTGGCCCAGAAGATGCCGGGCAGCAGCAGGTCGTCCGGCATCCCGGAGGTGTCCAGGACAATGTACTTGTTGTCCAGGTCGATGTCGTTCCGCTGTCCCATGGCGGAGGCGGAGCCGGTGACGTACCGGGCCAGGACTACGGAAAGATGCTTGGTTTCGGGATTGTCAGCCAGAACCTTGTACCAATCCGCGATGATGGGCATTTCCACAAAGGCCCCGGTTTCGTCGGTAATGGTGTCATTGTCGAAGGTAATCCCATACTGCCGGTAGCACTCCACCAGGGAGGAATCCAGGTAGTTTTTATCCTCGTCGCTGAGGTCCCGCTTCTGGAGGGAGTACCAGATAATGAGCCGGGAAATCTTGTCGGCCAGCACGGAATCATCCCGGGCCGCCATATCCCGGAGGCCCGCGTAGGAATCCAGGGAGCGGCGGCGAATCGCCATGATGTTGGGGCAGTCCCGGGAGGAGGGGGACATCCGCAGGTACAGCCCGCCCAGAAGTTCGCAGAGGGGACGGAACTCGTGGCCCTTCTTGGGTACGATGAAAATGACCCGCCGCCCCTGCTGCCGGAGGCGGCCGCCCAGGCACTGGAGGGTGAACGTCTTTCCCGCGCCGGAGGAACCGCCGATCCAGCAGTTGCCGTTGGTGTATTTATAATCATCATAGGGGTCCAGGAACACGGGAGAACGGTTATAGAGGTTCAGCCCCAGGAACACGCCGTTGCGGTCGCTGAGCTCGTAGGAGGCAAAGGGAAACGCCGCCGCCACGCCGGAGGTCAGGGCATTGCGCCGGGACTTCCGCTCCACGTCCGGGTCCAAGGCCAGCAGCGGCAGAGCGGAGAGGAACGCCTGCTCGTTCTTGTAGTCGCAGCGCCGGGCGATCATGTCAATGGAAACGCAGAGCTTTTCCACCGCCGTCACCCGCTGCTCCAGGGTTTCCGGGTCGTCGGCCACCACCTCCAACAGCGTGTGCATGTAGTAGAAGTCCTCCCCCTGGCGGTTCATCACGTCCTTCAGGTAAAGGCCGGAGCTGATGGCGCTGTCCAGTTCCTCGAAGTCCTTGCGGGTGTCCTCCACGTCCCGCATCCGGGAGCGGTTGACCATGGTGGTCTGTGCGATCTTGGAGAGAATCTTGTCCTTGGGCTGGCGCTTGAAGATAAAGCTGAGGTTCACGCCCTCCCCGGCCTCCACCAGAGGGGCCAACCAGCAGGAGCCGACAGTCGTGGCGTAGCCGTAGCCGGTGACATAGAGGTAAGCGTGGTACACGCCGTCCACCACGATATAGTCCCGGCTCTTGGTGTCTACCGTGGTAGGGGAGAGGATGTCCAGGATGGTGGTGGAGCCGGATTCCAGCTCGGTCAGGTCCGGCTTTTCCTCGCCCATCAGCAGGCGCTTGAGGGAAAACCTCTCCTGGCCGTTCTTTTTGGCGGCGGGCTTTTTCTTCTTCGCCTTGGGAGGCGGGGCTTTTGCGGGTTTCTTTTTCAAAAGGGGATTCATATACTCACATCCTTGGCTTGAATTTGTGGAGAAAATGCGTATAATAGAGATATAGAAGGTTGCTGCTTTTCGGAAAGGAGGCCGGTCTTATGGTTTATACTTTGGAAGAAATCAGCCGCCGCGTGCGGCCTGTGGCGGAAAAGTACAAGTTGAAAGCCGTATATGTGTTCGGCTCCTATGCCCGGGGAGAGGCCCGGGAGGACAGCGATGTTGATTTGCTGGTGGACGACACTGATTCTGGTCTGTGCGGTTGGGACTATGGAGGACTGTACAACGATTTGGAAGATGCGCTGAAAAAAGAACTTGACATGGTAACGGTGGGTGCCTTGGAACAGCCTGTTCGCCATAAAAGTGACATTCATTTCCGTGAAGCCGTCGAGAAAGAGAGGTTGGAAATCTATGCTGCCGCGTGATCGCCAGCGATTGGAAAAAATCAAGGAGTATTGCGTATCTATTGAGGAAAGTGTTTCCCGCCACGGCACATCGTTTGACGCATTCCAAGAAGATCAAGAATATCAGCACTCCGCCGCGTTCCGTGTTTTGCAAATTGGCGAATTAGTCGGCAAGCTGTCAGAGGACTATCGCAATGCGACAAAAAGCCGTATCCCGTGGACGCAAATTAAGGCATTACGAAATGTAGTTGTCCATGATTATGGCCGAGTTAATATTAAAGCCCTTTGGGATACCATTACGGTCAATATTCCAGAGTTAAATCAATTCTGCGGAGAGCAGATTGCTGAAGATGAATAAGGCCCTTGGGACACCGCACCAGCGGTGTCCTTTTCCTATTCCTCGTAAATCCCATGCACCGCCGTCGTCATGTCAAACACGCCCTCCGGCAGCTTCACCCGGCGGCTGGTGCGCTTGTTGATAATCTCGTACAGCAGCTTCAGGATAAAATCGTCCGTGTACCGGGGCTCCAGCACTTCCAGTTCGCAGACATCCAGGTACCGCCGGGCCGTGTCCGCCTCCTCGTTCAGCCGCTGGATGATAGCGGCAACGCTGTGCCCCTTGGACTTCATGTGGGCCTCATACTGGAAGACCAGGAAGAAGCGGTGCCGGATGGCGTCGCTGGCTACCCCCTGTCCGATCTGGGCGATGTTGTCCTCGATCATCTCCCGGCAGGATTCGTTCTCCTCCTGTTCGGCAAAACCCTTCATCCGCTCCACATAGTCGGCGGTGTCCGCCGGGAGGGTCCGGGCCTCCAGCTGGAGATTGTCCGGGGCGATTTTCAGCCAGGCGGCGTAGCTGGCGATGATGTTCTGGCGGTCATTGGCGGATTTGAGGTAGATATTGACCGGCAGCACCTCCAGGATCTTGATGAAACGATTGTCCCGGGTGACCACCACGCCGCCCCGGATGTTCTTGATGGGAAGCCACGCCTGGATGCTGTCCCGGTAGGCCCCGCCCCCGGCGGCGGCTTTTACGCCTCCGCCGAAAATCAGTTCTTTCACGTTCATTTTTTCTTACACTCCCCTCGGTAGGTAATGAGCCGCCGCCCCTTCCGCCAGCGCCACCAGGAGCCCAGCCAGCGGGTGAGACTGTCGTCATTGATCCCAATGAGTCCGAAGCCTCCCACAGGCACCAGGACCGTCAGGGTGACGATGATCTTCGGCGTCATGGACAGCGGGACAAAGGCCAGGCACAGGTACAGGATGGGCAGGGTCAGGACGACCGCCTCAATGAGGTTTCGGAGCTCGAACAGGCCCATGACCCGGCCCGCGTCGGTAAAGTTGGTAGGGATGTAATAGGTTTCATTGCTCATTTGGATGTTCCTCCTCCCTGAGCAAGCGTCCCTTATGGTTCATGTAGTCTTCTTCCAAGGACCGCAGCTCCGCCTTTCGGGCAGCGATCACAAATTCTATGGCGGAGGACATCTGCGCCTCCAGTAAAGGCGTGGCGGCAATTTCGCCAAGCTCTACGCGGCTGACATACTGCTTGGAAAGCCCGGCGTGGGCGGCCAGCGCCGCCAGGGAAATATGATACCGATGCCGCAAGACCCGCAGATTGGTCTTGTTCTCCATGGCTTACTCCTCTATGTAGTCGATAGACGGAACCTTGCACCAGCCCCGCCAGCCCCGGCCCTCCACCTTCGTCCGCACGACGCCGTACTTGGTGCCCATGGCCTCGACGACGCAGCCGTTTCCGATATAGACGCCGATATGTCCGGGCTTCCAGACCGCCAGGCCCTTGATCTCCGGCATGGTGGACATCTCCCCCTTTTCCGCGGCGGACTGGTACATCTGGTTCGCGCCGTAGTCCGGCATCCCGTTTGTCCCGCAGCGGATGGCCCCGCTGGAGGCGTCCAGCCAGCCATAACCTTTGATGAGTCCCACACAGTCCGCCGTCCGGCGGCCAAGCCAGTTGGCGCGGATGAAATCCTTGTACTTCCCCACGCCGTCCGGGTACTGCTTCAGCTTGTAGGCAAAGAGGGATTCCGTCAGGACGTTTCCGTAGGTGCCCCAAACGTAGCCCCAGTTGTTCTGCCACGCCTGGACCGCATAGGCGGTCAGGTCCAGGTTATTTTTCGTGCCGGGGCGGACAAAGCCGGAGGTGTCGATCCCGCTGCCGTGGCTTTCGCCGTGCTCAATATCGCCGTACCCTCCTTCAAAGGAGGTATCCCCCTCGTAGCTGGGGCGATAGCCCTCAAAATAGGAGCTGTACTTGCCAAGGGCGTCGCTGTCCCGCAGGACCTCGAACATAACTCCCGCCCAGGTCTTTGCCTGAAAATCAAAACCCAGGCGGTTCATGAGCTGGTCCGGGTCCGGTTTCTGGACCTTTATCTTTAAAACGGTAGTTGTGGCGTCGCCCTCCCCGGTCAGGAAATCCAGGGAGGGCGTGAGGACGAGATGGGCGGTGCAGAAGGAGCGGACATCCTCGCCGCTCATGGCTTCCAGGTCCTGTTGATGGGCGACGGAGTTGATGGCGATGAGCCAGAGCAGGTCCTCTTCCTCAAAATCGCTTGTGACCTCGATCTTATCTATGGTTGTTCCGTTTTGCTCGTATTCGGCGGCGATGCTGGTGACAATGGAATCCACCTGTGTCCCGTCGAAGTCCTCCAGGCTGGTGTAGACGCCGCCGATGGTCATGGCCCGTTCCGTCATGCGGGTGATGGCTTCTGTTTCAGAGCTGCCATAGCCGAAGAACATATTGGGCAGGGCGGTGAAGATCACCAGAGGGACCAGGAGCAGGGAAATGACAATGGCCGCCACGGCCTTCACCAAAAACGGGATGTCTTTTCGCTTATCGTCTCGGCTTCCCATGCTCCGGCCCTCCTGTTTCCGACGTTCCAGGCGGCGCTTTTGTTGTCCGCGTCTGGTCGGTCTGCTCTTTCACTGTACCGGCGGGGCCGGGGCGGGCAGTAGGACCTCCGGCTTTTTTTACGGTCGATTCAACGGAAGAAGATAGCCGCTGTTCCTGCCGGGCCGTACTGGAGCCGCTTTGCTTCCGCGCGGAGGTTGCTTGCGTGGAAGAACCATCCCCCGTTCCTGCCGGACCGGGAATGTGCTTCCCGCCGGAATGACCCGCCGCCGTTCCAGCCGGGGGCTTTGCTTCTTTCTCCCGCCGGGTGGAACGGGAATCTGATTGCTGTCGTTCCTGAGCGGACGCGCCTTTGATGGTGGTTTCCACCCGCTTGCCGGACGACGCTCTGTTTGTGGATGTTTCCGCAGAAGGCACGGTTCCTGCCGGACCGGGAGAACCGCCTCTCCCAGCGCCGCCAGCGGACGCAGCCGTGGGCGGCCTGCGGATGGGATCGCCTCTGGTGTCGGTCTCCCCGCCGTCGTCAAAGTCGTCGGCAAGGACAGTCACAGGACGGAGGCGGGCCGCGCCGTTTCTGCCAGGCCCCTTCAAGGTGTCACGCCCAGCGCCGCCGCCGAAACCACCGCCTCTTCCAAAGCTGCCGCCCGAGGTCCTGACGGACCTGCCCGCGCCGCCGCCAAAGGCTCCCGCAGTTCTGCCGCCGGAGGATGCCGGGCCGCTTTTTCCTTCGCCGCCGGAGACATAAGAAGCCGCCCGGCGCACGCCGGAGGGAACGGAGGACTGCCGGGAGGGCCCGTCCCTGCGGGGAGTTTGTGTTGCGGTACCTTTCGCCGGGTCTCCCACGCCGCCCGAGGAAACGGATTCTGTCTTTTGTTCCTGCGTCGTGGAAGATTGCCGTGTTGCTTCCCGCTGTGTATTGGAGTGGAAAGCCGCTCCAGCGACGCCAGAGGCCCCAGCCGCACCAGCAGAACCAGCGGCCCCGGCGGCTCCAGCAGCGGCGCCGATTCCTCCGGCCACCGCTCCGGCGGCTGCGCTGGCTCCGCCTGTTGCCGCCGCGCCGATGGTTTTCACAACCTTGGACGCCGCGCTGCGGAGTACCGTGTAGGCTAGAACGCTTCCGACCCCCTTGCCCTTGTCTCCCGTGATCGCCGGATTCAGGCCGATACGGGTGATGATTTCATCCGCCTTTTTCGCCACTTTTACGATGGTGATAATCAGGACCATCCAAGGGAATACGTCCAGGCCGCTGGGGATGGTGGACACCACGGACAGCAGCATCTTGAAAAACATCACGTTCGTCACCATCAGCAGGCACATACTGCCGAACATCCGGCACCAGCCTGTGAAGATTTCCGACGTGCTTTTGCTGCCGCCCATGGAAAAAGCAAGCGGCGCTGTGATCGCCAGCACCGCCAGAATGACATAGCGCTCCGCCACTTCCAGAAGCAGCTTCAGCACCTTGAACATGATGATAATGTCGCAGATGATGACCAGCAGCCACGCGGCGCTGAGGGTCCCGAAAACCCCGCTGTCCACCAGATGCACGTCGATCACGTCCGGGATCTCCAGCAGGGCCATGACGCGGGACGTGAGGTCCAGCCCGATTTCACAGATCTGCGGGCTTGCCAGCAGGAGGAAGGCGAACACGAAGGTCCGGGCAAACAGCATTTTGGGGTCCTCGCCCTCGAAGCCCAGGCCAGAAACCATGCTGCGGAGGGCCTGGAACACCAGATTCCCCAGCAGCAGCGCCCAGCCCACCGCCAGAAAGATCTGCATGATGTCCTCCACCACGGGGACGTGGGTTTTGATGTAGGCGAAGTCCAGGGTCATGATGTCCAGCAGCGACGAGAAGAAAAAGTTCCAGCACTCCAGAATCAGGCCGTAGACCCATTCAAAGAAGCCTTGAAAGATAAGTTCCAGCAGGATGAACACCCCCTTCTGCCGGAATGGTATGTTCCATTAGCCCCCCGGCGTAAGAGTTGCCAGACCGGAGAACTTGGGGACGATGTAGGCGATGAATGCCCCGATGCCGTTGATGATGGCCCAGCAGATCCAGATGCGTTTGAGCCAGTCCCACGCCTGGTCTACCTTGTGCTGGTTGTTGGAGAGCTTCGCGCCAATGACCGCCACGGCGGACATGAGGCCGGCTAAAACGGTGCTGATCCCCGCGATCTGGGTGTACAGGTCGATGATGATGGTCTTTGCCACGGCAAACAGGTCCTCGACGGCATAGGCGGGGACAGTCAGACAGGCGCAGATGATGACCAGCGTCAAGATCCGGCTGTAGTATCTGGGCAGCCGGGGACCGAGACGGTCCTGGAAAAAGTGATTTTTCAAGGGAGTCCCTCCTTTAATATAGCGTGTTTTCATAAACGGCGGCGTAGATACGGCCAACGCCCCAGCGGAAGCAGAGCAGGATATCCGGGTTGAAAGCGCCGCAGGCCCCGTCGATCATCATGGAGGCGGCCTGGGTCCAGAGGTACGCCGGTTTATAGGGCCGGGGATGGAGCAGGGCGTCAAAGGCGTCGGCCAGGCCCACCACCTGGACCCAGGGGGCGACGCGGCAGCCGGACAGCCCGTCCGGGTAGCCGCCGCCGTCCCAGCGCTCGTGGTGGTGGCGGCAGACATCGCAAATCAGGGAGAAGTCCTCCCGGGCGGAGAATGCCGGGTCCTCCGCCAAAAGGCGGCAGCCCTCAATGGTGTGGGTTTTCATGACGGCGAACTCCTCCGGCGTCAGCCGTCCCGGCTTATCCAAAATCGTCGGGGGAATAGCCTGTTTCCCAATGTCGTGGAACAGGGCAAACTGGGAATAGTGGTCGATGTTCTGCGCCGTCATTCCGGGAATCGCGCCGCAGTCGGAGCAGATCAGCAGTAATTGTTTCGTCAGGTTTTGAAACTGTGCGCTGTGAGGTGTGTCATACAAAGCGGGTCCCTCCTTTGTCAAGTCTGAATTGTCACGAAAAGTCCGCTTGTTTTTCTCTGTTTCCGTCATTGCTTTTCCAGAGGCAGCCAGCTACAATATCTAGCAGTTGCGAAAAAATAAGCGGAGGATGTTGTGTCATGGAACTGAATTGCGATCCCTTGTGGGACGAGCGCGGGGAGCTGCGGCGGGGCTGCACGGTGCGGGAGGCCCTGGCCTGGCTGACGAGGCATGGCAGTCACAGCGCCGGGGAGAGCGTCTGCATCAACGGGGTCAGCTACAAGCTGGGCCGTCTGCTCTACGGACCAAACCGGCCGGAGGTTGCGGACAAGCCTATCTCCCGGGTCTGCGACGGCTATTACCGGCAGTTGAATTTCAGCGTGTGAGTTGAGGTATCAAAATGAAAAAGGTAAAGATCACAATTCTGCAAACAACGTTTAACCAGGAACTGGCTGAAATATATGGTGCCAAGGGACTCGGCCCCTGCCCCATGATGAAAGAAGGGCAGGTTTTCTATGCCGATTACGCCAAACCGGACGGCTTTTGCGATGAGGCGTGGAAAGCCATCTACCAGTATGTCTTCGCCTTGGCCCACGGTGCGGGAAATGACAGGTTCTATTATGGAGACTGGATCAGGGTGCCCGGCGTCGCCATATATAGCTGCAACGATGGTTTACGCCCCGTCATTATGAAGCTGGAAGCCACTGATATGGATGCCAGTATAAACTACACGCCTGTAGAGAGGTAACGCAAATTGGCTTTGCAGGGGCGGCCCCCGGATGGGGCCGCCCCTTTGCGCTTAATAGCCGGTCTTGGGGAGCTTGGGGGTAACGGTAGGCGTCAGCCTGCGGATCACCGTGACCCAGGTGCCCTGGGCCGTCTGCCAGGTGCCCTGGTACTTGCCTCCGGCGTCGGCCCGGTTGGTGAGCTGGTAGCCGTTGGCCGCTGTGCCGCTGACGGCGACGGTCAGTGTGGGATTGCTGGTGGACTGGAAGCCCACGGGGACCTTGCCGAAGTCGAAGTAGACGTCGGTAACCACTTCCCCGGCCTGTACCGGAATGGCGCTCAGGCTGAAGGAGTAGGCGCTGGTGGTGATCAGATTGGACGCCAGGACCTGATAGGTGCCGGAGTAGTTGGTCTTATACAGAATCCGGTAGTTCAGCCGGGCGCTGTAGGTGCCGGTGCTGATGACCATGGCCCGGGCGGCGTCGGTGGGAACGCGATCATGCCAGTAAAAATTCTCCAGAGGAACATTCGACGTGTTGGCAATCGTGAAATCGTAGCGCATCTGGCTCCCAGACAGCACCTCGGCATTGCCCCGCTTGGTGATGGTGACACCGAGATTGGAGGGCTTGTCGTAGTCGCTGACCTTGATGATTTGGCCCGCATACTCCAGCGTTTCGTCAAACACCGTCTTGCTGAGCTGCCAGTAGGCCGGAGCCGTCACCTCTTTGATCTTGTAGCGGCCCAGGGGGAGCGGCTTGGAGGCGGCGATGCCCCGGGCATCCGTGGTGATGTAATCCACCACCTTGTTGCTGCGGGGGTCGCTGATCTCATAGACCGCGCCCTGGAGCGGTGTTCCTGCGGGAGTGCCCGTGACCTCGTTGTACTCGGCGGCGTACTTCATCACCTGGATTTGCCCAGTGATGGGAGTGTTCTCCCACTCGATTTCAATGGTCTTGCCGGGCTGGACATAGATGGTCTTGTACTCCTTGTCCAGCTCGTAGCCGGGAGCGGCCTCCAGCTCACGGAGGTACAGGCGGCCCTTGCCCTGGACAGTCAGGTCGTCAATGTAGATGTAGCCTTCGTTGTCTGTCGCGTATTCTCCAATGGGATTCTTGTTTTCATCATAAAGCAGGAATTTCACGTCATAAATCCCGTCTCCGGTGACGGAATTGATTTTGTGTATGATGATCCCGGAGAAGGGGGCGTTGGTCACGGTGAGGGTGGTAGTCTCATTGTCCTGGATGGTGAAATAATGGGGCGTGGCGTCGATCTTGAAGCCCTCGGCGGCCTTCAGCTCCACAGCGTAGTAGTCCCCGGCGTCCAGGTCCACATGGACCCGGCCGTTCTCTCCCGTAGTGACGGTCTCAATGAGAGCGCCGTCCATGCCCCGGATCTCAAAGGTGACGCCGGGAATGCGCTTGGTTTCATCGCTGGCGCTGACCTTGATGAGCTCCAGGCCGCCCACGGTGGCGTTGTAGAAGGTGAGGATTTGCGCCTCGCCCTCCTTGATCTCAATGGACTTCGGCGTTCCGTCCAGCACGAACCCATCCACCGTCTTGATCTCGCGGGCCTTTACCGTGGTTCCCGGCTCAATGCCGCTGAGGACGATTTCGCCCGCCTTATCCGTATAATACACGCCGCCGTCCGGCCCAACATCGACCCCGGAGCCATCGACCACCTTGAACGCAACGCCGGAAAGCGGTTCGTTCTCTGTGCCCTCAATGAACTTCTGGATGATGAGGGTGGTTCCAGGCTGATTGTCAAAAATCAGGCCGTTTGCTACACCGGAGCGCACCACGATATTTTTCGGCGTGGAATCCAGGATGTACCCCTTCGGCGCTTTCTGCTCAGAAACCATAACTGTTGCGTTGGGCCGCAGGCCGGAAACGGTCACGGTGCCGTCGGCTCCTGTGGTGTAAAGCCCGTTGTTGGGGCCAACCACATGGCCGTCGCTGTACTGGACCAGGAACTGTCCGCCGGAGAGCGGCTTATGAGTCACCGCGTCCCTTTTCAAAATCGTGAGGGTGCAGAGGGGATCGTCGTAAAAACGAAGGGTCTGCGTGTCCGCGGCGTTGACCACCACCGTCTGCGGAGTGGGGTCCTTCTGGTAAAAGTCCGGGGCCTTGTCCTCGGTCACCACCAGCGTTCCGGGCAGGACCTTGGAAATTACAATCTGTCCGTTCTGGTCCGTGGTATAAAGGCCGTTGGAACTGGTCAGGCCCTCGTTGTCCGGCAGCAGTTCGCCGTTGGCGTAGACAATTTTGAACCGCGCCCCGGCCAGCGGCTGTTTTGTGATCTTGTCATATTTTTCGACCACGAGTCCACCCTTGGGCGTATTAGTCACGATGACCGTCTGGGTGTCTCCGTTGGGTCCAATCACAACATTGGTGCTGGGATTGTCGATGACATAGCCCGCCGAGGCCTTGATCTCAGTCAAAATCAGCGCTCCGGGCGCGAGGTTGGATATCCGGATCTCGCCATTGGAATCCGTGGTAAAAATGCCATTCTGCGTGAGTGTCGCGGTGCCGATCACGCCGTCCAGACCGACCTCGCAGCCCGCCGCCGTGGTCAAACGGAACTGAGCGCCGGGCAAGGGCTGGCCGCTGATCGAATCCCTTTTCTGGATAACCAATTTTCCCCGGGGCTGGTTTTTGAAGGTCAGGCTGACCGTCCGTCCCTCCTTGATCTGGATGGTCTGGGACTGGGTGTCGAGGATGAACCCGTCCGGGGCCCGGACCTCAGTCACGACAACGCTCTTTCCAGGTTTCAGCCCGGAAATCCGCACCTCGCCGTTTTCATCGCTCCGGTAGATACCGTTGGAATCACCGATGAGCGTTCCGTCCGCGTAGGTGACTTTGAACTCGGCGTCCTGGAGGGTGATGCTGGGGTTCACAGAGCAGACCTTGCGGATCAGGAGGTTTCCGTCCGAGGCGTTATCGAAACGCACGGTGACGACGCTCTGCTCTCCGCTGTCGGCCAGGTACACCGTCTCAGAGGAGTTGATGATGGAGTACCCATCGGCGGGATCGACCTCTTCGACGATATAGGTCCCGCTTTCCAACCCGGTCCAGATGCAGGTGCCGTTCTTCCCCGTCACCTTCTGCCCGATGACCGTGCCCCCGGTGCCACTGGTTCCACCGAGGAAACGGAGCTGGAAGGTACACCCAGGCAGGGCCGCGTGGGACACACTGTCATATTTCTCGACAATAATTGCGTTCAGGGGCTCGTTCTGGAAGGTAACGGTTTTGCTCTCGTTTCTGTGGAGAATAACGGTTTGTGTGGTGGGCTCCTTCATCTGGAAACCGGGGGCCGGAGCCACCTCAGTGATGGTGTACTCACCAGGGTAGAGCTTTTTACCCTGCTCGTGGAGCTTGATCTCACCGTTGGCGTCCGTGAAGAGATACCCATAGTCTGCGGAAGCGGGGGCGGCGGAGGCTTCGCCATTGGAAGTGTAGGTGACGTGGAATTTCGCGCCCTCAATCGGCGCTCCAGCGACACTATCCTCCTTAAAAATCGTGATCTGGGGCTCCTTGCGGTTGCGGAACACCAGTTCTTTTACATCGCCGGGGTTCAGGCTGATGGTCTGCACCCGGTCGGCGTCCTTATCCGGCAGATACCAGGGTGCCGGGACGGAAATCTCCGTAACCCGGTACGTTCCGGGAACAACGTATTTTGTCACCTTGCCGTCGGACCCGGTGGTCCAGTCGTCCTGATAGTCGCCGTTGATGGTCTCCACCCGCAGCACGGTGCCGGGGATGGGCTCCTTCGTGTCGGCGTCGATTTTCGAGAGGGTCAATTCGGGCTTTTTGAGATTCTGGAAAATGACCTCTTTTTCATCGCCGCCGTTAAGGGAGATGGTCTGCGTGGGCTCGTCGCTGATGTAGTAGGGCTCCGGGACAGATTGCTCCGTGATCTTATAGGAGCCAGGAACGACCCGCAGCTCTGCGGAACCGTTGGCCTCGGTAGTTACCTCGTGGCGATAATCTCCGTCGATGGCTTCCAGCAGGAAGACGGTGCCGGGGATTTTTTTGTTGGTGCCCTTCTCGATCTTCGAGATTTTGAGCAGGGGCTGTTTCAGGTTGTCAAAAATCAGCTCCTTGCTGTCTCCGGCCTCCAGCCAGATCGTCTGGGTGGGTTCGTCGCCGACGACCCAGGGGTCCGGGACGGACTTCTCCGTCACTTCATAGCTGTCCGAGGGGATGGCGGTCAGCGTGGCCTTGCCGTCCGGGCCAGTAGTTATGTCATTGTGGTAGCCAAGGTGGATGCCCTTGATTTCAAAGTGAGCCCCGGGGATCACATCCCCGGTCTTGGCGTCCCGCTTCAAGATCGTGAGGTTAGGCAGCTTCTTGTCCGCCGCCGAAACGGTGACGGTGCCACCGCCGTTGATGGTGGCTTGGTCAACGTGGGCAAACACCGGTTCCGTCAGCTTGGCGAAGGGGGACGGCGCGGAGACCTCAACGAAGGCATACATACCCTCAGTCACGTCCGTCACCGTGATGGAGCCATCTTCCTTGGTAGCCTCGGTGCCGATGATTTGCCCATCCCTCAAAACATTGAACACCGCACCAGGGAGGGGATTGTTGGAATCGTCCAGCTTCATGAGCTTGATTCTGACCTTGCTGTCATTCTCGAAGATGAGAGCCACATCGGACTTTCCATCCCACATAAAGGTCTGCCTGACCTTGGCGGGGTCCGGGCTGAGGCTATAATTCTCCGGCGGAGTGACCTCCTCCGCCACATAGCTTCCGACGGGCATGGTGTCCCAGGGCACGTCGGTGAGGTAGCCGCCCTCGCGGGACATGAAGGTGCCGGAGAAGTTATTGTCTACGCCGGTGATTTTGATGATAGCCCCGGCCAGACCCTTCGTCGGGTCGTCAGCGTCCACTTTGCGGATACTGCCCTCTCCGGTGATGGTCGTGCTGTCCCGGAAAGTAACCGTAACCGTGTTGCTGCCATTATTGGGAAGGGTAACATATTGCGGGGCCGTACTGTCGATCTCATATCCGCCCGGGGGAGGTGCGGTCTCAGTCACGGCATACGTACCCGCGCTCAGCCCTTTCAGCCGATAGGTTCCATCGGGCCCCGTGATAACATCCTGAGAAAAGGTGCCGTTTTGGGACTCCACATGGAAACCGGCCCCGGCAAGAACCTTGCTCGGGTTGGAGGCGTCGATTTTTTTGACAATCAGGGTATATTCTTCCTCTTCAATGTTCTCGATGACCAAATCACCGAGAATGATCTTCTGCACAGAACCGGCTGGGTGAGAAGAGCTTCCCGCACCGGTAAAGGAGTATTCATAGACCTTACACTCGCCCCAAACTCCCTGGTTTCCCAAATCAAGGATAAACTTGGTTCGATCCCGGAAGGAGCTATCACCCTGCTTTTCGTCGATACTGGTGTAATGGGTCCCCTCAAGGGTATTGTATACCGCCATGAGTTCCTCGGCGCAGGCCACCACGGGATCACTGATACTGCCCTGCTTATACCGCCAAATACATGCCTGGACCCAGGCGTTCATGTACCAACGGTACTCAGGCCCCCACACATTGTCCACACCAAGGGCCTTTGCTTCATCGGTAAATACGCCCTTGGAGTGACAGTAGTAGTAAGCCATCATGGTTTCCACCGTGGGGTCGGAGATGGCGGTCTTATGCCCCCAGCTTTGTCCCTGGAGCGAAGTCCCCATTCCGCCGCCCTTCGTGCCGCAGAAGCCGGTGGTGATCTGATTCCCATTGGTAAAGTTCATTTCGTGGAGCGTGCAGCGCCCCAGGGCCGCCGACTGATACGCCACGCCGGAGTGTCCGAACTCCTTCAGCGTGATCGTATCCGCCGCCGCGAAGGCGGTGGTAGGGAGCAGCCCGAGAACACAGATCAGGGTCAACAGCATGGCCGTCAGACGCGTTCGCAAAGATTTCTGCTTCATTGAAACACTTCCTTTTCTGATTTTTTCAAAAGAGAAGCCCCTCGGATTGCTCCGAAGGGCTTTGGCGATTCTAACGCTTATTCGTAAGGATTGTGGGAGTTTGGGTCACCTACAGCCATGTAGCAGTAGGCCCTGCCCCCGGAAATCGTGACTCCGGTACCGACGCAGGTCACGTCCGCGTCCAGCATTGTCTGTAGATGCCCGGGCGAATTAACCCAACTGGTGACCGCCTGCTGGGCAATATTCGGAGAATCCTCTGCACCAAATACAGAGAGATTGAAGCAAGCGCCGTGAGGCCATCCATAGCGGAGGAGGGCCTTGTGATCATAAGGACGATGCTCTATAACGCATTGCGCGGATACATCCTGCGCTGTGTTCATCAGGGCTTCGTTTACAGGCAGCTCCGACCTGCCATTTTCCCGGCGCACCTGATTGATAAACTGGACCATTTCCTGCCGGATTTCCATATTGGCAGAGAGATCAATGGGATCCGAAGGATTCACTGTCAAAGCGAGATGCCCGCTCCTTCCAGTCTGGCCTGTCACCGAAATCACAACCGTTCCAGGAGCTTTTGCGGAGATAACCCAATGCCCGGATACCATTTCGACATCGGCGATGGATGAATCGCTGGAGCTGACAGAATAGGCTTCATCGGAGTTTACCACCAGCATACTGCGGTCTCCGGCTTTCAGCGCATTCCCCTTATAGCTGCTCACTTGGATCGCCTGGAGCGGCTCACTTTGAGGAATATTCTTTTCCGGAGCCTCCCCGGTGTAGGGTGCGCTGCTGTCCACCTGGACGCCGTTCTGGTAGTAGACATTGAAGCCGACTTCCCGCCCAATGTCCCGAAGTTTGACATAGTTGTTGCCATTGATGTTATACGCCGTCATGCTCACCTGCCGGCCATCCACAAAAATCGGGGACCAGGACGGCTGGGCCACAATGCCGGCGGCAACCACCGGAGCGTTGCCAAACAGAGCCGCGCCAAGAATCATCCCGAACAATAGGGTGAAAACTTTCCGCTTCATAATTTACCTCCATTCCGTTCACTACAGTTGCATCTGTGATTCTATTTATAGTTATACGGAAATGGATAGCGTTTTTCAACAACAGGGGGGACCCCGATTCAAAATTTTCCGGGCTGCCATGTCTACTTCACCTCCACAGCCTGCACGCAGACGCGGCTCTCCGGGTGATCGGCCAGACAGGTGGTGATGGTAATACGGTTGTCCGAAGTGGCCTGGAGATAGCTCCAATCGTCATTGCTGATGGTGGTCACGGTTTCCACCGCATAGGTCCTTGTACCCAAGAGGGTGGTATAGGTAATGGTATCACCCTTTTTCAGATTCTTGATAGAACCGATGGTGTATTTGGCGCCCCGGTTATGCCCACACACCGAAACATTGCCATTCCAGGCAGAGGTGGAGCTGTAATGCCCCAGGCCTTTCTTCATACTGGCGTTGGTTTCGCCCTCCCAGACCTTCATGTTGATGTCCAGGGAGGGAATCTTGACCGTTCCGATGCTGCCGTCACTCCGCTTCATATCCTCCACGCTGGTGTAGGCAGGTTTCTGCGGAGTTGTGGGCTGGCTGACCGAGGTGGGGGGCAGAAACGTTTCCGTGCCCCCGCCGGAACCGGCGGAGGAGCCAGCTTCCGTCAGCACCGTGATAGGACCGCCGCCGCTGACGCCATAGCCGCCCCCGGCAGTTCCGTCACTGGTAGCGACCGCCCCCTGGAGACCGGGCAGAATCGTCCGCTCCATTACGCCGGTCTGGGTGGTACTGAATCGGCCGTACTCCAGCTCGGGGATCTGGAAGTCCACCACGTTTTTCCCACCATAGTTGTACTGGGAACCGTAGACATCCTCATAGGACCCGCTCTTGTAGAAGTCCTGGGGCGCGGTGGTGCTGAAATTGTAATCCATTGCCTGGGCGCTGACCATAAGCGCGGAAAACGCCGCGGCAGTCAGCAGAATCTTAGACAGGAAATGCTTCAAGTGACCTCCTCCTTCTCTTTTGTAAGATCAAATTCTCGCCAGTCCCCAGGCCGGTCCTGGAGAACGGTGTAGGTACAGCAGGCCGTGCGGTGACGAACGGTGAAGTTCTGTCCCAGCAGTTTCTTTGCCAGGGGGCGCTTGATCTCCACCGCAACGATGCCCTCCGGGTAGGGCTCCAGATCACTGATGTCGATTTCCGGCTTTTCCGGTTCAACCCGGTACTTGGCAACCAGCCGATAGTCCCGGGGCCTGTCGCCGGGAACATACACATACACGTTTTTCCTCCGCTGGAACAGAAAAACGCCCAGCCCCGCTAACAGCAAAAGCGGAATGAGACAGAGGACTGCCGTGATGATCCGCCGGGGCGTTGCGGCCGCCGCCGAACCGGAAATTGCTGCGGGCGTGGTCTCCTCCCCGACATAGACTACTGTATAGGTGATGCTGTCCACGCCGGAGGCTGTCACTTCGCCCTTGTATTCCGCCGTAGTGACATAGCCAGTTGCGACCTTGCTGCTGGTGGAGGCGGAGTAAGTAGCCACCGCCTGATAGGAGGCCGGGGCCAAGGTATCGCCCACCAAGTCGGTCCCCGTAACCTGCCAGGTAACGCCGGAGAGTTTAAGCGTCATCCCGTTTTTCACAGTGGTTGCGGGAACATAGGACATATCGTTTCGGTCCACCGGACCAATTGTCTTGGTAGCGGTGACGGTGCCATACTGCGTGGTATAGTCCGCCGCCACAGTGGAAATCGTTGTATGATCCAGGGCCAGTTCACCGGAATACTCCCCATCGTCATAGGGGACGCTGGGGGCCAGCTCCGCCAGGATTTTGTCCAGGTTATTGCTGGCGGTTTCCACCGTGACCGTTTCCGTCACGGATTTGCTCTCCAGGAAAGCGTGTTCGTCTTTCGTGGTGAAGGCCCAGGTATAGGTAAAGCCGTCGTAGTCAAACGACGGCTCCTTCAATGTCTCCGGGTCTTTCTCCGGCGGCAGAACATAGGTCTTCACAATGCGCTGCTGCCCGTTCAGATTTTCCACCACCAGATTGTCCGGGACCTCTGCGGCGAGGGCGCTGGTAGTCATGGCAAAGGCCAGAACCAGCGCCAGCACCAGAGATTTCAGATGCTTCATAGGCGCTCCTTTACAGATTTTGTTTGATGATCCGGGTAATGCTTCCGACCGCCACGCCCTGCTCTTCATCCAGCCGGGTGACGGCGAAGCTGACGTCATCCCCCTTGCCGGGGGTACGACGGTCATAGCAGGAGTGAGCGATGGCGTTGACGCCGTTGTTGAGGCGGACATACAGCACGCCGCCCCGCACATCGGTGACACGGCCAGCGTACCGGCCCTGCCGCACACACTTCTTCAGGTCGTCTGCGGCGGTGGAGGCAGAGGTGCTGCGCACATCAGCGGTGATGGACAGATCCTCCACCGTGGTGCCGGTGATCTTCTGTACCCGGACCAGGATGCGGTCGCCCACATGGTAGTGCTCGGCGGCGTCGCCCACCCAGGCGCGGGACAGGCCCCGGGCCAGGATGGCGCACTCCACACCGAACACCTCCACCCGGACCACCTTCTCGGCCACCGCCACCACCCGGGCCTGTACCACCCGGCCCTCATAGATCATGGGCTCGCCCCGCTCGTCTTTATCCAGGTAGAACGTCTGGCGCTTGCGGTACATGGCGTCCTTGCGGCTGGCGACCACGCTGCGGCTCTTGTTCTCGTGACCCTTCACGATGAAGTCGATCTCGGAACCCAGCCGGGCGGTGAGGATGCCCCGCATACGGGACATCAGCTCCTGGAACTCCGCGCCGGAGGGGACGCGGCCGGTGAACAGCATCATCTCCTTAACGGGGATCGCCACCCGGAAGCCCTTGTAGTTGACCACGGCAACGGTCAGGCCGGATTCCGTCCGCTCCACGCCGTCCAGGGTGCCAGTGAGGATGCGCCGGGTCCAGTGGGCGTTCTGGATCTCATGCCAGATGATGGCCTCCTGTTCCTCCGCCGTCTGTACCTCGTCTCTGGCCTCAATGGTCAGCACCCGGTCACGGCGGGAGTCAGCGGCGGCGGTGGTGGCAGCGGCGCTCTCCGTGTGGCGGGACCGGCCTCTGGGACGCCGGGGCAGGGCAGACTCGCTCATACCGTCCTCCACTCCATCGGGAACGGCGGTAGGTACAGGGCCGCCGGACGGTTCCTCGCCGGGGGGCGGGTCCAGCGTCAGAGGCTCATCAGCATCGGCCCCGCCCTGGCCCGTCTCACCCAGCTCCTGGAGCAGCGCCCCGTACTCGGGATCGTCACTCTCCGGCCCCGGCTCCTCCTGGGGCGGCTGGGAACCGGCGGCGTCACCTGTATCGGGGAAGGGGTCCTCCTCACCTGCGGGGAAATTGGGGGGCATATCGCCCCACTGCGTACCATCAGACGGGGGCCCGTCAGCGTTGAGGGCCTCACCGGACGCGCTGTCGCCGGGCTGGGCCTCACCGTCAGGGGGCATGTCTCCGGGCTGGGCCTCACCATCAGAGGGCATATCGCCGGGCTGGGCCTCACCATCAGAGGGCATATCGCCGGGCGGCTCCTCACCAGCGGGGGGATCGGCGGGCAGACCATCGGACGGGGCATCCCCATCGGCGGGGATGCTCTCTCCCTCCTCACTGGGGGCGGCGTCCGGGAGGGGACAGGACTCCGGGAGCTGGCCGGCGCTCTCCTCTCCGCCGGTCTCGGCGGCGGTCAGGGCCTCCACAGGCTGTTCGTCAGGGACCACAGTTTTCTTTCTGGGCATAAATTGTTACTCCTCCTTTTTCGGTTTTGATAAAATGGAATCTTTGGTTGCGGTGACCACCCGCTGCCCTGACTTCTGAACCGGCTTTGCGGCAGAGCGTCTGGGCGGGGGCGGCGGCGGGGACACCGGCTCCTCGGCCGGTTCTCCGGGGGGCTCGGCTGGTATGGGCGGCACCAGGGGTTCTGTCTTCGCCGATGCGGGCGGCTTTGCCGGCGGCGCCTTTTTGGCCGGGGCTTTCGGGCGCGGCGGTTTCGACTTGGCCGAAATAGGAGCCGCCTGCTCCTTCTTGCGGCCTTCGGCCTGCCAGTCGGGGATGTGGGAGGCGGCCTTGCTCGGGTGCAGCTTCTTGGATTCCGGGTGCTTGGAATAGTCGTACTTATCAACCTCCAATACTTTTTTGCCCCGGAGGATTACCAGGGCGCGGTCTATGTCCATGCGCAGCACTTCATCCATGGTCATCAGCTTGCGCTTGCCTACGCCGCTGGTCTCCCGGTACTCCGGCGTATAGTTGGAGATGCGCCAGGTGCCCAGCTGCTTGGCCTTGCTGGTGACGGCAATACTGGCCTCGCCGGTGCGGTCGGAAATGAACTGCGCGGTCAGGGCGTCGGTACAGCCGAGAAACAAGGTGATGTCGCAGTTGCCCAGGATCTCCTGCCACTGGTTGTAGGGATAGCGGTTTTGGAGACCGGCGAGATTCTGGAACACGCAGGACATGGAGATGTTCCGGGAACGGATGACGCTGATTTTCCGGGACAGGTCGGGGATGACCCCGCAGGCGCACAGCTCCTCGCCCAGCACATGGACGGGAACAGGGAGCGCCCCGCCGGGACAGTTTTGGTCAGCGTACCGCACCAGCTTGATGAAAATGAATGACAGAAACAGCGAGGACAGGAAATCAAAGGTGCTATCCTGGTCGCTGGTGATGCAGTAGTAGGCGCAGGGCTGTTTGCCCGGCAGCTCCAGGTCGATTTCATCAAAGCCGGTGATGTTTCGGATGTCCTGATTTTGGAACACCTGGAGCCGGGAGCCCAAACCGATGATGACGCCGCCACGGACACTTTCACTGGACTGCTTGAAAATGCTGTAGGGGGCCTTGGCCGGGTGGGAGATAGGGAGCACGTCGAACAGAGCGTTCAATTCTTTTTCGCTGCTTGTGGCGAGGAGCTGATAGACCTCCCCAATGTTGCGTCGGTCCTCCGGGTAGCCCCGTTCCACATAAAGTACCAGGGCCTTCAACAGATTCATTTCAGCGTTGTCCCAGAAATGGTCTCCCTGCCCGTTGCCGGTGTTTTTAATGATGACGTCGCAGAAAAGCTGGGCCATCAGCTCCTGGCCCTCGATTTCGGACAGGCAGTTCCAGGAATCGGAGGCGGCGGGGGTCACCAGATTGAACACCTTCACCGTGTACCCCTGATCCCGGAGGTAGGCGCTGCTTTTTTCGTAGAGCTCTGATTTGGGATCACAGATAATGAGGCTGGACCTCCGGGCGGCACTTTGCAGGATCATATTCATGCAAAAGGCCCTTGTTTTCTTTGATCCGCTGGCCCCGTACACCGCCAGATTACCATTGAACCGGGTCTTATCCGGGACGCAGATCACTTCGCCGTCTATCTCACCCAGGATGATGCCGTGGTGCTTGCGGATATTGGGAACCAGGTCCAGCACACCCTTCAGCTCCTTTCTGGTCATAAAGCCCGCCGTGCCGTAGGTGCCCTTGTTGGAGTAGATCAGATTGCGCTCCTGGTCGTATGCGCCGGTTTCGCTGTACCCCATCCGCATGACCATGAAAATCAGCACACCCAGCGCCGCTATGCAGCCACCCACCCCGTACAGGCCGTAGGGCCAGCGGAACACGGCGGCGATACAGGCAAAGAAGCCGGAATCGGGAAACTCCGGCGAGGTGCCGAAGGTCCCGCCCGCCGCCTGCCACACATCGTAGTTATAAAGGAATTGAGCGATGTAGCCGCCCCCGTAGAGCAGAGCACCCAGGGCGATGGGGATAATGATAGCCAGCTTGATCAGTTGTTTTCGGGAGATAGGAACACACTCCTCTCATACGCTTCAAAGTCGATACACTGGATGTCAACGTCCGGGCAGCAGACCTGACGCATGGCTTCCGCCTGGAAATCAAAGCAGAACAGCGTACCCGGCCAGTCCATTTTCTCCAGGGCGGCGTTGAACCGATAGATGCGGGGCATATCGCAGGTGTAGCCAAACAGTACCGCCGCCTCACCGTCTATGGCGTCGTTCTCAATCACCCAGCCGGGGCGGGGCGGCTTGAAGCCCTTTTGTAAAATGCCGTCCAGAACCGCCTTTTCGCCGGGGTCACACAGCAGTTGAAGGATGACCTCGCCGTGATGGTCGCTGGGCAGATAGCAGAACGGCTCAAACTCGCGGCTCAGAACAAAGCAGCTGTGGCGCTTATCCACGCCCACGCCCATCAGAGGGGCCATCTGCCCCATGTCCGAGGCAAATATAATGGCTGCTTGTTTGGCCTGTTTGAGTTGGGCCGGGAGCCGGGTCTGACAAAGCTCCATCTCCAGCAGGGCCTTGAGCCGCAGTTCTGCCTTGTCCTCCCACTTCATCTGACTGGAGCCAGTGTTGTAAATGGTGAACAAGCTGCCGCCCGCCAGCAGAACGCCCGTCGAGCGGGAGCCGCGGACTTTAACGGCCTGTGCGCCCAAGTCCTTGACCTCTCTGGAGCTGTAATAAGCGGGCCGGTCAAGGGGCGTCAGGTCATCGTGCGGCGTGGGGCTGAACAGCGCCGGCTTTTCCCAAGGCAGAACAGACACATCCGCATTGAGCATTGTCACCAGCACCTCGGCCATCCGGTGCAGGCGCAGACGGCGGGTGATTTCCGATTTGAGCTGATTGGTCTCGGTACTGCCGGAGAGATAGGGCAGAAATTGATCCGGCCAGCACTCCACCAGCAGCCGTTTTGCGGCGGCGGTCAGTCGAAGGCCACGAACGCCATTGCGGTAGAATGTCCGCAGAAGATTGTCCCGTTTGAGCCGTTTGACCGCATACTCCTTGTAGGTGTCAGAAGCTGGGAGACGGCTGACCAGGGCGGCGGGCAGTTCGCCGGACAGAGCGGTGAGAGCCAGAACCAGGCCGGGAAATGTGTCCAGGGCGGGCAGCACCCGCCCATCCGCTTCCGACATGATTTCCGCCTCCTTCCCATGATTTTTTTACCGAGGGGGCTACAGCTTCGGTATTTTTTCGCTGACCCGGCATGGAAAAAACCGCTGATTTTCAGGGATTCCCGGGCCGTAAAGCCATATCCCGTTTCTCAGCCTCAAAAAAAGCCAAAATGGGATATGACCTTTTTTCGGAAAATGAAACTTTTTGGGCAGGTTTTCTATGACCCCTTCGGGCCGTCCTGGAGTTGTACCCCCCGCTCCGCCAGCCATGTTGGGAAGCGGGGCGTGTCCATGATGAACATACGGGTACAGTCCGTCTCGCCCAGCTCCGTGGTATGGTAGACGTCGCAGAGCAGTCCGCCGTCATCGGTCAAAAGCCAGGCCCCCACCGCGTCCAGGTACTGCTTAATCTCCAGATTGTCATAGTCCCGCACCCGGCGCTCCGGGAGGTCACGGCAGTAGGTGTGAGAAAAGCACACAACGCAGTGCCGGAACCGCCGGACAGTATGGCTTTTGACGTATTGCTCCAGCGCCGCGGTGAGCGGGTCGATCAGGTACTCCGTGCTCTGAGACTGCCTGCGCTTGGGGAGCAGACAGGGCAGGGTAATCTCAAAAATGCCGCCCCGCTGCTGGATGTCGATACCCTGCATGGCGGCAGCGGAGGTCAGATATTCGCTCTTTTTCACGTTTGTGCTGGCATAGAGCAGATGGCGCAGCCGGCAGGTGATGGTCTCCGCCCGCAGAGCCGCGTCGGTGGACAGCACCTCGTAGTTGTCCGGGTAACGCTGGATGTCTGTGGTATTCATGGCATACAGTGCGCTGTTCAGGCGCTGTATGTCATCTAAAATGGATGTAATCCGCTGAGAAATAACGCTTCGGGTCAAGGTGCTTGGACTCACTCCTTCCGATAATATTCCACGTCCCCCTCCAGGGACACGGTGCAGTAACCGTTGACATTAGGGATTTGCAGTGCCTCGATCTGCTCTGCGGAATCAACAATCACCAGATAGCGGGAGGGCTGTTCTCCAGAGTTCTTCAAGGCCTGGGTTACAAGGACCTCCCGTCCCTGGGCGATATAGACGATCTCGTAAACCTCGCTGTCAGCGAAGAAGATAATCTTTGCGGGAAAATCGCCAATCGAGTGGTACTCCACCTGCCCAATGAAGTCCGCAAGGACCCAGACGGCGGCAAACAGAGTCCAGTCCACATTCCCCATGTTGTCCGGCGCGGCGCAGTAATAAGGCTCCTCCCACCAGATGCGGCCCTGCTTCACAAGGTACGTCAGCAGATTCCTGATCTTATCATCCTTGCCGGGGTGGAGCCGAAGAAGCTGCTTTTCCGTTAAAATCTGGTACATGGAGATGTCCCGCAAGAGGGCGGCGGCCTCCCTTTCATAGATCTGTGCGCGTGTTTTCATGGATGTTCACCTCTGCTGTGCGTATTATCGCCGTATTACAGACGTATTGCTTGGCTTGCTTTAGGTGCCAGTTTTGGCCTTGTGCGTGTTATTTCAGCATTATTTCCGCATTAAAAATCCGCTTCCGTATTAACGCCGTATTATTGACGTATTATTTTTGTCCATCATTCATGGTTCGGTTTTATGCGTATAAATGCCGTATTATCTCCGCATTAGGCACTCTGCTGACCGGATTTGTCCAGCAGTTCCTGAAGCTCCCGGCGGTCGGTAGTGATAAGCTCCTTCTCCATCTGACTACACTTGATTTCCACCGTCACGTTATTGTTGTTGGTGCTAATCAGGCCGCTGCCCCGCTCGAAGTGGGTGATCTCCATAACCTCCGCTTCGGACAGGTGCAGGATGGACTGGACACGCCGGGCCTCCTCTTCCTCCAGATTGAGCAAGATTTTCGTCTTGGCGTTGTTGATGATGCCCTTGCCGTACTTGCCGTCCTCCAGCGCAAAGAAGTCGTTGATGTCCTGGGTAGCGCAGATGGCAGAGCCGCCGTAGCCTCGGATGATCTTGAAAATCTCCAGCACAAACTCGGCGGCCAGACGGTTGCTGTTGGCCCCAATGAGCTGCCAGCACTCGTCAATGTAAATGGCCTTTTCCTCGGTGCGGTTCTCTTTGGCCTTGTCCCAGACAAAATCAAGCGCCACGAACATCCCCTCCGTCAGCAGGTCGCCGGTCAGTTCGGAGATGTCCAGCACCGTGTACTTGTTGTCCAGAGACACGTTGGTGGGCTGGTTGAAGGTGCGGGCGGAGCCGTTGACCAGCCGGTTGATGATATTTGCCAGCCGCCTTGTCTCCTGGGACTCCTTCAGCACCTCATACAAGTCCCCCAGCACCGGCATTGTCCGGTAGCGGCTGGGGTCGGTCGGGTCGTCCAGGGTGCTGTTCTCATGGGTGATGCCCAGTTTGGCATAGGTGCGGATCAGGGCGTCGTCCAAAAGCTGCCGCTCCTCATGGGTCATGTCGGGGATCAGCAGCGAGAAAAAGATATGGAGCCGCTGGATTTTTGCCGCCAGCAGGGACTTCTCCACGCCTGGGCCGTCCAGCAGCTCGTCCACCGACTTGTCCACCTTGCGGATCTCCATGACATTGATGCAGTTTTTGGAGGCGGGAGAGATTTGGATGAACTCCCCGCCGATGTTGGAACAGGCCCGGTGGAACTCATGGCCCTTTAACGGGGCCACGATGAATACCTGGATGCCCTTCCGCCGCATACGGGTTGCCATCAGCTGCATAGTAAAGCTCTTGCCCGCGCCGCTGGTGCCCAGAATGGCGATATTGGCGTTTTTGTAGACCCGGGAATCGAAGATGTCCACGATGATCAGGGAGTTGTTGTGCTTGTTCACCCCCAGCAAAATGCCGTTGTCGTCGCACATCTCGTAGCTGGTGAAGGGGTAACAACTGGCCGCACCTAGGGTCAGCACGTTCCGTTTGGACCGCTCATAGAGGTGCTTTTCCAGAGCTACCAGCGGGAGTGAGGACAAAAAAGCCTGTTCCTGACAGAAGGAACAGGCCTGTACGTCCATATCCTGACTGAGTAGCAGCTTTTTCATCTCCGCGCACTTCCACTCCAGGTCCTCCACATTGTTGGCGGTGATGGTGACCAGAAGGTTCAGATAATAGAAGTCCTCGTTGTTGCTCAGACCGTCTTTGAGGAGGTAGCCGCTGCGGATAGCTCCGTCCAGGTCGTCGAAGTCGGTGTTGGTATCGCTGGTCTCCTTGATCTTGCTGCGGTTGATGCGCAGCTGCTGGCCCAGCTTACGGATCATTCGGTCTTTGGGCTGCCGGGTCAGGAACATATCCAGGTCGATGCCGTCTCCAGCGTTCACCAGCAGACTGAGCCAGCCCGCTGGCACCTGGGTCTTGTAGCCGCCGGAGGGCACCAGCAGATAGGCGTAGTACACGCCGTCAATGCAGATGTGCCGCCCGTGGGATAGATCGATGTGGTTGGGGGCGTAGAACTCATTCACCGGGATCTGGTCCACAGGTCGTCCGGCGGTTAGATACTCGGCCACCACCTGCTTGGCCTTTTCCTCAAAGGGGCGCTCATTGCTTTCCTGGCGGCAGAGAACGTGGTACAGCACCTCCGCCGTGGCCTCGTTTTCGTCATCGTGGTTCAACACAACCGTATTTCCGCATTGGCGCAGGTAGTTGGCGGCGGTGCGGGCAGCGGTCTGGAGGGAGGCGATGGCCTCTTCCTCCTCCTGTCCTCGGCGCGTTCCGGGCAGCGGTTCATGCTCAAAAATCAAGAAAAACCGCCGGGTGATGGCCTCTCTGGAACCTAGTTGACGGATCAGCCGCAGGTAGTCCTCCTGGAGCATCCGGCAGTGGGGGTCGGTCTCCCGCTCCAGCTCCCGGCGCACCGCCTGCACATGGCGGTCAATGTCCGCCCGCTTGGTCAGCACCTTGAACTGCACCTTTACCGGCGCGATTTTGAGGTAGCTGATAAAGGAGTAGATAATGCTGCGCTGCTCCTGGGCACTGCGCAGAAGGAAGTTGACCGGAACGACCTCCAGAATCTTCACATAGCGGCGGTCGCGGGTGTAGATGATACCGTGCTTGATGTTCTCCACCGGCACATAGTCCGCCAGCGGATTGAGGGGCTTTACTTCCGGGGCCAGGAAGGTTTTGAACCGATCCACTTTCCGGCCCTTCAAGTCTACCTCTACACGGTTCCGGCTCTTGGGTATCTCGCTGTCGTCTTCCTCCTTGGGGGCGCTGTGGCCCCAGCTGGGGAGCAGGCTCTTTTTCCCCCGGTCCGCGCCGTCCCTGTCCAGCGTCCGCCGGTTGCGGAGAAAGCTGAAAAATTGGAGAATGAACTCGGACAGGCTCCCGCCGCCAATGCCGATCAGGGCCACCAGCACCAGGGGCAGGGTGGTCAGGCACAGGACGATGATCCGGATGGTGAGGGAAAAGGGCAGTTTTAAGACCGGCACTCCTGTCAAAGCACCCAGGATGCCGGCCTCGATCACGTTGCGGGTCTTGAGCATCCCGCCCATCAGCGTACCGCCCTCAATAAAATTAGGGGGGATGATATAAACATCCCGTTCTTCTTGCCGCATAGGCCCTCCTTATATCCGATCCTTGCGTCTGGGCGGGTCGGGAAGTTTTTTGATGATGCGCTCATGGTAGGCCACAGTATCGTCCGGGGCCATGTAGGGCTTGCGCTCCACGGCATCTTGGGCGTACTGCTTGTACCACTGCGTTCCGTCGGCAGAGACAATTTTGGTATAGTCACCAGAAGGAGCGGTGTATTGATCCACATGGTACATCGCAAAGGAAAGTCCTTCGCTCGCTCCCGATACGGTTTCTACGCCGGTGATCCGGCCCCGGCCAATCTCCACATCGGAGTAGATAGGGGCGTCCCGGCTTCCAATGCCGGGAGAGGTATAGCCCATATACGAAGACAGAGACTGGGCCGCCATGTCGCCGGTAATACTGCCAGCCACCTCGCCGCGGGCCACAGAGCCAATCACATCATTGGCAAAGCTGCCGCCGGCGGCCAGGGAATGGGAGAATACCATGCCGCCCAGAGTGGGCCGTGCCCCCGCGCCAGCTTGAAAGCGGTTGGTATGCACCCGCTCACTGGAGGATGTGGTATGGACCGTCTGGGAGGAGCGTTCCATGTGGGTCTCCGCACGCTGCTCGCCGCCGGAAACAACCGTATTTTCCCTGTGAACACTCCCCTCTGCGCCGCCAGCATACACATTTTCGGTCTGCGGCGCATGGACGGTGTTCTCACCGCCGGTAATGACAATACCCTCTTGGGGCGGCACACTGTCAGCAGGAATACTCTCCGGCGGTGTAACCACAGTCTGCGGTACTGAATCGACAGGTATGCTCTCAGGCGGCGTACCCACAGTCTGCGGCGGGCCGGCCGGAGGAACAGGGGCTGGAGGCTCGCTGCCAGTGAGGACAACGCCCTCCTGGGGCGGTGTCCCGCCGGGTGCAAGGCTGGTAGGGGGCATATCTACCGCCTGCGGCATCTGGCTGGAGGGCGGAACAGGGGCTGGGGGCTCGCTGCCGGTGAGGATGACCCCTTCCTGGGGAGGTGTCCCGCCGGGCATAGGGGCAATAGGCGGCACATTCTCCATAGGGACAGCCGGGGATGCGGTCACGTTGTCAGTTTGGATCACATCAGCCTGGGGCGGCGTTCCAACAGGAGTGCTGTTCTCGGTATGGATGGGGGAGCCGCCAGCATGTACCTCGCTGTTGATATGGGTGTCCGCGTCCACCTGTGCGGCGGTCTGCGCGGCGCTAGCAGCACTGGAGGCTGCGGCCTGCCGCACCTGGTTTTGAGCGGTATGGACAGCGGAGGTCTGGGTCGTGGCTGTTCTGACCGCGCTGTTGGTGATATGCCGGCCAGCCATACCGATCAGTCCGCCTTTGAAAAATCCTGCCATTCCAGAGGAACCGGACTTTCCTGCGGTACTGCCGGCGGCGGAACCGGTGCGGCCAGCACCAGCCCCACGCCCTCCTCCCGCAACCATTGTGACAGCCCTCACGGCGATCATGGCCTCGGCCAGCATGGAACCGCCGGTGCGGCCCACGTTGACTCCCAGTGTCGCCATAAAGCTGTCGATCTTCTGCGAGACTTTCAGGAACGCAACGGCGCACAGAAACCAGATCAGCACGTTGCCGGTGACCGCCTCCTTGCCGGACGACGCCACCTGGGCCTCCACCTCACTCTCCGTAATGGCAAGAGCCGGGACGCACAGCGCCGAAAGAACCAGCACCGTCAGGACCAGGATAGTCAAAATGCGTTTGAATTTCTTCATAGGGTCTCCTTCCGTCAGAGTGAAAGCGGATTGGCAATGAACGCGCCCACCATGCTTACGAACAGCCGCAGGCACCAGGCGTTCATCAGAAGCAGAAAAATCTGCCCCGCAAACATCCTGCACCAGCTTTTGAAGATGTTGGATGTGGCCTGAGACACGCCCATGGCAAAGGCCACCGGCGCGGTGAACACCATGACGCCCAGCAGCACATACCGCTCCGCCGCCTCAAACAACAGTTTTAAGTAGTTCCATGCCAGAATGAGGAGCAGAATCAGCACGATCAGAGCCACAGCGCCGTTGGCACATACACCGATGATGGTCAGCAAGACGGAGTTGAAGTCCGCAAAGCTCAGGTTGGGGAGTGCGGAGGTCAGTATCCAGTCGTAGGGTGTACCGCCGATGTCCAGCGCCATGTCCACGATTTGGTCGGAGTAGTAGGCCAGGGCGATAAACAGGACGGAACGAATGCTCAGTTTTATTGGGTCCTCCGCCTCGCCGCCTCCGCCAATGCCGAAGTTCTTGAACAGGTTCCACACCCAAATCAAGAGGATCAGGCCGATTGCCAGAGCCACAAAGATGTCGTACATGGTTTCCGCAGCTGGAAAGTATCGCAGGAATATGCTCATGTCGCAGCCCAGCGCGCCCAAAACTGATGTGTTGATCAAATCCAGGCCGTGCATGACTTGTTCCGCGATCCACTCTACAATGCCGTCTAAAATGCCCATGGACGGTTAGGGCGTCCACTGACCGCCGGCGAAGAAGGGGGTAATGTAGGACATGATGAAGCCCAGGGAGTTGAGGATGATCCAGGTGATGACGATGCGCTTCAGCCAGGCCCGGGATTCGTCCACCGTCCGGCCTGAGCGGGAGAAGTTCATCAGCAGCAGGGCCACAGCCGCCGTCACGATGGCCGCAATAGTGGAGATGCCCAGGATCTGGGTGTAGACATCCTTCATCACCTCGCTGGCCTTCGTCCAGAGGGTATCCGCAGCCAGGGCAGGCTGGGCCAGCACCGTTGCCATAGAGGTTCCGAAGAAGCCCATATAGAGGATGCGTCCGTAGTTACGATGCTTTTTCTGCGGAGTTTCAGAGAGCGTGGTTTTTCGGTTCAATCAGTTACCTCCTTTTTGTCTCGGAAAACGAAAACAGCGCCCATAAGCGTTGGGCGCTGTCCTTTGCGGCGGGAGCATGAAAAAAGACGCCCATCGGCGTCCTCCCGCTGTCGTTTTCACTTTTGATTACAGTTTTGAGCATACTTAGTCTAACATATATAGATTCCCGTGTCAATTCCAAAGCCGTCCCAATTTCGTCCTAAAACTGTCCCAATTTTGTACCACGGACAGGCAAAATCAAATTTCCGCCTCCATATCAGGGAAAAAGTCGGCCAGCAGCGTCATACAGTCCTTGGAGGAATAGCCCCAGAGAATGGAACTCAGGGCCGCTACCGCCTGCTCCCGCTTCCGGTAATAGGTTGTCCGGCCTATGTCCCGGATATGCGGACGGAGCTGTTCGATGATCTCATTCACGTTGTCCAGCTGCTGCGGGGACAGGAAGGTATAGTACAGAAGCCAGTAGTAGGTCTCGCCGCTCTTGTGCCGGGTGCGGAGGATGTCCACCGCATTGTTGAGCAGCTTGAGCATCTGGTTACTGCGCTCAATGCACCGGGCATGGCTCTCGATCTTCGTGCCGCCCAAGTCGGCCCCAGCCAGATAGGCGGACTCCAGGAAGTCCTCAATGGTGCTGCCGAACTCGATCTCAAACTCCTTTTTCACCTGCTGGACGGACAGCTCCATGCTCCAGACCACATCCCGGTACTTTTTCAGTAGCCGCCAGGTGTCGTGGTAACGGGAATCCTCCGGCTTTTTCGCGTGTTTATTTGCCATTTTTAGGTTCAACCTCCTAAATTATTGTAGTCGTTTTACCGCATATAACTATTTATGAGATCCACACTCGCAGACCATTACTAATTGTCGGCCCGAATAACTACCAGATACTAGATGTTTCCAACTCAATTCGGGTGGGCTTCCACTCACTGCCTACCATTTCGTCGTTGCAAAGTCCACTCAACTGCGAAAACTGCGTTCACCCTCTTCCTCTCCCTGCAAAATCATCCGATTTTATAGGGTTCCCATTATCTCTCCGCCATATCGTGGGCAACGAGGGCAGTATAGTAGCTTCCTATGGTGTTGGGGGCATTGAACAGCACCGCCAGCAGGTATTTCTTGATGTTGCGAATTTTCGTGGTGTTCTCCCGCATACAGTCCATGACGAACTCAATATGGTTGCTGTTTAGTTTCAGCAACTTGGCTTTTACCAGTTCGGCTGGGTAATCGTCACCGGCCACCCGGATTGTCTTTCGGGCTGTGCAAACAGTTTCCACCAGCAGCTCCACAATGCCGTCCAATTCCTCCAGGTCAATCTGCGAGTAGCGCAGGAGATGGTCGTACTCAATATTCTTCTTGATGATGTCCCGAAAAATCTCAACAGCGCTCTGCGTAGCCGCTTCTGTCCCTTTCCTTTCTGGCGGCGAAGCCGCAACAGCCCCAGCCGTTTCAGCGGGAGGGTGTGAAAGGGAGGGAAAGGAATGGGTACTTGATCGGTCAGTAATAGCTTGGTCTTTAGTTACTCTATCTTTATTTAGTTGCGTTGGATTTACCGTTGCCGGTTTTACCGTTGCCGGGTTTTCCGTTGTCGGGTTTTCCGACAACGGTTTATCCGACGACGGCGACAAAAAAACAGGATGTTCGTGGATGATGTACTCGTTGCTGCTGAACTTGCCGCCCTTGTCCGTGGTCTGGTGGCGCTCGATGTACCCGGCCCGCTCCAACTCATTGACGGCGGAACGAATGGCGTCTTTGCTCTCCCGGTTGATGTAGCACAGGCCGGACAGGGTATAGTCCCAATCCTCCGGAAGAGACAACATTTGTGATAATAGGCCCTTGGCTTTCAGAGACAGAGATTTGTCCCGCAGATGGAAATTTGCCATCACGGTATAGTCCTTGTTTTTCTCCACGCGGAATACCGGCATGACGCTCCGCTCCTTTCGATATGTAGGCAAGAAAAGAGCCGCAGATGTTCAAAATCTGCGGCTCCTATGTGCCAGTGTTCTATTCAATTCTTTGTGTTCCCACACTCCACATCAATCACGATAGAAACGGTGATGTACTTCTCAATTCGCTTATTTCGGATTTTATCACCCTCTGTGTCAAAAACCACATGAGGCGCAAAGCATTGGAAACACAGGATTTCTACGAGTTTTCTTTTTGTAGTAATATTATCGTCTCCACGTGCCTCGTCCCTGGGAACATATCCACCGCCGCCGCCCGCAGGGCCCGGTAGCCCCGCTCCGCGAACAGCTTTACGTCCCGTCCCAGGGTCCCCGGGTCGCAGGACACGTACACGATGCGCTCCGGCCCCATGGCCGCCGCCGAGGCCACGACCTCCGGGCTGAGCCCCTTTCGGGGCGGGTCCACCGTAATGACGTCCGGCCGCAAGCCCTGAGCCTCCAGCATAGCCGCCGTGTCCGCCGCGTCTCCGCAGAAGAACTCCGCGTTTTTCACGCCGTTCCGCGCCGCGTTTTCCTCCGCGTCCCGGATGGCGGCGGGGACGATCTCCGCGCCGATGACCCGCCTGGCCCGGCCCGCCAGGCACAGCGTAATGGTCCCCGCGCCGCAGTAAAGGTCCAGGGCCGTCTCCTCCCCCGTCAGGGCGGCGAACTCCAGGGCCTTGCCGTAGAGAACCTCCGCCTGGTCCCGGTTCACCTGGTAGAAGGAGGGAACCGACAGCTTGAACTCCAATCCGCAGAGGGTGTCCATCAAGAAATCCTGCCCCCAGAGGGTCCGGTAGCGGTCCCCCAGGATGACATTACCCTTTTTCGTGTTCACATTCAGCACCACGCCCAGGGTCTTTGGCGCGGCGGCCAGGACCAGGGCGGCCAGCTCCGCCTCCCGGGGGACCTTCCGTCCGTTGACGACGACGCAGCAGAGGCTCTCTCCCCGGCGGTTGGTCCGCACGTAGACATGGCGGATCAGCCCCCGGCCTGTGGCTTCGTCATAGGCCGGGACCTGATAGCGCCTCATCCAGCTCCCCACGGCCCGGGCCGTCCGGTCGCAGACCTCCGGCTGGAGCAGGCAGCGCTCCACCGGCACCACCCGGTGAGTCCGGGCCTGAAAAAAGCCGATCTCTCCCCCGGGGCCCACTGGGTACTGGCACTTGTTGCGGTAGTGGTCCGGGTTCCTGGCCCCCAGGATTTCCTCCACCCGGACGCCGGAACCCCCGATGCGGGTCAGGGCGTCCTGGACCCGCTGCCGCTTGGCCCAGAGCTCCTCCGCGTAGGAGAGGTGGCGGAAGTCACAGCCGCCGCATTTCCCGTAGTAAGGGCAGTCCGGGGCCGCCCGCTCCGGAGAGGGCGTGTGAATCTCCACAATCTCCCCCAGGGCGTGGGTCTTCATCACCCGGGTGATTTTCAGGTCGATCCGCTCCCCCCGGACGGCCCGGGGCACGAAGACCACGGCGCCGTCCAGACGGACGACGCCATAGCCCTCGCTGGAATAGCCCTCTACCAGGGCGGTGTGGACCTGGCCGTTTTTCAAGTATTCCAAGGCGTTTACGACTCCCACTTCTCAAGCAGCTGCCGCAGATCCGCCGCGTACTTGGCCAGGGACTTGTTGTCCCGGCCCTTGCTGCGCTTGATGAACTCGGTGAGCATGTTGCCCACGGACGCCAGGCGCTCGTAAGCCGGGGCGCTCTTGGAGCCGCTGGCCACCTTGACCTTCCGCTCGGGCAGGTAGCCCCGCTCCAGGATAACGCCCGCCGCCAGATCGTAAACCTCCGTATACTGGGGGGCATGGGCGGAAATGCCCATGTTCTCCAGGGTCTGGGCGAAGTGGGGGGCCACCTCCCGGTCCCCGTGGACCACGAAGACGTGCTGGGGCTTGGGGTTCTGGAAACCGGAAATCCACTTCAGCAGGTGGTCCCGGTCCGCGTGGGAGCTGAGGCCCGTGAAGTTCTCCAAACGGGCCCGGACGGTGATTTCCTCGCCGAAGAGCTTCACGCTCTCGGCCCCCTCCAGGAGCTGGCGGCCCAGGGTGCCCTCCCCTTGGAAGCCCACGAAGAGGACGGTGCATTCCGGCCGCCAGAGGTTGTGCTTCAGATGGTGCCGGATGCGGCCCGCGTCGCACATGCCGGAGGCGGAGATGATGACTTTCGGGGTCCGGTCCTCGTTGAGGGCCTTGGACTCCTCGCTGGACTCCGTAGCGTGGAGGTTGGGGAAGCGGAACATGTTCTTGCCCTTGCGCACCAGCCAGACCGCGTCGTGATCCATATAGCCCCGCAGGTCCCCGTCGAAGATGGACGTGGCCTTCTTCGCCAGGGGAGAGTCGATGTACACCGGGAAGTCCGGGCAGGAGTTCACCATGTGCTGCTCCTTGATTTCCCGGATGAAGTAGAGAAGCTCCTGGGTCCGGCCCACGGCGAAGGAGGGGATGATGACGTTGCCCCCCCGGGCCATGGTCTCGTCGATGATGCGGGCCAGCTCGTCGGTGTAGCCCCAGCTCTCCGGGTGGTTCCGGTCGCCGTAGGTGGACTCCATCACCACGTAATCCGCCCCGGCCAGCTGCACCGGGTCCCGGATGACGGGCTGGTTGATGTTGCCGATGTCCCCGGAGAAGACAATGCTCTTTTTCACCCCGTTCTCCCGCAGGTCCATGGCCACGAAGGCAGAACCCAGCAGATGCCCCGCGTCGGTGAACTCGATATCCACCCCCTCGCAGAGGTTGATGAGCTCCCCGTACTCGCAGACGACCAGAAATTCCTTGACCCGCTCCGCGTCCGCCACGGTGTAGAGGGGCTCGGTCCGGGGAGCGCCGGAGCGCTCGCCCTTGCGGTTCTTCCACTCCGCGTCCTGCTCCTGGATGTGGGCGGAGTCCAGCAGCATAATCTCCAGCAGCTGGGCGGTCAGGCGGGTGGTGAGGATACGGCCCTGGAAGCCCTGCTTGATGAGCATGGGAATCCGGCCGGAGTGGTCGATGTGGGCGTGGGTCACCAGCACGTAGTCAATGGTATTGGCGGCGAAGGGAAATTCGCCGTTGGAAACCTCGTCCCGGCCCTGCTGCAGGCCGCAGTCGACGAGAATGCGCGTACCGTTGATCTCCAGACAGTGGCAACTTCCGGTGACGCATTGGTCAGCGCCGTAAAAGCTGAGCTTCATATGGGGCCCTCCTTATCTCTTAGTACAAATCATTGTAACACATTTTGACGGAATATACAAGGAACAATCCGATGATTTTGCCCAGTTTAGAGAAAATGTCCAGGCCGTCCGGAGGGCACCCTTTTTTTGTGAATTTTTTTCGGGAGCCCCCAATTTCCTTTGCATTCCAGGGAAAACTGTGGTAAGCTATGCTTGTTTTATTATGAAAACTTTTATGCCGTCTTCTTGGGCGGCGGAACAATAGAAAGGAAGTTTCAAACAATCATGGGTCTGATTCAGAAGATTTTTGGCGACTACAGTTCCCGGGAGCTGAAGTCCATTACCCCTATCGCAGACAAAATTGAGGCCATGGCCGACGAGTACAAAGCCATGAGCGACGCCCAGCTTCAGGCGAAAACCCAGGAGTTCAAGGACCGCCTTCAAAACGGCGAGACCCTGGACGACATCCTGCCCGAGGCCTTCGCAACCGTCCGGGAGGCGTCGGACCGGGTGCTGGGCCTCCGGCCCTACCGGGTGCAGCTGGTGGGCGGTATCGTGCTCCACCAGGGGCGCATCGCCGAGATGAAGACCGGTGAGGGCAAGACCCTGGTGGCCACCCTGCCCGCCTACCTCAACGCCCTGGCGGGAAAGGGCGTCCACATCGTCACGGTCAACGACTACCTGGCCAAGCGCGACTCCGAGTGGATGGGCAAGGTCCACCGCTTCCTGGGGCTCAAGGTGGGCCTCATCGTCCACGGCCTGACCTCCAAGCAGCGCCAGGAGGCTTACGCCGCCGACATCACCTATGGAACCAACAATGAAATGGGCTTTGACTACCTCCGGGACAACATGTGCATCTACTCCCAGGAGCTGGTCCAGCGGGGACACTCCTTCGCCATCGTGGACGAGGTGGACTCCATCCTGATCGACGAGGCCCGGACCCCCCTCATCATCTCCGGCCAGGGCGAGAAGTCCACCCAGATGTACGACCTGACGGAAATGTTTGTCTCCAGGCTCAAAAAGCAGGTGGTGGTCCAGGTGGACAACAAGGAAGAAGAAGCCGCGGACATCGACGCGGACTACGTGGTGGACGAAAAGGCCAAAACGGCCACCCTCACCGCCCGGGGCATCGCCAAGGCGGAGGAGTATTTCCACGTGGAAAACCTCTCCGACCCCTCCAACTCCACGGTAAGCCACCACATCAACCAGGCCCTGAAGGCCCACGGCACCATGAAACGGGACATCGACTACGTGGTAAAAGACGGGGAAGTTATCATCGTGGACGAGTTCACCGGCCGTCTGATGTTCGGCCGCCGGTACTCCAACGGGCTCCACCAGGCCATCGAGGCCAAGGAGCACGTAAACGTCAACAGCGAAAACCGGACCCTGGCCACCATCACCTTCCAGAACTACTTCCGGCTCTACGACAAGCTCTCCGGCATGACCGGCACGGCCATGACGGAGCAGGAGGAATTCGGGACCATCTACAACCTGGACATCATCGAAATCCCCACCAACCGGCCCAACCAGCGGGACGACCACCACGACGTGGTCTACAAGACCGAGGCCGGGAAGTTCCGGGCCGTCATCTCCCAAATCAAGGAGTGCCACGAAAAGGGCCAGCCCGTCCTGGTGGGCACAGTGTCCATCGAGAAGAACGAGCTTTTGAGCAAACTCCTGGCCCGGGAGGGCATCAAGCACAACCTGCTGAACGCCAAGAACCACGAAAAGGAAGCGGAAATCGTGGCCCAGGCGGGCAAGCTGGGGGCCGTCACCGTGGCCACCAATATGGCGGGCCGCGGCACCGATATCATGCTGGGGGGCAACGCCGAGTACCTGGCCCGGGCGGACCTGACCAAGGCGGGCTACTCCGAGGAGGTCATCGTGGACGCCACGGGCTACGCCGACACGAGCGACCAGGAAATCCTGGAAGCCCGGAAGCTCTTTGCCGAAAAATTAGCCCAGCACAAAGCGGAAATTGCCGACGAGGCGGACCGGGTCCGGGAGGCCGGGGGATTGTTCATCATCGGCACGGAGCGTCACGAGTCCCGCCGGATTGACAACCAGCTCAGAGGCCGGGCGGGCCGCCAGGGAGACCCCGGCGAAACCCGGTTTTACATCTCCCTGGAGGACGACCTGATGCGTCTTTTCGGCGGGGACCGGATCACCAACATGATGGAGCGGTTTGACCTGGATGAGGACACGCCCATCGAAAACAAAATGCTGACGAAAGCCATTGAAAACGCCCAGACCACCGTGGAGTCCCGGAACTTCCAGTCCCGGAAGTCCGTGCTGGAATATGACGACGTTATGAACAAGCAGCGGGAGCTGATTTACAGCCAGCGCCGCCAGGTTCTGGACGGCATGGACATCAAAGACACGGTGCTGAACATGATGCACACCTCTATCGGGAACCACGTCAGCCTGGCCTTCGGCGAAAAGCAGCATTTGGACGCCGCCGGATACCGGGAGATGCTCCGGGGACTGGAGGGCATGTACTTCGCCAAAGGCGCGGTGAGCATCCCCGAGGCCGAGGTGTCCCATAAGAGCCAGGAGGACTTTGACGAGGCCTTCATCGCCGCCGCCCAGAGCTTCTACGAGAACAAGGAGGCGGAAATTACCAGCCCCATCATGCGGGAGCTGGAACGGGTCGTCATGCTCCGGGTCGTCGACGAGTACTGGATGGACCACATCGACGCCATGGACGACCTGAAACAGGGTATCCGGCTCCAGTCTTACGGCAATAACAACCCGGTAGACGTGTACAAGCGGGAGTCCCTGGACATGTTCGAGGAGATGATCGCCGCCATCCAGGACGAGACCGTCCGGCGGCTGTACTCCGTGCGGCTGAAGAAGGATGAGGAGGTCAAGCGGGAGCGGGTGGCCAAGGGCATGGTGGAAAACGTCGGCGGCGACGGCACCAAGCCGAAAAAGCAGCCCCTCAAGGTTGTGAAAATCGGGCGGAACGACCCCTGCCCCTGCGGCAGCGGGCTGAAGTGGAAAAAATGTACCTGCCCGGAGTATCACCAGAATTAAGGAGGGCAAATGGATAAGAAGGATGACAGTGTTCTTTTCCTGCTCCAGGATATCAAAGAACTCGTGTTTGGCATTGCGTTGATCCTGTTGGGCGGAATCTTGCTGTATGCTTCCATTCTGGACAGCGGCGCGGTTGAGCTGTTTGCGCTTCTGGGCCTCCCGGTGCTGGCCTATGGCGTGTTCCACATCTGGAACGGCTGGACGAACCATAAGCCGGTTGAGAAAAACGGCGAAGGCCAAAAGAAAGAAGAACAGGGAGGCCCCCATGCCCTTTGAAACCCACGAACAAAACGGCCTGGTCTGGTTCACCGCCTCGAACTTAGGCGGCGTCCGGCATGGCTTTTCCACCCGCCTGGGGGGCGTCTCCCCCGCCCCCTGGGACAGCCTGAACCTCCGCCCCGGCATGGGGGACGGGCGGGATGCCATGCTGGAAAATTACCGCCGCTTCTGCGCCGCCATCCGTGTGGACATGGATCGTACCGTCCTCTCCCGGCAGGTTCATGAGACGAACGTCCGGGCCTGTACGGAGGCCGACGCCGGGAAGGGCCTCTTCCGGGAGCGGGACTATGACAGCGCCGACGCGCTGGTGACGGATGTTCCGGGCTTGACGTTGTTCGTCTTTTCCGCCGACTGCGGGATCGTGCTCCTCCACGACCCGGACACCGGGGCCGTGGGGGCGGCCCACGCCGGGTGGCGGGGCTGCGCCGGGGGGATTGTGGAGAAGACGGTCCGGGAGATGGTCCGCCGTTATGGGTCCAGGCCGGAGCGGCTGCAAGCGGCCCTGGGGCCCTGCATCGGGCAGTGCTGCTTTGAAAGCGACGGGGACGTTCCCGCCGCCATGCGGGAAGCCCTGGGGAAGGACGCGGAGGCTTATCTGGAAAAACGGGGCCCCAAGTGGCATGTGGACCTGGAGGGGCTGAACCGCCAATGGCTGCTGCGGGCGGGCCTGCCGCGGGAGCGTATAGAGGCCTCCGGCCTCTGCACCGGCTGCCGCCCGGACCTGTTCTGGTCCCACCGGAAGCTGGGAGAGGCCCGGGGCGTTCAGTGCGCGGCAATTTCCGCCGGAATTACACAGGATCGGTTTTTATGAAACTTTCAAAAATGATGGCCATCGCGCTGGCGATGGCCTGTCTGCTCACCGGCTGCTGGCAGGAGGAGCCGCCGGAAGAACCGGAAGCCGTACTTCCCTCCCTGGAGGAGGCGGAGCCGCCGGAGGAGGGCGGGCCCGCCCTGCCGGAGCGCTTCGCCCTGCCCTACATGCCCGGGCGGAGCCTGGACCCGGTGGACTGCGCCGACGGGATGCAGCAGGTGGCGGCGTCCCTGCTCTACGAGGGCCTGTTCCGCCTGGGCGGGAGCTTTGAGCCCCAGCTCTGCCTGTGCGTCAGCTACACCCACGACGAAACCGCCGTCCGGTATACCTTCAACCTCCGCCCGGGGGTGGAGTTCTCCGACGGCACGCCCCTGACGGGCCGGGACGTGAAGGCTTCCCTGGACCGGGCCAGAGCCTCCGACCGCTACCGGAGCCGCTTGGCGGGCGTCTCTTCCATCAGCGCCTCTGAGGGCAGCGTGACCGTCTCCCTGAGCAGCCCCAACGCCGCCCTTCCCTCCCTGCTGGACGTGCCCATCGTGAAATCCGGGAGCCAGGACGGCCCCGCTCCTATCGGCACCGGCCCTTATTTTTACGCCGAGGAGGAAACCGGAGCCTACCTCATTGCCAACCAGTCCTGGTGGAAGGGGGAAAGCCAGCCGGTGGACCGGATCGCCCTGGTGGAGGCCCCGGACGACGACGCCATGCTCTACCGCTTCTCCTCCCATGAGGTCCAGCTGATCACGGCGGATCTCACTGGCGTGCTGGCGGTGAGCACCACCGGCAGCGTGGGCTGTGTGGACGCGGACACCGCCGTGCTCCAGTATGTGGGCTGCAACACGGCCCGGGCTCCCCTGGACAGCCCCTCTCTCCGCCGGGCCCTGTCGGCGGGAATCAACCGGGCGAATATTGCCGGCGCTTACCTCTCAGGCCACGGGAAGGCCGCGGCTTTCCCGGTGTCCCCGGCCTCGGCCCTGTACCCGGCGGCGCTGGAGGAGGCCTATTCCCCGGACGGCTTCTCCGCCGCCCTGGCGGAGAGCGGCTATGTCTCCGGGGCTCCCCTGGTCCTGCTGGTCAACGAGGAAAACGGCTTTAAGAAGGCTATCGCCGCCTACCTGGCGGAGAGCTGGACTGCCGGGGGCGTGCCGGTGGAAGTCCGGGTCCTGCCCTGGGAGGAGTACGCCGCCGCCCTGGCCGCGGGGGACTTCGACCTCTATTACGGCGAGGCCCGCCTCACCGCCGACTGGGACCTGGGGAGCCTGCTGGAGCCCGGCGGGGCGCTGAACTACGGCCATTGGTCCCACCCCGACACCAGCCGCCTCCTGGCGGAGCTGGCCGGAGCCCAGGACCGGACGGCGGCTATGCGGGCCCTGTGCGTCCATCTGAAGGACCAGGCTCCCCTCCTGCCGGTGTGCTTCAAGTCCGTCTCCGTGCTGACCCAGGCGGGAGTAGCAGAGGGCCTCCAGCCCACGGCGGCGGAGCCCTTCTACAACCTGGGACAGTGCGTGATTCACCTGGAGGAAAAATAACAGCGAGGCCCCCGGCTTGCGCCGGGGGCCTTTTCCGGGAGACGGGCATGAAAAGACCGCCGCGCCTTTGGCGCGGCGGTCTCTCAGGACTCTTAAGCGCTTAGTAGTAACGCTTCTTGTTCTTGCGAGCGGCCTCAGATTTCTTGCGCCGCTTCACGCTGGGGCTCTCGTAGTGCTCCCGCTTCCGGACCTCGGCCAGAACGCCGGCCTTGGCGCAGCTGCGCTTGAAACGCTTCAGTGCGCTGTCGATGGATTCGTTTTCCTTGACGTGGATCTCAGACATCTATATTTTCCCTCCCTCCGAGGTATCCGGCTATCTCCAGGATACTTTAAGGGCCATGTACTATGGCTTCAACATCGCTATTATACAGATTTGGAGGAAACTTGTCAAGAGCAATTCCAAAATCTCTGTTTCTTATAATCTGCCCGGAAACCGGGGCGGAAAAACAGGAAAATTTCCCCCGGGAAAGGGCCTGTATCCCGCCCGCGGCGCCGCTTTTAGCAAAAATGACGAAGAAAACGAAAAATTTTCTATTGACAAACCGCCGGAAATCCTGTATCTTATAGCCCAACAGCAAAGCAATGAAACGCGACGACAGGGAGAAAGTTCTTTTCCGGACGCTTCAGAGAGCCGCCGGACGCTGCGAGGCGGCGCGAAGGGGAAGAACGTCACTGGCCCTCGAGCGGCTCCGCTGAGACCGGACGGGTTTAGGCGGAGACGGCCGGCCTCGTTATTGGCCGAAGCCTTGTTTGAGGCTGTGAGGGCCGTTGGGCAACCGGCGGCTAAACCAGGGTGGTACCGCGTGTTGATTGACACGCCCCTGACTCGAAGGAGTCGGGGGCGTTTTCTTGTCCCCTGACCAATTCAACGCCATATTCTGCAAGGAGGACACTGCTATGAAACCCGGATTTGAAAAGTACATTCCCTTCCAGCCTCAGCCCATTCGGGGCCGCACCTGGCCGGACCGGAGGATTACCAGGGCCCCCGTCTGGTGCTCCGTGGACCTGCGGGACGGCAACCAGGCGCTGATCGACCCCATGAACCTGGCGGAAAAGCTGGAGTACTTCCACACGCTGGTGAACATCGGCGTAAAGGAAATTGAGATCGGCTTCCCTTCCGCCAGCGAGACGGAATATGAAATCTGCCGGGAACTCATTGAGGGCGGGCACATCCCCGACGACGTGACGATCCAGGTGCTGGTCCAGGCCCGGGAACACCTCATTAAAAAGACCTTCGAGGCTATCCAGGGCGCGAAGAATGTCATTCTCCATTTCTACAACTCCACCTCCACCCTTCAGCGCAAGGTGGTCTTCCACATGGACTGCGACGACATCACCAAAATCGCCACCGACGCCGCGGACCTCATCTACGAGATGTCCCAGCCCCTGATCGAGCAGGGCATGAACCTCCGCTTCGAGTATTCCCCCGAGTCCTTCATGGGCACGGAGATGGACTACGCCGTGGAAATCTGTCAGGCGGTGCTGGAGCATCTCCACGCCACACCGGAAAAAAAGGTCATCTTAAACCTCCCCACCACGGTGGAGAACTGCATGCCCAATCAGTTCGCCGACATGCTGGAGTACTTCTGCCGGAAGATTCCCGGCCGGGACCGGGCCATTATTTCCCTTCATCCCCACAATGACCGGGGCTGCGGCGTGGCCACCACGGAGATGGGCCTGCTGGCCGGAGCCGACCGGGTAGAGGCCACCCTCTTCGGCAACGGGGAGCGCACCGGAAACGTGGACCTGGTGACCCTGGCCATGAACATGTACACCCAGGGCGTGGACCCGGAGCTGGATTTCTCCAACATCAATAAAATCAAGGAGATGTTCGAGCGGTGCACCAAGATGCCCGTGGGCGACCGCCAGCCCTATGCGGGCAAGCTGGTCTTCACCGCCTTCTCCGGAAGCCATCAGGACGCCATCAACAAGGGCGTCCAGTATATGAAGAGTTCCGGGTCCGAATACTGGGAGATTCCCTATCTTCCCATCGACCCTGCCGACATGGGCCGGGAGTACGAGCCTATCATCCGCATCAACTCCCAGTCCGGCAAGGGCGGAGCGGCCTATATTATGGAGCACAACTTCGGCTTCGACCTGCCCAAGTCCATGCAGCCGGAGTTCGGCCACATCGTCCAGGTGGAGACGGACAAGGTGGGCAAGGAGATCGCCCCGGAGCGGATCAACGAGCTGTTCCACCAGGAGTATGTGGACATCCGCCAGCCCTATCAGCTCCTCAAGCACGCCTTCCGGGAGACCGTGGACGCCGAGGGTCACTCCCACGTGGCCTTCCAGGGGACCCTCCGGCACACGGACACGGTGTTCGAGGTCTCCGGCGAGGGCAACGGCCCCATCGACGCCTTCTTCAACGCCATTCAAGGAGAGAAAATCGACCGCTTCACCTTCCTGGACTACGCCTCCCACGCCATCACCGACGGCTCCGACTCCCAGGGCGTGGCCTATATCCTGCTCCAGGACCGGCGCACCGGCAAGCAGTATTGGGGCGTGGGCCTGAGCCACAACATCAACCTGGCGCCTCTCCGGGCCATCCTCTCCGCCATCAACCGGGCCAAGCGGGCGTAAGCGGACATTCAAGAATTGATAAGGAGCGTGACAACAAATGGGAATGACCATGACACAGAAAATCCTGGCGAAGCACGCGGGGCTTCCCTCCGTCCGGGCGGGACAGCTCATCCAGGCCAAGCTGGACCTGGTGCTGGGCAACGACATCACCACCCCTGTGGCCGTCAACGAGTTCGAGGCGGCGGGCTTTGACCGGGTCTTTGACAAGAGCAAAATCGCCCTGGTAATGGACCACTTCGCCCCTAACAAAGATATCAAGGCCGCCGCCCAGTGCAAGCAGTGCCGCGCTTTCGCCCGGCGGTTCGACATCGACCACTACTTCGACGTGGGTGAAATGGGCATCGAGCACGCCCTGCTCCCGGAAAAGGGCCTGGTGGCTCCCGGCGAGGCCGTCATCGGCGCGGACTCCCACACCTGCACCTACGGGGCCCTGGGCGCCTTCTCCACCGGCGTGGGGTCCACGGACATGGGCGCGGCCATGGCGGCGGGAGAGACGTGGTTCAAGGTACCCTCCGCCATCAAGGTGAACCTCACCGGCAAGCTCCGCCCCTTCGTCTCCGGCAAGGACGTGATTCTGACCCTCATCGGCATGATCGGCGTGGACGGGGCCCGTTATCAGTCCCTGGAGTTCGCCGGGCCCGGCGTGGCCGAGCTCAGCATTTACGACCGGCTGACCATCTCCAACATGGCCATCGAGGCCGGGGCGAAAAACGGTATCTTCCCCGTGGACGAGGTGACGAAAGCCTACGTGGAGGGCCGGGTAAACCGCCCCTGGACCGCCTATGAAGCCGACCCGGACGCGGAGTATGAGCGCACGGTGGACATCGACCTTTCCCAGGTGGACTGCACCGTGGCCTATCCCCACCTCCCCGAGAACGCCCACAGCGCCCGGGAGGGGAAGGACGTCCGAATCGACCAGATTGTCATCGGCTCCTGCACCAACGGCCAGCTCCCCGACCTGGAGGCCGCCGCCGCCATTTTGAAGGGCCGTCATCTGGCCCGGGACGTCCGGGGCATCGTCATCCCCGCCACGATGAACGTCTACCGGGAAGCTATGCGCCGGGGGCTTACCGACATTTTCCTGGACGCGGGCTGCATCGTTTCCACCCCCACCTGCGGGCCCTGCCTTGGCGGCTACATGGGCATCCTGGCGGCGGGAGAGCGCTGCGTCTCCACCACCAACCGGAACTTCGTGGGCCGCATGGGCCACGTGGACAGCGAGGTCTATCTCGCCTCCCCCGCCGTGGCCGCCGCGTCGGGCATCGCCGGGCACATCGCCCATCCTGAGGAGGTTTGAACATGAACGTACAGGGAACCGTCCATAAATACGGGGATCACGTGGATACCGACGTCATCATCCCCGCCCGCTATCTGAACACCCCGGACCACAAGGAACTGGCCGCCCACTGCATGGAGGACATCGACAAGGAGTTCATCCGCAAAGTAAAGCCCGGAGACGTCATGGTGGCCGGTGTGAACTTCGGCTGCGGCTCCTCCCGGGAGCACGCCCCCATCGCCATCAAGGCCAGCGGAGTGAGCTGCGTCATCGCGGCCACCTTCGCCCGGATTTTCTACCGGAACGCCATCAACATCGGCCTGGCCATCCTGGAGTGCCCCGCGGCCAGCACGGGCATCTCCGACGGGGACCAGGTGTCCGTGGACTTCGACACGGGAGTCATCACCAACGTCACCAAAAACGAGACCTACCAGGCGGAGCCCTTCCCCCCCTTCATCAAGGACATGATCGAAAAGGGCGGGCTCATGGCCTCCTTGAAGGCCGGAAAGGCGGACAAATGAACAAAACCATTGCCGTCATCCGGGGCGACGGCATCGGCCCCGAGATTGTAAGCGAGGCCATGGGCGTGCTGGACGCCGTGGCGAAGAAATTCGGCCACTCCTTTATTTACAAGGAGGCCCCCATGGGAGGCTGCGCCATCGACGCCTTCGGCGTGCCCCTGCCGGACTCCAGTTTGGAAACCTGCCTCAGCTCCGACAGCGTGCTGCTGGGAGCGGTGGGCGGCCCCAAGTGGGACGCGCAGCCCTCCGCCAACCGCCCGGAGAGGGGCTTGCTAAAGCTCCGCTCTGCCATGGGCCTGTATACCAACGTCCGGCCTGCCCGGATGTTCCAGGACCTCTCCGCCGCCTGCCCCCTCCGGGCGGACATCGCGGCCAGGGGCATTGACTTCGTAGTGGTCCGGGAGCTCATCGGCGGCATGTACTTCGGTAAGCACACCACCTCCGAGGAGGGCGGCGAGCTGAAGGCCGTGGACGTGTGCTCCTACAGCGAGCACGAGGTCCGCCGGGTGGCGAAGGTGGCCTTCGACATGGCCCGGAAGCGCCGGGGCCGGGTGACCTCCATCGACAAGGCCAACGTACTGGACACCTCCCGCCTGTGGCGGAAGACCGTGGATGAGGTGGCCAAGGACTATCCGGACGTGGAGCTGCTCCACATGTACGTGGACAACGCCGCCATGCAGATCGTCCGGGATCCCAGCCAGTTCGACGTCATCGTGACGGAGAACCTCTTCGGGGACATTCTCTCCGACGAAGCCAGCCAGATCACCGGGTCCATCGGCATGATTCCCTCTTCCAGCATGGGCGAGGGCACTCGGGGCCTCTACGAGCCCATCCACGGCTCCGCCCCGGACATCGCCGGGCAGGACAAGGCCAACCCCATCGGCACCATCCTGGCGGCGGCCATGATGCTGCGCTACAGCTTCGACATGGCCGCGGAGGCCGGCGCCGTGGAGGCCGCCGTGGACCGGACCCTGAAGGCGGGTTTCCGCTGCGGGGATATCATGAACGAGGGCGGGAAACTCCTGGGCTGCAAGGCCATGGGGGCGGAAATCCGGGCCCGGATTTGAGCAGATAGAATCGAAGGGGGAGGCTTTTTAGCCTCCCCCTTTCGGGTTGTTTTATTCTTTCAGATTTTTCAGAGCCTCGGGGCTATCTGCGATAACCGCTCCAACAATCCGGCATTTTTCCAGGTCCGGGCAGTCCCCGCAGGTCGTCACGCCCCTTTTCAGGGCGCACCGGCGAACCTCGCACATCTGGTCGCAAAACACCGTTTTCAGCCCCTCAACACGGCAGCCCTGGCAGTTGATATGCTCCGGCAGGATGGGCGCGTTATTCAGCTCGGCCCATAATTTCGCAGTCTTCTCCCGCAGCGCCTGGTCGTCATGGAGGGTCGCCAGGTACGCGTCACACTTTTCGCAGTCCAGCCCGCAGTATCCAATCATGTCTCTCATGGCTATGTACCTCCTAAAAATTTCAGTGCCATTTTGGATTATAGCACGGGCTCCGGGCCAATGCAATCAGGCCCCTGAGAAACCGCGAAGGTTTCCCCTTTGACAAAGGCCGACCTATTTGCTATGATGGGACCATCATATGAGAGAGGAGCGGGACCATGCGAAATGTAAAATACGGAAAGTGCGTCCGCTGCGGCAAGACCTACGAGGCGAAGCCGGATCTGACCACTTGCAAGTGCGGGGGTATCCTGGACATCGTCTATGACTACGGCTACATCAAATCCCGTCTGACCAAGGAGACCCTGGCAAACCGGGCGGAGCGGTCTATGTGGCGCTACCGGGAGCTGCTGCCCATTGAGGAGGCAACGGCCCCCACGCCCCTCCGGGTGGGCTGGTCCCCCCTCTACGAGGAGCCCCGGCTGGCGGAACAGCTGGGCCTGGGCCGCCTCTTTGTAAAGGACGACGGCCAAAACCCCACGGCCTCCCTGAAGGACCGGGCCAGCGCCATGGCCGTGGCCAAGGCCCGGGAGGCCGGGGCCAAGGTGATCGCCTGTTCCTCCACGGGAAACGCCGCCTCCTCTCTCGCGGGGAACGCGGCGGCGGCGGGGCTGTCCACCTACATCTTCGTCCCCTCCCGGGCCCCCAAGGGGAAGGTGGCCCAGCTCATGACCTTCGGGGCCACGGTGATTTCCGTTCAAGGGAGCTATGAGGAAACCTTCGAGCTCTCCAAGCAGGCCATTGACAAATGGGGCTGGTACAACCGCAATGCGGCTATCAACCCCTACCTCTCCGAGGGCAAGAAGACCGTGGCCCTGGAAATCATGGAGCAGCTTCATTGGCAGGTCCCGGATTACATCGCCATCTCCGTGGGAGACGGCTGCACCATCGCGGGGCTGTGGAAGGGCCTCAAAGACCTGTACGCCATCGGCTTCATCGACCGCCTGCCCCGCCTTCTCTCCGCCCAGGCGGCGGGCTGCTGCCCCCTAAACCGGGCTATTGAGACCAACACGCCCTGGGAGCCCATGGAGGAGAACACCCTGGCGGATTCCATCGCCGTGGGGGTGCCCCGGAACGCCGACAAGGCCCTCATGGCCATCCGGGAGTCCAAGGGCCTGACGGTGAACGTCACCGACGAGGAAATCATGGCCGCCCAGCAGCTCCTGGGCCGGACCTGCGGCGTCTTCGGAGAGCCCGCCGGGGTCACCGGCACGGCGGGGGTGAAGAAGCTCTGCGAGGCCGGGGTCATTGGAAAACACGACACGGTGGTCTCCGTGGTGACGGGCAACGGATTGAAGGACGTGGCCAACGCCATCGCCGCCTGCGGGGAGCCCATCACGATCCCCTCCGACATGGACCGGCTGCTGGCGGCCTTCGCGGAAAAGGGCATCCGGGCGGAAGGAGCATGACCCTCCGGCCCTACCGGCCCTCCGACCTGGAGGAAATCCTGGAGCTGTTTTATGAAACAGTCCATACGGTGAATGCCAAAGACTACACGCCTGAACAGCTGGACGCCTGGGCGGACGGCGCGCCGGATAGGGAGGAATGGGGGCGGACGCTCTTGGAGCACACCGCGTTTGTGGCGGTGGAAGACGGAAAAATCGCGGGCTTTGGGGATATCAGCGCCTCGGGCTATCTGGACCGGCTGTATGTCCACAGGGACTTCCAGCGCCGGGGCGTGGCCTCCGCCCTCTGCGCCGCCCTGGAAGGGGCGGTGGAGGCGGAATGCATCGTCACCCACGCCTCCATGACCGCCCGGCCGTTTTTCGAAAAGCGGGACTACCGGGTAATCCGGGAACGGCGGGTGGTCCGGCATGGAGTGTCTATGATGAATTACCGTATGGAGAAGCGGCATCCCTCCCCTGCACAAAACGCTTGTTACTGAGCAGAAAACGCCGTTGCCTCTCCGGCGGAATCGGCGTATGATAGGCTACGATACCGTATTCCGGAACAGGAGGGGATTCCCATGAATACAGCCTTTGACGCTCATTGCTGGGCGGAGATCGACCTGGATGCCCTGGCGCACAACTTCCGCCTGATCCAGGAGAAGGCGGCCCCCGCGGCGGTCTGCGCCGTGGTGAAAGCCGACGCCTACGGCCACGGGGACCGGCTCGTGGCCCGTACTTTGGCGGAAGCCGGGGCGGCCTGGTTCGCCGTATCCTCCCTGGCGGAGGCCCGGCACCTGCGCCGCAGCGGCATTGCACAGCCCATTTTGATCTTGGGCATGACCCGCCCGGAGTGCGCCCCGGCGCTGGCGGCAGAGCACGTCACCCAGGCGGTCTACAGCCCGGAATATGCCCACGCCTTGTCCCAGGCGGCGGAAACCGCCGGGGTGACGGTGGAGGGCCATTTGAAAATCGACACCGGCATGGGCCGCATCGGCTTTGGGGCCTGCCGGGACTTCGAGGGCGCGGTGTCCGGCCTCTTGGAGTGCCGGAGGCTGAAAGGCCTCTCCATTACCGGCGCGTTCCAGCACTTCTCCGCGGCGGACTCCCTGACGGAGGACGACCGCCGCTACACCGAGAATCAGTACGCCCTCTTCCGCCGGGTGGTGGAGCGTCTGGAGGCGGCGGAACCCCTGGAGACCGTCCACTGCTCCAACTCGGCTGGGCTCACGGCCCACCCGGACTGGAGCTGCGGCATGGTCCGGGCCGGCGTGATTCTCTACGGCCAGGACCCCAGCAGCCAGGTGACTTTCCCCGGCCTGAGGCCCGTCATGGCCCTGAAAACCGTGGTCAGCCAGGTAAAGGACCTGGCCCCCGGGGACTGCGTGGGTTATGGACGGACCTACACGGCGGACCGCGCCGTCCGGGCCGCTACCGTCTGCTGCGGCTACGCCGACGGCTACCCCCGGTGCCTGTCCAACCTGGGCTTGGCCTCCATCCACGGAAAACCCGCCCCGGTCATCGGCCGGGTGAGCATGGACCAGATCGTCCTGGACGCCTCCGCCGTTCCCGGGGTCTCCGCCGGGGACGAGGCCACCCTCTTGGGCCCCTCCCCCGCCGACGGCTTCGCCCAGGCGGCGGAAAAGGCGGGGACCATTTCCTACGAGCTCCTCTGCGCTGTGGCCCGCCGGGTGCCCCGGATCTACCTCCGGGGCGGCGAGGCCGCGGAAGTGCTGGACTACCTGGACAGAGAGTAAAGAAGCGGGCTTGACGGCCGGCCTCTTCTGTGCTATCATCTTTTCCAGCCCGTCCCCGGGAAGCGGTTTCTGACCGGAGGACTTGAATTTTATATCTGTCGGTCTGGCGGCAAGGCAGTTTCCGAGCCGTAAGAGGAGAGAGCATCGGACACGGGGTTTCCCCGGGTCTTGTTAAGCTGCGGCTTCACGGCCCCTCTGCCTCACCGGCGGAGGGGCTTTTATTTTTCCGCGAAGGAGGGAAGCTATATGGAAACCCGCGTCGCCGTCCTGGCGGTCATCGTCCGGGAGGCGGACTCCGTGGCGGCGCTGAACGCCCTGCTGCACCAATACGAAAGCGCCGTCATCGGCCGGATGGGCATTCCCTGCCGGGAACGGGGCATCCGGCTCATCAGCGTGGCCCTGGACGCTCCCGCGGACGTGATTTCCGCCCTGTCGGGAAAAACCGGCCGTCTGCCCGGCGTAACGGCCAAGACCGTGTACGCGCCTGAGAATGCCTGAAGAGAAACACATCACGGGAGGAAACGACTATGAAAGCCATGAAGACCCTGGCCCTTGTTTTGACCCTGCTGCTGGCCCTCTCCGCCTGCGGCGTCATCACCAGCGACGACGGCCCCACCCAGGTGGTGGGTAATCCCGCCCCGGCGGAGGAGGCCGCCAATCAGCCCGCCCAGGAAGAACCGAAAGACGATGAGCAGCCCGTTGAGGATGCTTCCCTCCGGGTGGGCGCCCTGAAGGGCCCCACCGCCATGGGGCTGATCCGCATGATCTCCGATGATGGGGTCAACAGCTACACCCTGGCGGGCTCGGCCGACGAGCTGACCCCCAAGCTCATCAAGGGAGACCTGGATATCGCCTGCGTCCCCGCCAACCTGGCGGCGGTCCTCTATCACAAAACCGACGGCCAGGTCGTCACCCTGGCCGTCAACACCCTGGGGGTCCTCTACATCGTGGAGAACGGCGGGGAGACGGTGCAGTCCATGGCGGACCTGAAGGGCAGGACCCTCGTGGCCGCCGGAAAGGGGTCTACGCCGGAATACGGCCTCCGCTATCTCCTGGAACAAAGCGGCCTGGACCCGGACAAGGACGTGACCGTCGACTGGAAGAGCGAGCACGCCGAGTGCGTCGCCGCCCTGGCGGCGGGAACGGCGGACCTGGCCCTGCTGCCCCAGCCCTTCGTCACCGTGGCCCAGGAGAAGCTGGAAAACCTGCGGACGGCCCTGGACCTGACGGCGGAGTGGGACGCTCTGGACAACGGCTCCGCCATGATTACCGGCGTGGCCGTGGCCCGGCGGGACCTGGTGGAGCAGCGCCCGGAGCTGGTGGACGTGTTCCTGAGAGTGTATGCCGCTTCCGTGGACTGGGTAAACGCTAACCCCAAGGAAGCCGGGGAGCTCATCGCATCCAACGGCATCATTGAGAGCCCGGCCATTGCGGAAAAGGCCCTGCCCCACTGCAATATCGTCTGTCTCACCGGGGAGGAGATGAAAGAAAAGCTCTCCGGCTATCTGTCCGTGCTGGCGGAGGCGAATCCCCAGTCCGTGGGCGGCGCGCTGCCGGCCGGCGATTTCTACTATGGCGGCTAAGCTCCGCCCCTGGTCTGTGGCCCTCTGGCTGCTGGCCTGGCAGGGCGGAAGCCTGGCCCTGAGGGCGGCGGTTCCCCACGGGGCGCTGCTGCTGGCCTCGCCGGTCCAGGCGGCCCTCCGGCTCTTGGAGCTGCTGCCCTCCCCCGCCTTCTGGCAGGCGGTGGGAAACTCGTCGGCCCGCATCTTCGGGGGCTTCCTGCTCTCCTGTACCCTGGCCGTTCTGCTGGCGGCGCTGGCGGCGGGGCGGCCCTGGCTGGAGGACCTGCTGGCCCCCCCGGTGGCAGTGGTGAAGGCGGTCCCCGTGGCCTCCTTCATCATCCTGGCCCTGGTGTGGCTGGACGCCCGGTCCCTGTCCCTCTTCATCTCCGGGCTGATGGTCTTCCCCCCGGTGTATCTCAACGTATTGGAGGGCCTGCGCCGGACGGACGGTCACCTGCTGGAGCTGGCCCGGGTCTACCGCATCCCCCTCCGGCGGCAGGTATGGGGGATTTACCTGCCCCAGGTCCTTCCCTATTTCCGCTCCGCGGCCTCCCTGGCCCTGGGGCTTTGCTGGAAGGCGGGGGCGGCGGCGGAGGTCATCGGCCTCCCGGCGGGGACCATCGGCGAGCGGCTCTATACGGCGAAAGTCTATCTGCAAACCCCGGACCTCTTCGCCTGGACCGCCGTGATCCTGCTCCTGGCGGCGGCCTTCGAGCGGCTGTTCCTGGCGGCGGCGGACGCATTAGCGGGAAAGGCGGGACGGTGATGGAACTTCTCGTGAAAGGACTCTGCAAATCCTATAACGGCAGACCCGTGCTGGACCGTCTGACCGCCTCCTTTCCGGAGGGAATCACCTGCATCGCCGCCCCCTCCGGGACGGGGAAGACCACCCTGCTCCGCCTCCTGCTGGGCCTGGAGCGGCCCGACGGCGGGACCATCCGGGGCGCGGACTGCCGCTGGGCCGCCGTTTTCCAGGAGGACCGGTTGCTGGAGGGCCTGCCCGCCGCCGGGAATCTCCGTTTCGCCCTGGGTGTGCTCCCCGGGGAGTCCGGGGCCCTCCTGGCCCGTCTGGGGCTGGACCTCTCGGACCCCAAGCCCATCCGGGAGTGGTCCGGAGGCATGAAGCGCCGTCTGGCCCTGGCCCGGGCCCTGCTGGCTCCGTCGGACGCCCTGGCCCTGGATGAGCCCTTTACCGGCCTGGACGGGGAAAACCGGGCCCGGTGCCTGGAGCTTATCCGGGAACGTGGAAAGGGAAAGCCCGTGCTGCTGGCCACCCACGATCTGACCGGCCTGGAGGGCGCTCCGGTGGTCCGCCTGGGAAGCCGGTAGAAAAAACTCTGCCTCCAGCGGAGTTTTTTCTTGTTTTTGTTGGAAACGCACTTGAAAACCGGGAAATTTTGCCGTACAATAAACGCCGGATAAATTGCCGCCTTAGGAGGGACCGCCATGCGCGTCATCACGGGCTCCGCCGGGGGCCGCCGTTTGCTGGAGCTGGAGGGGCTGGAGACCCGCCCCACCACGGACCGGGTAAAGGAAGGCGTGTTCAGCGCCCTTCAGTTTGACATCGAGGGCCGCCGGGTGCTGGATCTCTTCGCCGGCACCGGCCAGATGGGCATCGAGTGCCTGAGCCGGGGAGCCGCCTCCGCCGTCTTCGTGGACCGGCGGAAGGACGCCTTTGAGCTGGTGAAGAAGAACCTGGCCCTGACGAATTTCCAGGACCGGGCCCGGGTGGTTCACGGGGATTCCCTGGAATTTCTGTCCGGGATGAAGCAGTCCTTCGATTTGGCGTTTCTGGACCCGCCTTACGCCTCCGGCCTGCTGGAACAGGCGCTGGAGAAGCTGACCGCGCCGGGATTTGACATTCTGGCTCCTTATGGTATAATCGTAGCGGAACATCCGGCGGACCGCCGCCTCGCCGTCCCGGCGGGGTGCCGCCTGCGGAAGACCTACCGCTACGGCAAGATCGCCGTCACCCTCTTCCTTCGGGAGGGAAACGAATAGAACGAGGAAACCGCTCATGAGAACAGCCATCTGCTCCGGCAGCTTCGACCCCATCACCCTGGGTCACCTGGATATCATCCGCCGGGCCGCCGGATGCTTTGACCGAGTCTGGGTCTGCGTCAGCCCCAACGCCGAGAAGCGCAACCAGATGTTCACCCCGGAACGGAAGCTCCAGATGGTCCAGGCCGCCGTCAAGGATCTGCCCAATGTGGAGGCGGAGCTTTGGCCGGGCCTTCTGGCGGACTTCGCCAAGGCTCACGGGGCCTGCGCCATCGTCCGGGGAGTCCGCAGCGTAACGGACTTCGACGGGGAGTATCAGATGGCCCAGATCAACCGGGGAATCTGCCCGGGGCTGGAGACGATGCTTCTGCCCGCCAGCGCCCCGTATCAGCACTTCAGCTCCTCCATGGCCCGGGAGATGATCCGCTACCGCCAGCCGCTGGAGAAGTATCTGCCCGGGCCCGTCATCCCGCTGGTGGAGGAACTGACAGAGAATGAGGGAGGATCACACCATGGCCAATGATATCAACCGCCTGATTGACATGATCTACGAGCGGATCGAAGACGCCAAGGCTCCCGCCTTGAAGCCCAGCATGAGCATCGTGGACCGGGACGAGCTGCTGGACCTTCTGGACGAGCTCCGGGCCCAGCTCCCGGCGGAAATCAAGCGGGCCCAGGAGCTCTTGGCCGCCCGGGAGAAATTCGTGGAGGACGCCAAGCGGGACGTGGAGCGCATGATGCGCCAGGCGGAGCTGGAGGCCAAGACGAAAATTTCCGAGAGCGAGGTCATGTACGCCGCCCGGGAAAAGGCCCGGCAGATCGTCACCCGGGCCGAGGAGCGCTCCCGCCAGCTCTACCAGGTGGCCAACAGCTACGCCGAGGACGCCCTGGCCCGGACGGAAGAGGCCGTCCAGGCCGCCCTGGACGAGGTGAAGCAGTCCCGGGTCCGGTTCCGCACCACCTCCGCCGCCAAGATGCAGGAACAAAGGCAGAAGCTGGAAAAACAGAACGCGGAGGCCGAGAGCTGAGTTACATATAGCTAACAAAATTTTGTCTAAATTGACGAAACTTTTTTGGAAACAAAATTGCCCACCGCTAAATGTGGAGAAAAACGGAAGAAAGCACACCCGCAGTCGCTACATCTTGCGACTGCGGGTCAATTTTTTTGCGCGGAAATCGGGGCGAAAAAAGTAGAACGCACGTTTTATTTTTTAGGATATGGGCGGAAACCAGAGGATTTGGGAGAATAGGGCCGGTTTTCTGTCGAAAAAAAATCCTTGCTTTTCGGTCTCTATTTTCGTATACTAGGTAGCACAGGTGGGGAGAAGTGGGGATTTAAGGCAGTCAAGTGGAGAGTTCCCCCATCTTGTCCCAAAAAAGGGGGAAAGGGGGCGGCTCTATGGCGAGGCTGCTGGGCAAATCAAATAACAGCATCGACGTCAAGGGCCGCCTTGTCATCCCTTCCGCCATGCGGGAGGCGCTGGGCGACACCTTTTTCATTACCATCGGCGCCGAGCACTGCCTGACCATCTATCCCCAGGCCAAGTGGGAGCAGATGTCCGACGAAATGGACGAGCTCCCCTACACGGAGGCAAGGGCCTTGACTTTACTCTACGCCAACGCCGTCCAGTGCGAGCCCGACGGGCAGGGCCGGGTGCTGATTCCCGCCGCCCTGCGGAAATACGCGGGCCTGAAAAAGGCGTGCACCATTGTGGGGCTGAACACCTTTGCCGAAATTTGGGACGAGGAGACCTGGACGGAGCGGGAGCGGAAGATGCTGGACGAGGAGGACATGGCCGCGGCCATGGACGCCCTGGCCCGGGCCCGCAAAAACCGGGGGTGAGCCCCTATGGAATACACACACAAGCCCGTCCTGCTGGACGAGTGCATCGCCGCCCTCCACATCCGGCCGGAGGGGACCTACGTAGACGGCACCCTGGGCCGGGCGGGGCACTCCCGGGAGATTGCGAAGCGGCTGACCACCGGGAAGCTCATCTGCATCGACCGGGATTTGGCCGCCATCGAGGCGGCCGGAGAGCGGCTGACCCCCTGGCTGGACCGGGTGCGGCTGGTCCACAGCAACTTCTCCGAGCTGGACCGGGTTCTGGCGGAGGAGGAGGCCGTGGACGGGCTACTGTTCGACTTGGGCGTCTCTTCCCCTCAATTGGACGACCCCGCGCGGGGCTTCTCCTATATGCAGGACGCTCCGCTGGACATGAGAATGGACCGCACCTCTCCCCTGACGGCCCGAGAGGTGGTCAACTCTTGGAGTTTAGATGAGCTTCGGCGCATTTTATTTGACTTTGGGGAGGAACGCTACGCCCCCGCCATTGCCCGGGCCATCGTAAAGCGGCGGGAGGACAGGCCCATCGAAACCACCCTGGAACTGGTGGACGTCATCAAGTCCGCCATGCCCCCGGCGGCGCTGCGGGAGAAGCAGCACCCCGCCAAGCGGAGCTTTCAGGCCGTCCGCATCGCCGTCAACGGCGAGCTGGACGCCCTGCCCCCCATGCTGCGGGCGGCAGCGGACAAGCTCCGCCCCGGCGGGCGGCTGGCGGCCATCACCTTCCACTCGCTGGAAGACAGGATCGTTAAGCGGACCCTGCGGGAGCTGGCCCAGGGCTGCACCTGCCCGCCGGGCTTTCCCGTGTGCGTATGCGGAAAGAAGCCGCTGCTGCGGCTGGACAAGCCTGTGACGCCCTCGGCGGCGGAGGTGGCGGAGAATCCCCGGGCCAGGAGCGCCCGGCTCCGGGCGGCGGAAAAATTGGACGCGTTCGATATTTGAATCTGCTTTAAAAACGGTTGAAAGGGGGCGGCTCCATGGCGGCGGCGGCGCGGGACATGCGGTATCGCGGAAAACAGGCGGTCAACGGCAGCCTGGCCTATGACCTGGACTATGCGGTCCGGGAGCGGGAGCTGCGCCACGCGGGGGAGCTTCCCAAAGTGCGGGAGAAGGCCAAAGCGAAGGTCTACGAGGCCCCCCGCTTCCTGGTCCGGGCGCGGCAGGTCGTGTCCCCCCTGGCGGTGCTGAGCGTGGCGGCCATCATGGGGCTGGCCCTGCTGGTGCTGATGAGCTACGTACAGCTAACCCTGCTCTCCGCAGAGACCGTCAAGCTCCAAAGTCAGCTCACGGAGCTGGAGACGGAGAATGTGAGCCTCACCGCCCAATACCAGCGGATGTTTGACATGGCCTCTGTGAAGGAGGCGGCGGAGGCTGCCGGCATGTCCAAGCCAAGCAGCCTGCAAATGAGCCACCTGGACCTCTCGGCGGGAGACGCCGCCGTGGCCTACCGGCAGAAGGAGCCGGGACTCTTCAGCCGCATCCTCTCCTCCCTCCACGGCGGAGTCTACGCGGTGGTGGAATATTTTGACTGACCGGCGCACTATAATGAGCTGACATGATTTTCGCCCTGACAGCGGGGAGCGGGAAGCCAGGTCTTCTTGCTCCCCCGTTTTATCGTTTTTCCAAATCCCCGACTTAGGAGGCAGCAGCATGGCAAACCGTTCGGTTCTCCCCCTTCACCGCAAGAGCGAATCCGCCCGCCGGGCCAATCAGATCATCCGCGGGCGGACGCTGCTGATGATGCTGGTGCTGGGCGTGGGCACTTTTTTGCTGCTCTTCTGGAAGCTCTATGACCTCCAGATCAACCAGCACGACGAGATGCAGGCCCGGGCCGTCCACCAGCAGACCCGGGAAGTCTCCGTCAACGCCTCCCGGGGGACCATCTACGACAAAAACCACAACGTCCTGGCCAGCTCCACCACGGCGGAAAAGGTCATCCTCGACCCCCTGCGCATCGGCCAGTATGTGGAGAGCCAGGAGAAGGCCCAGGACGAGGCCGCCGCCCGGGCCCTGGAAAAGGGAGAGACCTACGCCCGCCAGCCCATCCGGGACCAGAGCTACATCGCCCGGGGGCTGAGCCGCATCCTGGATCTGGACCAGGAGTCCATCGAAAAGAAGATGGAGGACACCAAATCCGAATACGTCATCCTTCGCCGGAAGGTGGAAAAGGAGCTGGCCGACGAGGTTCGGAAATTCGTCAACGGCCAGATTGACGAGGAGGGAAACGAGATTCCCGAGGGCCAGCGGCGCTCCCTCACCGGCGTGCACCTGGAGCCGGACTCTAAGCGGTACTACCCTTACAACGCCATGGCGGCCAACGTGCTGGGCTTCGTCAACATCGAAAACGAAGGCGCCGTGGGCCTGGAAGTCAAGTACGACGGCGACCTCTCCGGCGAGGCGGGCATGACCGTCTCCGCCAAAAACAACAAGGGCCAGCCCATGCTCTTCCAGTACGAGCAGTACTTCGACGCGGAAAACGGCAGCGACCTGGTGCTGACCCTGGACATCAACGTCCAGATTGCCCTGGAAAAGGGCATCGAGTCCATGCTCAGCAAATTTGACGCCGCCAAGGGCGGCACGGGCATCGTCATGGACGTAAACTCCGCGGCGATTCTGGGCATGGCCTCCTATCCCAACTACGATTCCAACCAGTCCGGCGTCCTCTACGACGAAAAGCTGAAGGGCAAGCTGGAAAAGCAGCTTGCGGAAATCGAGGAGAAACGGGAAAGCTACGAGTCCGAGGAACAGTACGAGGAAGCCGTCGGTAAGGCCAAGACCGACACCCTCCAGAGTCAGTGGCGAAACAAGTGCATTGACTCCACCTATGAGCCCGGCTCCACCTTCAAGCCCATCACCCTGGCGGCGGCCCTGGAAGAGGGAGTCATCAACATGAACTCCACCTTCGACTGCTCCGGCTCCGTCATGGTCAAGGGCTGGGATAAGCCCTTCTACTGCTCCCGGCAGACGGGCCACGGCCACCAGATTCTCAAGGAGGCAGTGGGCAACTCCTGCAACCCGGCCTTCATCAAAATCGGCCAGACCCTGGGCACCAGCAAGTTCTACGAGTACCTCAAGTCCTTCGGCCTGATGGAAAAGACCGGCGTGGACATGATCGGCGAGGCCCAGGGCATCTTCGCGGACGAGAAAAGTTTCAGCTCCAACATCGTCTCCCTGTCCTCCTACGCCTTCGGCCAGACCTTCAACGTCACGCCCCTGGAGCTCATCCGGGCTCAAGCCGCCTGCATCAACGGGGGCTATCTCTACGAGCCCTACGTGGTGGAGCAGGTGCTGGACGGAGAGGGCAACATCCTCCGCCAGCACGAGACGAAATGCATCCGGCAGGTCATCAGCGAGGAGACCTCCGCCAAGGTCCGGGAGTGCCTGGAATACGTGGTGGCGGAGGGCACCGGGAAAAACGGCCAGGTCAACGGCTACCGCATCGGCGGAAAAACCGGCACCGCCGACAAAACCGGAACCAAAACCGCCGCCAATCCCAAGGGCGACATCGTGGTGTCCTTCATGTGCTTCGCCCCTGCGGACGACCCTCAGTATATCATGCTCATCACCATGGACACCCCCAGCCGTACCACGGGGACCTTCCCTTCCGGCGGCAACATGGTGGCCCCCACGGCCAGCCAGATCATGAGCGAGATTCTGCCCGTCCTGGGCGTGGAGCCGGACTACACCGCCGACCAGCTGGCGGGAGCCGACGCCGCCGTCCCCCACGTGGTGGGCCAGGACCTGGCGTCCGCCCGGGCAAAGCTGGAGAACGCGGGCTTTACCTTCCGCACCGTGGGAAACGGCGAATCGGTCACCGCTCAAACCCCCGAGGGCGGAGCCATCGTGCCCAACAACGCCTCCATCGTCCTGTATTTGGGCGAGGAGAAGAACGACGCGCCGCGGGCCGTGCCCAGCGTCCTGGGACTCACCGCCGCCGAGGCCAACACAGCCATCACCAACGCGGGCCTCATCATGCGGGTGACGGGCGCCACCAGCACGGAGTCCGGCAACGTCCGGGCCATCTCCCAGGACCGGGAGGAGGGCGCCGAGCTGGCCCCCGGCAGCGTGGTCACCGTCCGCTTCGGCGACAGCTCTGTGAGGGATTGACGACAGGTTTTACATGGTTTTCGGCAGAATACGCTGTATACATTGCGTTTTATTTGGGCTATAATCATCCAGACGTATTCAACTGGATGGAGGTTTGACAAGTATGAAGCTGAAAGAACTGCTGGCGGGGCTGGAAATTCTCTCCGCAAGCGCGGATTTGGATATGGAAATTTCCAATGTTTGCTACGACTCCCGCCAGGTGAAGCCCGGGGACCTCTTTGTGGCCCTCTGCGGCTACGCCGTGGACGGGCACCGGTTCATCCCCCAGGCCATGGCCTCCGGCGCGGCGGCGGTGCTCTGCCAGAATCCGCCGGAGGGAGAAGGCATCCCCTATGTCCGGGCGGCGGACTCCCGCCGGGCCCTGGCGGTCTTGGGGGCCAACTTCTTCGGCCACCCGGCGGACGCCATGACTATGGTGGGCGTCACCGGCACCAACGGGAAAACTACCACCACCTACCTCCTCAAGGCCGTCCTGGAGGCCCGGGGAGAAAAGGTGGGCTTGATCGGCACCAACCAGAATATGATCGGGGAGGAGGTCCTGCCCACGGAGCGGACCACCCCCGAGTCCTTTGAGCTCCAGAAGCTCTTCTCCCAAATGCGGGAGGCGGGCTGCACCTATGTGGTGATGGAGGTATCCTCCCACGCCCTGTTCCTGGACCGGGTGCACGGCGTTCACTATCAAGTGGGCGTCTTCACAAACCTGACCCAGGACCACCTGGACTTCCATGAGACCATGGAGAACTACTGCGACGCCAAGGCCATCCTGTTCCGCAGCTGCGAGACCGGCGTGGTGAACGCTGCGGACCCCTGGACGCCCCGTCTTTTGGAGCGCGCAAGCTGCAAGGTGCTCTCCTTTACCAGCAGCGGTACGGCGGATCTCCGGGCGGAGAACATCGCCCTGGCGGCGGACCACGTGGCCTTTACCGCCGCGTACAGGGAAGAGCGGGTCCCCGTCCGGGTGAATATCCCCGGGCATTTTATGGTGGACAACGCCCTGGGCGTGCTGGGGGCGGCCCTGGCCCTGGGGATCCCCCTGGAGGAGAGCGCCGCCGTCCTGACCCGGGTGCCCCACGTGAAGGGCCGGGTGGAGGTGGTGCCCACGCCGGGAAAAGACTACACCGTCCTCATCGACTACGCCCACAGCCCCGACAGCCTGGTGAACGTCCTGAGCACCGTCCGGGGCTTTACCAAGGGCCGGACCGTGGCCCTCTTCGGCTGCGGCGGGGACCGGGATAAGGCCAAGCGGCCCAAAATGGGCCGGGCCGCCGCGGAGAACGCGGACCTCCTGGTGGTCACCACCGACAACCCCCGGACGGAGCGCCCGGCGGACATCATCGCCGGCATTCTGCCGGGTCTGGAGGGACTTGGAACCCCTTACGAGGTCATCGAGGACCGGGTAGAGGCCATCCGCTGGGCCCTGGACCACGCCCGGCCGGGGGACGTCATCGTCCTCTGCGGCAAGGGCCACGAGACCTACCAGGAGGTAGGCCATGAGAAGCGTCACATGGACGAGCGGGAGATCGTCGCGGAATATCTGAGCAAGTGAAAAAACCGCCCGGAGGGCCGGGCGGAGGAGAGGGAAAACTTATGGTGATTACGCTGCTGCTGGCCTGTGGAATCAGCTTCCTGCTGACCCTGGTCCTGGGAAAATTCGTCATTGCGGAACTGCGGAAGCTGAAGGCGGGGCAGGAAATCCGCAAAGAAGGCCCCGCCTGGCACGCCGGAAAGGCGGGCACGCCCACCATGGGCGGCGTCATGTTCATCGTCGGCTCCGGCGTGGTGTCCTTCCTCATGGGCTGGGAGGCCATGCTGCGGGGCGAGTTCGCCCACCTCTACGTGTATTTCTTCGCCCTGATCTTCGGCCTGATCGGCTTCGTGGACGACTACCGCAAGGTCCGCCAGCACCAGAACGAGGGCTTGACGGCCAAGCAGAAATTTATTCTCCAGCTGGCCGCCGCCGTGATGTTCCTCACCCTGATGCGCTACGAGGGCCTGCTGACCAACGCGCTGTACATTCCCTTTGTCAACATCACGGTAGAAATCAACTGGATTCTCTACCTGGCCTTCGCCGCCTTTGTCATCGTGGGCTGCGTCAACGCGGTAAACCTGACCGACGGCATCGACGGCCAGTCCTCCAGCGTCACCTTCGTGGTGATGGTCTTCTTTACCGCCGCCGCGGCGGAGTGGGAGCTGATGCCCCTGGCGCTGTTCCCCGCCGCCCTGGCGGGAGGGCTGGCGGCCTTCTTCTGCTATAACCGCCACCCCGCCAAGGTCTTCATGGGAGACACCGGCAGCCTCTTTATGGGCGGCGCGGTGGCGGCCCTGGCCTTCGCCATGGATATGCCGCTGATCCTGATTCTCGTCGGCATCATCTACATTCTGGAAACCCTGTCCGACATCATCCAGGTGGCCTACTTCAAGGCCACCCACGGCAAGCGTTTCTTCAAGATGGCTCCCCTGCACCACCACTTGGAGCTCTGCGGCTGGAGCGAGGCGAAGCTGGTAACGGTGTTCTCCGGCGTAACGGCCCTGTTCTGCATCCTGGCCTGGTTCGGCATCCAGGGAAGATTCTGAGATTGAAATTTTAAGTGGAGGAGGGAGCATATGGCGGCACGCGGCAGTTCGGCGGCCCGGCGGGAGCCTCAGCGGCGCCCGGAGCCCCAGCGGAGGCCCGCCCAGCAGAGGCGGAAGCCGGCGCAGTCCCGGCGGCCCGCCCCGGCCCGGCAGAGCGTGGTCATCCCCTTCCCCGTTCCGGAGCGCCAGCCGGTCAAGCGCCCCCGCCGCCGTCCCCTGACCCGGGAGGAGGCCCAGCGCCGCCAGGAATTCCGCCTCCGCCAGCAGGCGCTGGAGGAGGAGGGCAAGGAGCTGGCCAGAGGGCCCATCGACCTGCCCTTCTGCCTTTTGGTCCTGCTGCTGATGGCCATCGGCCTGGTGATGCTGCTGTCAGCCAGCTTCCCCTCCGCGTATTACAACACCAAAAACAACGACCCCACCTATTGGTTCGTCCGCCAGGGCGTCTTCGCCGTCATGGGCGTGGCCGGCATGCTGTTCATCGGAAAAATCAACTACCGGCGCTTCCGGGGCATCGCGAAAACCCTGCTGTACGTGTCCATCTTCCTCCTGGTCTTCGTGGCGATTCCCGGCAACCCCTTCGCCGTCACCGTCAAGGGCGCCACCCGGTGGATCGGCATCGGCGAGCTGTTCAGCTTCCAGCCCTCGGAGATTGCCAAGATGGCCATCGTCATTTACTTCTCCGACAGCATCTCCAAGAAAAAGGATCTCATGCGCTCCTTCCGCTACGGCGTCCTGCCCTACGCCGCCCTGCTGGTGGTCACGGCGGGACTGGTGGCCATCGAGCCCCACCTCTCCGGCGCAATTCTGATTCTGGGCGTGGGCGCGGCGCTGATGCTGGTGGGCGGCATCAACTGGGCCTGGGTCTTCGGCGCCATGGGTGCGGCGGCGGGCATGCTGTATTTCGCCCTGTTTGTGGTGGGCTACAACACCTCCCGCATTCAGTACTGGCTGAATCCTTGGGCGGATATGAAGGACAAAGGCTATCAGCTCTCCCAGAGCCTCATCACCATCGGCTCCGGCGGTCTCCTGGGCGTGGGCCTGGGAAAGAGCCGCCAGAAGTTCCTGTTCCTCCCGGAGGAGCACAACGATTTCATTTTCGCCATCATCTGCGAAGAGCTGGGCCTCATCGGGGCCAGCGTCATCATGCTCCTCTTCGCGGCGCTGATTCTCCGGGGCTATTGGATTGCCCTTCACGCCCGGGACCGCTTCGGGAGCCTCCTGGTCATCGGGGTCGTCACCCTGATCGCCATGCAGACTTTCTTGAATATCGGCGTGGTGACGGGCCTGCTGCCCACCACGGGCATCTCCCTTCCCTTCTTCAGCTACGGGGGCACGGCCCTGTCCATTCAGCTTGCGGAAATGGGCGTGGTCTTATCCGTATCGAGACAGATGAAACCCACAAAAGCCGGATAGAGGAGGCGTTTTCGATGCCAAGACCATTGCAGCGGGTCATCTTCACCTGCGGGGGCACGGCGGGGCACGTCAATCCCGCCATCGCCCTGGCGCAGCTGACCCTGGAGAAAAATTCCCAGGCGCAGATCCTCTTCGTCGGCGCGGAGCGGGGCCTGGAAAAGGACTTGGTGCCCAAAGCGGGCTACGCCTTCAAGACCGTCCATATCTCCAGCTTCCACCGCTCCTTCCGGCCCGCGGAAATCAAGCACAACCTCATCTCCGTGGGCAACCTCATCCGGGCCCCCGGGGAGGCCCGTGCCATCCTCCGGGCCTTCCGGCCCGACGCGGTGGTGGGCACCGGGGGCTACGCCAGCTATCCGCTGGTAAAAGCCGCCGCCAAGATGAAAATTCCCACGGCGGTCCACGAGTCCAACGCCGTGCCGGGCCTGACCACCCAGATGCTGGAAACTTATGCGGACCGCATCATGGTGGGCTTCGAGTCCTGCCGGAAGCACTACCGCCGTCCCGAAAAGGTGACGGTCACCGGCACGCCGGTGCGGGGCGATTTTTTTTCGATGACAAAGCCGGAGGCCAAAAGGGCCCTGGGGATGGACGACGGGAGGCCCCTGATCGTCTCTTTCTGGGGATCCCTGGGGGCCTCTGGCATGAACCGCCAGATGGCGGATTTTCTGGCCTTGGAGGCGGCGAAACAGCCCTTCCACCACATCCACGGCGCGGGAAAGCAGGGCTGCCCCCTGATGCTGGAGGCCCTGCGGGAAAAGGGCGTGGACCTGGGAGCCTGCCCGGCCCTGCAGCTGCGGGAGTACATCTACGACATGGCCCCCGTGATGCGGGCGGCGGATTTGGTCATCTGCCGGGCCGGGGCCTCCACCATCAGCGAGCTGACGGCCCTGGGGACCCCGGCGCTGATGGTTCCATCCCCCTACGTCACCAACAACCACCAGGAAAAGAACGCCCGGGCTCTGGAGGAGGCCGGAGGCGCGGCGGTGCTGCTGGAGCCCGAGAGCTCCGGCCAGGCCCTGTTTCAGGCGGCCTGCGGCATTCTTCACGACAAGGCCCGTCTGCGGGCCATGGAGGAGGCCATGGCTGCCTTAGGCATCCGGGACGCCGCGGAGCGGATCTACCGGACGGTGCTGGAGATCCAAAAGTAACCAGAATTTCCCTCCGCCCATAGGATGGAGCGTACTACCATTCTTGGAGCGGAGGGACGGACATGAGTCAATTGACGATAAAAGGCGGGCGCCGCCTGGAGGGCGAAGCCGGGATACAGGGGGCGAAAAACAGCGTCCTGCCCATTCTGGCGGCCACGCTGCTGACGGCGGAACAGGTGGAGCTGCGGGGCTGTCCCCGCCTGCGGGACGTGGACGCCTCCATCCGCATTCTGGAGGGCCTGGGCTGTACCGCCCGCTGGGAGGGAGAGAACACCCTGGAGGTGGACACCCGGAGCCCCGGCGGCTGCGCCGTCTCCGAGGCGCTGATGCGGGAAATGCGGTCCTCCGCCATCTTCCTGGGAGCCATCCTGGCCCGGTGCGGCCAGGCGGAGCTGAGCTACCCCGGCGGGTGCGAGCTGGGCCCCCGGCCCATCGACCTCCATCTCTCCGGCCTCCGGGACCTGGGGGCGGAAATCGACGACGCCGGAGGCGTCCTCCACTGCAAGGCTTCCCACCTGCGGGGGCGGGAGATTGTGCTGGGCTTCCCCTCCGTGGGAGCCACGGAAAATCTGATGCTGGCGGCCTGCGGCGCCGATGGCGTCACCACCATTCTAGGCGCCGCCCGGGAGCCCGAGATTGCGGACCTCCAGAACTTCCTGAACGCCTGCGGAGCCAGGGTCTCCGGTGCGGGGACCTCTGCGGTGTCCATAGAGGGCGGGCGGCCCCTCCACGGCTGTACTTATACCATCATGCCGGACCGGATTGCGGCGGCCACCTATCTCTGCGCGGCGGCCTCCGCCGGAGGAGACATTTTCCTGCGCCGGGCCCGGGAGGAGCATTTGTCCACCGTCACCGCCGCCCTGCGGGAGGCGGGCTGCACCATCCGCTCCGACGCCGCGGGCGTTTCCTGCGCCTGCCGGGAGCGCCTGAAGGCGGTGCGCCCGGTGCGGACGGCCCCCTACCCCGGCTTCCCCACCGACGCCCAGGCCATTTTGATGGCGGCGCTGCTGCGCTGCCGGGGGGCGGCGGTGTTCGAGGAGAACATGTTCGCCAGCCGTTACCGCCACGTCGACGAGCTGGTCCGCATGGGGGCCGATATCCGGGTGTCCGGCCGGGCGGCGGTGGTGTCGGGGGTGGAGCGCCTCCACGGTGCGCCGGTGCGCTGCACGGACCTCCGGGGCGGAGCCGCCCTGTGCGTGGCCGCCCTGGCGGCGGAGGGAGAGACGGAAATCTCGCAGACCGCCCACATCTGCCGGGGCTATGAGGACATCGCCCGGGACCTCCGGGCCCTGGGGGCGGACGCCGCCTGGGCGGAGAGTTGAAGGAAAGCAAACGCGGGGGCCGCGGAGGCGGCTCCCTGCGGATAGACGATAGAATTGGAGCGCGGCCATGGCAAGACGGAAGCATACAAAGCGGCGGAGAGGGCGGGGAAGCTTCGGCTTCCTCTATAAGCTGCTGTCCGTTCTGCTGATCTGCGGGGCCATCATTGCCGCCATGACGCTGTTTTTCCGGGTGGGAGAGATTGTGGTCACCGGGCAGAAACGCTACACGGCGGAGGAAATCCAAGCGGCCTCCGGCGTGGAGCTGGGATCCAACATGTACCTTCTGAACAAATACGACGTCGTCCGGGCCATCACCAGAGAGCTCCCCTACATTGAGGATATCCGGGTAAACCGGAAGCTGCCGGATACTCTGCTCATCGAGGTGCGGGAGAGCGGCCGCCCCTTTGCCCTGGTGCAGGACGGCAGCGCCTGGCTTATCAGCAGCAACGGCAAAATTGTGGAACAGCTCCCGGAAAAGGACGCGGGACAGTACGGACTGATCTCCGGCTGCCAGCTCCTGGCCCCCTCGGTGGGAACCCAAATGGCCCTGGCCACGGAGTACGCCTCTCAGCAGTCCAGCCTTCTGGCCCTGCTGGAGGCCCTGGAGGACGCGGGCCTGACGGAGAACGTGGACGGCATACGGCTGGACGAGCTGAGCTACCTGAAGATGGACTACATTGGCCGCTTCACCGTGCTGATCGCCTACGGCGCAGACTATGAGTGGGAGCTGAAGAAGCTGACGGCCACCCTGGCCGACGAGAAAATCCAGGACAATATGAGCGGCACCCTGGACCTGCGGCTGGAAAGCGACCGGGTGTTTTTAATTCCGAACGAGCGTTGACATTGGAGCTTGCGTCATGTTTTTTTGAGAATTTGCGTCGAAAGCGAAACAGGCACTTGACCGGAGGGAAAAAGTGGCTTACAATAGGAAAATGAATAGAGTTTCACGGCCTCAAGTCGGGAGACGGTGAATCGCGGCCCCCTGCGGGGCGGCTGCACAAATGATAGCAGGAGGCAGCAGTATGGCATTTGGTTTGGAAAGCAGTCCCGATACCGTTGTCAACATCAAAGTAATCGGAGTCGGCGGCGCTGGAAATAATGTAGTAAACCGCATGGTCAGCTCCGGGACCAAGGGCGTGGACTTTGTGGCGGTCAACACGGACAAGCAGGCGCTGAACGTCTCCAGCGCCGCCTATAAAATTCAAATCGGCGAAAAGCTGACCCACGGGCAGGGCGCGGGCTCCGACCCGGAAGTGGGCCGCAAGTCCGCCGAGGAGAGCCGGAACCAGATCGCCAAGGCCCTGGAGGAGACGGATATGGTCTTCATCACCGCCGGCATGGGCGGCGGCACCGGCACCGGCGCGGCCCCCATCGTGGCGGAGCTGGCCAAGGAAATGGACATCCTCACCGTGGGCGTGGTGACCAAGCCCTTTGGCTTTGAGGGACGCCGCCGGATGCAGCAGGCCGAGGGCGGCATCGAGGAGCTCCGGACCAAGGTGGACTCCCTGGTTATCATCCCCAACGAGCGGCTGAAGCACGCCACGGACCAGAAAATTACCTTTGCCAACGCCTTCGAGATTGCGGACGACGTGCTGCGCCAGGCGGTGCAGTCCATCTCCGACCTGATCCGGGACACGGGCTACATCAACCTGGACTTCGCCGACGTGACCGCCATCATGAAGGACGCGGGCCTCGCCCACATGGGCGTGGGCCGGGCCGCCGGAAAGGGCAAGGCCGAGGAGGCCGCCAAGCTGGCCGTCTCCAGCCCGCTGCTGGAAACCAGCATCAACGGCGCCCGGGGCATCCTCATCAACGTGGCCGGTTCCCCGGACATCGGCCTGGAGGAAATCGAGCAGGCCGCCGGGCTGGTCCAGGCCGCCGTCCACCCCGACGCCAACACGATTTTCGGCGCCACCTTCGACGAGACCCTGGACGACGAAATCCGGGTCACCGTCATCGCCACGGGCTTCGACAAGGCCCCCGGCCAGCTTCCCAACAAGATTGCCGAGGAGGCTGAAAAATCCGGAGAGGAAGCCCCGGCGGGCCCCGAACCCCTGGGCGAGGAGGACGTGCCCAAGCCGGAGGTCCCCGAGGACGACCCCTTTGAGGACATCTTTAAGATTTTCAACAAGCGAGACTGACGCGATTTTGTGAAAAAATTGGAAGGCCCTGGAGGCGTTTGCCTCCGGGGTCTTTTTCGCGCCTTGAAACTCCGGGACAGGCAAGCGCCGCCATGGGCGCTCTGCCGCTTTTTGCTTGTGGTGGTTCGCGGTTTTCCGCAAATGATAATCAGGCCGGAAACGGCGTTTGACATGAATAAGGAAGGGGTGGTTTTTTTGTATGGACCTTCACGATTCGCGAAGCGGGCGCTGGGCGCCGGGGCGGCGCTGGCGCTTGCGGTTCTGCTGTGCGCCGGGGCCGGCGTGCCGGCAGTAAAGGCGGCGGAGCCCCGGATGCTGGTCCCGGTGGGCCACACGGTGGGCATCAAGCTCTTTTCCCGGGGCGTGGTGGTGGTAAAACTCACCGACGGCGGGACGCCCGCCCGGGAATGCGGCCTCCGCACGGGGGACGTCATCGTCCAATGCGGCGGCGACGCGGTGACCTCCACGGAGCAGTTTCAGTCCCTCCTCCAGAGGAGCGGCGGAAGCTCCGCCGACCTCCAGGTGGACCGGGCGGGAGACCGCGTAACCCTCTCGGTGGAGCCCTCCCGGAACGACCAGGGCGTCTACTGCATCGGAGCCTGGGTCCGGGACAGCATGGCGGGCATCGGCACCATGACCTGGTACGACCCGGCCACCGGCGTCTTCGGGGCCCTGGGACACGGCGTCACCGACACGGACACGGCGCTGCTGATGCCCTTTTCCAACGGCTCCATCCTGCCCTCCACCGTCAAGGCGGTGAAGCGGGGCGAGGCGGGCTCCGCCGGGGAGCTGCGGGGAGATTTTGACCTGACCGGCGACCTGGGGCCGCTGTACGCCAACACCGGCAGCGGCATTTTCGGAAAGCTGGAACAGGCTCCCCAGGCGGAACAGGCGGTTCCCACCGGAACGGCTCTGCCGGGCCCTGCCGTGATTCTGGCCAACGTCCAGGGCGACGAGGTCCGGGAGTACGACGTGGAGATTTTAAAGGTGGCCTCCGCCTCGGCGGACGGGCGGGACCTGGTTCTCTCCGTGACGGACCCGGCGCTGCTGGAGGCTACGGGCGGCATTGTGCAGGGGATGAGCGGCAGCCCCATTCTCCAAAACGGGAAGCTGGTGGGCGCGGTGACCCATGTCCTATTAAACGATCCTACCAGAGGTTATGGAATTTTGATTGATCGTATGCTGGAAGCGGCTGGAAACGAACCGATGTAAATCCGTCAAGAGAAAGCGGCTTCCGGCGCAAAGCGCCCCGCCCGGGAGGGCGGGGCGCTTTCATCGTTCACTTTCCGGGAATCTCCCCCACGCCCTTCAAAATGAATTTGGGGCGGTAGGGATACTCCGCGCAGGTCTCCCGGGTGGACACGCCGGAGAGCACCAGCACCGTGTCCAGGCCCGTCTCGATACCGGCGATGATGTCCGTATCCATCCGGTCTCCCACCATCACGGCGTTCTCGGAGTGGACCCCCAGCATCCGCAGGCCGGTGCGCATCATTAGGGGGTTGGGCTTGCCCACGAAATAGGCGCTCTTGTCCGTGGCCAGCTCAATGGGGGCGATGAGGGCCCGGCAGGCCGGGACGATGCCCGCTTCCCCCGGGGCCGTCAGATCCGGGTTCGTGCCGATGAGCTTGGCCCCGGCGTTCACCAGCCGGATGGCCTTGGTAATCTGCTCCAGGTTGTAGGAGGAGGGCTCCCCCACCACCACATAGTCCGGGTTCACGTCGTTGAAGGTGATTCCTTTGTCATAGAGGGCGTTGGTGATTCCGTGCTCTCCCACCACGTAGGCGCTGCACCCCGGGGCCTGGCTGTCCAGGAAGTGGGCCGTGGCCAGGGCGCTGGTATAAAAATGGGACTCGTCCACGTCCAGCCCCATCCGGGCCAGCTTCTGCTGGAGCTCCTTGGGGGTGTACTGGCTGGAGTTGGTGAGGAACAGGTAATTTTTCTTCTCCGCCGCCAGCCACTCGACAAATTTTTTCACGCCCGGCAAAACCTGATTCCCGTGATAGATCACGCCGTCCATGTCGCAGATAAAGCCTTTTTTCTTTCTCAGTTGATCCATGGTCCACTCCTGTCGCTCCAAGGGCCCGGGGCCCTGTGTAATTTGGTTTTCTCTCCCTTAGAGTATCCCACATTCTCCCCGGTTTGTCAAAGAAAATCGGGGGGAAACTTCCTCTTTTCCCGCCGGGAGAGCTTTTGGCATATCTGTCGAAATTGCCAGGATTCCCCAGGGCCTTCTTGTAAATTTCCAAAAACCTGAAAAAGCGCATTGAACTTTCCGCCCGTTTCCTGTATAATCAGGGTAACCGGGGAGAACTGCCGTCCCCGTTCCCTTCCGTACATATTTTTATTAAGGAGGAAAACCAGTATGAAGAAGTTTCTTACATTGCTGCTGTCTATCATCATGGTCCTGAGTCTGGCCGCCTGCGGAGGCGATACCGGCGGGGACAGCAAGCCCGCGGACGAATCCAAACCCGCCGATACCCAGCAGCCTGCGGACTCCGGCAGCGAACCCGCCGAATCCGAGGGCAAAACCGTCAAGGTGGGCCTGATCTGCATCGGCGACGAAAACGACCAGGGCTACACCTACAACTTCATCCGGGGCAAGGAGGCCGCCACCGAGGCCCTGGCCGCCAAGGGCATCAACGTGGAATGGGTCACCAAATGGAACATCGGAGAGGACTCCGGCTGCGAGGACGCCAACATCGAACTGGCGGACGAGGGCTGCGACCTGATTATCAACAACTCCTTCGGCTTCGAGCCCTTCATGCTGAAGGTGGCCCCGGACTATCCCGACATCGAGTTCATCGCCTGCACCAACCAGGCCTCCTGGGGAGACAGCCTGGACAACACCCACAACGCCTTCGCCAACATCTACGAGGGCCGGTATCTGGCCGGCGTGGTGGCGGGCATGAAGCTTCAGCAGATGATTGACGAAGGAACCATCTCCGCCGACAAGGCCGTCATCGGCTACGTGGGCGCTTTCTCCTTCGCCGAGGTCATTTCCGGCTTCACCTCTTACTTCCTGGGCGCCCGGAGCGTCTGCCCCAGCGTCACCATGAAGGTCCAATTCGTGGGCTCCTGGTCCGACGCCACGGAAGAGGCCAACGCCGCCTCCGCCCTGGCCGACATGGGCTGCGTCATGATCTCCCAGCACTCCGACAACACCACCCCGGCCACCACGGCTGAAAACAAAGGGGTCTTCCACACGGGCTACAACAACGACATGATTTCCGTGGCCCCCAAGGCGTCCCTCATCGGCACCCGGATCAACTGGGCCCCCTACTTCGAGTACGCCATTGAGTCCGTGGCCAACGGAGAGAGCTTTGATCAGGACTGGTGCCACGGCATGGATATGGACGCCGTGGTGATGACGGACCTGAACGAAGACATTGCCGCCCCCGGCACCGCCGAGAAACTGGCGGAGGTCGAGGCCAAGATCCGCTCCGGAGAGCTCCAGGTCTTCGACACCTCCACCTTCACCATCGAGGGCAAGGCCCTGGAAAGCGCCTTCGCCCTGGACACCGACGGCGACTTCACCCCCGACTCCGAGGAGGCCGTGTTTGACGGCGCGTTCCACGAGTCCTACTTCCAGTCCGCTCCCTACTTCGCCCTGTCCATCGACGGCATTGAGTGGCTGAACTCCGCCTTCTAAGCAGACCTATTTATCCACAAAAGAACTCCATAGGGGCCCCTGCGGGGGCCCCTGTTCTTTTCCACTCCATCCGGACTCCGCCCGGCACAGCGTCTTTGCCGCCGGGACCTCTTAGAAAGGATGAGCGTTTTTGGAAAACTGCGCCATTGAACTGAAAGGCATCACCAAGCGCTTCGGCGAGGTGGTGGCCAACGACGGCATCGACCTGCAATTAAATCGGGGGGAGATTCTCTCCCTGCTGGGGGAGAACGGCAGCGGAAAGACCACGCTGATGAACATGCTCTCCGGCATCTACTTCCCCGACGAGGGCCAGATCTTTGTGAACGGCCAGCCCGTCTCCATCCGCTCCCCCAGGGACGCCTTTGCCAACGGCATCGGCATGATCCACCAGCACTACAAGCTGGTGGACGTGTTCACCGCCGCGGAAAACATCGTCCTGGGACTGGAGGAGGGCGGCAAGCTGGACATCAAGGCCGCCGAGGCCAAGGTCCGGGCCATCTGCGAACGGTACGGCTTCGACATCGACCCGGGACAGAAAATCTACGACATGTCCGTCTCCCAGAAGCAGACGGTGGAAATCGTCAAGGTCCTCTACCGGGGGGCCGACATCCTGATCCTGGACGAGCCCACCGCCGTCCTCACTCCCCAGGAGACCGACAAGCTCTTTGACGTGCTCCGGGCCATGAAGGCCGACGGAAAAGCCATCGTCATCATCACTCACAAGCTCCACGAGGTCATGGCCCTGTCCGATAAAGTGGCCGTCCTCCGGAAGGGCAAGTACATCGGCACTGTGAAAACCTCCGAGACGAACCCCCAGGCCCTGACCGATATGATGGTGGGCCACGCGGTCACCCTGAACATCGACCGCCCCCGGTACGAAACGCCCGTGGAGCGGCTGGAGGTCAAGGGCCTCACCGTCCTGGACGGGGAGGGCGTGAAAAAACTGGACGGCGTCTCCTTCACCGCCCTGGGCGGCGAGATCCTGGGCGTGGCGGGCATCGCCGGGTCCGGCCAGAAGGAGCTGCTGGAGGCCATCTCCGGCCTGTGCCCCGTGGCCGCCGGTGAGGTGCTCTACACCCCCGACGGCGGGGCCCCCGCCGACCTGGTGGGCAAGACCCCCATGCAGATTCGCAAAGCCGGGGTAGCCATGGCCTTCGTCCCCGAGGACCGGCTGGGCATGGGGCTGGTGGGGTCCATGGGCATGACGGGAAACATGATGCTCCGTTCCTGGAAGAAGGGCCGGGGCGTGTTCCTCAACCGGAAGGACCCCAACGAGCTGGCCCTGCGGGTGTGGAAGGAGCTGGAGGTGGTCACCCCCAGCACGGACTTCCCCGTCCGCCGGATGTCCGGCGGCAACGTGCAGAAGGTGCTGGTGGGCCGGGAAATCGCCAGCGCCCCCTCGGTGCTGATGACCGCCTACGCGGTCCGGGGCCTGGACATCAACACCTCCTACACCATCTACAACCTGCTGACGGAGCAGAAGATGAAGGGCGTGGCCGTCGTCTACGTGGGCGAGGACCTGGACGTGCTGCTGGAGCTGTGCGACCGCATTCTGGTCCTCTGCGGCGGAAGGGTCAGCGGCGTAGTGGACGCCCGGTCCGCCACCAAGGACCAGATCGGCCTGCTGATGACCCGCCTGGGCGGAAAGGAGGGCAATTAAATGAGTCACGAGAAAAAGACCCCCCTGATCCGCCTGGCCAAGCGGGACGGCATGGAGGGCTGGAAGGTCTGGTGCATCCGGGCCGCCTCCATCCTCTTCGCCCTGCTGCTGGGGGCCCTGGTCATGGCCCTGGCGGGAGCCAACCCCGTCACCGCCTACGGCACCATGATTTCCGGCGCATTGGGAAAGAAAAGCGCCATCCGCCAGACGGTGAAAATCGCCGTCCCCCTGCTGGGCTGCGCCCTGGCCATCGCCCCCTGCTTCAAGATGCGCTTCTGGAACATCGGCGCGGAAGGCCAGATTACCGCCGGAGCCATCGCCGCCAGCTACTTCGCCCTCTTCTGGGCAAACCGTTTGCCTTCCCCCGTGCTGCTGGTGGTCATGGGCCTTGCGGGCGCTCTGGCCGGGGGCGTCTGGGCCCTGATTCCCGCCTTTTTCAAAGCGAAGTGGAACACCAACGAGACGCTGTTCACCCTGATGATGAACTACATCGTGATCGGCGTGGTCCGCTGGCTCCAGGGCGGCCCCTGGGAGGGCCGGAAGGGCTCTCAAATCATTCCCCAATTCGATGAGGCCGCCTGCCTCCCCCGGGTGCTGGGGGTCCACTGCGGCTGGATCATCGTGCTGGTCCTGGTGGTCTTCATGCACGTCTACATGAACCACACGAAACACGGCTATGAAATCGCCGTCATAGGAGACAGCATCAACACGGCCCGGTACGCGGGAATGAACGTAGGCCGGGTGATGATGCGCACCATGTTCCTCTCCGGGGCCATCAGCGGCGTCGTTGGGTTCATCGTGGCCTCCGGGGCCAACAACACCCTGTACGACGGCGTAGCCGGAGGCGTGGGCTTCACCTCCATCACCGTGGCGTGGCTCAGCCAGCTGAACGCCTTCGCCATGGTGGGCATCTCCGGTCTGCTGGCGGTTCTGAGCAAGGGCGCCGAGACCCTTCAGACCCGCATGGCGGTGCCCACGTCCATCTCGGACATCATCACGGGCATCCTGCTCTTCTGCATGCTGGGCTGCGAGTTCTTCATCAACTACAAGCTGATTTTCCGCGGCGCGGGGAAAAAGGAGGCGCGGCATGAGTGATTTCTTGAGTCTGTTCCTGGCCCTGATCATCGCCGCCATCACCTACGGCACGCCGCTGCTCTTCGGCACCCTGGGGGAGATTTTGACGGAGAAATCCGGCAACCTGAACCTGGGCGTGGAGGGCATCATGTTCATGGGCGGCGCCCTGGGCCTGGGAGGCGTGTTCTACTACGAGAAGGCGGGCGGGGCCAGCGGCATTATAGCCGTGGGCATCGGCATTCTCTGCGCCTTTCTGGCGGGGGCCCTGGCCTCCCTGATTTTCAGCTTTCTCACCATCACCCTCCGGGCCAACCAGAACGTTACCGGCCTGGCCCTGTCCATCTTCGGCACCGGCGTGGGCCAGTTCGTGGGCGAGTATATGCGGGTCCGGGAGAACGGGTATATTTCCATCGGCAACGCCCTGAAGGGCTTCTTCCAGAACTCCCCCTTCCCGGGCTTTCTCCAGAAAATTCCCGTGGCAGGCGGCGTGCTTTTCGGCAACAGCGTGTTCTTCTACCTGGGACTCATCCTGGCTGTGGGCATGTTCTTCTTCCTAAATCGCACCCGGACGGGCCTGTACCTCCGCTCCGTGGGCGAGTCCCCCGCCACGGCGGACGCAGCGGGCATCGCCGTGGAGCGCTACAAGTACCTGGCCACGGTCATTGGCGGCGGGATCTCCGCCGTGGGAGGCATGGTCTACATCATGACCATCGCCGGGTGCGTGTGGAACCACGAGGGTCTCAGCGGCGTGGGCTGGCTGGCGGTGGCCCTGGTCATCTTCTGCATGTGGCGGCCCCTGTCCGCCATCTGGGGCTCCGTGCTCTTCGGGGCGCTGATGATTTTGTACCTGCGGCTGGTGCTCCCCTTCGTGCCCACCCAGCTCTATAAGATTCTGCCCTACGTGGTGACGGTCGTCGTCCTCATCGTCTCCAGCATGCGCAACAACAAGGAGAAGCAGCCCCCCGCCAGCCTGGGGCTGGCCTACTTCCGGGAGGACCGGTAACAAACGGCCAAAACAGCGGCCCGGCTTCCAAGGAAATTGCCCCGTCCGGTGAAAATACTTTTCACCGGACGGGGCAAACTTGATTTGTTCACACTTTCCCTGTAAAATATTGTGAAACGGGAAAAAGAAAGGAGGGCTCTTCTCATGCCCTTTACATTCCAGTTCGGCGGTCCCAACGCCTTCGGCGGCGGGTTCAACCCCGAGAACTTCCAGGGCGGGAACCCCAACCCCCGCCCCCGCAAGCCCCGGAAGCCCCGCCGCGCCATGGGCAGCGCCTTCAGCCGCACCGTCACCAACCTGCTGGTCACCCTGGTGTTCGGCCTGGTTTACTTCTACCTGGAGCTTCCCGCCCTGAACCCCCACGCTGAGGAATTTTATGTCTTCGCCTTTCTCCTCTGCGCCGTGTACTGCGTCTGCGCCGTCTTCACCTCCGGCTTCCAGACCGACGGCGGCGTCAAGGGCTACTTCCACTTCGTCCGCAAGCAGTGCACCATCCCCTTCCTGGCGGTCATCGCCCTCGTCGCCGCCCTGGCTCTGGGGGCTCTCAGCAGCTGGGTAGTCCTCCGGGCGGGGAGCTATTCCAAGCTCCTCCCCATTCAGGCCGGGGACTTTACCGCCGAGGTGGAGGAAATCAGCTACGACCAAATTCCCATGCTGGACGCGGACTCCGCCGCCCGCCTGGGCACCCGGAAGCTGGGCGAACTGGCGGACATGGTGTCCCAGTTTGAGATTCTGCCCACCTACACCCAGATCAACTACCAGGGCCGCCCGGTCCGGGTGACTTCCCTGCGCTACGGAGACCTCATCAAATGGTTCACCAACCGGAAGGACGGCCTGCCCGCCTATATCATCATCGACATGGTGAGCCAGGAGGCGGAGGTGGTCCGCCTGCCGGAGGGTATGAAGTACACCGTGGCGGAGCACTTCGGCCGGAATCTTTACCGGCATCTCCGCTTCCACTACCCCACCATGATGTTCGACGAGCCGGTGTTCGAGATCAACGAGGAGGGGACGCCCTACTGGGTCTGCTCCCGCATCGTGCGGACCATCGGCCTCTTCGGCGGTGTGGACGTGAAGGGAGCAGTGCTGGTGAACGCCATTACCGGCGAAAGCGAATACCACGAACAGGTTCCCAGCTGGGTGGACCGGCTGTACTCCGCGGACATCATCGTCCAGCAGTACGATTTTTACGGTATGTACCACAACGGCTTCTTAAACTCCATCTTCGGACAAAAAGATGTGACGGTCACCACCGACGGGTACAATTACATCGCCCTGGAAGACGATGTATATATGTACACCGGCGTCACCTCCGTCACCTCGGACGAATCCAACATCGGCTTTATCCTTTCCAACCAGCGGACCAAGGACACCCGCTTCTATCCCATCGCCGGGGCGGAGGAGTTCTCCGCCATGGACTCCGCCCAGAGCCAGGTCCAAATGATGAACTACAAGGCCACCTTCCCCCTGCTGCTGAACATCGCGGGCCAGCCCAGCTATTTCATGGCCCTCAAGGGGGCGGACGGCCTGGTGAAGATGTTCGCCATGGTCAACGTCCAGCAGTATGACGTAGTCTCCACCGGCAGCACGGTGGCGGAGTGCGAGAACAACTACCGCCAGACTCTGGCCCACCGGGGGCTCATCGCCGCCGGGGAGCAGGCTCCCGCCGCCGGAGACGCCCAGGAGCAGGAGGGCGTCGTGGCGGAAATCCGCAGCGCGGTGATTGATGGGGACACCCACTACTACGTCCGCATGGAGGACAGCCTGGGCTACCTGGACTTCAACGCGGCGGAGGTCCCCCTGGCGGTTCTGCTGAACGTCCGGGACCACATCCGCTACACCTTCGTGCTGGAGGGCGCGGAGTTCCCCGCCCACGGCATCGTCCCCGCCATCGCCTTTGAGTATGTGGACTGGGATAATTAAAATTACGGCGGGCCGCA
>CATNDJ010000001.1:89633-166778 GCA_950097265.1 uncultured Oscillibacter sp.
CCGGCCCCTCTTGAAGCCCGCCGTTCCGAATTCTCAATCATTTCCGCAGGAGAATCAGCCCCAGCGTATTCGGGCCACAGTGGCAGAAGATGGTGCAGCCCGCCTTGGCCTCCAGAATCTCGCCGAAGCGGCCGTCCTCCCGGATGATCTCCCGGGCAATGCCCGCCAGCTCGTCCCCCGGGCAAGTGTCCACCAGGAAGATGCGGCTGAAGTCCAGATCCGTCCGGTCTTTAAGACGCTCCCGAACATAGTCCGCCACCACCTTGGCAATGTTCCCCCGGTATTTCTTGGTCACGGACATCTTGCCGTCGATGACCTCCACGCAGGGGTGGAGCTTCAGCAGGTTCGCTCCCAGGGCGGTGACGGCGGAGCAGCGCCCGCCCTTCTTCATATAGTCCAGCCGGTCCAGGACGAAGCTGGTCTCCAGCCTGGGGGCCATGTTCTCCAGCAGGCTCAGAATCTCCGTGACGGATTTCCCCGCCCGGGCGGCGTCCGCGGCGGCCAGGACCATCATGCCGTGGCCCACGGTCAGGTTCCCGGAGTCCACCACGTAGACCTCCGGCACCTCCTCCGCCGCCAGCTTGGCGTTTTGATGGCAGCAGGAGAAGCCGCTGCCGATGTTGATATGGATCACCGCGTCGTACTTTTCCGACAGCGCCCAGAAAGCGTCCTCGTAGTCCGCCGCGTTGACCGCATTGGTGGTGGTGATTTCCCCTCCGGCGTCCACATGGGCGGCAATGTCCGCCGTGCGGATGTCCACGCCGTCGTGGTAGAGCTTCCCCGCCTTGACGATGCCCAGGGGGAAGACGGTGATATCGTATTGCTCCAGCAGCCGCCCCGGCAGGTCGCAGGTGCTGTCGGTGGTAATCTTAATCATAAAAGGGCTCCTTCCAGGTCCGGGGCCTCCGGCGCTCCCGAAACCATGTCCTGTTAAATTCCCGCCATAGCGGAAGCGGAGTTATTGTATCATAGATTTTTGGGAAAATCCATAGTGTGAAATGGCAAAGTTGAAGCCGCAACCAAAACCTGGGCTCCGTGCCTCCCCTTCAATTTTGTATAAATGTGGAAGTATAATTGACAGAATCTGGAAGATATAGTAGAATTTGTACAAGAGCAGGCATACCGCCGCGCGCCTGCGGAACCTAATGAAGCTCCATGAAATCACGGGGGGGAATGAATCATGGAAAAAGCAAATGTGGTAAACCGTTCGGACCAGTGTCAGGAGGGCCTGACAAAAAATGTCCTCACAGGACTGCTTTTCCCGGAAGGCTTTATGGAGGAAGCCGGGCGGTTTGCCGCCCAAGCCGAGCCCGGCGCCTACTGCGTCGCCGCCATGGATATCCTGCACTTCCGGCTGTTCAACAAGCTTTACGGGCGGGACGCGGGCGACCGTCTCCTGCGGCAGATCGCGGATCATTTTGAGGACGTCCGCCGGGAGTACGGCGGCGTGACCGGGTATTTTCAGGGGGACGACTTCTGCATTATCATGCCCTGGCGGATGGAACTGGCGGAGCGCCTGCGGGACCGGATAACAAGGGATATCGCTCAAATCGGGAGCGCCATCGGCGTCATCCCCGTGTTCGGAATCTGCCCCATCGACGACCCGGGGCTTTCCCCGGAAAATCTCTATGACCGCGCCACCCTCGCCCGGGCCCAGGCCGGTCCCCAAAATCAAATTGCCTGCTATGATCCTGAAATGGAGCGGGACTTAGAGGAGGAAATGCATCTGCTGACGGAGGTCATCGGCGCGCTGGAGCGGGACGAGTTCACCTTTTTCGTTCAGCCCCAGTGCGATATCACCTCCGGCAAGGTGGTGGGCGCGGAATCCCTGGTGCGCTGGAGGCACAGCACCGAGGGCCTGATCCCGCCGGGAAAATTCATCCCCGCCCTGGAGCGCTGCGGCGCGGTCTACCTCCTGGACCAGCAGGTCTGGGAGAAGGTATGCCGCTGGCTACGGAGCTGGATCGACCGGGGCTATGAGCCGGTGCCCATCTCCATCAACATCTCCCGCATCGACATCATGTCCATGGACGTGCCCGCCTATTTGAAACGCCTGCTGAAAAAATACGACCTGCCGGCCAAGTACATCAAGACGGAGATCACCGAAAGCGCCTACACCCAGGAGGACTCCTCCATCAACGAAACGGTAGACCGCCTTCGGCAGGACGGGTTCCTGGTTATGATGGACGATTTCGGCAGCGGCTATTCCTCTTTAAACATGCTGAAAAGCATCCCCGTGGACGTGCTGAAAATCGACATGCGCTTCCTGGAAATCACGGAGGAAAACGAGCAGAAGGGCATCGGCATCCTGGAATCCATCGTCAACATGGCGCGGCTCCTGGGAATGCCCATCATTGTGGAGGGCGTGGAGACGCCCCGGCAGGAGAGCGTCCTGCGCAGCATGGGCTGCCGCTATACCCAGGGCTACTATTATTACCGTCCCCTGCCCATCGACCAGTTCGAGTCCCTGCTGGCCGACGAGCGGCAGCTGGACTTCACCGGCCTGCGCTGCAAACAGGTGGAGGCTTTCCACATGCGGGAAATCATTGACGGGAACCTGTTCACGGACACGATGCTGAACCACATCCTGGGCCCCACCGCCATCTGCGACGTGTTCGAGCGGCAGGTGGAGCTCACCCGGGTCAACGAGCAGTACTACCGCATGACCGGCCTGAACGCGGCGGGCGGCGAGGACATGAGCCGCAAGGTCTGGAGCGGCGTCCGGGACGATGACCGTCCCGTGCTGCTGGCTCTGTTCGACCGGGCCTACGAGAGCCGCCCCGCCGGGGCGGAAGGGAACATCCACTATCTCCGGGTGGACGGGAAGGTGCTGTGGCTCCATCTCAAGGTATTCTTCCTCCAGGAGAATGAGGGCCACCGGATCTACTTTGTGGCCTCGGAGGACATCACCTCCCTCCGGGAGCAGCGGAAGGCCCAGGCCCGGGCGGTGCCGCCCGCCATGAAGCTGCCCGACATTGAGCGCCAGCGGCTGGAGCAGTACTACGGAACGCTGCCCTGCGGCTTCGGCCTGTCCAGGATTGTGCTGGACCAGGAGGGAGAGCCCACCGACTATGAAATCGTCTATATCAACCGGGAGATGGAGCGGATGTGCGGCAACGACTTCGACTTCATCCGAAGCCTGATCCTCAAGGCCTTCAAGGACGATTCCGGCCGCCTGCTGCGCAAGGCCTATCAGGCGGCGTTCCTGGGAGAGTCGGTGGAGCATTTCGCCTACAGCTCCGTATCCGGGCACTACCTGCAAATCACGCTGTTCCAGCACGACCACGGCTACGTCGCCTGCCTGCTGCGGGACGTGACCCACAGACAGCTTTACGAGGGCGCCTTCAACAGCATGGTTTTGGCCTACCGGGAGGTTTACTACCTCCAGCTTCAGGACAACTACTGCCGGATGATCTATCCGGACCAGACCAGCGTGACGGAGCGGGGCAACTACGCCGCTATGGTGGAGCGCCACTTCGGCACCGGCAAAATCCTGAAATACGACGAGAAAAACGTCCGGAACTTCCTGTCCCTGGACCATCTGCGCAGCGCCCTGGCGACCCAGAACTCGGTGGATTACCGCTACCGCCGCAGCGGGAAGGAAAGCCCGGACGAGTGGTGCCTGACCAGCGTCACCATCAGCGAGCGGGAAAATGAAAAGCCGAAATCCGCCGTCATCACCATCCAGAGCATCGACAAAATCATGCGGGAGGAGGAGGAGCGCCAGCAGGAGCGCATGGCGGAATCCCTGGCCAACATGTCCGACGCCTTCTTCATCTACCGCGCTATTGAGGACGAGCGCATCCTGTACGCCAACCCGGCGGTTATGGAGCTCTTTGGCTGCGAGTCCATGACGGAGCTGATGGAGCTGGTTCAGTGCTCCTTCCGGGGCATGGTGCACCCGGAGGACTTGGCCAGAGTCGAGTGGGAAATCCAGCATCAAATCCGCAATTCCGCCAAAAACATGGATTACGTCCGCTACCGGATCATCCGCCGGGACGGCGAAATCCGCTGGGTGGACGATTACGGGCACCTGGAGACCTCCAAGTGGGGTGAGGAGCACCGCCTGTTTTATGTGTTCATCAAGGACATCACCGACACCATCACCTCCGTCCAAAAGGAAAAGCTGCTGAACTCCAACCAGTTCTACAGCTGATCCAGCGCCTCATTTCGAGTGCGGCGGCCTATGAAGGCCGCCGCATTCTCTTCTTCTCCCCTCCCCCAAAATCATTGGAAAAGAAAGTAAAACTCTTTTCTTGACAGTATGATGTCTGCGCGCGATAATAGACATATGAATTTTAACGCCCGGCATCCGGCGGACCGGGCGGATTGAGAGAAGGGGGATTTTATGAAACGCAAAACCATGGACGGCAACGAGGCCGCCGCCTACGCAAGCTACGCCTTTACCGAGGTCGCGACCATCTATCCCATCACACCCTCCAGCCCCATGGCGGAGCACGTGGACACCTGGGCCGCCAATGGGATGAAAAATATTTTTGGCCAGCCGGTGCGGCTCATGGAGATGCAGAGCGAGGCCGGGGCCTGCGGGGCCATGCACGGCTCGTTGGAGGCCGGGGCCCTCACCACCAGCTACACCGCCAGTCAGGGCCTCATGCTGATGGTGCCGCCCCTGTACCGCATCGCGGGGCAGCTCCTCCCCGGGGTCATCCACGTGGCCGCCCGGACCGTGGGCACCAGCGCCTTCTCCATCTTCGGGGACCACTCCGACGTGATGGCCTGCCGCCAGACGGGCTTCGCCCAGCTGGCCTCCTCCTGCGTGCAGGAGTGCATGGACCTGGCGGCCGTGGCCCACTTGTCCGCCGTCAAGGCTCGGGTGCCCTTCATGCACTTCTTCGACGGATTCCGGACCAGCCACGAGATCCAGAAGATCGACGTGCTGGACTTCGGGGATCTGGCGAGCATGCTGGACCGGGAGGCCCTGGCCCGCTTCCGGCAAAACGCCCTGAACAGCGAGCATCCCCTCATGCGCTCCACCGTCATCAACCCGGATACGGCCTTTCAGCTCCGGGAGGCGGTGAACCCCTACTACGACGCCGTCCCCGGCATCGTAGAGGACTATATGGCTCAGATGTCCGCCCTGACGGGGCGGGACTACCAGCTCTTCAACTACTACGGCGACCCGGAGGCGGAACAGGTGGTCGTTGCCATGGGCAGCGTCTCCGGCTGCCTCCAGGAGGCCGTCCAATACCTGAACACCCAGGGCCGCAAGGTGGGCTTCCTCCAGGTGCGGCTCTACCGGCCCTTCAGCGCCCGGCACTTCCTGGCCGCCCTGCCGGAGAGCTGCCGCCTGCTGACCGTGCTGGACCGGACCAAGGAGCCCGGCGCGGGAGGCGAGCCCCTCTATAAGGACGTGTGCTCCGTCCTCCAGCACGGGAGCCGCCAGGTCCAGGTCCTGGGGGGACGTTACGGCCTCTCCAGCAAGGACACCACCCCGGCCCAAATGATCGCCGTCTACGACAACATGGCAGGAGAGCAAAAGGACCACTTCACCGTGGGCATCACCGACGACATCACCCACCACTCCCTGCCTATCGGAGAAAACGTGGTCACCGCCGATTCCCGGACCATCAGCTACAAGTTCTGGGGCCTGGGGTCCGACGGCACCGTGGGGGCCAACAAAAACTCCATCAAAATCATCGGGGACAACACGGACCAATACGTCCAGGCCTACTTTGAATACGACACCAAGAAATCCGGCGGCGTGACGAAAAGCCATCTGCGCTTCGGCCACACCCCCATTCTCTCCACATACTACGTCACCATGGCGGACTTCATCGCCTGCCACAATCAAAGCTACATTGCAAAATACGACATTATAAACGAGCTGAAACCCGGCGGGACCTTCCTCCTGAACTGCAACTGGCCCGACGCCGACCTAGAGACCCACCTGCCCAACAAGGTCAAGCGCCTCCTGGCGGAGCGCAAGGCGAAATTCTACACCATTGACGCGGGCTCCGCCGCCGAGGCCATCGGCTTGGGGAACCGGACCAACAGCGTCTTACAGGCCGCCTTCTTCAAACTCTCCGGCGTGCTCCCGGTGGACCAGGCCGTGGACTACATGAAGGCCGCCATTCAAAAGACCTATGGCCGGAAGGGCGAAAAGGTCGTCAATATGAACTGCGCCGCCGTGGACGCGGGGCTGGCGGGCCTCCACGAAATTACTGTCCCCGCCGCTTGGGCGAATCTCACCGACGAGCCGGAGGAGAAGGACACTACCTCTCCCTGGTACGTCCGCACGGTCATGCGGGCCGTCAACGCCCAGAAGGGCGACAGCCTCCCCGTCAGCGCCTTCAAGGATGCGGCGGACGGCAGCGTCCCCATGGCTACCTCCCGGTATGAGAAGCGGGGCTTCGCCGCCCACGTGGCAAGCTGGCTCCCTGAGAACTGCATCGGCTGCAACCTATGCTCCCTCATGTGCCCCCACGCCGCCATCCGGCCCTTCCTGCTGAACGAGGAGGAGGTCCAAAAGGCCCCGGCGGGCTACGTGACGAAGGAGGCCAAGGGCAAGGGCTTCGAGGGCCTCCGGTTCCGCATCCAGGCGGACCCCCTGGACTGCACCGGCTGCGGCACCTGCGCCGCCGCCTGTATCGCCAAAGAAAAGGCCATCGTCATGAAACCCATCGAGGAGGAGATGCCCCAGCAGCCCAATTGGGACTACAGCCTCTCCCTTTCCCCCAAGGAAAACCCCATGAACAAATTCACCGTCAAGGGCAGCCAGTACGAACAGCCCCTGCTGGAGTTCTCCGGGGCCTGCGCGGGCTGCGGCGAGACGCCCTACATGAAGCTTCTCACCCAGCTCTTCGGTGAGCGGATGGTGGTGGCCAACGCCACGGGCTGCACCCAGGCCTGGGGCTTCAGCGTACCCAGCTACCCCTATACCACCAAGCCCAACGGGAGGGGCCCCGCCCTGTCCAACTCCCTCTTTGAGAACAACGCCGAGTACTCCCTGGGCATGGTCCTCAGCGTCCGCCAGCAGCGGCTCCGCCTCCAGCGGGAGGCCCGGGAACTGATGGAGGAGACGAAGGACGAGGCCCTGAAGGCCGCCCTGGCCGCGTGGCTGGAGGGCTTCGAGGACAAGCAGCGGACCATCGAACTCAGTGACGCGGTGATCGCCGCCTTGCAGAATACTTCCGAGGCCGGGGAGCGCGTCGAGGCCGTCCGCCGGGCCCAGGACCAGCTGGTGAAAAAGAGCATGTGGATGTACGGCGGCGACGGCTGGGCCTACGACATCGGCTACGGCGGCCTGGACCACGTGCTGGCCTCCGGGGAGGACGTGAACATCCTGGTGGTGGACACGGAGGTCTACTCCAACACCGGCGGGCAGTCCTCCAAGGCCACGCCCTTCGGCGCGGTGGCTCAGTTTGCCGCTGCGGGCAAGCGGACGGAGAAGAAGGACTTAGGCATGCTGGCCACCCAGTATCAGAATGTGTACGTGGCCTCCGTGGCCCTGGGGGCGGACCCCGCCCAGTACATCAAGGCCCTCCGAGAGGCGGAGGCCCACGACGGCCCGTCCCTGATCGTGGCCTACGCCCCCTGCATCAACCACGGCATCGTCAAGGGCATGGCCTGGGCCCAGGAGGAGGCCAAGCTGGCTGTCCGCAGCGGTTATTGGGTCCTCTACCGCTACGACCCCAAGCTGAAAGCCCAGGGCAAGAACCCCTTTATGCTGGACTTCAAGGAGCCCCGGTACGACCTCCGGGAGTTCTTCATGGGCGAGGTCCGGTTCAACTCCCTTCAGCGGACCTTCCCCGAGGCGGCGGAGTCCCTGCTGGTGGAGGCCCGGAACCAGTGCCGGAACCGCTGGGCCCGTTACACCCACCTGGCGGCCCAGGATTACTCCCGCCTGCTGGACGTGCTGGAGGACTATCCCATCCACGCCCAGGAAAAGACATAATCGGCCACGCCTCATTTTACAGCCCCGCGCCGAATGGCGCGGGGCTGTCTTTTTGACATTCGCCCCGGTCCGGCGTAGAATCAGAAGGCCGAAAAAATTTTTCAACCGCGCGTCACGTTCCGGCCCGCCGGAGCGTCTAAGAGTACAGAGACGAAGGGAGGCGGCAGGATGCTGATTTACTTACAGTCCATCGACGGCCCGGAGGACCGGACGCGGTTCGAGGCGATGTACAGCGCCTACCGGGGGCTGATGTTCCATGTGGCAAACCGTATCCTGCAAAATGCTCAGGACGCGGAGGACGCGGTGCATCTGGCCTTCCTCAGTCTCGCGAACTGCCGTCTTCCGGCGGAGCTGGGGCCCCAGGCCCGGCACCTGGCCGCCGTCACGGCGGAGCGGAAGGCAATTGACCTTTACAGAGCCCGAAAGCGGAGGCCCGAGACGGCGCTGGAAGAGGAGGAATCTTTTCCTGGCTGCGCCCCGCCGCCCTCCGACGGGACCCTGGCGGGGGCCATGGCGGCCCTGCCTCCCCGGTACCGGGAGGCGCTGCTGCTGAAGTACTACAACGGCTATTCCGCCGCCGAGGTGGGGGAGCTCCTGGGGACCACGGCGGCGAACGTGCGCCAGCTCATTGCCAGAGCCAAAAAGAAGCTGGCCGAGGAGCTGGCGGAAAGGGGGGAAATCGTTTGAACATCACCGACGAGATGCTGTACGCCGCGGCCCCGGAGGCGGCGGAGCGCTGGCTGGATACCCTCCCCGGGCGGGAGGACTGCGGGCACGGCTTTTCCCTGACCTTTGAGGCGTCCATGGCCCCGATTCTGCGGCGGCGGAGAAAGCGGCACTGGAAGACCCTGGCCCTGCTGGCTGCGGTGGTCGCGGCCCTGGGAGCCCTCCTGGTGGGCGTGGGCGCGGAGCGGAAGGACGATTACCGGGTCTACGCCGCCCAGGAGGATGGATTTATCTCCTACCTGGTCCGGCCCAGGATGGAACAGGAGGCCCAGGACTTTCATCCCCTGTCTCCCGGCTGGCTGCCGGAGGGCTATGCGCTGGAGTCCTTTTCCGCCGAGGGCAGTTCCTGCTCCTCCAGCTTCCGCAACACCGCCGAGGATGCGTCCTTTTATTTGGTCCAGTGGTCCGGGGAGGAACGCTCCGCAGTCCTTCTTGGAAATTTTCAGATAGAGCAAGCGGACGTTGGCGGTGAGGACGCCATATGGATTGCAAACCAGCCTGAGGAAGAATGGGACGACACCCGCCTCTTCCTCTGGACTAACGGGCCATACGCCTTCATCCTCTCCGGCGGGGAGGCCGGCTTGGACCTGGACACGATGATCCGCATCGCGGAAAATTTGAAATGGTAAAGGAGAATCACAATGCGCGGCAAACGAGAAATGAGAAAGAACTACACCCCCTTCGTGGCCGGTATGGTCACCATGGTGCTGCTGTTTGGGCTGGTCTCCGCTTCCCTGGCGGCCAACGGCCCGCCCGCCGGGGGTCCTCAGCCCGGACAGGTGAGCGTGGGCCTCTTCGGGCGGGAACAGATTGCCAAGGGCGAGACGCTGACCACCAGGCAGGGCGGCAAGGCGCCCAAGGTTGTGACCTATGCCGACACCAAGGGGGAAACCCATTATTACATCGAGGCCGCCGCCGCGGCGGAGCTGTTCGACGTGGCGTTCGGGGCTCACTACCACGAAGAGCTGGAACGGCTGGAGTTCGGCGGCAAGCCCCGGGTGGACGAAAATGGGGAGCCCTATAAAGACGCGGACGGCAATCCCGTAGTGGATGAAAATGGGAAACCGAAATGGGGCTTTACCGATGTAAACCACGACTTCTCCATGCTGTTGAATCCCTCCGGCGGAATGCCCGCCGTGGGTGAAAACATTCCTGTAGACGTAGGAGGTTTTACAGTTACCGTGACTTCCGGCCCCTATGTGGGTCCGGGCTCGGAAGAGCAGGAAAACCGCTGGGCGAAGATACGGGCGCGTCTGCCTGAAAAACCGGAGTATGGCATTACACACGGCATGTTCACCGAAGCGGACCCGGCAGAAGTCAACCTGGGCAGCTTTTCCGGCAGGTCTATGGATGGGCAGTTATTCCAGGACCCGGGAGAGGTGGAGCACACCTTTGCCTTTACAAGCCTGCTGGGAAAATACGCGGCCATTACCATAGAGAACACCGGCCCCGCGGAAGCCATGATTATCCTGAGCAGGCCCAACACCATAGGCTGGGGCGAGGGCAACGACTTCACCGCCATTCGCCTCCCGGCAGGAGAGAAAATTACCCGGGCCTTCCGCATCGACGAAACGAAGTCTCTGGAAAACCAGCTCCGGCTCAACGCCACGCCTCTCGGCGAGGGCGGCGTCAACCTCAAGCTGACGGCGGAGCAGTACCGCAGCGGCGTGTGACGAACCGCTGAAATCCCATACGGAATGTATCAAATTTCCAGCCGAACCTAAAGGTATCACCTTTTCCCTCTTGCCTTTTCCCGTCGGTTATTGTATAATATTGTTACAATAATCACAAAGGGGAGGGAATTCCATGAGCGGTCAACTGGAGGATACCGTGGCCATCAGCCGGGAGATCACCCACGGCTACTATGCCGGGAATTTAGAGCCCTACTTTTCCCGCCTCTGCCCGAAAAGCGTGTGGCTGGGCACCGGCGGACGGGTGCTGATGGGCGGCGACGTCATCCGCGCCCGGCTGGAGGCCGGGGTGGAGCGGCGGACGAAAACCTATCAGATTTTTCAGGAGGAGTACACCCCCCTGTCCCTCACCCCACGCTGCCAAGCAGTGATGGGAGAGGTGCGGGCCTGCGTCCCGGACCGTCCCGAGGAGGACACGGTTACCGCCTCCTATACGTTCTTGTATCAGCTCATCGGCACGGAGACCAAGCTGGTGCTGCTCCACGCCAACTATGAGCTTCTCCATCCCTTTTCCCTGAACGAAAACGGGCCCAAGCTGGAGATGTCCGCCTATCAGTTCGTCCGGGACATGCTGATGGAAGTCCCGCCGAAAAAGCGGCTGGCCGTCCCCTGCGGCAGCACGACGCTGTTCGTTCAGCCGGACATGATCTTCTATGTCCAGAGCCGAAACCGAAAGGCGGAGCTCCACTGCGTGGACAAAATCATCCAGAGCGACCTGAGCATCAGCGAGGTCAACGCCGCGCTGCCGGAGACCTTTTGTCCCATTCACCGCTGCTACACGGTGAACACCCGCTACGTCATGTCCGTTCGCCGCTATGAGGCGGCCATCATCACCGGGGAGGTCCTGCCCATCCCCTTCCACAACTACATGCAGGTGAAAGCGGACCTGGAGCGCCGGATTACCGGATAGCGCACATAAACCGCCTGGAAGCCATGGCTTTCAGGCGGTTTTCATGTTTCCCTCCGCCCTGGAACTGTAATTTTTTGTCACACACTGTTACCCTTTTGTCATGAATCTCCCTCCTTTTCATATTAGAATAAAGCTACATTACAGGCAGTGATTACGCCTTGAAAAGAGGAGGGCACGACATGGAAAACATCTGCGGAAAGAGCTGCGAATCCTGCGTCTGGAAGGACCAGTTAAACTGCGCCGGCTGCCGGGAGGACATGGGGCGGCCCTTCTCGGGTCCCTGCGGCATCGCCGCCTGCTGCCGGGAGAAGGGACATGAGGCGTGCGATACCTGCACGTATTTCTCCCTCTGCTCCCGCCGGGCCGGGCGGGACGACGTCCCCCGGCAGGAGCTCCAGCGCCGGGACGGCGAGGCGGCCAGGCAGCGCCGCCTGGCGGAGACCGCCCCGCTGATGGGAAAGTGGGTCTGGCTGATGTTCTGGCTGGTGGTCCCGTTGGAGCTGGCGGGCCTGCTGACCGTGGACCTTGTGACCCAGGCATTTCCCGCCGCCGAGACCGTGGGGACGGCGCTGAAATTCCTCTGCGGCCTGGCCTACGCCCTGTTTTTGTGGAAGCTGACGCCGGTGCTGCGGGAGTACCGCACCGCCGCCCTCTGCCAGGCCGTTATCACGCTCATGGACCTTGTTTTGCTGTTCATCCCCGAGGAGTCCGGCCTGATTATCCTGCTGGGCATTCCCTCCCTTGTTGTGAGCTTCTATGGGAGTTATGTGGAATTCCACTCCCACGCCCAGGCCGTGGAGCCCCTGGACGCGGATCTGGCCGCCGGCTGGCGGAAGCTGTGGAAGCTCCTCCTGCTCTCCCTGGGGTCCATGTTCCTGCTGTTCCTCGCCATATTCATGGGACCCTTTATCGCCCTGCTGGTGATGCTGGCCGCCGTGGGCCTGGCGATTTACTACGCCGTCACGCGGATGGTCTACCTCTGGCGGACCGCCAGGCGCTTCCGGGAGTGGACGCCCCCGGCCCTGCCGGGCCCCTCTTCTTCTATCGACCTCTGAGCGGCAAAACGCGGCGGGCCCTGAGGCCCGCCGCGCTTGGTTGTTTTCTCCTTCTCCTGTCCCTCAGATGCCCCGCAGCTCTCCGTCCAGCCAGGTGTCCGTGGGGGACAGCGGGACGGTGAACACCCGGGAGCGGTCCTCCGGGTTCTTGTTCTGGTGGAACTTGAATAGAGTTTCACCATTGGGAAGTTCGCAGACAATTTCGATCTTTCCCCGGGGGTGGCTCATGGCGTAGCGCACCGCCTTGCCCAGGCCGTTCTGATAGGACTTGGCCTCGTCCACGATTTTGACGCCCTCGATCAGAGGCACCTGGAAGCGGCCCTTGACCCCGGTGACCGGGCGGCACTGGAAGATGTAGTAGGGCATGACCCCCAGCCGGACCAGGCCGGAGAGGAGCTTCCCCAGGGTCTCCCCGTTGTCATTGACCCCCTTGGTCAGCACGGTCTGGTTCCGCACGGGGACCCCCCGCTCGATCATGGCCCGGAGGGCCCGGGCAGCCTGCTCCGTCAGCTCCCGGGGGTGGTTGAAGTGAGTCACCAGGACCAGGGTCTTTTTCTTCCCGTACTGCTCGAAGAGGTCCAGGAACTCTGGATCGCCGTAGATGCGCTCCGGCAGGGTCACGGGCATCCGGGAGCCGAAGCGGATGAGATCCAGGTGCTCAATGGCCGTCAGCTCCCGAAGATAGCGCTCCAGGATGTGGTTGGGGTTCATGAAGGCGTCCCCGCCGGAGACCAGGATGTTATTGACCTCCTTGTGGGCGGAGACATAGGCCACGGCCTCGTCCACCCGTTTGTTCAGCTCCGCGTCGGTAAGGCCCACCATCCGCTTGCGGAAACAGTGGCGGCAGTACATGGCGCACTGGTTGGTGGAAAGGAGCAGCGCCGTCTGCGTGTATTTGTGCTGCAAGCCCTCGATTTTGGTGTTGTCCGCCTCGCCGCTGGTGTCCCGCTCGCCCCCGGCGTCCAGCTCCGCCAGGGAGGGGACGCACAGCCGGGCGATGGGGTCCTCCGGGTCCTTGGGGTCCACCAGGGACAGGTAATAGGGTGGGATCAGCATGGGGTACTTCTCAATCACTTGGGCATATCGGGCGGTTTCCTCCGGCGTCCATCCCAGGACGGGCGCCAACTCTTCCGCCGTCCGGTATCCGTTCCTCAATTCGTCCTGCCAGCTCATTCGCTGCACCACCTTTCTGAAAAAATAAAAAAGCGCAGACCCGGCCCTGACCGTCCGGCTCCTGCGCTTTACATAAACGTTGTTTCGATCTTTTCAAATTAGATAAATCAAATCAGATAAGACGCTTAAACGGTGTTCATATAATGCCGAATGGTCCTCCCAAAATACGCGGCCCGCCGCCGGGGCGGCAGAAAACAATACGCCGCTGATGTTGTTTTATTTATTATAACTGAAAATTCCAAAAATTGCAAGCCCAGTTTTGTACTTTCCGCCGTCGGGGATCCGACAAGAAATTTCAGCGGAGGCGGCGGGCCGCCGTCTTGACAAAAATAAAGGCTCTTTGCTATACTGAAGCGATCAAAAAATCAGTCGACCCTCGGGTGTGGAGGCCCTGTTCATGAACGAGGAAAACCGTTCCCCCGCCAGGCGAGGACGGCGGATCGCCGCTGCCGCCGCTGTCATAGCCGCCCTGCTGGCGGCGCTCTATCTGTTATTCGCCTTCTCCGGCATCCCCTTCATCGCCAAGTGGCGGACACTATATATCGAGACCGCCATGGGCACCATGACCCACCAGTGGCTGGCCACGGCCTTCCTGCCGGGCTCCGTCATTGAGGAGGCCATGAAGGACGTGGAGGCCCGGTTCGAGGAAAATCTCATCGAAGCCAGCGACATCGCCCAAGGGCCCAAATCCCCGCCGCTCTCCGCGGAGCCCGCCCAGACCCCGGAGGAACAGGCCGTCGCCGAGTTCAGCGCCCTCTTCCCGGAGGTGAACCTGGACACCCTGCCGGATTCCATCACCTGGGAGGACCTGCCCGCCCTGGAGAAGGAGAAGCTGGAGGGAGTCTACACCACCGCCGGGGACAAGGTCTGGGCCATCGACGTGCCCAACAAAATCCTCATTCTCACCGTCTCCGGCGAGGGCTATCAGGGCAAGCTGGCCATCGTCAAGGACAGCTCCCTGGTCTCCCTGGCGAAAAACACCCTCTCCGGCCGGGGCCGGACCGTGAAAGAACACTGCGAAGCCAACGACGCCGTCCTGGGCGTCAACGCCAGCGGCTTTTACGACCCGGAGGGCAAGGGCCGGGGCAACGTGCCCATGGGCTTCGTTCTCTCCGGCGGCGAGTACTCCGGCCAGGCCCTGAAGGGCCGCTATCAGACCGCCGGCTTTGACTACGACGACAACTTCCGGGCCGGCCGGGGCCTGGATCTGGACGGGATGCGGGACGCGGTGCAGTTTTACCCCATCATCGTGCTGAATGGAAAAAAGAACATCGACGGCTCCTTCGGCATGGGCATCCAGCCCCGGACGGTCATCGGCCAGACGCCGGACAAGGCAACGCTGCTGCTGGTCATCGACGGACGCCGGGTAGGCCATAGCCTGGGGACTACCGTGTCGGAGTGCGCAGACATCCTGCTGCGCTACGGCTGCTGGACCGCCATGAACATGGACGGCGGGTCCAGCTCCTCCATGGCCTACAACGGACGGGTCATTACCAAGCCCAGCACCGACATGGTTGACGGTCGTTATCTCCCTGACGCCTGGGTTGTAAAGGGTATCCCCTTTATAGATGTTTTAGAGTGACTTTGCTCCCGGCAGTTGCATTTTTCAAACTTAGATAACAAAAAAGCGCCCGCTGCCGAAACAGCGGGCGTTTCCTTTTTCAGTTCACAGGGATTGTTCCCGTGTTCAGCAGGGGCTTAGCCAATGCCGCCGTACTTGATGCCCAGGATCAGGGCCAGGATGCACAGCACGATGAACACGTAGCCCAGGGGAACGAACCACTTGCCGATGGGTTTCTTGGCGCCCCGGTTGACTTCCTCCAGAGCCTGTTCCTTCGGCAGCACCACGAAGAACATGATGGCCGCCAGAGCCGCGCCCAGGGGGCAGATGTAGATGGAGACCACGTCCATCCACTGAGAGGTCCAGGGCTGAATCAGCAGGGCGACGACCGCGCCGACGACGCCGATGACTCCCACGGCCGCGCCTCTCTTGAGCTTGAACTGCTCCTGCATGGTGGCTACGGGGGCCTCATACAGGTTGACGATGGAGCTCAGGCCCGCGAAGAGGACGGCCACGTAGAAGATCACGCCGATGATCCGTCCGCCGGGCATGCCGTTCAGGATGTTGACCAGGTACACGAACATCAGGCCGGGGCCGGGGTTGATGTCTCCCATGGCGAAGCCGGAGGCTCCGATGGCGGGGATGATCACGAAGGCGGCCAGCAGAGCGGCCAGGGTGTCGAACAGGGCAACCCGCAGGGCGGAGGTGGGGATGTTCTCGTTTTTGGGCAGATAGGAGCCGTAGATAACGGAGCCGTTGCCCGCCACGGACAGGGAGAAGAAGGCCTGGCCGAAGGCGTAGACCCACACCTCGAAGGACAGCAGACCCTTGGGGTCCAGGGTGAACAGGAACTTGTAGCCCTCGGAAGCGCCGGGCTGGAAGGCGATGTAGACCGCCAGGATGACGAACAGGCCGAACAGGACGGGCATCATGATTTTGTTCGCTACCTCGATGCCGTTGGCCACGCCCATGGCCATGATGGCCAAAGCCACCACCAGGCCGATCAGCAGCCACACGCCGTTTCCGATGCCGAAGATCCCGTTGCTGAACATCATGCTCAGGGCCTCGCCCAGAGTCGCGGCCTCGGGAGCCGCACCGCCGAAGGTGCCGCCGATGGTTCCCATGTCGGTGCCCATGGCGTACAGGCCGCCGGTAATGGACATGAAGGCGTACTTAAAGATCCAGCTCATGACCACCGTGTAGCCGATGGCCAGCATCAGCGCGCCCACAATGGGGATCAGGCCGATGGCCTCGCCCAGCTTCTTGTTGCCGTTTCTGGCCTCGGTGCAGGAGCCGAAGGCGCCGATGGGGCCAGCCTGGGCCCGGCGGCCCAGGGCGAACTCCTCAATGATGCCGGAGGAGCCCACCAGGACGACGATGACGAAGTAGGGCAGCAGGAAGGTCATGCCGCCGTACTTGGCGACCATGATGGGGAACCGCCAGATGTTGCCCATGCCGACGGCGGAGCCGATGCAGGCCAGGATAAAGCCCCATTGGCTCTTGAACCCGTCGCGGGTTTGCAGGGTCTCGTTGCTCATGTAACAATTTCCTCCTCTTTCTCGATATACACACAACCGCGGGCCGCAAAACGAGAAAGAGAGGGCCGTCCGCCTGGGTCCATGTTGGAAACTGGGCGGACGCCCTCTCTAAGCTGTACACTCAACCTGCGGTACAGTGGCACTTACTTTTCAGGGGGCTTACTTCTCCTCGTTGGGATAGGGCTCGAGGAAGGCGTGGAAGTGGCGCATAGGCAGCTTGTGGCCCCAGACGATGCGCATGTTGGGGATGCTCTCCCGGTCCTCATAGAGGGCCTTGACGGCGGCGATGACGTAATCCAGGTGCTCCTGGGTCAGCCGGTCGCGGTCAATGGCGAAGCGCACCACGTTGGCAAGCTCGGCCTGCTGCTCGGGGGTCTTCAGGTCGTACTCCATGGAGTAGTCGCCCAGCTCGGACACGCGGATGCCGTAGCGGCGGATGAGCTCCAGGGAGAAGCCCTCGCCGGCGAAGGTGTCGTGGCCCCGCTTGCCGTCGAAGAACTCGTCCATGTTGATGTACACCGCATGGCCGCCGGCGGGCAGCACCACGCCCTTGACTCCGGCCTTGTAGAAGCCCTGGGCCAGATACTCGCACTGCTTCACGCGGCCGTCCATGTAACGGAAGTCGCAGCTCTCATAGAGGCCGCAGGCCAGGGCCATGATATCCCGGCCGCTCATGCCGCCGTAGGAGTCGTTGCCGTAGCAGGAAATCTGCTTGACCTTCAGCAGCACGCCCACGTCGGTCTTAACGGAGCCGTCCTCGTTGAAGTCGGAGAACTTCTTCCAGAACAGGCCCTTGTCCCGGAAGGCCAGCATGCCGCCCATGTTGGCGTGGCCGTCCTTCTTGGCGGACATGGAGAAGCCGTCGCAGTAAGAGAACATTTCCGTGGCGATTTCGGCGATGGATTTGTCCTCATAGCCGGGCTCGTTCATCTTGATGAAGTAGCAGTTCTCCGCCCAGCGGGCCACGTCGAAAATCAGGGGGATGTCGTACTTGTGAGCAACCCGGTTGATTTCCTTGATGTTGGCCATGGAGACGGGGTGTCCGCAGATGGGGTTGTTGGTGATGCAGGTGAAAATCAGGGGCACATTCTCGGGGCCCACGCCCTGAATCAGCTGCTCCAGCTTGTCGATGTCCATGTTGCCCTTGAACGGGTTTTTCTCGTACTTGCCGCCCTCGGGAACCTGGTACAGCAGCTCCTTGTGATAGAGGTTGCGGGGGATGGAGCCCATCTGCTTGATGTTGCCCTCGGTGGTGTCGAAGTGTCCGTTGGAGGGGATGGTGAAGACCTTGCCGGGGTGGCGCTGGGCCAGGATCTTCTTCACGATTTCCATCAGCACGGACTCGGCGGCCCGGCCCTGCTGAATGATAAAGCTGTTAGGACGCTCCATCTGCGCGGCGCCGCCGTTAAAGAGGCCTCCCTCGTACTCGCACAGGTACAGCTCGTTCATCATCTTCTCCACGTCCCGGCAGTCGGTGCGCACCAGGTCGATGGACTTTTTCCAGTTCTTCTCCCCGCCCCGCTCGAAGATGTCGCGGAAGGTATCCAGCAGCACGTAGTAGCCGGTGTTGCGGCCATAGGCCTCGTCGCCAAGGAACAGGGTGGCCCACTGCTGGTTGGTCATGGCGGTGGTGCCGGAGTCGGACAGCATGTCGACGGTCAGCATTCCGGAGGGGAAGGCGAACTCGTTGTAATGCGTGGCCTTCAGGGCCCGTTCACGCTGTTCCACCGTGACGGTGGGCAGGTCGCGGACGGCGAAGGTGAAGTGATGAGGAGCGGGAACGTCCAGGGGATAGTGCGTCATGTTCTTGTCCATTTTGATCTACCTCCATAAAGTGTGGCTTTCGCCAGATGTTCAGGAGGTACCCCGGTCGTCGCCGGCCCGGCTTTCCCATGGCCGGACGGGGCGCCTAGCGGACAGTACCTGGTGTGAGGGACGGGGCTTCGTGAGCGCTCCTGGGAAGGAAGCGCGGGAGCGAATGCCGCGAAAACTGCGGCATTTGCTTCTTAGCGTGAGATAATTTTATCAGCACTTCTAAAAAATGTCAATCCTTTTTGTGCGTTTTGTATGAATCACTATTTTCCTGTCAAAATTTTTATGGAAAATATGAATAGCCCTTGAAAGGTCAACCTTTATCACTGTGAGAAAAAATTTTTTTGACAGAGGTCCGCTTTAGGAATATAATACTAAAATAAAGAAAAAAATGAAGGACAACCCTCCCGCGGGAGGGAAAGGAGGCTCCTATGCCGGATACCGCCAACGCCTTGCTGCGCCAATATGTGAAGCTGACGGAATTCCTGGGCGCCGCCCTGGGCCCGGACTACGAGGTGGCCCTTCACGACCTGACGGACAAAAACCGCTCCGTCATCGCCATTGCAAACGGCTATATCAGCGGCCGGGAGGTGGGCGCGCCCCTGACCAATATGGCCCTGAGCGTGCTGAAAGACGAGAGCTACGAGTGGCAGGACTACCGCCTGCACTACTCCGGCGTCTCCGCCGCCGGAAACGTCCTGCGCTCCAGCACCATGTTCATCAAGGAGGATGGGAAACTCATCGGGATGCTCTGCATCAACTTCGACGACAGCCGCTTCCAGAACTTTGCCCGGCAGGTGCTGACCCTGTGCCACCCGAACCAATTCGTGCAGGTCCTGAACCAGCCGGAGGAGACCCCCGGGGATACCCCCCGGCCGGAGACCTTCCGCAACTCCACGGAGGCCGTGGCCCAGGATGCCATCGCCCACGAGCTGGAGCGCCTGGGGGTCCCGGCGGACCGCCTGACCTCCGAGGAGCGGCTTCAGATCATCGCGGCCCTGGAGGCCAGCGGCATCTTCCTGCTCAAGGGGGCCGTGAAGGACGTGGCCGCGGGCTTGGGCTGCTCTCAGGCCAGCGTCTACCGCTACCTGTCCCAGCTCAAGAAATAATGGGGAGCTTGGCCTTATGCTTTGAGCCTGCGCCCGGCGGTCCGCCTTTCCCGGGAAAAGCAAATAACCGCCCTCCCGCAAGGGGAGGGCGTTGGTCTGCGCGCTCAGCGGCGCTTTTCCATGCGGATGCATCCCTCTTCGTCGGGGGTTCCCACGCCGTCTGAAAATTGATACCCCAGCTTTCGGTAAAAATCCCGGGCCGTGATGGAGGAGTGGACGACCACCCGGTCCGCCCGGAGGAAATACGCGTCTTCCTCCAGCGCCTCCATGATTCTCCTTCCCGCGCCCCTCCCCTGGTACTCCGGCAGGACGAAGACGGTCACCAGGATGCTCTCCGTCCCGCTACCCATGTGGGGCGCGATTCCGCCGCACCCAACGGTTTTTTCTCCGTCCCGGAGGATGTACAGGTGCTCGCTCCCGGCCTGCTCCAGCAGATTTTCCGGCGTGTACAGCTCCAGCATCTCCCGGATGATCTCGGGGGGATAATCCGGGGCGTTGCTGACCCGCAGCGCTTCCCCGATGACGGCGGCGGCCGCCGCCGCGTCCCGCTCCTCAAAGCGTCTGATTTTAAAATCCATGGCTCCTCCTCGCCGGTCCGTTTGACCGCCTGTCCCGCATTATAGCAGAGACGGCCCCCCGGCGCAAGGCGTTCTGAAGGACCGTCCAAAAATAATCGGCGGAATATGATAATTGCCTCTTCCCTTTGGCTGGAAAGTTTAGTATAATGGTATAATAATGCTGTCCAAGCACAGAGGAATCGAGGTGCCCGCATGTCATTCAAGGACAAAATCACATCCCTCCTGTTCAGCTCCAAAAAAGATGTTCAGGCGGATGAGACGCTTCCGGCGGAACAGGAGCAGATGCCTCAGGAAGCTCCGAACGCCCCGGAGCCCGTTCCTGAAGACCCGTCCCGTCTGGAAATTCCCGCGGATCACCCCATCCGTCAGCTCTATGACCTCCGGCAGAAAGAGGCCGGCGGTCTTCCCTCTCCACGTCTGTATATGGATGAGGAAGGCATCCTCCCTCCGGAGCTGCTGGAAAAAGAGAAAAGCCGCCTGCAGTCCTCCCTGAAAAGCGTCTGCGCCACCCGGTGGAAGGCGGCCAAGGGCAGGACCCGGGGCAAGCACAGCAAGAAAAAGGCGGAAGAGGAAGCCGAGGACGAGCAGACGGTTATGGACGCCCGCCCCTGGTTTCACCTCTCCTCCGACAAGGTCTACGCCTGGATGCTGATTTTCCCCCCCGTCGGAACGGGAGAGGAAGTTACCCGGGACATGATCTACCAGGCCCTGTCGGCTCAGGGCATCTCCTACGGCCTGGATACGGCTCTGCTGGACCGGGCGGCTCACGACCGGGAACGCTATTTCAGCCTCTACCTCGTGGCCAGGGGAACGCCCGCGTTCGACGGGCGCAACGGCAACATCGTGGACAGCTTCCCCCGGGCCATCCAGCGGGTCCTGGAGGTGAACGAATTTGGGCAGGTGGACTACACCTCTTTGAATCTCATCTGCAACGTCGAGGAGGGCCAGGAGATCTGCCACCTCGTCCGGCCCACCGAGGGCGAGCCGGGCCGGACGGTGACAAACCAGGAAATCCCCGCCAAAAGCGGAAGGTCCGTGCCCCTTCCCCGGGGCCGGAATACGGAGATTTCCGAGGACGGAGACGCCCTGATCGCCTCCATGCCGGGCCATGTGGAGTTCAGCGGCACTACCTTTCAGGTCAAGCCGGTGCTGGATATCGGCGGGGACGTGGATTTCTCCACCGGGAACATCAAATTCGTGGGAGATGTGAACATCAAAGGAGACGTGCTCAGCGGCTTCACTGTCAAGGCCATGGGGAACGTCTACGTGGGCGGCGTGGTGGAAGCTGGGGGCACCGTGGAGGCCGGCGGCGACCTGACGGTGGTGAAGGGCATCCTGGGCGACGGCACCACGGTCATTCGGGCCGGGCGGTGCATCTTCGCCAAGTACATTGAAAACGCCACCATCTTCGTTCGGGAAAATCTCCAGACCGACTGCATTGTCAACGGCAGAATTTACTGCGACGGCGAAGTCATCATCCGTTCCGGCCGGGGAAGCATCATCGGCGGCCGGGTCTGGGCCGCCAAGCGGATCAGCGCCAGCGCCGTCGGCGCCAAGTCGGAGGTTAAAACCTCCGTCGCCCTGGGCGGCATGCCCTGCGCCACCCTGGAAAAAGACCTGGTCCGCAAGAAGCTGGCGCGCCTGGCCGCGGAGCTGGAACGGCTGGAAGCCCAATTGGACAGCCCCGCCAAAAGCAGCCTTTTGGGCAAGGTCCGGATGAAAATTTCCGTATCCGAGCTCCGGCTGCGGCAGCTCCAGGAGGAGCTGGACGCCGCCAGGGAGGAGCTGAAGAATCAAAAGGAAGCGGACAGCGGACGCATGGAGTGCGGCGTAGCTTACGCGGGCACCGAAATCAGTTTTGGAGATGAGCTCCTCCGCCTGCGGCACGAGACCCACCAGTGCGTGGCCAAGCTGCTGTGCGGCGAAATTGTACTGATGTGACGGCGCTCTATCAAAAGCGGCAAGGCGGCGGACGCAATGCGTCCGCCGCCTTTTTTGATGAAAGCTATTTCTCAGAGCGGCCATCTGCCTCTAGATCCTTTACAAAGGGCGGTATCTGGGAGATCATGTTGTCCATGTCCTCAAACATGGCGCTCTTTGTGGTTCCCAGGCGGCTGGCCTGGTCGATGTGCCGGACCACCTCCTGATACTGGTCCTTGATCCGGTCGAAGAACTGGCACAGCACGGCCAGCTCCTGCTGAGAGGTTTCAATCACCCCGGAAATCTCCGCCTGCACGGAGGCCGATCCCTCTGCGGTAGCAATAATCCTATGGAAGCTCTCATCGGTCTGGCCCACAACGCTTACGGCCTGGCCAAGAGTCTGCCGGGAGGAATGGATGCTGCTGCTGAGCTCTCCGGCCCGGGACTCCACATCGCACACGCCGGAGTCCACCTCTCCGGCCAACTGCTTAATTTCCCGGGCCAGCTCCTTTACCTGGGCGGCCACCACGGCGAAACCCCGGCCCTCCACTCCGGCCCGGGCCGCCTCAATGGAGGCGTTGATGGCCAGGATATTCGTCTGGTCTGCAATAGAGACGATCTTTCCCATACACTGCTGGATACCCCGGATGGCAGATTGGAGATTCTCAAAGATGCCCGCCATCTCGTCGTAGGACTCTTGAATCTTCATAGAGGTGCTTTTCAGCTCCTCCATCTGCCCCTGAGCCTCGGAAACCGTGCCTCCGATCTCTTCCCGAACATAGACAAATTGTCCTGCGGCTCCTTCAATATTGGAGAAGGACTGTCCCAGTTTCTGCAGCTCCTCCTGAAAGTGATCCGCCTCGTTCAGAACACCGGAGAAGGTAGAACCCACCAGGCTCAGCTCCGAGAGGGAAGCCACTTCCTTTTTCACCAGCTCTTTCTGGTACTCCTTCAGGCTGTCCGCCACGTGAAGGACCGGATAGAGGCTCTTTGGCTCCTGTGGCCGGTCCGGCGCCTGCCGCTTCTTTCCCGCAAACAGCATTCCGAATCCCCCCTTACTCAAAGACCGCGCAGGTCATGGACTGATTAACAAAGCGGTTGTTGTAGTGCTCCCCGTAGCCAACGAAGCCGGCGTGGCTGCCCAAGGTCCCCATCTCCCGGAGGTAGGTCTGCATGTAGCCGCGCTCTGAGAACAGCTTATACCGGAACAGGCAGTTGACAGAAAAGACCGCCGAGCGCTTTGGAAACTCCCTTTGAATCTGCTGAATAGTACTTCGAGTAATGGCCTGATAGTCCCCCAGCTCCAGCAAAATCAGCACATCGGAGTCATTGACCTGACGGAAGCAGGCCAGGGCGTTTCCATTGACTTCCTTGATGGAGATAATACAGGTATCGTCTCCATTGATTTTGCCGAAGGGATTCTGAAACGTCCGCGTCAAAATCTCTTCGTCCGTCACGTGGAGGATGCTTTTGTACACCTGCTTGGCCGGCTTTCCATTCAGGGAACCCAGTATGTAATTGGCCCGGTCCGTATTAGATGCGATAAAGCGATAGTCCCCCATCTGGTGGTAAATATTCTCTTTATAGGTCTTCACCCGTCCGCCCCGGTTCCGCACCAGGGCATAGGCCACAGCGTCCTGGTAAACCCGTCCATTGGCCGAGACCCGGCCCTCGCCGCCGGTACCCCCCACCAGAGAGACGCCCCGCTTGCGCAGGACCGTGTGGATGGTGGTCAGCACGCAGGCGTCGTTCCCGGCGCAAAAGTCGATACACACGGTATCCCCGCCGGAGCCCCCTACCGCCTGCATGTCCCGCTCCAAGCGCCCGATGTACTTCACCGGCATGGTGGAAGCCTCTTCCAATACGCCTGCGGCAGCGGTGACGCCGTCGGAAAAGGCGATGATCCCTACGCCGCTTTCTACTACAGCGGCCTGATAGCACATGCCGATACAGCCGATGCTGGGCACGCCGGGAAAGCGCTGCTCCAGGGCCTTGACATGGGCTTCAAACTGGTCGTTGTTGGACATCAGCATGATGAACTCGGGATTGCGGAGGCCGCTGAGGGCCTCATCCAGATTTCCCCGCTGGCTCATCCCATAAAATTGCTTCATGCCACGAATCTACCTCCTGCCATAATTTACAGAGGCTTTATTATACCGGAAAGCCCCCGGTGTGTCAATAACCATCATAGCGGTCTTCTGTCCGGCAGCATCTGAAAATCTTCTGAATCAGGCGGCAGCAAAAATCCCGCACTCCGGTGCGGGGTTTTTGCGTTCAAAAGCAGGCGTTCAGCGCCTCTTCAAAACCGTTCACCTGAGGTATTTGCTCAGCACGCTCAGGAACAGCTCTATGTCGAGGGGCTTGGCTATGTGCGCGTTCATCCCGCTTTTCAGGGCGGTTTCCTTGTCTTCTTCCATGGCGTTGGCCGTCATGGCGATGATGGGAAGGCTCCCTACGTCCTGCCGGGGCAGGGCCCGGATGGTCCGGGTGGCCTCGTAGCCGTCCATCACCGGCATCTGCACGTCCATGAGAACGGCGTCGTAGTAGTACTCCGCCGCCCGGCGGACCATGTCCACCGCATCGGTGCCGTCCGGCGCGGTCTCCACCGTAAAGCCGGTCTCCTCCAAAATAGCCTGGGCAATCTCCCGGTTCAGCTCGTTGTCCTCCACCAGCAGGATGCGCTTGCCGGTGAAATCCGCTTCCGTCCAGGAGGAAGCCTCGCTCTCCTTTTCAGTCAAATGATTGGCGGCCAGCAGAGCGGCCTTCAGGTCGGACATGAACAGGGGCTCGGCGCAGAAGGCGGTGACCCCCGCTTTCTTGGCTTCCTCCTCAATATCCGCCCAGTCGTAGGCCGTGAGGATGATGATGGGGGCATCCCGGCCGACGGCGGCGCGGATGCGCCGGCAGGTCTCAATTCCGCTCATCTCCGGCATCTGCCAGTCAATGATGTAGGTGTGGTAAGCGTCCCCCTCGTCTTGGGCGCTCTTCGCCCGGCGGACCGCCTCCTTGCCGGAGGTGGTCCACTCCGCCCGCATGCCGATCTGCCCCAGCATCCGGGTCACGCTCTCGCAGCTGTCGCTGTCGTCGTCCACCACGATGGCCCGGAGGCCCTCCAGTTCCTTGATCTGGGCCGCGTTCTTCTCCGCGTCCTGGAGCTTCAGGCTCAGCTCCACCCGGAACTCGCTGCCCTTCCCCTTCTCGCTTTGAACGGAGATGGTTCCGCCCATCATCTCCACAATGTTCCTGGTGATGGCCATGCCCAGGCCCGTGCCCTGGATGCCCGTCTTGGTGGTGCTGGACTCCCGCTCGAAGGGTTCGAAGATGTGCTCCACGAAGTCCGGCGCCATGCCGATGCCGTTGTCTTTGACAATAAACACATAGTCCCCGTAGCCCCGGTGGAAAGTGTTCTCCTGCCGGATGCGGAAGTTTACCGTGCCCCCCGCCGGGGTGTATTTCACGGCGTTGCTCAGCAGGTTGATAAAGACCTGGTTCAGCTTCAGCGGGTCGGCTATGACGTCTTCATTGTTTACATTAAAGGTGTCTATGAACAGCTCCAGCTGCTTGGCCTTTACCTGGGGCTGGATGATATTCAGCAGATTGTGGGTCAGATCGGAAATATTGCACTCCTGCTCCTTGATTTGGACCTTTCCGCTTTCGATGCGGCTCATGTCCAGGATGTCGTTGATGAGGCTGAGCAGGTGGTTGCTGGAGGCCAGCACCTTCTGGAGGCAGTCCTTGACCTGCTCCCGGTTTTCGAGGTGGCTCACCGCGATGGTGGCAAAGCCTATGATGGCGTTCATGGGCGTCCGGATATCGTGGGACATGTTGGAGAGGAAGGTGGTCTTGGCCTGGTTGGCCCGCTGGGCCTGCATCAGCGCGTCCTGAAGGGCCCGGGTTTGCTCCCGCTGCTTCCGTACCTGGGCGGTGATGTCCTTGGACACCACCATAACGATAATATCCCCGGTGTCGTCGTCCCGGGTCATGACGAAGGTCTGCCGCACGCACATGGGCTGGCCCGCCTCAGGGCGGCCCCAGTAGTCCACGTTGACTTCCATCTCGCCCTGCTCAAAGCGCTCCCGCAGCCGCTCCGGGCTCGCCGCGGCGCAGTACTCCTCCATGGATTCCTCCATGACAAAGGATTTCCACATCTCAAAGCAGGCCGAGGCGGAACAGGGGGCCGTCAGCCCGGACTTTTCCAGCAGGGAGACCGTTTGCCCATTGACGACCCGGGTGACATCGTGCTCGATGAGGTCCCGGGTGAGGTTGAACTCGAAGGTACAGAAGGCCGTGGAGGTGATGGCGATGCGGTACTGCCGCTCCTTCCGATTCATGACGGACATGGCCTTCCGGCTCCGGAGCTCCCGCAGCTTTACCTCGGTGATGTTCTGCCGGACATACAGGATGTGGACCGCCCGGCCGTTCTCCCGCCGGAGGCACACGGCGATCAGATGTTCCCAGTCCTCCTTCCCATTCCGGTTCACGTGGCACTCATAGGTGTAAACGTCCTGTTCCGAAAGGATGTTGACGATGGATTCCACCTGGAACGTCTGGCGGAACTGCTCCTGCTCCTCCGCCCCAACAATGTCCTCAGAGTGGATGCGCAGGATGTCGTTGTAGGAGCCCTCCATGGTCACACTGCTGCTCAGGGGCCGGATGCCCGCCATATAGGAATAGGTGTTGTTCTTCAAATCCACCGTAAGGTAACGGGAGGAGAAGAGGGTGTTGAAGCCGTCCAGCACATAGCCGAACTGCGTGTTCTGTTTCTCCAGGACCTTCCGGTGCTTCCGGGCCCGGAGCAGCAGAATGAGGATATACGCCGCAAACAGGCCGATTAAAATCACCTGGAGGACCATGCCGGTGTGGTTGGCCTCCCGGATCATGGACTGGGTGACGCTCTGGGGGAAAGTCTGTACCAATATGTACTCGCTGTTCGGGATGCGGAATACGCACAGGTTGTCCAGCAGGCAGTCCGCCCCGCAGGTAAAGCCCAGGTTCTCCCCGCCGCCCTTGAAGGACGCCCAGAGTTTCCCGGCGATCTCGGCGTTGACGCTCCCATCCTCCAGCAGCAGGTCGGGCAGATACTGGTCAAAGCCGCTTTCCCTGGATGATGCGATGATTTTTCCATCCTGGGTACACAAAAAGGCGGCGGCCTGTTCGCCGAAATAGCTGACGGTCAGCATATCCCGGAGGTAATCTTCCGCAAAGTACAGCCCCAGCAGCAAGCCGGCGGTAATCTCCGGGCGGCTCTGGCCGGAGCCCAGCAGATAGGCGTAATTGCGCAGCCGCAGATGGGCGCTGTTAAACTCGCTCTCAATCCTTTGGGCGGTCTGCCCGGCGGAGTCCATGGCGTAATTCAGGTTCTGCCGCTCGATCCTCCGGCTGTTGGCGGTGGAATACCAGCGGAACAGCAGGAAGACCGCCGCCAGCAGGATGCAGATATACAACGCGTTCTGCCAGGTTTTCTTTGTCGTACGCATAAACCCCTCCTCTGTCCCGCTCCCCGCCGGGCCCGTAAAGCCGGCCCTTAGGCCCCGGCGCTGATGCCTGTTTTCCATTATACCAGAAAATAAGGAAAGCGCAATACGAGCGCCCTGGAAAATAAACATGGCGCGCTCCCGTTTCCCCTTTTCACAGGTTGCGTTTTCCAGCATTTGTGATATAATGTTATCGTTGATTATTATCGGCTTTCTGTCCCAACGCCTTTCCGACCACACTACTGGAGACTGCCTATGAGACCTGTCAAAAAAACGCCGGGGAACCGGAAAAACCGGAAGGGCATTTCCCTGCTCTTTTCCATTATATTCATCTTCTTTGTCTTCGGGGTCATCGTATCCGCCGTGTCCCGGAAGATCACCAGGGAGATGTCCGCTTCCGCCATTCAAAACCTAAGCGAAAGCCTGGACCTGATTCAAAGCACCATCGAGGCCATACTGCGCAGCGAGGCGGAGTTTCAGGCCCTCATCGCCCAGGAGCTGGCCCGGACGGAGGACCCGGAGGTCTATATTCGCGTTTACGAGAAAAATCAGACGATGTCCAAGATGTCCCTGATTCTGTCCGGAGAAACCGAGGGCGTCTCCAATACCGGGGAACGCTTCACCGAGGACGGCCTGGACTTTTCCGCCGGAGGAACGATCCTGGGGATGCCGGTCTCTCAGTCCTATCTGAACTATATGGGGACCTGGTCCTATACGATAAAATGCCCCGTCCAGCGGGACGGGCGGGAAATCGGGACCCTTTACGCCGAGTATGTGTACGACGCCATCGACCGCTCCCTGCCCAGCGGGTTCTACAACAAGCAGGCGACGCTGTATATCATGGACGCGGAAAGCCGGCGCTTCGTCCTGAAGCCCAAGGGCATGGGCCAGCGCTCCGCGGGCCATCTGAACCTGGCCGATTTCTATCGCGCCAACAATATTCAGGACCCGGAAATCCAGGCGGAGGTTGAGGACTGCCTGCACACGGGGCGGAACATCCTGTTCTACCACGATATCCGGGAGGTAAACGCCCTCAACTACATGTGGCCGGTCAACGGCGGGACGATTTTCCTGGCGGGCTACGTGCCGGTGCAGGCCATCCAGCAGGAGGGCGAAACCGTCAACCAAAACATTCTGATCGTCGTGGCCTCCCTGCTGGCGGCTTTCTTCCTGTGCATCGCCCTCTACTACCTGAACTGGAGGCAGCAGGAAAAGCTGCGGCGGGAGCAGGAGGCGGAGCGCAGGCTCTACAACCAGCAGTTGTCCGAGGCCCTGCGGGCCGCCCAGATTGCCAGCGAGTCCAAGACCACGTTCCTCTCCAACATGTCCCACGACATCCGCACGCCCATGAACGCGGTGCTGGGCTTCACGACCCTCCTGGCCAAGGACGCGGAGAATCCGGCCAAGGTGCGGGAATACACCAAAAAAATTACGGCCTCCGGCCAGCACCTCCTCAGCCTGATCAACGACATCCTGGACGTCTCCAAAATCGAGAGCGGGAAAGTAGTGCTCAACCTGGAGAAATTCGCCCTCAACGACATGGTCTCCTCCGTGGACGCCATTATCCAGCCCATGGCAAAGGCCAAGGGGCAGGAGTTCCACCTGGAGGTGACGGGCATCCGGCACGAGTACCTGGTGGGCGACGAAACCAGAATCAACCAGATTCTGATCAACCTTCTCTCCAACGCCGTGAAATATACGCCGGAGGGCGGGCATATCTGGTTCCGCATCATCGGACTCAAGCAGCGCTCCAGCCAGTACGAGCACATCCGTATCGAGGTGGAGGACAACGGCTACGGCATGACGCCGGAGTACCTGGAAACCATCTTCGACGCCTTCACCCGGGCGGAAAACAGCACCACCAACAAGGTCCAGGGCACGGGCCTGGGCATGGCCATCACCAAGAGCATCGTGGAGCTGATGGGCGGAACCATCGAGGTCTTCAGCGAGGTGGACCGGGGCTCCCTCTTCCGGGTGGAGCTGGAGCTGCGGGTGCTGGAGGAGGCGGCGGACCGGCAGTTCTGGAAGGACCGGGAGATCTCCCGGATTCTCTCGGTAGGCGGAAATCAGGAGAACCGGGAAAACATTCTGGCCCTCATGCAGGACACCGGCGTCCAGCTGGACGCCGCCGCCCGCCTGGAGGACGCGCTGGAGCGGATACGCGCCGGGGGGGACTGGCAGCTCGTCCTTCTGGACTGGGAGGACTGCGGCCTGGCCGGAGCCAGAGCGCTGCGGGAAGCGCTTCCCGGCGGCCCGCCCATTCTGCTCCTGGCGGAGTTCGACGCGGCCGGCATGGAGGAGGCCCTGCGGCTCAAACGCACGGACTGCCTCACAAAGCCCTTCTTTGTCTCCGCCCTCCGGGTGAAAATTGAAGAGCTGTGGGGCGGCGTCCCCTCCAGGCCGGAACCGGAGGAAGCCGGCGTCTTAAACGGGATGCGGTTCCTCGCCGCGGAGGATAACGAAATCAACGCGGAAATTCTGACGGAGCTCCTGGACCTGGAAGGCGCCTCCTGCGAAATCGCGGAAAACGGGCTTCTGGCGGTGGAGCGCTTCCAGTGCTCCGCGCCGGGCGAGTTCGACGTGATTCTTATGGACGTTCAAATGCCCGTGATGGGCGGGCACGACGCGGCCCGGGCCATCCGCGCCCTGGAGCGTGAAGACGCCGGGCGCATCCCCATTATCGCTATGACGGCCAACGCCTTTGCGGAAGACGAAAAGGCAGCGCTGGACGCCGGAATGGACGCCCACGTGCCCAAGCCCCTGGACATGGAGCTTTTAAAGAAAGCCGTCCGGCAATTCAGCAGACGAAAGGAAGGCATATGAAGAGCATGAAGCGGCAGAAGAGATGGATTTCCGCCTGTCTGGCGGCGCTGGCGGTTCTGTCCCTGGCGGCCTGCGGCGGCGGTGAGCATCCCAAAAATCTGATTCCGCAGGACCGGGAGGAAGAGCGGGTCGTGGACCTGTTCAGCCCCATGGAGAAAACCGATCCCAACGCGGAAAACCTGGCCCGGACCGCGGCAGACCTGACGGTGGCCATGGCGGAAGAGACTCTGGGCGTCAGCGTCGCCTATTGGACCTACACGGCGGAGGATTACCAGGACAAAACCTATGACGAGGTCGCTCTGGACCGGGCGCGCAACAATATGGACGACTTGTACCTGCTGAATCCGGACACCATTCTGACGCTGGGCGCGGAGGGAAAGCTGGCGGACCTGTCGGGGCTTGAGAGCGCGAAAAACCTGCGGGAGATTATCCGGACCGCCAACACCGTGGACGGGAAGCTGGTCGCCATCCCCCAGGAGGTGGTGGCCTACGGCCTGTTCGTCAACAAGGACATGTTCGACCAATACGGCCTGAGCCTGCCGGAGACGCCGGAGGAATTTCTGGAGTGCTGCCGGGTGTTCCAGGAAAACGGAATTGAGACGCCCATCGGGGCCAACCGCTGGTGGCTGGAAACCTTCGTCTTCGCCCAGGCCTATGCCGATCTCTACAACGGCGGGAACACGGAAGCGGAAATCGCGGCCCTGAACAGCGGCGAAGCCAAGTACAGCAGCTATATGCGCCCCGGCTTCGAGTTCCTCCGGGAGCTCATTGACCGCGGGTACGTCGACGCGGAGAAAGCCCTGGTCAGCGAGGCCATCGAGGCGGAGGGGCCGGACTTCCTGGCGGGGAAAACTCCCATCGTCATGGCCTATTGGGGTGCGGCGAACTCGAAGACCGCCTACGGCAGCACGGATTTTGAAATGCAGGTCATCGGCTTCCCAAGCTCCCGGGGCCAGATGCCGGTAATGCCCATGACGGGCTTCGGCGTAGGCGCCGAAGCGGAGCACCGGGAGGACGCCGAGCGGGTCCTTGACATCATGGTTTCCGACGAGGCCCTGCGGCTTTATTCGGAGACCAACCGGGTGATTTCTCCCTCTAAAAATGTAAAGGTGGACTGCGTTCCCGCCCTGCGCCCCCTGAACGACCGGATTGAGGAGGGTATCTATGTGCTGGGCTCCAACGCGGGAATGAACGTGGAGCAATGGGGAAATACCTGTTTGATTGTCCGGGAGCTGCTGGCCGGCGCGTCCGTGGATGAGTGCATGGCGGCCTTTGACGCGCTTCAGGACGCGGCGCTGAATCAGGCGTAAGCAAGAGCAGGAATATGGCCCCGCCGTTCCATATTCCTGCTTTTCCCTTGGGGGGACCGTCCGGAGCGCCCGCCTTACCGGGCGAACTTCGGGGCGCGGACCTCGTTTCCGGCGAAGGTATTCGGCCCGGGATTGGAGAGAGAGAAATACATCTTCGCCGCCTTGGTGGTGCCGAAGTCCCGGTTGGACCCGCTTTCCTGAACCTCGTTGAAGGCGTCCCGGAACATCTGGTTGTGGGCCTCCTCCCGGTTCAGCAGAAAGTCGATGGTCTCCCGGACCTTCTTGTCCTCAATCTGGCGGTACAGGTACTCATACACCACCTTCGCCCGCTGCTCCGAGGCGATGTTGCTGAGCAGGTCCGCGCACAGGTCCCCGGTCACCGTCACATAGTCCGCCGTCCAGGAGCAGCCGGAAGCGTTGATCAGCCCCGGGTTCAGCCCCAGCAGGACGTGGGTCTGGATTTCCCCGGCTTTGACTTTTTCCGCGTCCACGTCGTGCCCGTTGAGGAGGTTGATGGTCTGGGCCACCATTTCCATGTGGCTCAGCTCCTCCGCCGCGATGTCCATGAACAGGTCCTTGATTTTCGGATCCTTGATGCGGAAGCTCTGGGACATATACTGCATCGCCGCTTTCAATTCGCCGTTGCCGCCCCCCAGCTGCTCCTGCAGCAGCGCTGCGTACTGCGGGTTCGGGCGCTCCGCTCCCACCGGGTGAAACAACAGTTTTTCGTGCTTGAACATAAAGCTGACAGCCCCTTTTCTTGTAAGATATCCAATAGCTTCCCAGCCTTCCGGGAAACTATGCGTAAAACGCTCCGCTCCTTTTCCTGAAAATGTGACGGGCCGGTGATTCTGCCGGGTATCCTGACCCTGACTCCCGGCGAGGGGTACCGGCCCGGCGGCTCGACGGCAGTCCTGCGGCGTATTCCGGCGTGCGCTTCGATGACGCGCGCCCGGGCGCGTGGTTCGCCGGGGCCGTCCGCTGGACGGCGGAGATGAGCGCGCGCTTCTGCGCCCTGCGCTGATTCAACCTACATAAAGAAGCCCCGCCCGGCCTGACGAATGACTCGTTCAGGCCGGGCGGGGCCGTTTTGCGAGGCGGATCCACCCCGCTGTTTTCTCAAATGCGGAAGCGGCTGATGAGGCCGTTTAACGTCCGCGCCTGGCGGGAGAGCTCCTTGGAGACCGCCGCGCTCTTCTCCGCAGCGGCGGAGTTGCCCTGGACCACCGCCGAGATCTCTTTGATCCTGGTTTCCACCAGAGCAATCATCTCCGACTGCTGGACGCTGGCGGCGGCGATTTCGTCCATCAGCGTTTTGATGGACTGGATGCAGCCGTTGATGTCCTGCATGGCCGAAACGGCCAGGTCCGTGGACTCCGTTCCCGTCTTAGCGCTCTGGATGGAGCGGCTGATGAGCTCGTTGGTGTTTTGGGCGGCCTCGGCGGATTTGGCGGCCAGGCTGCGGACCTCGTCCGCCACCACGGAGAAGCCCTTCCCCGCGCTCCCGGCCCGGGCGGCCTCCACGGCGGCGTTCAGGGCCAGGATATTGGTCTGAAAGGCGATGTCCTCAATGGTTTTGATAATGGTTCCGATTTGGGAGGAGGACTGGTCGATGTTCCTGGTGGCCGCGGTGAGCTGTTCCATCTTCATGTCCGCCTCCGCCGCATAGCCCGTGGCCTGGGCCACCATCTCGCTGGCGCTGCCGCAGCGCACCGTGCTGGTCTGGATTTGGGCGGTGATGGCCGTCACATTGCTCACCAGCCCATCGACGGAAGCGGCCTGCTCCGTGGTGCCCTGGGCCAGGGCCTGGGCGTCCTCGGACACCTGGCCCGCGCTGGCACCCACCTGCCCGGCCACCTGGGAGATGTCCCGGATCACGTTCACCAGATTGGCGTGGATGGACTGCAGGCTGGCGGACAGGGCCTTGAAGTCGCCGATGTAGTAGGACTCGTTCTCCGTGACGTCCACGGCAAAGTTGCCCTCCGCCATCTCGCCCAGGATGCGGCCCACGTCGTCGATGGTCTGCCGCAGGCAGCCGCAGACCCGGTGGGTCGTCTGGGCGATCATGCCCACCTCGTCCGACCGGCCGTAGAAGGGCTCCAGCTCCTGGTCGGCGGAGAGGTTCAAATCCCCCAGCCGGCCGATGGCCCGTTCCACCACCAGGAGCTCCCGGCCCTCCCGCAGCAGCAGCAGCAGGGTGAGCAGGATGACCGCGGCGGCGGTCACGGCGCACAGCGCGCCCACCCAGAGGCGCACCATCGTCACCGAGCCGTAGACCTCCGTGGCGTTGTCCCGGACCATGAAGACCCAGCCCCGGTCCCTCAGATACTTGTAGACCACCAGCCGCTTGATTCCATCCTCGTCCTTGTAGGAATATGTATTGGCCTGGGTGCTTCCGTCCGCCCGGATGCGCCGGATGATCTCCTGGTATCCGGCGTCGGTGGTCTCGGTGTTCAAAAGCGCGTCGTCCTCATGGTAGAGGTAGACCCCCGTGTCCACATTCAGGAAGACGTACTCGCTGTCCGGCAGGCCCTTAATGTTCAGGTTCAGCAGGGAGTCCATGAGATGGCTGGCATAAACGCCCGCTCCCACGTAGCCCACGCACCGCTGGCCCTCGAAAACGGGATAGTACATGGAGAGTATCATGCTGCCGGTGCCCGGGGACTTCATAATGCCCAGGTTCGTCAGCCCCCGCTGGGACAGGATGGTGTTCTGAAATTCCTTCAGGGAGTCCCCCTCCCGGGTGGTCATGCCGATGGCCCCCTGGGATGTATGGGTCAGCACATGGGTGCCCGGGGTGGCGATGTACAGGCCCTCGAACACCCCCTTGACGGCGGCAAAGTCCTCCGTGTACTTCTGGGCCTTGGCCAGCAGCTCCGGGTTCTCCGGGTCCAGGAGCAGCTCGTGAACCTCGCTGCCGAGGGCGAAGGCGGTCATATATCGCTCCGCGGAGAGCACGTACTCGTCAATGATAGCGGCTCTGGATTCCACGGCGTCCGTCATCTGGTTGGTGATATCGCTTTTGACCACAGAAGCGGCGTTGGTGGATACGAACAGCCAGAGCAGCGCCATCCCCGCCAGGGTGATAATGGTCATCAGAATTCCCATCCGCGCGGCAAGTTTTTTGTTCTCCATAAATCGCATAAAAACTCCCCTCCATAGGAAAAAGCTTTCGGCCCGGAGCCCCCTGGCCGTTCTCTGTTCTAGCTTACAGGCCAAGGGCAGACCGGACTGGATACCATGGGTAGTATAGCTTATTTTTCCACTCATAGCAAGGGCTTCGCCGCCGTCATTTTCATAGATTTTTCCAGCTCTTCTCGGGAGCCGGGTTCAGGAAAACCATTCCCGGCGCCCCGAAAACTAAGAGAAGCCCGCCGGTTCCATGGGGAATCGGCGGGTTTCCAGGCTCTCCGGTGTTTTCTCTCTTCTCCGTCAGATTACTTCAGCACCGCGTCCAGGTCCCGGGTGGCGGTTCCGTCCTCCAGGACGAAGCAGGGGATTCCAATCCCGCCGCTTTCCCGGATGTCGGCATAGGCGGGGCTGTCCTGCCGCAGGGCCAGGTAGGCCTTCAGGTCCGGCAGGCTGGCGGAGAGGTTCTTGAAGTCGATTTCCGCTTTCGCCTCGCTGAGGCGGTTCAGGGCGTACAGGGTGTCCGGGCACAGGTGGCTTCCAATCACGGTGATCTTCATGGTAATAATCTCCTTTTCAAATTTTATGAGGATGCGGCGGCTCCCGCCGCTTGACGGGCTTTACTTCAGCTCTCCGGCGGCCAGCTTCCTCTCCAGCCAGTCCTTTCCCTCCACCAGGTGGGTGACGATCATGGAGGCGATGGTGTCCCCGGCGGCGTTGAGGCAGGTGGCGGCGGGGTCGAAGAGGAAACCCAGGGTGGCGATGAGGGGGAAGGCCTCGGCGGGGAAGCCGAACATGCTGACGATCAGCATCTCTCCCACCAGCCCGCCGCCGGGGGCCCCGGAGAGGACGAAGGCGCTGAGGATGGCCACGGCGATGGCCATGGCATAGGTCCCCGCCCCGGTAAAGGGCATGTCGAAGATGCCGAACAGGAAGGCAATCTTCACGATGGAGCTGAGGACGGAGCCGTCCATGTGCATGGTGCAGCCCATGGGCAGCACCAGATCGCTGACGTCCTTGGGCACGCCGATGGCGGCGCAGGCTTCCTTATTGACCGGCAGGGTGGCGGCGGAGCTCTGGGTGGCGAAGGCGGTGACGGCGGGGGTGAAGATGTACTTCAGCATCCGGCTGAGGCCCAGCTTTCCCCCGGCAAAGAGGGCGTACAGGGGGAAGAAGATGACCACGTACAGCAGACACAGGGGATAGTACACCACCATGGACCGGCCGTAGTCGCTGAGGAGCTGGGGGCCGAACTCGCCCACGAGATTGGCGAAGTACGCGCCCAGGCCCAGGGGGGCGATGGTCATGATGACCCCTACGAATTTCATGATAATGTCGTTGAGGTTGGCCAGCAGCTTCCCCACGGGGCTGTTTTCCCCACCGCAGGAGGCCACGCAGAAGCCCGTGATGATGGCGAAAATGATGAGGGGCAGCATGTGGGACTTGCTCCAAAGATCCGGGAAATCGCTGACCGTCAGGGATCCTACGATCATCTGCGCGGCGGTCTGGGCCTCCCCCACCTCGGCGGAGGCCAGCTGAATGCTGGTCCCGGCGGAGGGGCTGAAAATGTTGACCCACACCAGGACGCAGGCGGCGGCTACGGCCCCCGTGCCCAGGAAGGTGGCCACGGTGCCGCCCAGAATCTTCCCCAGGCGGTTCATGTTGGCCATGCTGCCCACGGCGCAGGTGATGGACACGAAGACCAGGGGAACCACGATGGTAAAGAGCAGGTTCAGGAAGATATCGCCCACGGGCTTCAGGGTCTGGCCCAGGGAGGGGGAGATTACGCCGATCAGGGAGCCGATGGCGATGCCGCCAAGAAGGAGGATGGGGGTCTTATACTGCTGCCAAAGGGTCTGCTTTCCAGTTTGAGTAGCCATGATAACATCTCCATTTCTCGTTTCTTTTGTGCGCCGGGGGAAAGGGACTTACAGGCTGTTGACGGCGGCTTCCAGCTGGTGAAGGGCCCGCTCCAGGACGCTCCGGGGGCAGGCGGCGTTCAGCCGCATGTAACCGTTCAGGCTCCGCCCGAAGGCCCAGCCGTCGTTCAGGCCCAGGCGGGCCTTCTGGATCATAAAGTCGCGAAGCTCCTGATTGCTCAGGCCCAGCTCCCGGCAGTCCAGCCACATGAGGTAAGTGGCGTCTGGGGCGTAGGTTTTGATTTTTGGAATGTGCCGCTCGCAGTAGTTCACCACGAAGTCGAAGTTGTTTGAGAGATAGGCCAGAAGCTGCTCCAGCCACTCCTCCCCCTCCCGGAAGGCCGTCTCCACGGCGATGACGGAGAAAGCGTTGTTCCGGTGGATGTCCATGTTTTCCCAGAAGCGGTCGAAGTTCTCCTTCATGTGCCGGTTGGGAAACACCACCGTGCTGGCCTGGAGCCCCGCCAGGTTGAAGGTCTTGGTGGCGGAGATGCCTGTGACCACGTTGGAGGCGATTTCCGGAGACAAGGAGGCGGTGGGAATGTGCTTCTTCCCGTGGAAGATCAGGTCGGAGTGGATCTCGTCGCTGACCACCAGAACATGGTGTTTCAGGCACAGCTCCATCATCCGGCGGAGCTCCTCTTCGGTCCAAACGAGCCCCAAGGGATTGTGGGGGCTGCACAGCAAAAACAAGTCCGCCTCCTCCAGCTTGGCCTCGAAGTCCTCCCAGTCCAGGGTCCACCGGCCGTCCCGCTCCACCAGCCGGTTCTCGATGACCCGCCGCCCGGCGAACTCCGCCATGTCGTAGAACTCCCCGTAGACCGGGGTCTGAATCAAAACATTGCCGCCCTGGGGGGTGTAGAGCTGAATCATGGCGCTGAGAGTCTGGACCACCCCCAGGCTGAAGCTCATAAGGGACGTGTCCGGGGTCCAGCCGTTCCGTCGGCTCTGCCAGTCCCGGACGGCCTCGAAATAGCTGTCCGGCCGGGCGGTGTAGCCCCAGATGCCCTCCTCGGCCCGCCGCCTGAGGGCGTCGATGATGGGCTGGGCGGTCTTAAAGTCCATGTCCGCCACCCACAGGGGGATGACGTCGCCCCTGCCGAACTTCTTGACCCGCTCGTCGTACTTGGCGGAGAGGTTTCCGCTGCGGTCTATCACCTGGTCAAAATCGTATTGCATCCTGTCGCATCCTTTCCTGATATGGTTGTATGCCTGCGGCGTTTGGCTAATTATTAAAGCAAAAACCATGCCAATCCGCGGCCGTGAACCGGGCTTCCCTCAAATTTCCTCCGAAATTGGAGAAGCGCACAAAAGCCTTCGGATAGATTTTGGCGAAACGCCGGTGCCTATCCGGAAACTTTTGTGCGCCGGAAACGGTGAATCCACTCTGCGGCGGACCGTTTATTGGTTAAAATAGTTTTATTGGTCAAATAGTTAATCTATTTGACCACTTTCCCAGAGAGCCCGCCCCTTGGGCGTGAGCCGGCTCCCGCCCCGGCCCCGGCTGACCCGGACCAGGCCCCGGGCCGCCATGTCCGCCAGGACGTCCCGGACCTCTTTCTGGGAGAGGGGGACGTGGGCTTCCCGGGCCTGCCGCAGCAGGGTCTCCCGGCCCAGGGAGGTTCCGGCCTCAGAGGCCTCGTAGAGCCGGGAGAGGAGAAACAGGAACGTGCCGGAGGGCTCCGCCTTCGGGGCCGGAGGGGCGCTTGGGCGGAGGGAGGAGCCTCCGGAGAGGAACAGCGTGGGGGGCAGGTCCTCCAGGCCGATGTCCTCATGGCCGGTATAAATGAAGTACTCCACCGCGTTCCGCAGCTCCCGGATGTTCCCCGGCCAGGCGTGGCGGCGGAAGAAGTCCTTCACCGGCTCCGTCAGGCGGAAGGAGCCCCCCAACTCCCGGCGAAAGTGGTCCGTCAGCAGGAACATGTCGTCCCCCCGCTCCGTCAGGGGCGGAATGAGGACGGGCAGGGTGCTGAGCCGGTAGTAGAGGTCCCGGCGGAAGGAGCCCTCCCGGACCTTCTGTTCCAGGGCCTCGTTGGTGGCGGCCACGATGCGGACGTCCACGTGGATGATCCGGTTGCCCCCCACCCGCATGACCTCCCGTTCCTGAAGGGCCCGGAGGAGCTTGATCTGCAGGGCGGGGCTCATGCCCTCCACCTCGTCCAGGAACAGCGTGCCCCGGTGGGCCAGCTCGAAGAGGCCGGGCCGCCCGCCCTTCCTGGCCCCGGTAAAGGCCCCCTCCTCATAGCCAAACAGCTCGCTCTCCAGCAGGTTCTCCGGGAACGCCGCCACGTTGATGGCCACGAAGGGTCCCTCCGCCCGGCGGCTGGCCTGGTGGACGGCGTGGGCGAAGAGCTCCTTCCCCGTGCCCGTCTCCCCGATCAGCAGAACGGGGCTCTCGCTGAGGGCCATGCGTGCCAGAGTCTCCTTGGTCCTGCCGATAGCCTCCGACCGACCCACCACGTCGGCGAAGCTGTACTTGGCGTAGTGCCCCTTGTGATAGAGCTGGCTCCGCAGCTCGCTCTGACGGGCCTCCACGTCGTTGAAGCGCTGGAGCAGGGCGAAGGCCCCGATGCAGGCGTTTTGCCGGATGACCGGCACCACCTCCACGCTGAGGTTCACGCCGTTGACCTTGACGGCCTTGACGGGCAGGGTCCGGCGGCTTTGAAGGCACTGGGCGAAGGGGATGTAGGGAAACACCTCCTCGCAGCGCCGCCCCTGGACCAGGGAGGCGCTGACGCAGGTCATCTCCTCCGCCCGGCAGCTGCAAGCGAAGACCTCTCCCCTCTCGTTGACGCCCACCACGCCGTCCTCCAGGCTCTCCATTAAAATGTGAAACTGGCTCTCCAGGCGGATGGACCGGGCGAACATCCGGTCGAAGCTGTAGTTGCTGGTGGCCACCTCCTGGGCGTACTGCTGGAAGGCCGCCCCTTCCAGCAGGGACTCCAGCCCCAGCCGCAGGGCGATTTCAATCATCATGCCGGAGGTGCACACCCGCTGGCCCAGGTCGATGACGGCGTCCATCCCCGGGGGGACGTAGCGCATCTCGTCCGGGGTCACGGCGATGCGGACGTCCGGGACCTCCGGCGCGCCGGGGTAGAAGGGAATCCAGTGGATGTGGGTGATGCCGAACTGCTCCAGCTGGGCGATGGCCTCCCGAGCCATGGTCTGGGTCATGTTGACAAACAGCACCCGGCTTCCCGCCGGGAGCTCCTTGAGCTTCCGGAGCTCGCTCCAGCGGAAGGAGACCTCCACCGCCATGGTCTGGCTGTCGATGGGGATGTGGCGCATCAGCTCCTCCGGGGAGCCGTAGGCGTCAGTGGAGGCCACGAACAGGTCCGCCCGGTCCAGCACCCCGGCGGCGCTGCCGTCCAGCACGGAGAAGACGGAGACGTCCGCCGCCTCCGCGAACAGCTTGAGGATGTCGGATTTGTAGGACTCCCCCGCCCTGGGGTCCAGGGCGATGACGGAAATTTTCTTTTTGGCCGGCATCTTATCTCTCCTTTAACCATTTTCTTAAACCAGTTAATCACAGTTCCCGCCGTTTTGCAAGGGATTTGGGGGAAATCAGCGGAAAAATATCCGGCACAGAATTTGCTTTTATGGTATCATAAGAACAGACGTTTAAAACTACTTTTGAGAGGAGCATCCCCCATGATTACAAAGGAAGAACTGCTGGCCCTGCTGCACCAGGAGGTGGTCCCCGCCCTGGGCTGCACGGAGCCGGTCTGCGTGGCCCTGGCCGCCGCGGACGCCTGCCGCGCCATTGGAGGCGAAATCGTCTCCGTCAAACTGGAGGTGAACCCCGGCATTTACAAAAACGGCATGAGCGTGGGCATTCCCGGCTTCCCCCGGGTGGGGCTGAAGTACGCCGCCGCCCTGGGGGCCTGCCTCCGGAACCCGGAGAAGGGCCTGCGGCTCCTGGAGGACCTCAGCGATGCGGTCTCCGCCCAGGCCGTCGCCCTAGTGGAGGGACGCCATGTGGCGGTGGCCATCCGGCATGACGAGCCTCAGCTCTACGCCCGGGCGGAGGTCATCACCACCGCCGGCGTGGGCCTCAGCGTCATCCGGGGTACCCACTCCAACGTTATCTATACCAAGCGGAACAACGAGGTGCTTCTGGAAAAGCCCTGGTCCGCCGGGGGCGGCGACGCCCTCCACGACGGACTGAAAACCATGACGCTGGCGGAGATTCGAGCCCTGGTGGAGCAGTGCTCCGAGGAGGAGCTGGCCTTCATGCTGGAGGGCGCGGAGATGAACGAGAGCCTGGCGGACTACGGCCTGGAGCACGACCCGGGCATCGGCATCGCCGGAGCGCTGAAGCGCCAGGCGGCCTCCGGCGGCATGGGGGATAACCTGTTCAGCCGGGTCATGGCCCGGGTGGCCGCCAGCGCCGAGGGACGCATGAGCGGCTGTCCTTACGCCGTCATGAGCAGCGCGGGCAGCGGGAACCACGGATTGACCGCCGTCATCCCCGTGGTGGAGATGGCCCGGCATCTGGGTGCTTCCAACGAGCGGCTGGTGAAGGCCCTGGCCTTCTCCCACACCCTCAACGTGTACATCAAGCTCTTCACCGGGAAGCTCTCCGCCACCTGCGGCTGCGGGGTCTCCGCCGCCACGGCGGCCTCCGCGGCCATGGTCTGGCTGATGGGGGGCACGGACGGGCAGATCGGCGGGGCCGTCATCAACATGAGCGGGGACCTGACGGGCATGGTCTGCGACGGCGGAAAAATCGGCTGCGCCCTGAAGCTGGCCACGGCGGCCAACGCGGCGCTGATGTGCGCCTACCTGGCCATGGACGGCGTGGTCCTCCAGTCCACCAACGGCATCTGCGGCGCCACGCCGGAAGAGGCCGTCCGCAGCATGGGCCGGGTCAGTGTACCGGGCATGGTGGAGACGGACCGGACGATTTTGGAGATCATGATGGAGAAGGAGAACTGACAAAGGCCCTTCCCGGCACGGCCGGCCCCCGGCGGGGCCGGTCGGTCTTTTCTCCGCCAGCCGGGAAGCCCCGTCCGCTGGATTTCCGGAAAGCCCCGGGCTTTTACCGTCTCAGATTACTAAAATCCAAGCGGAAACTTTGGCGGTTTCGCCGAATTCTGTCTGTGCCGCGCGAAATATATTGACATTTTTCCAAGAGGCTGTTATAACGGTCTTAAAAATATGAGAACGTTCTCTTTTTTGGGAGAGGTTTCGATGTCTGCGACTATTCTTGATGTTGCCAAGCTCAGCGGCTACTCCAAGGCAACGGTTTCCCGTGCGTTTGTAAACCCCGAACGTGTTTCCAAGCGGGCGAAGGAGACCATTTACCTGGCTGCCAACCGGCTGAATTATACGCCCAACGCCATTGCACAGGCCATGGTCCGAAAAAGAACGAACAATATTGGATTCGTCATCTACGAAAAGCAGTACGCGGTCGTTACAAACCCCTTTTACTCCACGATTTTTGAAAGCGTCCTGCAAACATGCAGCCAAAAGGGATACAGCCTCTTTATATCGTCGGACCGCGGGCTGCGCCTGCCTAACGGGCAGCTCTATATCAAAAAGCAGCTGGACGGCATCATCCTCGCCGGGCAGTCCGACGAACAGATGGTGCTGGACCTGCAACGCCAGGGGATGCCGGTGGTTCTGCTCAACAACGCCATGGACCTGGAAAACCTCGTCTGCGTCACCGCAGATCAGTATAACGGCGCGCTGCTGGCCATGGAGCACCTGCTGGACCGCGGCCACCGGCACATCGGCCTGTTGGCCGGTAAATTTTCACCCCACGTGTACGCCGGGAGAAACAAGGGATATTACGACGCCCTCTTAAAAGCCGGTATTCCGGTAGACAACCGGAACATCCGGATTGTGGAGCCCACCATGGAACAGGCCATCGAAGGCGCCAGCTCCCTGCTGGACCTCCCTGTCCCCCCTACCGCTCTCTACTGCACCAGCGACCTCATCGGCGTCGGCGCGGTCAAGGCCGCCCTCCGCCGCGGCCTGCGCGTCCCGGAGGACGTGGCCATTATCGGCTTTGACGACGACCAAAACAGCTGCATCGTGGAGCCGGAGCTGACCACCATCCACATCCAGAAAGCCGCCATGGGGCGGATCGCCGCCGAGCAGCTGATCGCTCAAATCGAATACGATCTGCCGCAAAAGGAAATCATTCAGACCCCCGTCAGACTGCTGGTCCGCCGCAGCACATGAGCCCTTTCCATGCAGGGCGCGGAAGCCCCCCACGTTCTGTCCCGGGAGAACGCCGAAAGCCGCTTCCGGCCCTCGCGCCGGCGGCTTCTCCGGCGCAGCCCGGGGAGCGGTCATGACCTCGGCTGCCGCCGGGTGTTTTTGGCGGAAAATTTGAGAACGTTCTTATTATGCCGGCGTTCAGGAGCGGCAGCGCCATTGCAGAAGCCGCATTCCCCTTCTCCCTCACAGCGCCTCTCCTGAACCGCCCCACGTTCCTTCTGTTTGCGGAGTTCCTCTGTGTACCGCTCCCACCCGGTGGCGCGCTTTATTTTTCCTCAAAAATAAGAACGTTCTTGAGATTGAAATAAAAACATTTTTACTTTATTTTGCCATATTTTTGGTTTTCAAATTATCAAAAAGCCTTCAGGCTAAACTATATGAACAAGGAGGAAACGAAGATGGAAGCAGAAAAAAAGCGGGTTCTTGTCGTAAGCGCCCACGCCGTTGACTTCGTATGGAGGGCCGGCGGCACAATTGCGCAGTACGCGAAGAACGGACACGCGGTAAAAATCATCGACGTCACGCTGGGCCAGCGGGGCGAATCCGAGAGCCTTTGGAAAAACCGTCCCGGCATCTCGGAGGAAGAGGTGACGGATATCCGCAAGCAGGAGGCCCGGAGGGCGGCGGAGGTCTTGGGGGCGGAAATCAGCTTCTACGATATGGAAGATCACCTGCTCACCTTTGAAAAGACCGATATTATGCGCCTGGCCCTGGACATCCGGAAATTTCACCCCGGCATCGTCCTCACCCACTCCCGGTACGACCCCCTCAACACGGACCACGACAATGTCCACAAAGCGGTCATTGCGGCCCTGCGCATTGCCAATGTAACCGGCACTTTCCCGGAAATCCCGCCTACGGGCCAGGTTCAGATCTTCACCTTTGAGCCGGATCAGCCCGACATGTGCAAATTTATCCCGGACACCATCATAGACGTCAGCGACGTCTACGGCGTCAAGCTGGAAGCCATGAAGCAGGTTCCCACCCAGGCGTTCATGGTCGAGACCTACGGCCGCCGGACCGCCCACCGCGGGTCCCTGGCCATCCGCTTCAAGAAGGGCATCCAATACGCGGAAGGGTTTGCCCGCGTCCGCCCTATGTGGGAAAGTTCTTTGACTGAGCGCCGCGGCGGAGAGATGATTTTGCAAAGTCTGTAAAGGAGATGGTTTGACTATGAAATACTGCGAACTGGGGAAAAGCGGCATTCAGGTATCTCCGTCTTCCGCTACTGCAACCTCTACCCCCTCTGCATCGGCGCGGTCGCCGCGGGGAATCTGGATTTCGGCTCCATCGTCACGGAAACCTTTCCCCTGGAGCAGGCGCAGAAGGCGTTTGAAACGGCGATTCACGACAAAGAGCGCATCTACAAGGTCATGATCGATATGGCATGAGGCAAAATTCCGCAAGGCAAAACGGCTCCCGCTTTTCGGCAGAAAGCTCGAAAAGCGGGAGCCGTTCGGTTTATGACAAAGCCTCTTCAAACACCTTCAAAAGCTGCTCCTGATGGAACGGCTTATCCGCAAAGCCCCTGGCCCCGATGGCCTTGGCCCTCTCAAAGGTATCGTCGTAGGCCAGGGAGGAAACCATTACGATCCTCGCGTCCGGGTTCTCTTTCAGAATGATCTCCGCGGCGTCCAGACCGTCCATTCCCTGCATGATGATGTCCATGGTCACCAGGTCGGGCTGTACCTCGGCGTAGCGCTCAATGGCCTCCTCGCCGCTGCGGCAGTGGGCCGCAATCTCGTAATCCGTTCCCTTCAGGACGTCCTCCATCTGGACCCGGACCAGCCGGGAGTCGTCCACCACCATAATTCGCCTGCTCATTTGATTGTCCCCCTTTATTCGGTCCCGGCCGGCCCGTCCTTATGGGCGCTGGGCACATGATGTATCAGCTGCGCGCTCTCCGCGTGTTCGTCGGAGTAGGTGAGAATAAACTGCGCGTCCTGGCCCTCCGGCTCATAGCGCCCATGGTAAAACACCGGGGCGCCGAAGTGGGCCGGGACCTGGGTGGCCCGGTACATGGCCCCCACGATTTTGCCGCAGAGCACGTTGAAATACTCCTTGCTGAACTCCTCCACGTCCTCGGGCGTTACCGCCTCCTCGTGGAAGGAGTTGCGGGCCATGCGGGAGAGCAGGCTGGTGTCCGCGCAGAGGGTGAGGCTGGTGCCGAAGCCCTTGTCGAAGGTGATGTGGACGGTGCACAGGTCCTCCCCCAGGGGCTGGTCCCCCTGGTGCAGGCGGACCCCGGCGGTCCGCTCCGTTACATCCTGCAGCGCCTGGTCCAGAATCTGCTCAAGCTCTTCTCTTGTCACGGCGGTATTCATAAGTCACATTCTCCTGGCGGTTCAGTAATAGGTACGGTCCTGCTTGTTCGGGTCCAGCGCCCGCTGAATCCGCTCCAGCAGGTCGTCGGGGGCGAAGGGCTTCAGGACATAATCGGCAATCCCCAGATTGATGCCCTCCATGACGGACTTCCTGTCCTCCATGCCGGTCAGCATGATCACCGGGATGTCGGCCCGGTCCTCCATGGCGCGGATTTCCCGCAGAGTCTCAAAGCCGTCCTTGGGCACCATGCGGATGTCCAGCAAAATCAGGTCGGGCTTCTCCTGCTCCAGAAACCGCAGAGCCCGGGCGCCGGAATTGACTGTGACCACGTCGTAATACTTTTCCAGGGTGTCCGTAATCCGCAGCAGAATGGTGGCCGCGTCGTCTACCGCTAAAATGCGCTTCCGATAGCCTCTTCTTCTCATCTGAGTCATTTGCTTCCCGTCTCCTTTTCAAGTTTGCTCAAAAGCTGGTTCAGCAGCGCTTCCGCGTTGTCGTCCTCATACAGCTTCAGTTGTCCCTGAATCTCCCGGAGGCTGTCTGCCGCCTCCTGCGGCAGCTCGTGGCGCAGAAGGTCCTCCACGGCTCCGGCGCATTCCTTCGACCGGAAATGCTCCAATTCATCCAGGGCTCCCCTCACCCGCTCTTCCAGCTCCTCCGGGGGCAGGGGCGGCAGCGCTTCCTCCCGGGGGGCGTCCTGCCGCCGCTTCTCCAAAAACAGGCCGATGTTCTCCAGCAGCCTCTCATAGTTCTCCATCAGCGCGGGGAACTGGCGGGCGATGAACTCTGTGTCGCCCTGGGCGGCGGCGTTCTCCTGGGCCCGGGCCATGTTGGAAACGTCCATGGCCCCGATGTTGGCGGAGGCGCTTTTCAGCCCGTGGACCTCCACCTGATAGCGGGAGATATCGGACCCGGCCAGCTCCCGCAGAAGCGCCTTTTTGCGCTGCCCGTCCATGTGGTAGAGCTCCAGCAGATCGGCGAAGCCCGCTTCGTCGCCAACATAATAACGGGATGCGGCGCTGATGTCAATCCCCTCAATTTGAAAACCGCTCAAATCCGCAGGGGCGGGCTCCGCCGCCTCCCCGGCGGCCGCCTCCCGGCGCTCCTCCGGGACCCAGCAGGCCAGAAGCCGGCCCAGCTCCCGCCGGTCCAGGGGCTTGGCGATGAAATCCTGAAACCCCTTTTCCAAAAAGCGCTCCCGCATGCCCGACATGGCGTTGGCCGTCAGGGCGATGATGGCCGGGGCGGTTCCGTTCTCCCCGCAGTCCCGGCGGATGATCTCCGCCGCCTCGATGCCGTCCATGACGGGCATCATGTGGTCCATGAAAATGATATCGTACCGGTTCCGGCGCACCAGCTCAATGGCCTCCGGTCCGCTCTCGGCCTCCGTGAGGTCGAAGGCATAGCTCTTCAAAAAGCCCCGGGCCACCTTGCGGTTAATCAGGTTGTCGTCCACCAGCAGCACCTTCACCCCGGGGGCCGTGAAGGCCTCGGCCTGTTCCATCTCCGACGGGAGGAGCTCCGGGACCTCCGAGATGGGCCGCCGGTCCACGATCTTCTGCGGGATCGTGATGGACACCGCGGTCCCCTCTCCGTAGACGCTCTCCACCTTGATGTCCCCGCCCATCAGCTCCACCATGTGCTTGACGATGGCCAGCCCCAGGCCGGTGCCCTCCACGCTCCGGTTTCGCTTGGAGTCCACCTGGCGGAAGTCCTCAAAAATCTTTCCCAGGTCCTCCTCCCGGATTCCGCAGCCGGTGTCCTCCACCCGGAAGGTAATCAGCTCCTCGTCCTCCTGCGGACCGGGCACGCCGGTGACGCAGGCCCGGACGTAGCCCTCTTTTGTGAATTTGATGGCGTTGTTGAGGATGTTGATGAGAATTTGTTTGATCCGCCCCTCGTCGCCGTTGTACCGGCAGGGCAGCGAGCGGTCGCACTCGTATTTCATAATCAGCCCGCGCTTGGAGGCAGCCAGGTCCATCATGCCCACCACCTCGTCCACCACGGTCTTCAGGTGGTAGTCCGCGTACACCAGCTCCATCTTGCCCGCCTCCACCTTGGACAGGTCCAGGATGTCGTTGATAATTGCCAGCAGGTTTTTGGCCGCAGACTGCACGTCCTTGGCGTGGGCGTATATGGAGGGGTCCTCGCTTTCCTCCATAATGATGTCGTTCAGCCCTATGATGGCGTTCATCGGGGTGCGGATTTCGTGGGACATGTTGGCCAGGAACTCGCTTTTGGCGATGTTGGCTTTCTCCGCCTGCTGCCGCACCCGCTTGATTTCATTGATGTAGGCCTTGACATCCGTCATATCCAGAATCAGGATGACGCAGCCCTGTTTCCGGCCGTTTTCGTCCACAATCTGTTTGCTGTGGCACTCGTAGTGCTGCCCGTTGATGGAAAAGCTCCAGGGGATGTTTTCGTTGAGCATCTCTTCCCGGAACTCCTCCATTACCCGGATGTCCTCCCCCAGCTTGTGGGATGGCAGGTTGACGAAGATGTGGGCGGCTGCCTGGTTGTAGCTGACCAGCCGGTCGTGGTCGTCCAGGGCGATAACCCCGTCCCCCAGGCTCTCCAGCACCTTCTCCGCCGCCAGGTGCCGGAAGTCGTAGTTCCGGCGGCTCCACACCACGATGACCACCAGGGACATAGAGATGGCCAGGGTCACCGGAGTCAGGTCGAACACCTTCGTGAGCTTGCAGACATAGGCCGCCAGCATGATGATGGGCATGGTGGAGATGAGCAGGATGGATTTGTACTGGCGGTTGATCCGCTGATCCGAGCGGAGGCGCACCGCCCGGAACAGGGTGTACATACAGAGGAGATAGGGAACGCCGATGCGGCTCACCATAAAGAGCATGTACAGCGGGCCGTAGGCGATGCTGATGTAGTGGTAGCCGTCCGGAGCGGTCAGCCATTGAAACTCCCGGTAGAACAGGCCGTTCCAGTTGAAAAACACCGTGGGCAGCGCCAGGAAGTTGACGGCGCCCAGGAGGCACAGCAGCTTCTTGGGCGGCGCGGCGTAGCAGTAGGCGTAAATAAACCAGCAGTAGCACAGGGGGACAAAGGTGTGTCCCAGGTTTTCCACCGTCACCGCCGTCACGGCGGCCTCCAGCGTGGGGGCCGTCAGCTCCAGAAGATACCCCGCGCTCTGCACCAGCGTGCCGCACATGATGAAAATCAGCAGCTTCTGTTCCTGGGCCCCCTCCCCGTTGATCAAAAGCAGCAGGGCCACAAAAATCAGGCATATACCGAAGCACGTCAATGCAATGACAAAGTTTTCCATTCTCTTCTCCACCTGCCCGGGCCCGCCGTTTTACGCCCGGATAAAAGAGCGCAAAGGGGCCCTAATGCTAATAACAATAGTATATTTTCGCTATGATGTCAAGGAATCCGGGGCCATATTTTTCCCCCGGCCCGGCCTTTTGAGGGGCGGGCGGTTTTTCCTCTCGCTTTCCCTGGGAAACTATGGTATTCTATGCTTATAAACCGGCAAAAGGGGGGGAGGCCTTGAACAGGGACAAGACGGGCCGGGGCGGAGCCATTGCCGCCTCCGGCTGGCCCAGGGCGCTTTTCTACCTCGTTCAGTTCACCTGGGGGCTGCCGGTGAACCTCGCCGGCCTGCTGGTTTTCCTGTGCTATCCCCATTCCCGCAGGGAGCGGTTCTGCAACAGCTCCGTCACCTACCTGCCGGGGGGCCAGGGCGGGCTGTCCCTGGGGGTCTTCCTCTTTCTCGGCGGGCAGGAGAACCCCGGGCTGCGGGTCCACGAGTACGGCCACACCATCCAGTGCCTGTTCCTGGGGCCCCTGTACTGGGTTCTCGTCGTGCTCCCCAGCGCCGTCTGGTATCACTGCTTCGCGAGCTACCGGCAAAAGCGCCGGATCCCCTACGACGCCCTTTACTGCGAGCGCTGGGCCACCGCCTGGGGGAAGAAGTGGAGCGGCATACCGTGACGGCGGGCGGTATCCAAACCCATGCGCATGGCAAAGGCCGCGGAAATTCGTTGAATTTCCGCGGCCTCTTTGTGCCGTAAAGAATGGAAGCTTCCGGACCCCCGGGACCGTTTTGCTGGAACGGCGCGCCGCGTTACCAGGTCTCGCCCTGCTCGTAGAGCTTCCGGACTTCCTCCATGGACAGCCCTTCCGTGTTGTAATGCCCCTGGCACGCGCCTTTATATTCCCCGATGACCTTGCCCTCGCAGTCGTACAGGGGGATGGTGTACTCGTGGGGGCACTCCTCCTTGGACAGGCCGTGCAGCTTCTCGCCCCCGGCGTCCAGCTCTTTCTGCCGGATATACCCCTCGGGACGGTTCTCCGGCGGGTACTCCGCCATGTGCTCCAGGTCCGGCCAGTAGCCCACGTACTCCGACAGCAGAACGTTCCCATAGCTCTCGCCCTTGCTGTTCTTGGGGTAGTCCCCGTTCACCAGGGTGGCCAGCAGGATGTCCTTTGCGGGCAGGTCGCTGATGGTCTCCTTGTTTCCCACCTTCCACTCGGCCCGCAGTCCGCCGTTTTTGTCGATGAACATCTTTTCCGGGCCCCGGTAGGACTGCGGGTCGTCGTCCGGCAGCAGGGTCCCGCCCCGGCTGACGATCAGGGCCTTGTCCCCCAGCTTGGCGTTCAGGGGCACGCCCTTGGAGGCAGTTTTGGCGGCGTCGGCGCCGGAGGCGGGCTTGGAGGTCTCCGCGGCCTTGGCGGGCTGCTTGCCCAGGAGGATGGTCTTGCTGGCGGAGTCATAGCCGATCTCCGTGCCCAGCAGCTCGCTGATGGTCCGGATGGGCAGATAGTTCGTCTTCCCGCCCGCTGCGTCGGTGTAGAGGATGGAGCCCGGGATCTTCTGCCCGTTGGCGGCGGTGATGTCCTGTCCCGCCGTGATTTTCTTCGTCCCGTCCAGGGAGACGTTGGCGAAGTTGTAGCTCACCTTCCCCGAGGCCGCCAGGGCCGTGGTCAGGCAGGCCGTCAGCGCCAGGGCGGTCCCCACCCCGGCCAGGAAAGAGGCGATGCGTCTGGTCTTTTTCATGCGTAACACTCCTTATGTAAATATAGAATTTCCGTATACGCGAAGCGCGCGGGGTCAATCCATCAGGCCCAGGGACTTGAGGTAGGCCTGCTGGGCCTCCTGGGGGGTCATGGTGACGCCGGAGGAGGAATGTCCGCCGCAGCCCGCCTTGTACTCCCCGATAACCCTGCCCTCAGAGTCGTACAGAGGGATGGTGTACTCGTGGGGGCATTCCTTCTCGGAAAGGCCGTTCAGCTTCTTGCCCTCGGCGTGGAGCTCGGAGCCGCGGATGTATCCCTCGGGACGGTCCTCCGGCGGGTAGGCGGCCAAGTGCTCCAGATCCGGCCAGTAGCCCACATAGGAAGCCAGCTGGATGTCTCCGTAGCTCTCCCCCTTGCTGTTCTTGGGGTAGTCCCCGTTCACCAGGGTTTTCAGCAGCTTTTTGTCGCTGGCCTCCAGCGCCTCTTCGTTTCCCACCAGCCACTCGGTACGCAGCTCGCCGTTCTTGTCCAGGAACGACTTCTCGGTCCCCACGTAGGACCCCGGGTCGTCGTCCGGCAGCAGGGTTCCGCCCCGGCTGACGATCAGGGCCTTGTCCCCCAGCTTGGCGTTCAGGGGCACGCCCTTGGAGGCAGTTTTGGCGGCGTCGGCGCCGGAGGCGGGCTTGGAGGTCTCCGCGGCCTTGGCGGGCTGCTTGCCCAGGAGGATGGTCTTGCTGGCGGAGTCATAGCCGATCTCCGTGCCCAGCAGCTCGCTGATGGTCCGGATGGGCAGATAGTTCGTCTTCCCGCCCGCTGCGTCGGTGTAGAGGATGGAGCCCGGGATCTTCTGCCCGTTGGCGGCGGTGATGTCCTGTCCCGCCGTGATTTTCTTCGTCCCGTCCAGGGAGACGTTGGCGAAGTTGTAGCTCACCTTCCCCGAGGCCGCCAGGGCCGTGGTCAGGCAGGCCGTCAGGGCCAGGGCGGTCCCCACCCCGGCCAGGAAGGATGTGAAGCAGTTCGCTCGTTTCATGATATCACTCCTAATCGGAAAAATTTGGGGCGGCTTATCCCCTGTAAGATAAGACTCCTCAGAAGCAAAAGCGCAACCATTTTATGGGAGGATCGTGATATTTTCCACCACCCGGTTCACCGTGGACACGGTAAGCTGGTCGGAGGCGATCACGTCGATATACAAAAGATGGGGCAGGTCCGTCACGACGATATGGATATACCCGTTTTTGACCACGCAGAGGCCCTCGTTGCCGTTGACCAGGACATCCTCCACCCGTTCGGCGTCCTCCGTGTCGATGTGCAGGGACCCGTTCCCGTCGTAGAGGTAAATCCAAATCCAACGGCCGGAGGCGTCCTGGAATTTGGCGTACCAGTCGTACCGGCCCTCCTGGTAAGTGAAGCCCTCCGGAATCCAGCCAATCTTCGCGTTCTCGAAATACCCGGCGCCGGGGCTCCGGCGGAGGTTTTCCGCAACTTTCTTCGCCGTATCCACAGGGAGTCCGCCGGAGGTCCTGACCACGAAGTAGAACCCGTCGCTGTGGTCGGGAACATCCATGACCACCTCGCCGTCCTTCGTAAACCAGCGGCCCATCTGCCCCTTGAGGTTGAAGGTCCCCTCATAGTGATAGCTCTGAAGCTCGACGTCGTATTCCCCGGGAAGCTCGTTTTCCGGGTAGACCTCCACCCGGAGGGACTGCCCCCGGCTGTTCTCAAACTCCGCCCAGGCGTCGTATTCCCCGCCGCAGTAGGAGAAGCCCTCCGGGATCCAGCCGACCTCCACCCGCTTGAAATACTCCCCCGCCGTCTCGCCGCCGGACTCTCCGGCGCGCCGGATGTCCAATTGGGTGTAGGAGCCTGTCACCGTCCGCGCCAGCTCCAGCGCCGCGGTCCGGAAGTCCTCCGACACGGCGAAGGCGGTGGTGAACAGCGTGGCCATGACCGCCGCGGCGACGGCGGCGGCCCGCAGCACCTTCCCCGTCCCCCGGAAGGCCGTCCGGCGTTTCCGCATCATGGCCTGCCGGCGGATCGCCTTCCGGCACCGCCGGTCCAGGCTCTCGGGAACCGCCGCCGCCGGGTCCGACAGCAGTTTGCGGTTCAGCTCCTCCAGCCGCTCCCCCTCCTGGAGCACCACGCTCTCCATCAGCAGGGAAAACAGAGCGTCCTCATAGTTCTCAAGCAAACGTTCTTGCCTTGTCACCGCCGTGCCCTCCCTTCATCAGCGCCGCCGCCCGCCGCCGGGCCCGGGTCAGGCGCATCCGCACGCTGTCCCTCCGGCAGTGGAACGCCTCCGCCAGCTCCGCGTTGTCCTGTCCCAGCGCGTATTTTCGATACAGCAGCTCCTGGTCCTCCTCCGGCAGCAGGGGCCAGACCCTGGACAGGCTGTCCAGTCCCTCCCGCAGCTCGGCCACCTCCTCCGGCGGCGGCTCGGAAGATTCCCGCTCGTCCAGGCAGCCGTCGTCCAGATCCGCAATGTGCCTGTTCACCACCGCCTGGTGGCGCAGGTAATTGATGGCCTCGTGCTTTACCGTCAGTATGATATACGCCGGCAGGGCCGCGGGCGGAAGCGCCCGCAGGGTGTCCAGCTTTTCGCACAGCTTCGTCACGGCGTCCTGTACAATGTCCTCGCAGTCCTGACGGCTGGACACCCGGCGCAGGGCCTCCGCGAACATCAGCCGGGAATAGCGGTCGTAGAGGTCCTGCATAAAGGCCGCGCCGTCCCCGCCGTCTCCTGGGACCGTAAAGACGATCATTCCTCACCCCTCCTCTCAAGCTCTCTAAATAATTAAGACACGCAGGCGGGGAAAGCGCAACCGAAAACACAAAATCTTTTTCAGCGGGGCCCTCCTTTTTTCCCTCTTTTCAAACGGCATCGCCTGTCGAATATTGTACTTTTCCATTTTTTGTGGTATGATGTGGCTTGAGCCGCAAATGTTATGGAGTCCCGGTTCATAGTATTGACGTAAGGAGGGTATGGACATGTTATCTGCAAAGCACGCCGCTCTGGCTGTTAAACTCCTATCGCTGTCCCTCGTCGCCGCGCTCTCGTTCTTTGTCGCCACGTCAAAGCTCCCGGAGTCGGGCTTTGTCCGGGACTCCGTTGAAAGCATCGAGGACAGCAGCAATACCGTGATGAAATTATCGGCGGCCACCCTTTCCACCTCTTTGGCGATCTCCGCGCTGCCGGACGACTTCGCAACGCCCCTGGCAGATAGCCTGGCGGACATGAACATCTATTTTGTGGCCATCCTCGTGGTTCTGTTCCTGGAAAAAATCCTGATCCGGTACGGGATCAAGGCGGCGTTCTCCATCCTCATTCCCCTAGCGTGTTTTACGGGAATGCTGTTCACCGCTACCCGGAAAGACATTCTGAAGAGCTTAGCGGTCCGGCTCTGTGTTCTCGGCCTGGCGGTGGCGTTCGTCGTTCCGTGCAACACGCACATCACCAAAGTGGTCGCGTCCGATCTCACGGCATACGTCGATGAAACGATTGAAGAAACGGAGAATGGGGCTGGAAAACTCAACGAAGCCATGGAAGGCGGCGCTGAGGACAAAACCATCTTTGAAAAGCTGTCCGGCCTCTTCCAGACGGCCATCGACGATCTCTCGGATCTCATGCTGCACTTTCAGAACACCATCCGCAGATGCTTAAACTCCATCGCCATTCTGATCCTGACCAACTGTCTCATGCCGCTGCTCACGTTCTTCGTCCTCAAATGGATCCTGAAGGAACTGTTTCAAATTGCGATTCCGCTGCCGCCCGTGAGGAGAAGCCGCGGCGCCGGCCCAGGCTCCGAGTCCGGGGCCGGGCTCGTTTCCACAGGGGGGAAAGGGCCATGAAAAACAGGCAAAAACTGCTGAATATCACCGCCGGCGTGCTGGCCGCGCTGTTGGCCGCCGTCGTCATCTGGGGCTGCGCCCATGGCGCCGGTCCCTCCCGGATGGGGGTTTCGGACGGCATTGAGCCGGTCGATTTGGACACGATCTACCTTCGCTCCAGCGGCGTGGAGGTCAATTTTTCCGACGTCATTCTCTCCGGGCAGAATGAGACCCGGAAACTGATTGTCAGCGAGCAAAGCGGCACGGTCTCCACCAAGCTGACCGACCGCCTCATCAAGCAGCTGGACTTCGACTTCCTGAAGAAGACGCAGAACGTATCCTACACCGGGACAGGCTATTTCGTTGTGGATCTGGACAATCTGACCGCGGCCAATGTAATAGAGGACAAAGACGCGAAGACAGTCACCATCCGAATCGGCCCCGCCTATTTGCAGGCCATCGAAATTGACCCGGACAACATCATCGTAGACGCGGTTGAGGAAAGCCTGCTGGCCCGGGGAGACATAGAACTGACCCTGGCGGACTACAAGGCCATTGAACGGGACCTCCGGTCCCGGCTGGAGGAGATATTTGACACCGCGGCAAACGGGCAGGCCGCGAATGAGCTTGCCGTCAAGATGGTAAAAGCGGTCTACGAGCCGGTTGTGAAGGCGGTTGACCGCCGCTACAACGTGATCGTCCAATTTCAATAACCGGCAGCGCAGCCTGCGCGGCGAGATGCGCCGCACATCTTAAATTCAAAGGAGGCCGTTCTCATGGAAATTCAGATTCATCACATCGAAAATCAAGGCGGCGGAGCTCTGTTCGAGGTCATCCGCAGCACGGATATGAAGCGCACCGCGCCGGTCCTCCTGCCGGATCCCGCGGAGGTTCCCGTAAAAGGGCATCCGTCCAGAAAATTTCTTCCGGAGCTGCGCTGGTATCTGGAGGACTATCTGCAGTCCCCCTTCGGCGCGTACCCTCAATTGGCGGAGTGCATCACAGAAACCATGCGGGCATGGGGTGCCGAAATCTTCGACGCGCTGTTTGCCGGATACGCGCGGGACTGGTACCAGGACGCGAAGCGGCAGAATTTCGAGGATTTCCGTATAAAAGTTACCAGCGATTCTCCCGAAATCATGTCCTGGCCCTGGGAGACCCTGTACAGCGGGGACGACGGCTGGCTGGCCCTGCGCTGCTGCATTGACCGGCAGCTTTCCAGCATCGGCGACCCGCCGCCCCTGAAGGTGGCTTCCACTCAAGACGAAATCCACATTCTGTACGTCATTCCCCGCCCCTACGGAGAATACGATGTCAGTTACACGGCGCTGGCCGGAAGCTTGATGGAGTACATCAGCGAAAAGCGCCTGCCGGTCACTGTGGACATTCTGCGCCCGCCCACCTTTGACCAGCTGAGGAAGTCCCTCAGCAGCCGCCCCGGTTACTACCACATCGTACATTTTGACGGCCACGGCGGCTACGGCGAGGTCGTGGACGCGCCTCCCGGAAACCTGTATGCCGCCCCGGAGGGTCAGCTTGTCTTTGAAACGGAAAGCGGCGAACCGGACTCCATCGACACACGGCTGCTTGCCCAGCTGCTGGCGGAATACAACATCCCCTTCATCGTGATGAACGCCTGCCGGTCCGGCATGATCGACAGTCAGGCGCAGGATCCGTTCGCCAGCGTAGCGGCGGGACTGCTCAAGGCCGGCGTCCGCAGCGTGGTCGCCATGGGCTACTCCCTGTATGTAAGCGGCGCGAAAGTATTCATCCCGGCGTTTTACGAGCGCCTGTTCTCCACCGGGAAAGTATCGGAAGCGGTGCGCGCCGGCCGGGGAGAGATGCGGCGCCGCTCCGCGCGGGACTGCATGGTGGGAACGCTGCCCCTGCAGGACTGGGTCGTCCCGGTCCTGTACCAGCAGATGACCTCTGAAAGCGCGGTTTTAGCGAAGCTCCGGTCCGCGGAGGCATCCGGCGAAAAGGCCTCCCCTCTGCCGGAAGGCGCGCGAGTGGACGGCGATTACGGTTTTATCGGCAGAGGCGGCGATATCCAGAGGCTGGAGCGCGCCGTGCTCCGTCAGCCCCAGGCGGCGATCCTGATACACGGCCAGGCCGGAGTCGGCAAAACCACTCTGGCAAAGGGCTTCCTGCGCTGGCAGAACCGGACCGGCGGGCTGTCGGGGAACGTTTTCTGGTTCGATTTCCAGGAGATTCACTCAGCCGAATATGTCGTCAACCAGCTGCTGGACAAGCTGGTGGGGACTTCCGCCATGGCGGGTTCGCCAGAGGAACGGCTGGAGCTTTTGACGCGACTGCTGCGGGACAAGCCCTGTCTGCTGGTGTGGGATAACTTTGAATCCGCCTCCGGCATTGAGGGTACGGAGGTTCAGCCCCAGCTCGACGCGGAGGACCGGAATGTCCTGGCCCGGCTTCTGAAAGGGCTCCGCAGCGGGAAAAGCAAGGTCCTGCTCACAAGCCGAAGCCGGGAAGCCTGGCTGGAGGTGCAGTCCTGCTTCCGGGTCCCCCTGGGCGGCTTGACCGGAGAAGACCTGTGGGAATACTGCAACGCAGTCGTCAGAGATCTTGGCCTGACGCTGAACCGAAAGGACGAGACCTACGCGAAAATCCTTGACAAGCTGTGCGGCAACCCCCTGGCGATCCGCTCCATCCTGCTGCGGCTTCAAAATTGCTCCGCCAAGCAGCTGCTGGCCGATCTGGAGAGCAGCTTTGAGGGTATGGAGGGGGACGAAAGCACCCGGCGGCTCCAAGCCGCTTACGCCGTATTCGGCGGCGGCCTTATGGAGCGGTATCTTCCCGTATTGCAGCTGACAGGCCTGCACGAGTATTACGCGGACACGGATCTCGTAAAAAAGATGCTGGACGCGCCGGACTGCTCTGCGGAACCGGATAAGGTTGATTCCTGTTATCATATCCTGGCAGAGGCAGGTTTCTGCACCCATATTGGGGAGAACATCTACCGGCTCCACCCCGCGTTGCGGGGATACCTGCTGCGCCAGGCGCCCGCTCCGGAGCCTGTACAGAGAAGCTTTGTAGATGTCATGGGGAGTCTCGCAGATTTCTTAACCGGCGAACCGCTGTATCAAGTAAAGAGCATCTATCAGATGAATGTTGCGAATTTCTACTGCGCAAGGCGATTGGCGGAAGTTCAAAACATGGATATCGATTATATGATTTTGTCCCAACGGCTTGCCTATTATGCGAAAGAAGCACGCCGGTTTGCAGAAGCGAACACGCTGTATTCAGTTCTCGCGGAAAAAGCCGAATCTCTTAATCACGGGGACACTTTAGCAGATGCGTTCCATCAGTTGGGCATCATTGCCCAGGAACGGCGGGATTTTACAGCCGCCGAAGTTTGGTACAAAAAAGCGCTGGCAATAGAAGAAAAACAAGGAGATGAGCTAAGGGCGGCTGGCACCTATCATCAACTGGGCAGAATTGCCGAGGAGCAGAGGGACTTTGCAACCGCCGAAGCTTGGTACAGAAAGTCCTTGGAGATTGAAGAAAAGCATGAGAATGCGCCTGGGGCGGCCAGCACCTACCATCAACTAGGCATCATTGCCGAGAAGCAGAGGAACTTCGCAACCGCTGAAGCTTGGTACAGAAAGTCCTTGGAGATTGAAGAAAGGCAAGGGAATGAGCTTGGGGCGGCCAGCACCTACTATCAGCTAGGGAGCGTTGCCCAAGAACGGGGGGACCTTGCAACTGCCGAAACCTGGTGCAAAAAGGCGCTGGCGATAGAAGAAAAGCAAGGCAATGGGCTTGGGGCGGCCATCATCTACCATCAACTGGGTATCATTGCCCAGGAACAGGAGGATTTTGCAACCGCCGAAGCCTGGTATAAAAAATCGCTGGCAACTAAGGAAAAACAAAAAAACGAGTATGGTGCGGCCAGCACTTACCACCAACTGGGTTGCATTGCCCTGGAACAGGGGGATTTTACTCAAGCAGGCGCTTTCTATTTAAAATCCATCAAAATATTCGCAAACACAAATGATAGCCATAACTTAATGATTGCAATCCGCAGCTATGCCCGTCTGCTGCGCGCGGCTACAGGTACGGAGCTCAGCCAGCTGCGGCAGTCCTGGGCGGCATGTATGCCCCAGGAACTGACGGAAATTCTGGAAAAAGTGGAGGTTGAACTGAAAATGCCAACAGCTGAATATCCTGCACACGTACAAAAGATCGCCATATATGCCCTGGCGCAGCGGGACCCCGGCTTTGCGGAATTTTATTCGCAGTATCAAGACCAGCTGGTCCCGCCTGCCCCGCTGCCCGCAGAATTTTGGGATGAGGTGATCGCATTCGCGGAGGAGGAGCCCGCTCTTTCCTCCGAAATGAAGCGCTGCCGGGAAAACGCGCAGGCCGCCCAGACGTTCGCCGTTCCCGGCCTGCCGGAAATGGGGGTGCTGATCGCCGCGCTGTTCCTCCTGAAGACGCACATTAAAGTCCATCGGACAGAGGCCGGTAAATGGGAGTTCCTTTTGGAGCACAAAGCCTCGGATAACCATACTCTTGCTAAAATCGGGCAGATGCTCGCCGATCTTTTCAAAGGCTGAACGGGCGGAACGTAAAATAGATTTGATTCCCGCCCCGGACTACTACAGGTAAAAAATAAATCTCACGGTGAGACGCGATTCTTGTCGAGAATCAAATCCCACCGTGAGATTAGTTTTTATGTGGTTCTCTCAGATAAACAGAGGTAGTTTTATGTTGTATTATGATCCGTGATACACATCGCCGGTTTTTGTTCCTGAAGCAGTATTATTAGCACGGCCCATAGAATACTGCGTGATTGTCTCCACCATATAAAAGCCATCGCCTAAATCAACAACATTCTTTTCAGGTTCATCGGCATACTCCAAAGTTGCTATTGTGGACAAAATCGCTATAGTCAGGCACAAAGCACAAATTTTTTCATTTTTCTGTTCCTCCGTCAGAATGGGCATCTACAGGGGTTCGTTCAAAGGCTGCCTCTGCTTCTTCCTCGGTTATTCGGGTTGCTGGTCCTATCACCACAACTGTATCCTCGTTAAAGTAAAGTGATTGATAGTACTTATAATACAAAAGAGATGAGATGAGAACAAATACGACCAAAATTGCTACATATATGCTACGGCGGGCCAAAAGACGTTTCTTGCGGATAGCTTTAAATTTTGACTCTCCCAAACTCGAAAGCAATTCCGCGGCACATGTGGCAGGCTCACCAAAGGTAGCTACATATTCGGTGTAATTCGCTTCCGGCTTTGCTTGCTGGAAGTCATCCAGCATCTCCGCAAGTTGGTTAAGAAGATGATTCCGGTCGGCTCTGCCGCAGAAAAGGGAGCGTTTCACACGCGATTTATACTGGTCAGCGGCTCGATTCATGCTCTGTCTTTCCTTCCTTCAATAATAATGTGACTCCCTCTATAAAGTCGTTATAACGCGCAATCAAGTCCGCCAAGTAGAGCCGTCCCGCCTCTGTGATTTGATAATACTGCCGCCTCCGTCCGTCCGGAGCGGTTGACTTATGCAGGTCGTGAACATAATTGTTTTCCATAAGCCGGTAGAGAAGCATATAGGGAGGCACGATATTCAATCTGTTCCCAGAGCCTTCATAGAGATTTTGCGCAATCTGATAGGCGTACATGTCCTCCTTGTTCAGCATAGCAAGAACAAGCATTTCCGCCACGGCTCGTTTCAAATTCTCCTCGATTCCCTGTGGGGGACTGTTTTTGGACAGAGATAATCACATCCTCCCTAAAAAATAGAAAAAGTCTCAAAAACCTATAAAATCATTATATATCATTTTCCGTGTCCGTCAATATGCGCCTTTCAAAAAATAATTAATATTTAATTTTTAACGGCATTGAAATTTTATCTTGACAAAATATTTGCACGGTGATACCATTAAAAATGGTAAAGGAATACAAATTCAAAACGTAAAGGAGTACGAGTTTCAAGGGAGAGCGATCTATGATTCACTTGTATGAATGCCAGCCGGTGTGCGCTAACCGCGCAAAAGGGATTTTCCCGTCCTCTGGCCGGAGTTCCGGTTCCAATTTTATGGAGAAACTGAAAAAAGCCACGGACGCCGCTGTGGAAAAAACGAAGGATACGTTGGAGCTGGCTAAAGACGATACCAGTTTACAGACTCTCCGCAGCCAGCTCACCCCCGCGTCCAAGGCCGTGCTGGACCGGATACAGGCAGGAACGGACGACATCACGAAGGACGAGTGGACCGGCTTGTGCAAGGAGCTGGAGACTCTGGGGGCCATTTCGGAGTCCGACTTCCAGTACACCCGGGCCGACTTGCACTTCATTCCCCTGGGCTATCGTGACGAGAACGGGGAGTTCGTCGAGTACGAACTGCCGAAGGGACTGGCAAGCAAGCTGCTGAACCAGGCCAGCGGCAAACAGAGCCCTTCGGAAGACGGCTTGTGGGCGTGCCTGGACGACAGCGGCTGGACAGGCGCCCCCCTGGCGTATCTGGACAATTGGATGTCCTCCCTCTACAGCTGGCGCAGTGATTTAGCCCGGGCCCGGAACGGGGACGGGTCTCCCAGATACAGTGACTTTTCTCCTATCACCAATCAAATCAACTCCTGCCAAAAGGTGACCGATCTGGTGCGGGAGCTCTGTCAGATGCAAACTTGAAAAGAGAGAAGAGGCCATGTACATGAACATTCCAAGTCATTTTATGCCCCCTGTGTTTCCCCGCTCCGGAACGGAGAACCGGCGGACGGCCCAGGGAACCAGTCAAAAGTCCGCCTTTGACAAGTATCTGGATGTGGATCGCCAGCGGCAGTTGATGCGGGAGCTGCCGCCGGGCCGGATGCTGGATTCCGTCTACATGCAGTTCATGGATGACTATCGGGCCTGGAAAGCCCAGCAGCCAGAAACGACATTCCCGAACTCCCAGGGCTGGACCGAGGAAAACCTGACGTTTCTGCGGGAGCGTTACTCCGGGGAACTGTCCGCTTTTGAGATTTACGATGCTTTGAACGCGATGCAAAGCCTGGGCATCCTCAGTGAGAAGGGACAACGCTGCGCCATCGGGACCTATGATGTTCAGATGAAGTTGAAGGGCGGAGCTTATCGGACACATACAGACCCGGATGCCGACGCCACGTGGCTCCACGGCTTTGACGAAGCTCCCATGGTAAAGTTTCAAAAAGTGGATGATATTATTTCCTGGGCGAAAAATTTCCGGGAGGACGATTGGCCGGATTTTATCACCGGAGCCGAGGCCATGGCCCGGGGCTGGCTTTGAACGATATTTTGGAAGGAGAGTATACAGCATGGACACCGGAGTGAACTACATCGTCAACAACACAGGCATTCCCACCTCGGAGTGGGGGAAATACAAGCCTGCGGGAGTAAACCCGGACGGGCCGTCGGTGGATTTCTCGGACCTTCTATCCGGGAAAAATCAGGAGATTGCCGATAAACTCACTGACGGGGCGAAAAAGACCTTGCAGCGGCTGAAAGCCAACCCGAACGCCATTTCCAAGGTGGAGTGGATGGACCTGATGCATGAGCTGAACGCCATGGGGGCCATCAGTGACACGGATTACCAGGGAACCGATATGATGTTTCATCTGGTGCCCCTGGGGGATGTGGACAACCCGTTTCCGACCTCGGCAGACATGCGGGACACGCTGGACCGTATCAACCGCTGGCCGGGGAATCCCCTGGACTACCTGGACCAGTGGGCCTTTTCCCTGCGGAAGTGGGGCGCGGAACTGTCCCAGGAGCGGAACGCCGACGGAACGCCCAAGTATAAGGACGTCTCGCCGGTCTATGACCAGGCGGCGGCCTGCGGCCGGGTGTCCAATTTAATCAAGGGCCTGCTGTCGGCGGACCTGTTCGCCTCCAAGCAGGAGGGACGCGCATGAATGTCGGGGCGCTTTTCGATTTGACGGCGGGCTATGCCGCGTCCCGGCGGCGGTCCTCCCGGTCCTCCGGCCCCTCCGCCTTCGCGGAGAGCCTGGCGGCGGAGCGGGAGAGCTTTTCCCACCGCTTCATCCAGAGCCCGGCCTTTTCCCTGCGGATGGGGGAAAATATCCTTTGTAGCGGCGGCGTGGGCGGCGCGAACGCGCAGACCTATGAGGCGGAGTTTACCGACGATTCCACGGACGAGGACCCCGTCGTCCGCATCCGGGGCAAGGCCAACAGCGGAACGTTCGATCACACCTGCCATATTCGCGACATTGACCCCTCCAACGCCTCCTATGCGGAGCTTGCGGCGCTGAATCGCTGGCTGTGCCGCACCGGGGCCTACCGGACGGAATTTTCCAGCCGGGAGGGGAGCGTGCTGCCCTGCGGGATGGACTGCGGGGACGTCTCGAAAAAGCGGAATTTCATCAGCGGGCTCCAAGACTTCATCGCCTCAGCGTCCAACCCTCATCATTACCCGAAATACGGCCCGGAAACCTACGCCCACGCCCGGGAGCTGCTGGAGGCGTACCGGCGGTTTTCCCGGGACGCTTGACGCCCCCGCGGCGTCCCGGAGCGGAAGGCCAAATCCCTCGAGGCGTATAAAAGCCACGGAAATTCATGGAATTTCCGTGGCTTTTGTTCTCGCTTTTCAGGCCTCTTCAGGAAGGATCCGTAGGTACGGTGATTTCGCCGCTGACAATTTTTTGCTCAAACTCGGAGACGGCGGTTCGCAGCTCGGGAGGGGTCTGGATCAATTCATCATAATCGTCCGCAAACACAACGCCGCCGAATTTGTCCGCCAAGCCCAGCCAGAGCAATCCTCCTTCCAGCGTGCCGTCCTGAAGTTTCTTCATGGAATCGTAGATCACAGCGTCATAGTTGGTATCCGTAGAGGAGTATACCCGGCCGGGAACAGAGCCCAGGTCGGCCAAAGAACTGCCAAGCATATAGTGGCCGTCCCCCTGCTCCATCACGGCCTCGCGGATTCCCATAGAGGAAGCGGCGCACCATTGCATGATAACGTCATAGCCCTCGTTGAACAGCACATTGGCCAGCTCCTTGCCCTTTGTGGGGTCTTCAAAAGAGCCTACATACATATGGGTAACTTCCACCGCGGGATCCGCCGCCTTAACGCCGGCCTCAAACCCGGCAACGGCGCGCAAGTTGTCCGCCACCTCGGCGCCGGCCAGGATCGCCACTTTCTTCGTGGTAGAAATGTTGGCCGCAACAACGCCGTTCAAAAAGCAGTTTTCCTCAACTTTTGTATTGATAGAAGTGACGTTTTTCATGTCCAAATCCCCGAACATCAAAACAAAATGAGTGTCAGGGTACTCGGGGGCGACACGGGAGATAGCGTCCTGCATAGAAGTAAACAGGCCGAAAATCAAATTGTATCCATCCCGGGCCATGGCTCGGATGCTCTCTTCATATTCGCCGGACTCGCACTCGATCAGCTTGATTTCATATCCGAGTTCTTTTTCCCCCTTCTGCAGGCTTGCATAAGTGAAGTCCACCACGCCGTTATCTCCGAGCTTCTGGGGAGAAACCAATGCGGCGCGCAAAGGAGCTTCCGAGGGCTCGCCGGAGCCGGATGAGCCTTCAGCAGGAGGCTTGCTGCCGCAAGCAGTCAAGACCATCAGCATTGCCAAAATGAAAGTGAGCCGTTTCATCGTTGTCTTCATAAGTTTGTTTCCTTTCAAAATTTTTTTAAATCCTTTTCCGGCTTAACCGGAAAGGGAATTTGCCTTTTTCTTATCCAAGTGAAACAATGTCAAAAGTATAACGGCAATGTACGGAATCACAAGGACCAGTTCGGAGGGCAGCTGGAACAGCTGCATTTGATTGGACAGAGACTGGGCCAGGCCGAAGAAAAGCGTGATTCCCAGCAACCGCAAGGGTTTCCCCTGGCAGAACATCACTGCGCCCAGCGCAATAAACCCCCGTCCAACCGTCATACCCTCTGTGAACAGCGTCAGATATCCGATTGAGAGCTGAACGCCCGCCAGCCCGCAGAGCACCCCGCAGATGAGGTTGCAGATAAAGCGAACCAAAACAACGTTGATTCCCACCGTAGCAGCTGCGTCCGGTTTTTCTCCGCTGGCCAAAATCTTCAGGCCGAAGGGAGAGCGGTAGATGAGCAGGTAGGCAAGGTACAGGGCGATGTAGGCAAAATATACAATCCACGTGTTCCCATTCAGCAGCGGCCCCAGCACCGGGACAGCCGCGAACGCTTCGGACTGAATCTTGGGGATTCCCTGAATCCGGTCGGAAAACAGGGAACCCGCCCTGCCGAACATTTGCCGGAGCAGGAACTCGGTAAGTCCGCTCATCAAAATGCTGAGAGACAAGCCGACGATCAGTTCATCCCCGCCTAAAACCTGCGTAATCAGGAAGAAAACAAGCGAGAGCAGAACGCTGACCAAAACCCCCGCTATCAAGCCGGCCGCCCAGCTGGAGGTATAATAGCTCCCGGCAACCGCAAAGAACGCGCTGATAAGCATCGCGCCTTCCATGCTGATATTCGTGGTGCCGGCCCGATCATTTAAAAGCGCCCCGGTCGCGCAAAGGAGAATGGGGACCGCCATTTGAATGGCCCCGGCCAAAACAGCGCCGCTGATCATTGGTCTCCCCCCTTCTTCTTCAAAGGCTTGAGGAACCGGCTCAGATAATTCGCGGCCGCCTCAAAGCCGATATACTTTGAGACCATCCGTGCCGACACAAAGCAAATAATGGAAGTCTGAATAATCACCGTCAAGGAACGCGAAACGTCCGTGCTCCGTTCAACAGCCAAAGAACCCGCCCGAAGAGCCCCCATAAAAAACGAACCGATCAACGCGCCAAGGGGTGTTGTGTTGCCAAGCAGCGCCGCAAGCAATCCATCATTTCCAAAGCTGGGGGCAAAACCGGATTCGTACCGCCAGCGGATACTCAGGATTTCCACCATGCCGCAAAGCCCAGCCAAAGCCCCGCTGATGAGCATTACCGCAACTCTGGTGCGGTCCACGTCGATGCCGCCGTATCTGGCAAATTCCGGATTCAGGCCGCTGAGAATCGCACTGTAGCCCGCCTTACTGGTTTTGATGATGATCCAGAACAGGAAAACAACCAGCAAGCCGATGAGAATCGCGGGGGTAATTTGGAGGGAGGGAATAATTTTGGGAAACACCGCGCCCCTTGGCAGTTCGCTTGTCTGCAAGCTCAAGCCAAGGCCGCTGTCATCCATAAAATGATAGTGCACCAGATAATCCGTCAAATAGATGCCGATATAATTCATCATCAGGGCGGGAACGATTTCGCTGCTGTTTAATTTCACTCTGATAAGCGCCGGCACGGCCGCCCACGCGGCTCCGCAGATCATGCTGACGGCCATCATGATCGGAATCAGCAAAATGCCCGGCAGGTCGGAAAGGTACAAGCCAACAACGGTCCCGGCAAGGCTACCCACATAGAGCTGCCCGTCTATGCCCATATTGAACATTCCGCCGGCGAAGCACACGGCCGCCGCCGTGCTGCTGATGAGCAGCGGAGCGGTCCAGCGCAGGGTGGAGGAAATGGCATACGGGTCCCCCAGAGCCCCTTTCAGCAGCGCGGAAAATACCATTACGGGATCATGTCCGGAGACGGCAACCGCCACCAGGCCAACCATAAGGCCAATCAGGACGGCTGCAAACGCCGTCTGGAACCGTATTGGCTTTTGACGGAATTCAAAATTCACGGACAGCCCTCCTTCTTTTGAATGCCTGCCATCAGCAGTCCAATGTCCTCTTCCGTACTTTCAGACGGCGTGGTTTCCCCTACGATTTCGCCGTTATAGAGGACAAGAATGCGGTCGCTCAAGGACATGATCTCCGAAAGCTCGCCGGAAACCAAAAGCACGGCCTTTCCGCTGTCCCGCAGTTCTATCAGCCTCTCATGAATAAACATCGTAGCGCCGATGTCCACGCCCCGGCTGGGCTGGGCCGCAATAAGAACGGAGGGTTCCTGATAAAACTCCCTGGCGACAATTACTTTTTGCAGATTGCCGCCGGACAGGGCGCCCGCCGCCATGTTGAGGCCGGCATACCGGACGTCGAACTTTTGGAGCTGCGCTTGCGCCGCGTCCGCCGCCTTCTTATAGCGAATGGTATGCCGCGTGGTGTACGCGGGGTTTTTCAGGCCGCCCATCAGGAAGTTGTTCAGTATGGACGACTCCAGGGCGGCGCCGGTCTTCTGCCGGTCCTCAGGGATGTGGGAGAGGCCGGCGTTTCTCCTGCTCAGCGTCGTATCCTGGGCCTGAAATTTTTTCCCGTTGATGGTCACGGAACCGGAAAAGTCACTGCGCATGCCGGCGATGGCCTCAATGAGTTCCGTCTGCCCATTGCCCTGCACGCCCGCTATGCCGACGATCTCACCTTCCCGGACTTGGAAATTGACGTCCTTCAGCACGTGCACGCCCATACGGTCATAGCAGTCCAGGTTCTCGACCCGCAGGATATCTTTCCCGGGAGAAAACGTTCCTTTCGGAACCTCCAATGAAATTTCTTTGCCAACCATCATGGCGGCAATTTCTTTCTCGCTGCTCTCGCTGGTTTTGACCCGGCCGGTCACTTTGCCGGAGCGCAAAACTGTGATATTGTCCGTAACGCTCAGCAGTTCTTTGAGCTTATGGGTAATGAGAACAATGCATTTGCCCTGCCTGCGCAGCTCAGACAGCGTCTCCAGCAGCCGCTCGATTTCCTGGGGCGTCAAAACGGCCGTGGGCTCGTCCATAATCAGAGTATCCGCGCCAAGGTACAATGCCTTTAAAATTTCCACCCTTTGCTGCATAGCAACCGGGAGCTCGCCCACTGAAATATCGGGTTTCACAGGCATTCCGTACCGCTCGCTGAGTTCGTCAACCAGTTGATTTGCTTTGGAGATATCCACCAGGCCGTTCCACTTGCAGACAGGTTTTCCTAAAATAATATTCTGCGCAACGGTCAGGGACGGAACCAGCGTGAAGTGCTGATGCACCATGCCGACGCCTTTGGCTATAGCGTCCTTCGGGCTGCGGAGGGAGACCTTTTCTCCGTTGATAAAAATATCGCCTTTATCCGCAGAGTACATGCCGTAAAGGATCTTCATCAAGGTTGTCTTTCCCGCGCCGTTTTCTCCAATCAGGCCATGCACGGTCCCCCATTCGACTGCGAGGGAAACGTCCTCGTTGGCCGTAACGCCCGGGAATCGTTTCGTAATCCCGCGCATTTCAAATGCATACGTCATGCGCTTCCCTCTCCCCTCTGCCTGCGGCTTGCGGTAAACCGGCCATATCCGGGCAGGGCGGTAACCGTCTCTCCATCGTAAACCCGTTCTCCGCGAACATAGGTACCCTCTACCCTGCACTTTATCAGGCGATCCTGATAAAGTCCCCTTGTGAATTTTGTACCGGAAAAAGACCTTCCGGCGTCATAGCGCCACGCACTGTGGAAATCCATGACCACGATATCCGCATCCTTGCCCGGCAGCAGGGAACCCTTATCCGCCAAACCAAAGATCCTGGCCGCATTGCCTGCGGCCAGCGCCGCCGCCATGGGCAGGGGCAGTCCCCGTTCCACGACCGCCTCGGAGTAAAAAGCAGTCAGGGCCACGTCAATGCTGGGAAAGCCGGCCGCTCCCGTCCAAAAGTTTTCCTCCGGCGCCTCCTCCGCGTCCCGGTAGACGCCATGGTCCGACCCAAGAACGTCCAGCGTGCCGTCAAAGATATATTCCCAAAGCCTTTCCTGATTCTCCTTGCTTCTCAGCGGAGGATTGCACTTTGCGTATCCGCCCTTCTCCCGGAACGCGTCTTTCGTAAACAGGAGATAGTGGGGGCAGGTCTCGCCAACCACGCACTGTCCCCTCTGCTTTGCCTCCCGGACCAGCTTCACCCCCTCCGCCGCGCTGAGATGGGCAATATAGAGCCTAGCGCCTGAAACCCTGGCGAACAGCAGCGCCCGCTGAATGGCCTCCGCCTCGACCCACCAGGGCCTGGCCTCATCGTACCTGGCGTAGTCCGAGCAGCGGGCGGCATCCAATTCCATCACGCCGGCTTCCGCAAGCTCCGCGTGTTCGGCATGGAGTCCGATTAAGCCGCCGAATTCACGGGCAAGCGTCATCGCCTTCACGAGGCTCACATCGTCAATTCTGGGAAAGAAGCTGCAGCCGTTTGACATAAATCCTTTGTATGCCACACAGCCCAGCCTGTTCAGCTCCTCCAGACGCGGTACGCTGGACGGGATCAATGCGCCCCAAAGCGCAAAATCCACACAGGATTTCTGCTCCGCAAGCTTTTTCACCAGCTCAAAATTACCCTTGCCGTCAACCGGCGGATCATTTACAGGCATTTGAACGATGGTGGTAACTCCCCCCGCCGCGGCGCTGCGCGACGCCGTAGTCCAATTCTCCCGGCGGCTGTTGGGGGACGGTTCCGTGACATGAACGTGGCTGTCCACGCCGCCCGGCAGCAGTATTTTTCCCGAGACGTCGATCTCGTCATACCCGCCCTTCGGCGGCCGCAGCGTCATCCCGGCAATCTGTCCATCCTCTACCACAAGGCAGCCTTTCACCACTTCATCGGGAAGAACGACAGCGCCTCCCTGAAATACCAGTTTCTTTCCCATGCTTTCTTTCCCCCCGCCTTTCAGTCTCTGTCGGAAACATTCGGCTGTCCCGTCGCTTTATTCACCAGGATGCGAAGCCTGCTGCGCGAGCCTGTCAGTTGTCCGCTTATCACGTCTTCTTCCGTAAACCTGGCCATCAGAATTTCCCGCTCCGTAACGCGCTTGCGATCATAGACAACGTAAATGCAGCCGTCTTCTCCCTGAGTAATATCAGGGTAAGAAACGTCTTCCCTGCCGTCCAGCATCAGCTTGTAAGGCCAGGTCCTTCCGTCGTCTTCACTGAGAAAAGCCGTCAGGCGGCTGCGGCCGGCCCACTTTTTTACAGGCGACGCCTGCGCTTCAATCTCCTTTTGAGAGAGGGGGCTCTCGAAACCGTCGTGATTCACCAGCAGCTGGCGGCCGGATTTTAAACGACGCAAATCAAATAGGGAGCAGGGGCCTTCGATATCGCTCTTTCGTCCCGGCGTCCACGTTTTTCCCATATCGTAAGAATCGCTCTCCCCCACGCCGCCAAACGTCCGGCACAGCATCCGAAGAGAACCGTCGCTGCGCTCCACGACCAGGTGTTCGTCAAACTGCCGGTCCGGAATATCCGCATGGCTGTAAAGAGCGATGGTCTTTCCGCCGTCATGTGAGATATAGATGTTGGAGAACTGCTCCTTTTCCAAACCGGGCCGCACCCGGTAGTTTTGCACGCCGCACTCGTCCCGGAAAAGAAAACAGCAGAAAATCCAGTCTCCGTTCGACAGAACCACGGGCTTATGGGCCATCATTCCATTGGCGATGCGGCGCGGCGGCGACCAGCTCAATTCATCCGCATCGGGTTTTTCACAAACAGAGCACCAAACTCCCTGACGGCCGTCGTGCCAGCCAACGGATTGGGGCCAGAACATCCAAAGGCGTCCCCCGGGGTCCAGCCACAGCACTCCCCCGCCGGCGCCGCATCCAGGAGCAGGATGCTCCACAACCGCCTCCATTTCAAAAGGAGCGTCCCCGCCGTCCCTGCTGGAAATAAGCAGGCCATAATTCTCGGCGTCTTCCTCCGCGCCGCCGGTGTAGATGGACACGAACAATTTTCCCGCTTTTGTAATCTCAACTCTGGGACATCCCTGCCACCTTCTGAAGCTGTCTTGATACCGTGTGTCTTTCGGGCGAATCAAGATGTTCGCCGGTTCCATAGCAGCGTCTTTCGTCATACGGATTCCCCCCTTTGTTTCCTGTACCGCTTCTCAAAATGCCAGTATGATTCCGGCCGCAGCAGAACCGGCAATGTATATAACAGGATGTTTTTTCCACTTTCTGACAGCTATAAACACCAGGGCAAAATATAGCAGTTTCCTAAAATCGAAAAAATCCGGAATAAAGCCGGTCTGCCGGAACAACTCGGCGCGAAACAGGGACGTCTGCATTACCCGGAGCCCCGCGGCGGCAATCAGGCCGGTAACTGCCGGCCGCAGGCCGTAGAACGCGTCGCTCACCAGGACGCTCTCTTGAAATATCTCCAGATATTTTGACACGATGACAACGACCACAACGGCCGGTAAAACTTCTCCTATGGTGGCGGCTATGCCGCCGAAGACCCCGGCCACACTGTAGCCCACATAAGTGGCCATATTGATTCCTATGGGACCGGGGGTGGATTCCGAAATGGCGATCATATCGGTAATGAGGGACTGGGAATACCATCCGGTAGACTCGGACAGGCGCTGTAAAAAGGGAAGCGTGGCCATGCCGCCGCCCACTGCAAAAAGTCCGATTTTCATAAACTCCCAAAAGAGGTGCAAATAAATCATAGCGCCTCCTTTTTTCTGCGTCCCATCCAGATCCCCAGCAAGGCACTGCCGACAACCAGCAGGACCGGAGAGAGCCGGGTAAATAGGCTGAGAGACAAAATCGCGAAGCACAGCACAGCTCCAAAAACATCTTTGACGCCCTTTTTCCACATGCTGAGAACCGCATCCAAAATCAGAGCCCCCACACAGACGGAGATGCCCGCCAAAGCATGCTGTACCTGCACGTTATCCTGAAAATTGGACAGGCAGGCCGCAATAACGGTGATGATCACAACACAGGGGGACACGATGCCCAAGGCGGCCGCCACTGCGCCATAGACGCGGCGCCGCCTGTATCCGATGAACACGGAAACATTCACGGCAATAATCCCGGGAAGGCCCTGGCTCAGGGCATAATAGTCCATAATCGCCTCTTCATCCATCCAGTTCCGTTTTTGGGTAATCTCCCGGCGCAGGATGGGCAGCATGGTATATCCTCCCCCAAACGTAACGGCTCCCATGCGGAAAAAGATGAGGTACAATTCTAATAAACTGCGGAACACGAAAGCCTTCTCCTTTCTTTACCAGGCCGCAATCGTGCCGTCGCTTCTGGACTCCGTGCCGCCTGCCAATGTGCCGTCCTCCAGGCGCCAGATGATCTGGCCGCGCCCCATGCCGAGATTATCGTTGACAATCTCGATTTTGTGGCCCATCTCCGCCAGCTCCTGCGCAATATGGGCCGGGACCTCCCGTTCCAGCTGAACGGTCTTTTCTCCTATCCACTGAAAGCGGGGAGCGTCCAGGCATTCCTGGGGATTCATGTTGTAGTCGATGGTATTGACCACCACCTGCACATGGCCCTGGGGCTGCATGAATCCTCCCATAACGCCGAACGGGCCCACCGCTTTTCCGTCCTTGCAGAGAAAACCCGGAATAATGGTGTGGTACGCCTTCTTTCCCCCATTTAGGTAATTATCACTGCCGGGGTCCAGAGAGAAATTGGCCCCCCGGTCCTGGATGGTAATCGCAGTGCCGGGCACGGCAATGCCGGACCCAAAACGGTTATAGTTGGATTGTATGAAGGAAACCATATTTCCCCCGGCATCCGCGGTGCAGAAGTACACCGTGCCGCCGCAGGCGGGGTCCCCGGCTTCAGGATACAGGGCCTTGCCGGTAATCAAGGAACGGCGGATATCCGCGTACCGCTCGGAGAGCATGTCGGATACGCTCGTGTGCATATAGCGCGGATCCGCAACAAATTTTTTTGCGTCCACAAAAGCAAGTTTGATCGCTTCTATCATCTTATGATAGGCGCCGGCGGTTTCCCGGCAGCCGCCCAGGTCCAATCCCTTCAGGATGTTCATCGCCATCAGCGCCGTAATCCCGTGGCCGTTCGGCGGCATTTCACACACATCGAATCCCTTGTAATGAACCGATAATGGCTCCACCCAGCAGGCCTTATAATTTTCAAAATCGCTCTCTTTGAAATAGCCCCCGGTCGCCTGGGAAAAGGCCACAATTTTCCGCATGATATCCCCGTGGTAGTAGCTCTCGCAATCGGTGGCGGCCAAAGATTCCAGCGTAAGCGCATAGTCGGGATTCACAAAAGTATCGCCCGGCTTGTAGGGCTCCCCGTTCTTTGTAAAATAGTTCAGCCATGGTTTGAACACGTCCGGATCCTTTTCCGCGGCGGCAGCAAACCGCGCCGCCTCGGCCCTCCACTGCTTGCCGGCGCTGACAGGAATGCAAAATCCTTCCCGGGCGTATTGGATGGCGGGAGACATCAGAGCCGTCATCGGCATTGTCCCAAAGCGGCGGCGCAGCTCCGCCCAGGCGCCCCGCGCTCCGGGAACCATCGTGGGAAGCCAGCCGTCCAGAGGAATCGCCTCATATCCGGCCGCCCGAACGATTTCCGCAGACAGCGCCATGGGCGCCACGCCGGAGCCGTCCAAGCCAAAGAGTTTCTGATCTTTGGCGCTCCACACCAGTGCGAAGCAGTCGGACCCCAGGCCATTGCCGGTAGGTTCCACCAGGGGCAAAATCGTGGCCATCGCAATGGCGGCGTCCACCGCGTTGCCGCCGGACTTTAAAATATCTATGCCCACTTGGGAGGCAATCGGGGAGACGGAGCATGTCATACCTTTTTTAGCGTAAACAATATTGCGATGGGAGGCATAGGCGTATTTTTGCGGGTCGAATTTCATACAAGATATTCCTTTCTCAACGGCTCAGAAACGTCAGCCGGCTGTTGAGTCCGTTTTGATTTTGAGATCTTACTTTACACGTATTAAAATAGCACTTGCGCAACGTCCTTAATAGGAGTAAAATAAAGTCCAAAATATCGAATTATGTCTTTAATTGGCCGGCGGACGAAGGGCAAAAGAATCAAGAATTATAGAGGAGCCTTACCATGAAAATCGGTGTAATTGGACCGGATACTACCGTGAAAGTCATCAAAACAGTCGCTGAACGGGATATCCCCGACGTACAGCTACTCTATGCCTGCACGGAGTTTTTCGAGGAGTCGGGCGAGCTGGCCTCCAAATTCCAAAATAGCGGGACCGTCGACGCGATTCTGTTTTCCGGCCCCACCAATTACAGTTACGCCCTGCGCCGCGTTTCGCCCGTCGTTCCCTGGGGCTACCTTCCTCACAGCCGAACCGCCGCGCTTCAGGCTTTTTTGACCGCCCAGGCTCTGTACGGCAGCGATTTAAAAGCCATCAGCGTGGACCGCTATGATCCGCAGCTGCTGAGGGCCACCTTAGATATCTGCGGGATACAGGGGGCGGCTATCTACCAAGCTCCCTATGAGGCGGAGGATCTGGGCTTTGAGCACAAGCTCCTGGAGTTCCACCGGGATTACTACCGCCGGGGACTGGTCTCCGCGTGCTTCACCAGCATGGAGCACATCCAGGCTCCCCTGCTGGCAGAGGGGATCCCATGCATCCGCACGTATCCTGCCGATGAAGTGATCCGGGAGCAGATATATCATTTGCAGCTTCGCAACTTCTCCGACCAGGAGACCCGGGGCAAGCTGGCAATCATTACCATTCGGTTTGATTATGTCTTTGACGATGAAAAAAATCTGCTGATCAGGGAATGGGAGAAAATGCAGTATCAAAACACCTTTCAGGAAAGGGTATACTCGCTGGCCCAGCGGATGGAGGCTGCCGTGTTCAATGTGGGCATGGGGCATTTCTGCGTGGTTACCTCTCGGAACATGCTGATAAATATGTTTTTGAAAAACGGAGAGCACAGCAAATTGATGCAGTTTGGCCGCCGGGGCCCCGAATGTCAGGTCTGGGTGGGCATTGGAATGGGCAATACCATGCTGGAGGCCAAATCCCGGTCGGCAATGGCGCTGAATCGTTCCGTCGCCGACCGGGCGGGAAATTCCTATCTGCTGGAGGATGAAGATCACGGAGTGGAGAAGCTGGACTTCGGCGAGCCGCTGCCCGCCGAGCTCAGTGCGGTTCACTTTGCCAAGCGTATCGGCGTCAGCATAGAAACATTAGAACATCTCCGCCAGGTTTTGGACCGGCAGAACGGTCCCCTCACCTCTGAGGAACTGGCCCGTTGCATGGGCATCACTACCCGCAGCGTAAACCGGGTCGTTGCCATATTGGAGGAAGCCGGGTGCGTCACGACCGTAGGCAAACGTTCAGCCGGAAAGGGCCGCCCGGCCCGCGTCATGAAAATTACTTTGCCGGACTATATCACAAACTCTGAACTCTGATCCAAAATGAGAGCGCACAAGGCTGACCCGGCATGGAAACGCATAAAGGCCCCGGCGGGCAAATCCGCCGGGGCCTGATTTTTGGGAAGCCGCAAAGCCGCCGGCATCCCGCCGCCGTGCAGGAGAACCTGCGGTGAAAGCCTGTTGGAACGCAGCTATTGCAAGCATTTGAACAAATAGGAATCCAGGTGGAAAAAATCTCGGATATGCTGGAAGGTAAGGGCCCGGATTTGCTCGTGGTCCTCTGCGCGGATGGCTTGCGCCAAGGGGTGATGCAAATGAATCTGAAGCAGGCTCTGCTCTACATCGGTGTACTTCGATATCTGAATCAAGTGGATTTGCTGATACAGGGCATACTGCTGGCGAATCAGCCTGGAGTTTCGGGAAACCCGGGAAATTGCAAGGTGGAACTCGACGTCGGTGCGGATCCGCCTGTAAACGTCTCCCCGGGCGGCGGCCTCCTGACAGGCGTCCGCCAATTGGATCAGTTGGTCAAAATCGGCGGCGTTTCCGTAGTAGGAAGCCAGCTGGGCGGCGAGAATGTCCTGGGACAGGCGGACCGCCCCGATTTCCGCAATCTCCTGGTCGGAAAAACAGGTAACGGCGGCTCCCCTGTTCTGCGTGATGGTTACAAGCCCCTCGGAGGCCAACTGCCTCAGGGCGTCGTGGACCGGCGTGCGGCTGATGGACAGCTTGGCGGCAATTCCCAATTCGGGAATGTGGGAGCCCGGCAGCAATTCCATTCGAAAAATCATGTCTTTAATTTGCTTATAGGCGGTCTCGCTCTGAGAATTCATGGTGTGTCCCCCTCCCCGGCGGCACACATCATGCCAGTTTCGCCGGTTTTTACCGTATAGAATACCACATATTTTCCCGCAGGTCAATTTTGACCTGTCGGAGAAAAGCTGTCCCGCTGGAATTTGCATCCTCTCTGGCTTGACAAATTGCATTCAATATAATATAATTGCATGCAATATCGGATGTGAATTTTTGAGCCTTCAGGAAAACACAAAATACCATCAGCGGGAGGAATTTTAAAATGTCAAAGAAAATCGAGATCATGGACGGGAACCAGGCGGCGGCGTATGTCTCCTACGCCTTCACCGAGGTGGCGGGCATCTTCCCCATCACCCCGTCCTCTCCCATGGCGGAACACGTGGACGAGTGGGCCGCCAACGGCAAGAAGAACCTCTTCGGCCAGCCCGTCGAAGTGGTGGAGATGCAGTCCGAGGGCGGCGCGGCGGGGACCGTCCACGGTTCCCTCCAGTCCGGGGCCCTGACCACCACCTACACCGCTTCCCAAGGCCTGCTTCTCATGATCCCCAACATGTACAAGATTGCAGGCGAGATGCTCCCCGGCGTGTTCCATGTCTCCGCCCGGACCCTCTCCGCCCACGCCCTCTCCATCTTCGGCGACCACTCCGACGTCATGGGCGTGCGGTCCACCGGCTTCTCCCTGCTGGCCTCCTCCTCTCCCCAGGAGGTCATGGACCTGGGGGCTGTTGCCCACCTGGCGGCGATTCACTGCCGGATGCCCTTCCTCCACTTCTTCGACGGCTTCCGTACCTCCCACGAGATCCAGAAGATCGAGGCCCTGGACTATGAGGACCTGCGGCCGCTGGTGGACATGGAAGCGCTGAGGGCCTTCCGTAAGAACAGCCTGAACCCCGAGCATCCTGCCACCCGGGGCACCACCGTCAACCCGGATATCTTCTTCCAGTGCCGGGAGGCCTGCAACCAGAAGATCGCCTCCATCCCCGACGCAGTTGAGGAGTACATGCAGGAAATCAACAAGCTGACGGGCCGGAACTACCACCTCTTCGACTACTACGGCGCCCCCGACGCCGAGCGGGTCGTCGTCCTCATGGGCTCTGCCGCCGAGACCGCCAAGGAGACCGTGGACTACCTCACCGCCCAGGGCGAGAAGGTGGGCCTGGTGAATGTCCATCTCTACCGACCCTTCTCCGCCGAGCACTTCCTAACGGCGGTCCCCGGCACCTGCAAGCGCATCGCCGTGCTGGACCGCACCAAGGAGCCCGGTTCTATGGGCGAGCCCCTGTACCAGGACGTCTGCACCATCTACAAGCAGCGAGGCATTCCCATGGAGATCGTGGGCGGGCGCTACGGCCTCAGCTCCAAGGACACCACGCCCGGCCAGATCCTGGCGGTCTACGAAAACCTCAAGGCCAAAACCCCCAAGAACGATTTCACCATCGGCATCGTGGACGACGTGACCTTCACCTCCCTGCCCGCCGCCCAGGAAATCAGCACCACCCCCGCCGGACAGACCGACGTGGAAATCTGGGGCATGGGCTCCGACGGCACCGTGGGGGCCAATAAAAACTCCATCAAAATCATCGGCCACGCCACGGACCTTTACTGCCAGGCGTACTTTGTCTACGACTCCAAGAAATCCGGCGGCCTCACCCAGAGCCACCTGCGCTTCGGCAAAACGCCCATTCGCTCCCCCTATCTGGTCTCCTCCGCCGATTTCGTGGCCTGCCACACCCCCTCCTATGTCCACAAGTATGACATGGCGAAGAATCTGAAAGAGGGCGGCACCTTCCTCCTCAACTGCGGCTGGGACATGGATGGTCTGGAGAAGAACCTCCCCGCCTCCATGAAGCGGACCCTGGCCCGGAAAAAAGCCAAATTCTACACCATCGACGCCATCTCCATCGCCCGTAAGCTGGGGCTGGGCTCCCGCACCAACACCATCCTCCAGGCCGCCTTCTTCACCCTCACCGGGGTCATCCCCATCGACCAGGCGGTCACGGAAATGAAAGAGGCCATCTACAAGACCTACTACAAAAAGAAGGGCCAGGAAGTAGTAGATATGAACAACGCCTCCATCGACCACGGAATCAACGAGCTGGTGGAGGTCCAGATTCCCGATTCCTGGCTGACCGCCCAGGACGCCCCGGCGGAAAATCACAATCCCGCTTTCGTGCAGGATGTTGTGGAGGTCATGAACCGTCAGGAGGGCGATATTCTGCCCGTGTCCACCATGGTCAAGTACGGCCTGGAGGACGGCACCTGGCCCGCCGGGACCACGAAGTACGAGAAGCGCGGCGCGGC
>CATNDJ010000002.1:0-15853 GCA_950097265.1 uncultured Oscillibacter sp.
CACCGTGCACGGCGCATTCTCTCTTTTCGCAAAAGAGAGAATGGGGGGTGCATTGCACCAGCCCCCAAAGGGCTGTTGACCTCCCCGCCCGTCAGGGCGTGTACAGGCTTCCCCTTACGGGGAAGAAAGAGCCCCCTCCCCGCCGGGGAGAGAGAAAAAAGGGCCCGGACAACTATGTCCAGGCCCTTTTCAACGCTTACTCAGCCTCGTAAACAGAGACCTGCTTGCGATCCTTGCCCAGCCGCTCGAAGCGGACCGTGCCGCTGGCGGTGGCAAACAGGGTGTCGTCGCTGCCGCGGCCCACGTTCACACCGGGGTGAATGTGAGTGCCGCGCTGGCGGACCAGAATGTTGCCCGCCAGGACGAACTGCCCGTCGGCCCGCTTGGGACCCAGGCGCTTGGCCTTGGAGTCGCGGCCGTTCTTGGTGGAGCCGCCGCCCTTCTTGTGGGCGAAGAACTGTAAACCAATGCGAATCATGTCAGGGACCATCCTTTCTCAAGAGTTTCCAGAGGCGTCAGTCCGCCTCTAAGACTTCGATATTGTCCGGGTACTCGTCGTGGAGCATGGTAAAGTAGAGCATCAGCCCCGTCAGCAGGGACTGGCAGGTGCTCTCCGCCGTGGGGCCCAGGCCCCCGGGCAGGCGCAGGGAAATCAGCGCCTCTCGCTCGTCCACCCGCACCGCGGCGGCGAGGCCCAAAACGTCGTTGACGGTGGCCTCTACCAGGGTGACCGCGGCGGTAATGGAGGCGCAGAGGAGGTCCTCTCCCGCCCCGGCGTATCCGCTGTGCCCCCTGGCCTCAAAGCCGGTAATCCGCCCGTTTTCCGTGCGGAACGTGACGCGGGTCATGCTCAGACGGAGATCTTGCCGATCTCGACCTTGGTGTAGGGCTGGCGATGGCCCTGGCGCTTGCGGTAGCCCTTTTTCGGATTGTACTTGAAGATGCGGATTTTCTTGCCCTTGCCGTTTTTCACGACCTTGGCCTCTACGGAGGCCCCGGCCACGGTGGGCGCGCCGAAGGTGGCCTTGTCCCCGTCGATGACGGCCAGGACCTGGTCGAACTTCACGGCGTCTCCGGCCTCCTGGGGCAGCTTCTCGATGTAGACCACATCGCCCTCGGCCACCTTGTACTGCTTGCCGCCGGTCACAATGATTGCGTTCATGCTTGTTTCAACTCCTTCATTACGGGCTCGCTGTCGGGGGCGGTCCTTAAGGGACGCTTAAAGGCCCATTCAAAGCGGCCTTCCTAGTATATCAGCAGGATTCGGGCTTGTCAATGGGGTTTGCCAAAATCCTCCCATTTTCTTTCAGCAGCCGGCAAGCAGGGCCTCCAGGTCCTCCCTGGTGAACTTCTGGACGTTGTCGCAGAAGCGGCAGGTGAGCTCCGCGCTGCCCTGCTCGTCGATCATGGCCCGCAGCTCCTCCCGGCCCAGGCTGATGAGGGCCCGCTCCATCCGCTCCCGGCTGCAATCGCAGCGGTACGCGACGGGGGATTTCTCCAGCACCTCCAGGTCCAGGCCCGGCAGGGCCTGGCGCAGCAGGGCCTCCGGGTCCGGGTCGGCCTTCAAAAGCTCCGTCACCGGCCCCGCGGCCCGGAGGGAGGCTTCCAGGGCCTCCGCCGTCTCCTCCCCCGCGCCGGGGAGGAGCTGGACCAGGTAACCCCCTGCGGACAGGACGCTCTGGTCCCGGTCCACCAGCACCCCCAGGCCGCAGGCCGTGGGAACCTGCTCGCTCTCCACGAAGTACAGGGCAATATCCTCGGCGATCTCCCCCCAGAGGAGGCCCACGCTGCCCACGTAGGGCTCCTTCATCCGCAGGTCCCGGATCACCGTCAGGGCGCCCTGGTTCCCCACGGCGGCCCCCACGTCCAGTTTCCCGTCCTCCCGCAGGGGGAGGTCGACGGCGGGATGCTCCACCGTGCCCCGGACGTTGCCCTCGTGGTCGGACACCGCCAGCAGCGTCCCCAGGGGGCCGCCGCCCTTGATTTGCAGGGTGAGGCTGGACGCTTCTTCTTTTAAGGCGTTTCCCATCATGGAGGCCGCCGCCAGGAGGCGGCCCAGGGCCGCCGTGGCCACCGGCAGGGTCTTGTGAATCTGCCGGGCCCGCTCCGTCAGGTCCCGGGTGGACACGGCGGAGACTTTAATAAGGCCGTCCCGAGAGATGGCCCGGATTAACTGATCGCTCATTGAAAAACTCCTCGCTTTAACTGCATTCAAACTGCCAGCGGTCCTCGTCCGGCCGCGGGGGCCGGTCCGTCAGGTCCCCCGTCAAGCGGACGGAGGAAAAGCCCGCTTCCCCCAGGGCTTCCCGCAGCGCCTCCTCGCTCCAGGCCCGCTCCCGGTGCTCCTCAAAGGAGCGGTCCCAGGTCCCGCCGGGGAGGAGGCGGAACAGGTCCACCTGATAGGTGCAGACCTGCTTTTTCTCCGAGAAAAAAGTCCGCCAGACACAGAAGGACTCCTCCGTCTCGTCCATGTAAAGCTGCCGGTCCATCCGCCGGAGCTTATAGGGGGTGTTCACGTCGAAGAGGAACAGCCCCCCCGGCTTCAGCCAGCGGCGGACACGGCGGAAGGTCTCCCGCAGGTCCCGCTCCGCCGTCAGATAGTTCAGGGAATCCAGGGTGGACACCGCCGCGTCCACCGGCCGGGCCAGGCGGAGTCTGGGCATGTCCTGAAGGAGGAACAGGGGCGGGCGGTCCAGGTCCCGGGCCTTGGCCGCCGCCTGGGTCAGCATCTCCTCGGACCCGTCCGTGGCAAGGACCTCATAGCCCCGCTTCGCCAGGAGACAGGAAACGGTCCCCGTGCCGCAGGCCAGGTCCAGCACCGTCTCCACGGGGACGGGGCTCTTTTTCAGCCGCCGCGCAAGAAACGCCGCCCGGCGGCGGTAGGCCCCGTCGGCCATGAGCCCGTCGTAGCCGGCGGCCAGGGCTTCATAGGGGCTCATTTGTCCTTCATCCGGGCGAAGAGCTGGGCATAGGCCCCGGTGCCGTAGTTCAGGGAGCGGTTCACCCGGCTGATGGTGGCGCTGGAGGCGCCGGTGCGCTCCAGAATCTCGTTGTAGATCATGCCGTCGTCCAGCAGGGAGGCCACCTCAAACCGCTGCTCCATGCTCCGGAGCTCCGCCACGGTGCACAGGTCCTGGAAAAACTGGTAGCACTCCTCCTCGTCCCGGAGCTGCAAAATGGCCTTGTAGAGCTGGCCGCTTTTTTCTTTCTTGCCGATTTTCACGCTGCGTCCTCCTGTCGTCGTTCTAAACACTCTTATTTTAACCTTTCAGAGCGTGAAAGTAAAGGGGGCATTTGAGGAAAATTTCGGGAAAAAAGCCCTCCCCGGTCACCGCCCTCCTCTCCGGCGCATAGGCTGGAGAAATACGGAGAGAGGAGCGGTGGCTGTGGGAGAGCGTCTGGAGGCCCTGAAAACGGAGCCCTTCGCGGCGGAGCGGGAGTGGACGGCGGAGGGCGTGCCGGTGCTGTCGGCGGCGGCTCAGGTCCCCGAGCCCACGGGGAAGGACCGGACGGCCCGGCGTATCCGGCGCTTTTACCAATTACAGTGCCGCGCCTTTCTGCGCTACTGCGAGAAGTGCCTGCTGCCCCAGGCGGCGGCGGAGTACCGCTTGGCCCTGGAGGCCAGCCGGCCCCTGCCCGCCTTCCGGGCGGAGCTTTCCTACCGGGTGACCTACAACGAGGGCGGGCTCTGGAGCCTCTATACCGAGGTCCGGGAGACCCTGGGCCCCGGCCCGGCCCTGGTGACCCGGCGGGGGGACGCCTGGGACCTGGCGGCGGGCTACCCCGTGCCGCTGAAGGACTTCTTTCCCGCCGGGACGGCCTGGAAAAAGCGGATCCTGGCCCGGGCGGCGGAGGAGGTGGAGCGCCGGGAGCGGGCCGGGGTGGGCCGCTGGCGGGAGGACTGGCGGCGCCAGCTCCGGCGGCGGTTCAACCCGCAGAATTTTTACCTGACGGCGGAGGGGCTGGCGTGCTTCTGGCCCATGTACGCCATCGCCCCGGCGTCGGAGGGCGTGCCGGTGTTTGTGCTGCCCTACGGGGAAGGGGCTCCGCCGGAGCGGAACCCGGAATCCTGAACGGAGGACCCCAGCTCGCTGGGGTCTATTTCATACTGCCGGTGATTCAAAAAGCGGCAGATGCGCGTGATGGCCTCCTTTTCGTCGTGGCTACTTTGGATCATCCAGGCCACGCCGCAGCAGACCAGCATGGACTCCTTTGTGACAGGAGCCTGCGTATTTCGGGAGAAGTTTGGACCGGACATAAGAAAACCTCCTAATTCCATATATGGTCATTATAATTCCACAGACTCCATATAATCAAGTTAAATTTGACTATATATGGAGATTGTATGAACCGTTCTACGCCGAAAGACCGGAATATAGGGAAAAAGGTTACATTTTACCGGGAGCTTCGGGGCCTTTCCCAGAAGGAATTGGCCGCAAAGCTTCAGACGGTGGGCTGTGATATGACCTCTGAAATGGTGTGGAAGGTGGAGCATGGACGAAGAAACCTTTCCATCTTTGAAATCGACAAGCTGGCCGAGGTCCTGCAAGTGGACTACAACGCTTTGTTTGCCCAGGATTGAACGCAAAAGCGAGAAAAAAGTCCCGCCAGACGGTTGACAAACGGAAAAAACGTGATATCATAGGGTGCAACTGAACATTTGGGCGTTGATAAGGACGAGTAGCCGCGCATCAACCCGCCAAGAGAGCCGCCGTTTTGGTGCGAGGCGGCCGGGAGTGGCGGCGAAAATCACCTTGGAGCCTCCTGCTGAAAGACGACGCGAGTAGGTAAGGACGTTTGGCGGGCGTTATTCCGCCGGCCCGTATTGGCGGGCGCTGAGGGGCTGTTCCTTGCAAGGGGGACGGCAAGAAGAGTGGTATCGCGGAGCGCTGACAGCGCCTCCGTCTCTTGAAAGGGAGACGGAGGCGTTTTTTTGATATTCTCGGATATGCACAGAATACAAACCGTATTCTGTGTTTAATAAAATACCATTTGGAGATGATAACGTTGAAGCTGCCGGGTACGATTACGCTGGTCCTTGAGGACACCCCGGAGAAGTTCCGCCCCCTGGCGGAGGAGATCGTCCCGCCGTTGATAGAGCTTCTGCGGGGCCTCTGCGCCCTGGAGGAGAAGTTTTGCGCCCGGGGACAGAAGCAGCGGGCGGAACGCCCCGGCGGTATTTACTCCACCCAGGCCCACCCCAACAGCAAAGCCCTTTGGGATTACTACCGGGACGCTTACAAAGCCCTGCTGGACCCCCGCTGTACGGAAAAGCTTTTGGCCCGGCGCCGGGACTGCTGCCAGAGCATGGGAGACCCAGCGGATTTTGCCTGCTTGAAGGGAGCGGCGGAGGTCGTCTTCACCATGAAAAGCAAGAGCAAGGCCGTGGTGATTGTCCGGGCCTTCGACGGCTTCGGCAGCGACTGCCGCTTTGAGTTGAAACCGGAGGCCGGAGAGTGGAAAATTGACCAGGTGTCCCAGAACACCTGCGGCAGCGGGCCCTGGCGGACAAACTTCTATTTTTAATTTGATGGCAGCTCAATAAAGCACAAATAGTAATATTATAAAGGAGTAATACAAAATGGACTACAACAAAACCATCTGCCTGCCGAAGACCGACTTCCCCATGCGGGCGGGACTGCCCAAGCGGGAGCCGGAGATGCTCAAGCGCTGGGAGGACGAGGACATCTACCATGAGCTCCTCAAAAAGAACGAGGGCAAGCCCCTCTTCAACCTCCACGACGGCCCCCCGTTCTCCAACGGGTCCATCCACATGGGCACGGCCATGAACAAGGCCATTAAGGACATCATCACCCGGTCCTACGCCATGCGGGGCTATTACACCCCCTATATCCCCGGCTGGGACAACCACGGAATGCCCATCGAATCCAACATCATCAAGCAGAATAAGCTCAACCACAAGGCCATGAGCATCCCCGACTTCCGTTCCGCCTGCCATGACTTCGCCGCCCACTATGTGGACGTTCAGCGGGACGCGTTTAAGCGCATCGGCGTTGTCGGCGACTGGGACCACCCCTACCTCACCATGGACCCCGGCTTCGAGGCCGAGGAGGTGAAGGTCTTCGGGGAGATGTATAAAAAGGGCTATATCTACAAGGGCCTCAAGCCCGTGTACTGGTGCCCCCACGACGAAACCGCCCTGGCGGAGGCGGAAATCGAGTACCAGGAGGACCCCGTTACCACCGTCTACGTGAAGTTCCCCATGCACGACGACCAGGGGAAGCTGGGGGCCTTTGACAAGAGCAAGCTGTTCTTCGTCATTTGGACCACCACCATCTGGACCCTCCCCGGCAACCTGGCCATCGCCCTGCACCCCGCCGAGAGCTACGCGATTGTGAAAGCCTCCAACGGCGAGTTCTATATCATGGCCGAGGCCCTGACGGAGAAGGTCATGGGCCTGGGGGGCTTCGGCTCCTGGGAGATCGTGGAGACCCACCCCGGCAGCTTCTTCGAGAACATGCTGGCGGACCATCCCTTCCTGCCCAAGACCTCCCGGCTGCTGCTGGCGGACTACGTCACCATGGACAGCGGCACGGGCTGCGTCCACACGGCCCCGGGCTTCGGCGCGGACGACTACCAGACCTGCCGCCGCTACGGCATGGACATGGTGGTCCCCGTGGACGACCAGGGCAAGCACACGGACTACGCCGGGAAATACGCCGGCATGACCACCGACGAATCCAACCCCGTGATTCTCGCGGACATGAAGGAGAGCGGCATGCTCTTCGCCTCCGAGGACATCGTCCACAGCTACCCCCACTGCTGGCGCTGCAAGAGCCCCATTATCTTCCGGGCCACGCCCCAGTGGTTCTGCTCCGTGGACAGCTTCAAGGACGAGGCCTGCGCCGCCGCCGATGAGGTCCGCTGGGTGCCCAAGTGGGGCATCGACCGGATGAAGTCCATGATTCGGGAGCGCTCCGACTGGTGCATCTCCCGCCAGCGCCGCTGGGGCCTGCCCATCCCCGTGGTCTACTGCAAGGACTGCGGCAAGCCCGTGGTGACGGACGAGACCATCGGGGCCATCTCCAAGCTCTTCGGGGCGGAGGGGTCCAACGCCTGGTTCGCGAAAGAGGCGGAGGAGATTCTGCCCGCCGGGTTCGCCTGCCCCCACTGCGGGGCCAAGAGCGGCTTTGAGAAGGAGACGGACACCCTGGACGGCTGGTTCGACTCCGGCTCCACTCACTTCGCCGCCATGAAGCGGGACCAGGGCTTCTGGCCCGCCACCATGTATATGGAGGGCCTGGACCAGTACCGGGGCTGGTTCCAGAGCTCCCTGCTCACCGCCGTGGGGGCCTTCGGCAAGGGCGCGCCCTTCAAGGAGTGCGTCACCCACGGCTGGACCGTGGACGGCGAGGGGAAGGCCATGCACAAATCCGCCGGAAACGGCATGGACCCCGCCGAGGTCATCGACAAATACGGCGCGGACATCCTGCGCCTCTGGGCGGCGAACACAGACTACCACGCCGACGTGCGCTGCTCCCACGAGATCTTCAAGCAGCTCTCCCAGAACTACCTGAAGTTCCGCAATACCGCCCGGTACTGCCTGGGCAACCTGGACGGCTTCGACCCCAACTGCCTCACCTCTCCCGGCGACATGGTGGAGCTGGACCGCTGGGCCGTCACCAAGCTGAACGGGCTCATTGAAAAGTGCTTCGCCGCCTACGACGAGTACGAGTTCCTGGCGGCCACCCACGCGGTGAACGACTTCTGCGTGGTGGACATGTCCAACTTCTACCTGGACGTGATCAAGGACCGGCTCTACTGCGACGAGAAGGACGGGGCCCTGCGCCGCAGCGCCCAGACGGCCCTCTACCTGATCCTGGATACCATGACCCGCATCATGGCCCCCATTTTGGCCTTCACCTGCGACGAGATCTGGCAGGCCATGGCCCACCGGGAGGGGGACGACCCCCGGAACGTCCTCTTCAACGACATGCACAAGCCCTTTGCGGACTACGCCCTGGACGACGCCGCCATGGAGAAGTGGGCGGCCATCGAGGCCCTCCGGGACAAGGTGAACGCCTCCCTGGAGGCCGCCCGGGCCGAGAAGACCATCGGCAAGAGCCTGGAGGCCGCCGTGACCCTCACCGTGCCCGAGGAGAACGGGTGGCTTGCGGACCTGCCGGAGCTGGCGGACCTGCTCATCGTCTCCCAGGCGGCGGTGAAGACCGGGAGCGAAACCGCCGTGGAGGTCTCCAAGGCCCAGGGCGGCAAGTGCGAACGCTGCTGGAAGGTGCTGCCCAGCGTCGGCAGCGATGCGGAGCATCCCACCCTGTGCCCCCGCTGCGCCGCGGCGGTGCGGAAGCTGCCCCAGTTCTGAGCCCCCGGATAAAGACAAGACGAAAGCCCCGCCGTCAGGCGGGGCTTTTCCTTATAAAAGCGCTTCTCAGAAGCCCTCCACAATGTCCACCAATTCCTGGCCGATGCGCTTTTGGGCTTCCTTGGTCCCCGCGCCGATGTGGGGCGTGCAGGAGACCGCCGGATGCTGGGCCAGGGCCCAGTTGGGGTCCTTCTCGCTCATCCACACGTCCAGACCCGCCGCCCGGACCTTGCCGGACTCCAGGCCCTCCAGCAGGGCCGCCTCGTCCACGTTGCTCCCCCGGGAGACGTTGACGATCACCACGCCGTCCTTCATCTTGGCCAGGGACTCCGCGTCCACCAGGGCCCGGTCCCCGCCGGGGGCGCAGAGGATGAGGATATCGCTCCCCGCCAGCAGCTCATCCATGGAGACAAATTTCATGGTTTCGCACTCGCAGCCCTCGGGCTTGTTGCGGTGGACGGTGGAGAGGACGTTCATCCCCAGGGCCTGGCACTTGGCCCCCGCCAATTGGCCGATGCGGCCGTAGCCGATGATTCCGGCGGTCTTCCCGGAGAGCTCGAAGCCCTTGGAGTAGGCTTTCTTCTCCCACTTGCTCTCCCGCATAGTGTGGCCCGCAATGGAGATGTTCCGGGCGCAGGAGAAGAGCAGCGCCATCGCCAGCTCCGCCACGGCGTTGGAGGAGGCCCGGGGGGTGTTCCGCACCGCGATGCCCGCCGCCTCGGCGTAAGGAATGGCGATGTTGTCCATGCCCACCCCGGCCCGGATGATGAGCCTCAAGCGTCCGCCCCGGGCGGCGTCGATCTGGGACTCTTTGATTTTGGTGGCGGAGCGGATGATGACCGCGTCGAAGTCCCGCAGGGCGGAACCCAAAGCGCCGGGCTCATAGAACTGCTCCACCACCTCATAGCCGTCCTCCCGGAGCTTCGCCACGGCGGAGGCGTCCATGCCGTCGGTGACCAATACGCGCTTTAACATAGTGTAGTACCCCTTTCTTTTGCTCTGAGCACACCCCAGGGGTGCTGGTTTTTGGAAGCCCTTCTGCCCATTGGGGGATGGGCGGGCGGGATTGCACGATTACGAATGCTCTTTTTCGTATTTGGTCAAAAACTCCACCAGGGCCTCCACGCCCTCCTTGGGCATGGCGTTGTAGATGGAGGCCCGGAGGCCGCCCACGCTCTTGTGGCCCTTGAGGTTGTCGAAGCCCGCTTCCTTGCTGGCGGCCACCACGTCGGCGTCCTGCTCCTTGCTGGGCGTCACGAAGGGCACGTTCATCAGCGACCGGTCCTCCTTCCGGACGGCGCCGGTGAAGAGCTTGGACTGGTCCAGGAAGTCGTACAGGATGCCCGCCTTTTCCACGTTCCTCTTGTGCATGGCCTCCAGCCCGCCGTTCTCCAGCAGGTACTTGAAGACCTTCCCGCAGCAGTAGATGGCCCAGCAGTTGGGGGTGTTGTAGAGGGAGTCGTTGTCCGCGTGGGTCTTGTAGCTCATATAGGTGGGCACAAATTTGGGCAGGTCGTCCCGGATCAGGTCTTCCCGGATGATGACAATGGCCATACCCGCCGGGCCTACATTCTTCTGCACGCCGCCCCAGATGAGGCCGTACTTCTCCACGTCGCAGGACCGGGAGAGGAACATGGAGGACTGGTCGGATACCAGCACCTTTCCCTTGGTGTTGGGGAGCTGGAAGTAGGTGGTTCCGTTGATGGTCTCGTTTTCGCAGATATAGATGTAGTCCGCGTTGTCCGGAATGTCCAGGTTGGAGCAGTCGGGGATATAGGAGAAGTTCTTGTCGGCGGAGGAGGCCACGATTTTTACCTCGCCGTATTTCTTCGCCTCGGCAATGGCCTTCTTAGACCACGCTCCGGTCTCCACATAGCACCCGACCCCGTTTTTCATCAGGTTCATGGCCACCATGGCGAACTGGACCGTGCCGCCGCCCTGGATGAAGAGAACCTTATAGTTGCCGGGAATCCCCATCAGCTTCCTGAGGTCCGCCTCCGCCTCATCCCGGATCTGCTGGAAGACCTTGCTCCGGTGGCTCATCTCCATGACGCACATGCCGCTCCCGCGGTAGTTCATCATCTCGGCGGCAATCTCCTCCAGCACGGGCTCGGGCATCATGGCGGGGCCGGCGGAGAAGTTATAGGTGCGGCCGTATTTCATAGCGTGTTCCTCCATTCAAAATTTCACAAAATCCGCCCCCTTCGGGGCCGCTTTCCTGTCCATAGTATACAGGATTTTTTTGCCAGAATCAACCACCTTCCCGAAATTTCTGAAAAAAGGTGTACCTTTCTTTCCCTGCCCGCCGCTTGCATTCCGCCGGAAAACCCTGTATACTGTGTTAAAAACGCGTTAAGAAGCCCCGCTCCGGCGGGGAAGCGGCGGAGGGAAAGTATGACATTGGAGGACATCAAGCGGGACCTCCGGGCCCGGTGGGGGCTGACGGCGCTCTATGCCCGGGCCCTGGGGAAGTGGCTGCTGCTGGCCACGGCGGCGGGGGTTTCCTGCGGGCTGGTGGGCACGGCGTTTCACATGGCCGTGGAATTTGTGACGGAGCTCCGGGGGGAATACCCCCGGCTGCTGTATTTCCTGCCCCTGGCGGGCCTGGCCATCGTGGGCCTCTATAAGCTGCTGGGCACCGAAGGCCAGGGGACCAACGACATCTTCGACCAGGTCCATCAGGGGGGGCGCATCTCCATTTTGCTGGTGCCCGCCATCTTCCTGGGGACGGTTTTGACCCACCTCTGCGGCGGCTCCGCCGGGCGGGAGGGGGCGGCCCTTCAAATGGGGGGCTCCCTGGGCTACCGGGCGGGGCGGCTCTTCGGCTTCGACGAACAGGACCTGCGGGTGGCCACCACCACGGGCATGGCGGCTTTCTTCACCGCCCTGTTCGGCACGCCCCTGGCGGCGGCGGTGTTCTCCATCGCCGTGGTCAGCGTGGACGCCTTCTACCACGCCGCCTTTTTCCCCGCCCTCATCGGGGCCCTGGGGGCCTACGGCGTGTCCCGCCTCTTCGGGGTGGAGCCCACCAGCTTTGCCGTGGAGGCCCCGGCCCTGTCTGCGGGACTGCTGGTCCGCACGGGGGTGCTGGCGGGGCTGTGCGGCGTGCTCTCCGTGGTGTTCTGCGGGACCATCCGCCTGACGGAGCGGCAGCTGCACAAACGGATTCCCAGCCCCTGGCTCCGGGCCTTCGCCGGGGGCTGCGCCGTCATCGTCTTAACCTGGATCTGCGGGACCACAGATTACAACGGCGCGGGGATGGAGGTCATCGCCGCCGCCGTGGAACGGGGAAGCGTCCGGCCCGAGGCGTTCGCGCTGAAGATTCTCTTCACCGCCGTCACCCTGGGAGCGGGGTTTAAGGGCGGGGAGGTGGTGCCCTCCTTCTTCGTGGGGGCGGCCTTCGGCTGCGCCGTGGGGCCGCTGCTGGGGCTCCCGGCGGGCTTTGCCGCCGCGCTGGGGCTGGCGTCCGTGTTCTGCGGGGCCACCAACTGCCCCCTGGCCTCCATCGCCCTGGCCATCGAGCTGTTCGGCAGCGGCGGGCTCTTGTACTACGCCCTGGCCTGCTGCGTCAGCTACGTCCTCTCCGGCTACGGGGGGCTGTACTCCAGCCAGACCATCCTCCACTCCAAGCTGAAGGGGCGGTACATCAACGTACACACCAACGACCAGGCCGTGGAGCGCACCGCTGCGGCGAAGGCGAAGGCCCTGAAATAGCCCGCATAAAATCCGCCTCCCGCGGCATACTGTCGTCAACCGACATTTGCCACGGGAGGCGTTTTTTATGGAGCTTCTGCAAGAGACCGGCATGACCGTCCTGACCACCCTGCTGTCCCTCCTGGCCCTGTTTCTCCTGACCAAGCTGATGGGGGCCAAGCAGGTGTCCCAAATGACCATGTTCGACTATGTGGTGGGCATCACCATCGGCTCCGCCGCCGCGGAGCTGGCCACGGAGCTGGAGGAGCCTCACAAGCCCCTTGCCGCCATCATCGTCTACGGGCTGGCGGCGGCGGCCATCTCCGTCCTGTGCTGCAAATCCCTGAAGGTCCGCTCCGTGGTCGCCGGGCGGCCCATCGTGCTGCTGGAGGACGGGGTGATCTACCGGGAGAACCTGAAAAAGGCCAAGCTGGACTTGAACGAGTTTCTGACCTACTGCCGCATCGGCGGCTGGTTCGACCTGAGCCAGCTTCAGACGGCGGTCTTTGAGCACAACGGCACCGTCAGCTTCCTGCCGAAGGAATCGGACCGCCCCGCCACCCCGGCGGATTTGAACAAAAATCCCTCCCAGTCCCAGGTCCAGACCCCCTTCGTCATGGACGGGAAGCTGCTCAGCGGCAACGTCCGCCAGTCCGGGAAGGAGGACGCCTGGGTCCGCCGGGCTCTCCTCCGCCAGGGCTACCGGGACGAGGGAGAGGTCTTCCTGGCCCTCTGGGGCGGGGGGGAGAACCTGACGGTGTTCCCCATGGACCCCCAGCGGAAGGCGGACCTCTCCGGTCAGTGAACGAGGATGAAGGCTTCCAGCTCCTCCGGGGTTTTCACCACCGCCACCGCTCCGGCCTCCTCCAGCTCCCCCGGCGGGGCATAGCCGAAGAACTCCACCCCGGCGCAGTCCACGCCGCAGGCCCGGGCCCCGCACACGTCGAACTTCCGGTCCCCCACCATCAGCACCTGGGCGGGGTCGGTCACGCCCAGCTGGCGCATCGCCTCCCGGATCACGTCTTCCTTCTCCCAGTCCCCGTTGGGCGGGCTGCCCACCAGGGCGGAGAGATGGGGCGTGAAGCCGAACCGGGCGCAGATGGAGACGCACAGGTGCTCCGGTTTGGAGGAGGCCAGGGCCAGGGTATAGCCCCGCTCCCTCAGGCGGCCCATGACCTCCGCCATGCCCGGGGCCGCCCGGTTCTCGTACTGGCCCGCGGGCTCGTAGAGGAGGCGGAAGCGCTCCACGGCGTCCGCCGCCTTCTCGGCGCTGTAGCCGCAGAAGCGGATAAAGGAATCCTGGAGGGGCGGGCCGATGAAGCGGAGAAGGGTTTCTTCCCCCGGCTCCGGGTCGCCGTAGCCCAGAACGGTCTCCCGGACACAGCGGACGATGCCTTCCCGGGAGTCCGTCAGGGTGCCGTCCAGGTCGAAAAGGATGTAGCGGTACATATCAAGTCTCCTCACGGAATTTGGGAACCATTACGCCCCGGGCGCTCCCGTCCACCTCCAGGGAGGGGCCCTCCAGCCGCCGGACCTCCGGCGCGGGCCACAGGGCCAGGAAGTCCTCCACCCCGGCGACGTTGGGCAGGCCGCAGGGGGCGTGGCGGTAGTGCATGGGGACGGCGCACTTGGGCTTCAGCGCCTCGCAGACGGCCTTGGCCTCCGCCGCGTCCACGGTGTAGAAGCCGCCCACGGGAATCAGAACCGCGTCCAGGGGGCCGATGGCCTTGACCTGCTCCGCCGAGAGCTGGTGTCCCAGGTCCCCCAGGTGGGCGATGGTCACCCCGCCCGCCGAGAGAATGTGAATCGTGTTGGTCCCCCGGAGGGCCCCGCCCTGGCCGTCGTGGAAGGTCTCCACGGCGCGGATCTCAAAGGGGCAGGGGATCCCGGCGGGAATAACCTCCGCCTGATCCGCGGCGTTGTGGTCAAAGTGGCCGTGGCTGCACAGGATTTTGTGGACCCGGAGCTTTCGTTCCGCCAGGGGCGGGTAACCCTCCACGCCGGTATAGGGATCCAGCAGGATGGTATAGCCGTCCTGCTCCGCCAGGAAGCAGGCGTGGCCCAGCCAGGTGAGTTTCATATCAATATCCTCCTTAAAGTTTCTTGATTGTGTTCGAGGTCCCGTGTAGGGGAGGGGCTCTGTCCCCTCCCGTTCTCTTGGAAGCGCCGGGGTTCCGGGGGAACGGGGCGGGACAGAGCCCGCCCCCTACAAAATGTCCGAAAAATTGGGGGCGGGTAGAACCCGCCCCCTTAGTGTATCAGATTTACGGCTGTTTGTCATCCGGGTTTTTCGGCTCGTCCTTCTTCTTCCGCTTGAAGAAGCCCTCCCGTTTCACCCTGGGCTCCTGGAACGGCCCCGGTCCCCGGAAGGTCTCTCCCCGCCGGGCCTGGGCCCGCTTGGAAACCTTGACGGCCAGCAGGACAATCAGGGCCAGCAGGATCATCCAGGTCCAGTTGTAGGCCAGGTAAATGGCCACGTCCTGGAGGAAGTCCCCGAAGCCGTGGAGCCCGTCCACGAAGGCGTTCCCCAGGCGGCTTGCGAAGGTGGGCGGGGCCTCCTCTACCGTGGTGAGGCGCAGCACCTCCCGCAGCCGTACGTCGATGGTGGCGAAGTCCACCAGGGAGTCGTAATGCCGGAGGGAACCGGTGAGCTGCTCGATCTGGTATTCCGTCTCGCTGATGGCGTTTTCCAGGTCGATGATGTCTTCCATGTTCTCCGCCTTGGAAAGCAGCATCTGGAGCCGCTCCATCTTGGTTTTCTGGGTTTCCAGGCGGCTCTCCGTGTCGTAGTACATCTCGCTGATGTTGTCCGCGTTCCGGCTCTGGCTGGTGACGTGGCTGATCTCCCCCACGGTCTTCAAAAAGCCCCGGAACTCCTTAGCCGGAACCCGGACGGTGTAGCTGGCGCTCCGGCTTCCGTCGCCGTAGCTGTCGGCGGAGGCGTACTCCAGATAGCCCCCCAGCTTGTCCACCAGTTCCTCCAGGGCGGCGGTACAGGCGTCGTAGTCCTGGGTCTCCGCCTCGACGCTGGCGGTGTAGACCATCTTGGCGTTGGCCAGGCGGTTCTCGGTCTGGCCCTCGCCCTCCTCAGGGGCCGCTCCCGGCCCGGCGTCGTCGGCGGGGGCGTCGAAACCGAACTCCCGCACTTCGGCCTTCCAGTTCTCTCCGCCGCCGGTGTCGTAGGCCGTCTGGCTCTCGCTGGCGGTGGGGGCGCCGTCGGTTCCTCCGCTGTAGCCGCCGCCTCCGCAGCCGGTGAGGGCCAGGGCCGTCAGCAGCGCGGCCAGGAACAGGGCAAGTCCTCTCTTCATCCGTGCATCCTCCTTTTCCGCCCCGTCTTCCAAGCGGGGCCTTTACCTCTATAGACGGCGTTTCCCCCCAAAAAGTTTCACGCCTCCTGTAAAAAACAGGGCCCGCCCGGGGCCCTGTTCCTGATTATTGCAATTGCATCTTCTCCAGCAGGGTGGGTTTCTGCGCCTCCCGCTCCTGCCGGGCGTAGTCGTCCTCCTCCGACGCCGCCCGGGTGACGGTGTGGGTGGTGCCGCCGGAGACGTAGGCCTTGCCGCACTCCGGGCAGATGCCGGTGTGCATGGTCACGCTCTGGCTGACCACCTCCCGGCCCTCCCGCTTGGCCTTGGCCTGCTCCCGGACCACGTGTTCCATCTCGTGGCCCCGGACGGCGGAGGCCGCCTGCTCGGGCTTGACGTTGGTGGGGGTCTTGAAGGAAACGCCCATGTCGTCGGACCCGTCCTGGTACTTCCGCTTCTCGCAGGTCTCGCACTCGCCCTCTTCCGCGGCCTCCTGGGCGCTCTCGGCGGCTCC
>CATNDJ010000002.1:15863-16627 GCA_950097265.1 uncultured Oscillibacter sp.
GCCGTCTTCCCCGTCTTCTTTCTGCCCGGGGAGGCCGGGGATCTCGTCCCCGTCCTTTTTCTGCCCCGGCATGCCGGGGATCTCCTCGCCGTCCTTCTGTCCGGGGAGGCCGGGGACGTTCCCCTCTTCCTCCTCCTGGCCAGGCATGCCCGGCAGCTTGGGCATGCCGTTATTCAGCGCGTCCTCCGCGCCCTCCAGGTCGTTCCGGCCCAGAGCGTCCTCCGCCTGGGACAGACGGCCCTCCAGGGCGTTCTTCCGGGCTCCGTCCACGGGGGACAGGCCCTCCTTTCCAGTCTCCACGAAGAGGCCCTCGCCGTCGACCTCTCCATACTTGGTGCGCATCCGCCCGGCCATGGCCGCCGGGTCGTTCTCCAGCCGGCTCGTCAGCTCCGGCAGGGACGCCTCGTCCCGGGACACGGGGCGCACGGCCTTCACCGGCTCCACCGGGGTCTCCGGAGAGGGGCTCTTCCGGGCCGTCCAGACCTGGCCGCCCTTCTGGGCCTGCTGGGCGCTCCTCGCGTTTTTGATGTTCTCCGACAGCCGGGACTGGTAGAAGCTGCCCACCGCGCTCATCCCGAAGCCGCCCACGCCGGAAATTCCGACCACCATACCATCACCTCATATTTAAATTCCCACACAGAGACAATTTTACAGGTACAGTATACCAACTCCCCAAGCAAAGCGCAAGCACTTTTTTTGGCCTTTCTCTAGTCCCCGCTCTCTCCGGGCTCCGCCGGGGCGGCGGGGTCCTTCTCCGGCTGTCC
>CATNDJ010000002.1:16707-133130 GCA_950097265.1 uncultured Oscillibacter sp.
CCCGTCCGCCTCGGAGGGGCCTTCCCCCTCTTCTCCCTCCTCGCCGTTCTCCGCGGGCGGCCAGCCCTCCTCCGGCTCCGGCGGGTCCAGGAGAAACTCCACCAGGCCCGGGTCCCTCTCTCCGGGGTAGTAATTCACCACCCAGGGGATGGTCTCCGTCAGTTCCCGCTCCTCCCGGAGCTGCTGCATGGCCTCCTCCACCCGGGTTCCGCCGTTCTCTCCCCAATAGCCCATGCGGACCGCCAGTTCCGTCTTCCCCTCGTCCAGGGCGGCGGCCAGGAGGCTGTACAGGGCCTCGGGGCTGGTGGCGTTCACCACCGCCTGAAGCTGCTCCAGGGTCCGGCGGTAGCCGATGCGCACCGCCACCTCGTAGTAGCCCCGCTGGGCGTGGCTGGAGGTGGTGATAAATTCCACGGCGTAGGCCCCCATGGGGGTCTCCTGCTGGACCTCCGCCGCCGCCCGCTCCAGGGTGTCCGCCACGGCCAGGTCGCTCTTGAAGTCGTACAGGCGCAGGGTGGCCGTCTCCCGGTGCTGGCCCACCAGCAGCAAAAGGTCGTTCACCACGTCCTGGTGGTTCTCCGCCCGGAGGGTCCCGGCGGCCTCGCTCTCCCAAAACTTGCTGCTGTGGGGCTCCGCGGTGGAGTAGGTCCGCTCCAGCAGGGCCGAGCACCCCGTCAGAAGACAAAGCGCCAGGACCGTGACCAGCAGTTTTTTCAGCATGACGGACCTCCTCCCCCTTTCTTCCCCAGCGGATTTACATCCCTAAGTCCTCATCCACCAGCAGCACCTCGGCCTCCATGCCCATCATGGGGCCCCAGAGGGTCACAAGCCCCCGGCAGATGCGCTCCGGGCTTCTGCAATCGTAGCAGCGGTCGCCCTTGACGGCGCAGGGGGTCTTCATCCCCAGCCGCTTGGCGTTCTGAGGCGAGGCGATGTTCCGGGCCCGCCAGACCGCCTGATCGTAGGTCGGGGCCAGCTTGTTCCGGCCCACGACGAAGAAGACCTTCTCATGGCCGAACAGCGTGGCGGCCACCCGGTTCCCCGCGCCGTCGATGTTGACCAGCTCCCCCGTCTCCGCCAGGCCGTTGACGGAGGTGAGGTACACGTCGGATGTCTGGGCCTCCCGCCGGGCGGCGGCCTTGTCCTCCCACTTCCAGTGCCAGATGGCCTTGTTGTGGCTCCCCAGGCGCTCATACAACCCCAGGGCATCCAGGGTGACGGACCCGCCGAAACCCACGGACTTGCCGTCGACGGCGGCGTCCAGGTAGTCCGCCGCCTCCTTCCCGGTGGAGAACACCCGGACCGTATAGCCCCGGGCCTCCAGATTCTTTTTCACCGCGTCGAAATTCATCTTTGCAGCCTCCTTTGTTTTTTATATCTCGTCCCGCCGGTAGGGAGAGAATCCGTTTCCCAGCACGTCCCTGGCGTCGCAGACAATCAGGAACGCCTTCGGGTCCAGCTCGTAGACCCGGCGCTTTAAATCCACGATTTCCTTCTGTTTGAAAGCAATCATCAAAACCTGCTTTTCCGCCCCCGTATAGGCCCCCTGGCCCTGGAGGATGGTCACACCCCGGCGCTGGAGCAGCGTTTGGGAGAGGTCCTTCCAGCGGTCGGAGATGATATAGGCCACCCGGGAGTCCACCGCGCCATAGAGCACGGCGTCCATAGCCCGGGAGCAGGTATAGAGCTTGATGAAGCCGTACAGCATGGCGTCAAGCTCCCCGAAGGTCAGGGCCACCAGCAGCATGACGGCGGTATCCGGGACCACCACCAGCTTCCCGATGGGGAGCCAGGGCCATTTCAGCTTTAAGAGCTTGGCCACGATGTCGGTGCCCCCGGTGGTGGCCCCCTGGGCGAACACCAGCCCCAGGCCCACCCCCATCATCCCGCCGCCGAAAATGGCCGCCAGAATGGGGTCCATGGGCTGGAAGCCGAAGAGCAGGTTTAAAGCGTCGATGGCGGCATTGCTGACCACCATGGCATAGAGGCTGCTGACCAGCAGGTGCCCCCCGATCTTCTTCCAGCCGATGAGGAACAGCGGCACGTTCATCAGCGCCGAGGCCACGCCCACGGTGACGCCGGGGAACAGGTAATGGGCAATCTGCGCCAGGCCCGTGACGCCGCCCATGGCGAAATGATTGGGCGCGACGAACCAGTCGAAGGACAGCGCGTAAATCACGGAGCCCAGGGTGATGAGGGCATAACTTTTCAAATGCTGCTTCACAGCCGCCTCCTTACGGTCTTGTCACGTCTTGGGTTCTCCGTCCAGCAGGCCCAGCTGGACCTCCCCCGTGTCCTCCTGCCGCAGCAGGGCGCCCGCCGCGGGCACCGCCCGGACCCGGTAGCGGCTCTTGTTGGCGATAGCCGTTTCCTCCAGGGGGCGGACGGACTCCAATTGATACTTGGGCTTCAGGGTCATCACCGCCACGCCCTGGGTGGACCGGGTGGTCTTGGGGGCCAGCAGGGCGGTGTGGAAGATGAGGCACCGGGGCTCCGTGGAGTACGCCGCCAGCTCCATCTCCGCGTCCACCCGGAGAATCGTTTTCAGGGGGGACTTGTCCGAGTAGGCCCCGGTGAGCTTCCGGCGGTTGGAGGCGGTCTGGTACGCCTTGATCTCCACCCGGGCCGCCTTGCCGTTCTCAAAGAAGAAGAGGAGCCCGCCGGAGTAGTCCCCGGGGAGAACCATGAAAATGACGCTCTCCCCCGGGTCCATTCCCAGCTTCGCCGGGAGGTAGTCCCCCAGGACGCTGGCCTTGGAGTCCTCGAACTCGCTGAGGCGGGTCTTGTAGACCTGACATTTGTCGGTGAAGAACATGACCTCGGCCCGGCTGGCGGTCTCGAAGCTCTGCCGGAGGCCGTCTCCCTCCTTGTACTTCTGGGCCCCGCTCATGCGGAGGCTCTGGGGGGTGATCTTCTTGAAGTAGCCCTCTTTGGAGAGGAAGACGTGGACCGGGTATTCCTCCGGCCCCTCGTCCTCCCCCGGGTCCGGCAGCTCGTGGGCGTAGACGATGGCGGTGCGGCGGGGCTCGCCGTACTTCTTCGCCGCCTCCCGGAGCTCCTCCAGGATGATTTTTTTCACCCGCCGGGGGTCCTGAAGGATATCTTCCAGGTCGTCGATCTCATCCTGGAGGGCCTCGGTCTCCTTCACCCGCTTCAGGATGTACTCTTTATTGATGTTGCGGAGCTTGATTTCCGCCACGTACTCCGCCTGGACCTGGTCGATGCCAAAGCCGATCATCAGGTTGGGGATGACCTCGGCTTCCTCCTCCGTCTCCCGGATGATTTTGATGGCCTTGTCGATGTCCAGCAGGATGCGCTTGAGGCCCTTGAGGAGGTGCAGCTTTTCCTTCCGCTTCCCCAGGACGAAGAACACCCGCCGCCGGACGGACTCGGTGCGCCAGGCGGTCCACTCCTCCAGGATCTGCCGGACCCCCAGCACCCGGGGCTGCCCGGCGATGAGAACGTTGAAGTTGCAGGAGAACGCATCCTCCAGGGGGGTCTGCTTAAAGAGGCGGGCCATGAGCTTCTCCGGGTCCGCGCCCCGCTTTAAGTCAATGGTGAGCTTTAGGCCCGAGAGATCCGTCTCGTCCCGCATGTCGGCGATTTCCTTGGCCTTGCCCGCCTTGATGAGCTCCGCCACCTTGTCCAGAATGGCCTCGGTGGAGGTGGAATAGGGAATCTCCGTGATCTCGATGAGGTTTTCCTCTTTCACATAGCGCCACTTGGCCCGGACCTTCACGCCGCCCCGGCCGGTGGCGTAGATGTCCCGCAGGGCGTCCCGGTCGCAGATGAGCTCTCCCCCCGTGGGAAAGTCCGGGGCGGGCAGGGTCTCCAGCAGGTCGCAGTCCGGGTTCTTGAGGTAGGCCGCCGCGGTGTCGCAGACCTCTTTTAAGTTGAAGCCGCAGAACTGGGAGGCCATGCCCACGGCGATGCCCATGTTGGCGGAGACCAGGATGTTGGGGAAGGTGGTGGGCAGCAGGGCGGGCTCCTTCATGGTGTTGTCGTAGTTGTCGACAAAGTCCACCGTGTCGGAGTCGATGTCCCGGAAGAGCTCTTGGCAGATGGGGGTGAGCTTTGCCTCGGTGTACCGGGGGGCGGCGCAGGACATGTCCCGGGAGTAGTGCTTGCCGAAGTTGCCCTTGGAGTCCACGAAGGGGGTCAGCAGCGCCCCGTAGCCCCGGGAGAGGCGGACCATGGTGTCGTAGATGGCGGCGTCCCCGTGGGGGTTCAGGCGCATGGTCTGGCCCACGATGTTGGCGGACTTCGTCCGGGCCCCCGTCAGGAGGCCCATCTTGTACATGGTGTAGAGGAGCTTGCGGTGGGAGGGCTTGAAGCCGTCGATTTCCGGAATGGCCCGGGAGACGATGACGGACATCGCGTAGGGCATGTAGTTGGTCTCCAGGGTGTCGGTAATGGGCTGCTCCACCACGGCGGCGTGTAACCCTAAGACGTTGGGGTTGCCGGATTTGGGCTTTCCGGTCTCGGGTGTTTTCTTCTTTGGCATGATGTTGATTCCTTACTTAAATATTCAGTTCTGCGGGGAGCCCTCCGGCCCATCCGGCGGCGCGGTCCCGTTCAGGGCGTCCACGAACGCGTCCACCTGGTCCAGGTAGGCCTCGACGGTTTCAACGAGATTGCCCTCTGCCTGGAAGCCCTGGTGAATGGCCACGGCCCACAGGGCGCCGGAGCCTCCCCCCTCGCCGGAGAGGGCGTAGGCCATAGCGGGGTCGTCGTAAAAGAGCTGCTGCGGGTTCCGGTAGAGGGCGCAGCGGGCCATATGGGCTGCCGCCTCGCAGATCAGCTCCTCGCTGGCGAAGTAGTTCAGCCGCTCCGGCTCCTCGGTCCGATAATACTCGAACACGCTGTGAATCTGTTCCTTGGCGTAGACGGTATACTGGCTTTTCAGGTTGGCGGTTTCGGCGTTGTATTCCTCCGCCTGGGCGGCCAGGGCTTCATCCAGATAGCGGAGGTAGTCGGCGGGGATGACTTCCCGGGCCAGCACCATGTCCCGGACCTGGGCCCGAATCTCCGCCTGCGGGTCCTCCGGAACGGCGGCTGCGGCGGGGGCGGCGGTTTTGACGGCCCAGCACAGGGCCAGGGCGGAGACCAGGATGGACGCCGCCAGAGCGTAGAGGGCTTGTTTCATTTCAGGGCCTCCTGTGGGTGAATTGAAATCGGGCGCTGGGGGCATCGAGGTTGCGCGGCGGTCATTCTTTGCTTGATATCCATTTCTGGGGGTTGTCAAGGATGTATTGGCGGGTGGCTTTCAGGTCTTCTTGGTTGCGGATGATGTGGTCGTAATAGCTGGTTTGCCACAATTTTGTTTCAGATGGCATCCCTAAAATTCGATATTGCCGGTCTGTATAGGATTTCATGGCTCCAATAATGTCTTGTAGGGGGCGGGCTCTGTCCCACCCCGTTTTACAGGTTTCTGCCGTGCTTTTTGCTATGGACAAAATTAAATGCACATGGTCCGGCATAATACAATAGGTGTCAACCTGTACCCCGGCATACCGTTGCGGAATCCCACGAATGGATTCATCCACCACCTGCCCAATAGGCGTCAGGACAATAACGGGGGAAAAATCGGCAGTTCCGTCAGGCGGGGCGGGACAGAGCCCGCCCCCTACACGGATGGTCGACAGAAGGTCCTGTCCCCGCACAGCCGTGCAAACCGTCACAAAATAATATCCCGCCCTGCCGTAATCATATCCCCGCAATCGAAGGGGCTTTCTCTGCACCCAATCGTTCATGAGATGTCGGCCATTTCAAGGTATTTATACCCATTCTCCGCAATGTGGTCCTTCCGCCCCTGGAGGTTGTCTCCCAGGAGGAGGTCGAAGACCTGGGCCGTCCGCTCCACGTCCTCCGGCATGACCCGGATGAGCCGCCGGGTCTCCGGGTTCATGGTGGTCAGCCACATCATGTCCGGGTCGTTCTCGCCCAGGCCCTTGGAGCGGTCGATTTTTACTTTCTTCCCCTCCAGGTCCTTCACAATGTCGTTTTTCTCCTTGTCCGAGTAGGCAAACCAAGTCTTCTCCCCGCAGTTGATTTCAAACAGCGGGGTCTCGGCGATATACACGTACCCCTCCCGGATCAGGGTGGGGGTCAGGCGGTAGAGCATGGTCAGCACCAGCGTCCGGATCTGGAAGCCGTCCACGTCGCCGTCGGTGCAGATGACCACCTTGCTCCAGCGGAGGTTCCCCAGGTCGAAGGAGGACACGTCCTTGGCGTGTTTGTTTGTAACCTCCACGCCGCAGCCCAGGACCTTGATGAGGTCCGTGATGATCTCGCTCTTGAAGATCCGGGCGTAGTCCGCCTTCAGGCAGTTCAGGATCTTCCCCCGGATGGGCATGATGCCCTGATACTCCGAGTCCCGGGCCAGCTTCACGCTGCCAAGGGCCGAGTCGCCCTCCACGATGTAGATTTCCCGGCGGTTCACGTCCTTCGTCCGGCAGTCCACGAACTTCTGCACCCGGTTGGCGATGTCCACGCTGCCGGAGAGCTTTTTCTTGATGCTCAGCCGGGCCTCCTCCGCCTTCTCCCGGCTGCGCTTGTTCAGCAGCACCTGCTCCGCGATCTTCTCCGCGTCAAAGTGGTTTTCAATAAAGTAGATCTCCAGGTTGGACCGGAGAAACTCCGTCATGGCCTCCTGGACGAAGCGGTTGGTGATGGCCTTTTTCGTCTGGTTTTCATAGGAGGTCTGGGTGGAGAAGTTGCTGGTGACCAAGATCAGGCAGTCCTCCACGTCCGCCCAGGTGACCTTGCTCTCGTTCTTCTGGTACTTCCCCTGCTCCCGCAGGTACTTGTCCACGGCGGAGACGAAGGCGGAGCGGCTGGCCTTCTCCGGGCTTCCCCCGTGCTCCAGCCAGCTGGAGTTGTGGTAGTGCTCCACCACGTTCACCCGGTTGGAAAAGCAGAAGGCCGCGCTGAGCTTCACCTTGTACTCCGGCTTATCCTCCCGGTCCCGGCCCTTCTTCTCCGCCTGCCAGAAGGCCGGGGAGGTCAGGGCCGTCTCTCCCGCCAGCTCCGCCACATAGTCGGCGATGCCGTTCTCGTAGACGAACTCCGTCTCCTCGAAATTCCCCGGCTTCGTCTCATTTTTAAAGTGGAAGGTGAGCCCGGCGTTGACCACCGCCTGGCGCTTGCACACGCCCTCGAAATACTCCGGCGGCACGGCGATGTCCGTGAACACGTCCAGGTCCGGGAGCCAGCGGGTCCGGGTGCCGGTCTTCTTGGCCTGGGATTTGGGCAGGGGCGTTTTCTGGAGCTCCCCCACAATCTCCCCCCGCTCGAAGCGCAGGCGGTACTCGAAGCCGTCCCGCCAGACGGTCACGTCCATATACCGGGAGGCGTACTGGGTGGCGCAGGAGCCCAGGCCGTTGAGCCCCAGGGAGAACTCGTAGTTGTCCCCGGAGACGTTGTCGTACTTGCCCCCGGCGTAGAGCTCGCAGAACACCAGCTCCCAGTTGTACTTCTGCTCCTTCTCGTTCCAGTCCACGGGGCAGCCCCGGCCCGCGTCCTCCACCTCCACGCTGCGGTCCAGAAAGCGGGTGACGGTGATGGCCTTCCCGTGGCCCTCCCGGGCCTCGTCGATGGAGTTGGATAAAATCTCGAACACCGCGTGCTCGCAGCCGTCCAGGCCGTCGGAGCCGAAAATGACCCCGGGGCGCTTCCGCACCCGGTCCGCGCCCTTTAAGGCGGAAATGCTGTCGTTGCCGTAATCCTGTTTCTTCGCCATAGTTCCTCCAAAACCGGCGGCGTCCGCCGGAAATTCCTCTTTTTCGTCCCGAAAAATACCCAGGATTTTGAAACGGTTCGATTATATCACAAGAGCTCCCCGGGTTCAACCCCCCTCCGGCAAAGGGCCCCTTTCCCGCCTTTTCCCGTCCGGGACCGCTGTTTTTCTGAAAAATGTTACTTTTGTTACTTTTTCATAACGGCCCGTCACCCGTCCAGAGCCCTTCCGGGAAGGGACTTTTGCACATTATCCACAGAGTTGTCCACACTGTTATGTCAACCGTGGATTCCTCAAAAAAATTCCCGGGGAGAATTTCCCTTTTTTCGTTGACAGCCGGCGGGGAATACTGTATGATAACAGAAGACATGATATCAGAAACCATATTATGGGGTGTGTTGTATGATTTGTAAAATCGTGAGCGACAGCAGCTGCGACCTGCGCATGAGCGAGTTTGACGGCGGGGAGATTTTATTTGAGACGGTGCCCCTGCGGCTCCAGGTGGGGGAGCGGGAGTTTACCGACAACGACGCGCTGGAGATCCCCCAGCTCCTGGGGGCCATGGCGTTGGAAAAGACCGCCGCTTCCACCGCCTGTCCCTCCCCCGCGGCCTTCGCCAAGTCCTTTGAGGAGGCGGACCGGGCGGTGTGCTTTACCATCTCCGCCAACCTGTCGGGGACCTATAACGCCGCCGTCCTGGGCCGGAACATGGTGCTGGAGGAGCACCCGGAAAAGGAAATCTGCGTCATCGACTCCAAGGCCACGGCGGGGGCCATGATTCTCCTCATCCGCCGGGCCAAGCAGCTTCTGGAGGCCGGAGGGGACTTTGAGGAGATCTGCGCCCAGCTGCGGCTGTACCAGGCGGCCCTGCGGACCTGCTTCACCCTGGAGAACTTCGACAACCTGATCAAGAACGGGCGGATGCGCCCGCTGGTGGGCACCCTGCTCCACTCCCTGGGCATCCACGTCATCGCCGACGCCACGCCCCAGGGGACCATCCACGTGGCGGGGAAAGCCCGGGGGGAGGCAAAAACCTACCAGACCATCACGGCGCTGATGAAGGACAGCAAGGACTGCACCGGGGCCGAGGTCATCCTCTGCCACTGCGAGAACCTGCCGGGAGCCATGAAGCTGAAGGAGCAGATTCTGAAGGACCTGCCGGTGAAGAGCGTGGAGCTCTTCCCCTGCCGGGGCCTCACCAGCTTTTACGCCATGGAAAAGGGGCTGATCGTCGGGTACTGAGCCCGCCGGAAGACCGAAAAAGAAGAGGAAGGACAGATCTGTCCTTCCTCTTTTCTATGCCGCGCCTTAAAACAGCGGCAGCATGTTTTCCAGCCGGTATTGCTCCAGCTCCGGCAGATTCTTCCTGGAGACGTTGACGGTGTAATCCGGCCTGGACTTCTTTCCCTCGTACGCATGGGAGACAAACACCGGACTCTCCCGCCGCCAGGCGGAGGCCGGAATGACGTACAGATCCGGCTCCTCCCCGTCTATCAGCAGAATCAGGATCAAAAACATGGCGTCGTCCTCGATGTCAAACTTTTCCTTCTCCATAAAGACCTGGGAGAGCCCCCGGGCGCCCTTCACCTGGAATTTCAAAAAGCCCGTCCGGCCCTCCGCCACAAAGTCGATTCCATGGTCGTCGATCTCCGGGGTGTAGATTCTCACCCCGTAGGACAACAGGGCCATTTTCGCGTAATACTCGCAGAATTTCCCCAGCGCCTGCCTCGTCAGTTGGTCTCTCGCCCACTGCACATTGTAGGTTCTCTTCTTCTCCATCCCGCTTTCCTCTCCTCTTTTTTCCTCCTCCGGTTCCGCTGAGCCGGTTACATTCTCACCGGCCGCGTCCCCAACGGCGGCGGGCTCCAGCGCCGCCAAATCGGACAGGGCCCCAATGGGGACGGGCTCTATTTTGATCCATGGGCTCTCCCCGTTCCACATGTGATGAAAGGGGTGGTCGTATTGCTCCACCCACAGGCCGGATAAATCCCGCTTCACCACCAGGCAGACCTCCGGCATATCGTCGATGCCGTACAGGTCCCTGAGGTACTGCCGGAAGGGATAGGGCGCGTCAAACACCTCTTCCGCCATTTCCCTCCGGTAGTCCTTTTGGATTTCAATGACCTCTTCGGCGTCCGCTCCCCCCGCGTCGATCTCATATTCCGCGGCCAGCCTGCGGTACTCGTCCCAGGCCGCGTCCACAAAGAAGAAGCCGTCCTCCGGGTCATACGACAGCACTCTCATTTTGATCCCTCCCCGGTTTGCCGGACTGTCTTTTATCATAGCACAGAGTGGCGAAAATCACAACCGGTTTCCGGTTTTGTAAATTTTTTCGATTCTTCGGAAATTCTTGTGGCGAACCCCCGCCGGGTGTGTTATACTGTATGCTGTCAAATTACGCAGTCCGCTCCCGGGGGGCCGCCCTCCGGGGCCGAAGGAGGTTTTTTTATGGCAAACCGCGTGGTCGTGACCATCTGCGGGGAGGACTACACCTTCGTGGCGGAGGAGTCCCCCTCCTACATGCAGAAGGTGGGCGCTTACGTAGGCGACAAAATGGACGAGGTGCTGAACAGCACCCGGGTGGGCAAAACCGACGCCGCCGTCCTCACCGCCGCCAACATCGCCGACGAGCTCTTCAAGGCCCAGGCCGCCGCCGAGCAGCTCCGCCGCCAGATCAAGGGCTACCTGGATGAGGCCGGGAAGGCTCAGAGCCAGGCCAGCGAGCTGAAGCGGGAGATTGTCCGCCTCCAGCAGCGGCTGGACAGCCGGGGCTCCAAGTGAGCCGGAGGCCCGAGCTGCTGGCCCCCGCCGGATCCCCGGAGGCTTTGCGCGCCGCCGTGGACGGCGGCGCGGACGCGGTCTACCTGAGCTGGGGGGCCTTCAACGCCCGCCGGGGGGCCCGGAACTTCTCGGAGGAGGAGTTCGCCCGGGCCGTGGCCTGGTGCCACGTCCGGGGCGTCCGGGTCTTCCTCACCTTAAACATCCTCCTCTCGGACCGGGAGCTGCCCGAGGCCCTGGAGACCGCCCGCGCCGCCTCCCGGCTGGGGGTGGACGCGGTGCTGGTTCAGGACTGGGGCCTGTTCGCCCTGCTCCGGCGGGCCCTGCCGGACCTGCCCCTGCACGCCAGCACTCAGATGAGCATCTTTACCTCCAACGGAGCCTGTGAGATTGCCGCCGGGGGCTGCGAGCGGGTGGTGGCCGCCCGGGAGTGCTCCAAGGAGGAGACGGCGGCCATCTGCCAAAACTGCCCCGCGGAGGTGGAAGCCTTCGTCCACGGGGCGCTGTGCATGTGCTACTCCGGCCAGTGCGCCATGAGCGCAATTCTCGGCGGGCGCTCCGGAAACCGGGGGCGCTGCGCCCAGCCCTGCCGTCTGCCCTACGGGGTCAATGAGGCGGCGAGGGACCGGCGGCCCCTGAGCCTGAAGGACTCCTGCCTGGCGGACCATCTTGGAGAGATGGGAGACATGGGGGTGGCCTGCCTGAAAATCGAGGGGCGGATGAAATCCCCCGGCTACGTGGCCGCCGTGACGGAGATTTACGCCCGGCTTCTGGAGGAGGGGCGGAAGCCCACCCCTCAGGAGCGGGAGACCCTGGAGCGGGCCTTTTCCCGCTCCGGCTTTACCGACGCCTATTGGCGGGGAACCAAGGGCCCTGAAATGCTGGGCTTCCGGCCGGAGAACGCGCCGGAGGCGGCGGAGCCCGCCCCGGGCGGAACGGACCGGCGGGTCCCCGTCCGCTTCTCCTGCCGGGTGGAGGCAGGGTCCCCCTGTCTGCTGACGGCGGAGGACGAAGACGGCCGCGCCGTCACCGTCACCGGCCCCGTGCCGGAGGCCGCGGGAAACCGGGCTCTGACGGCGGAGGATCTGACGGCCCGCCTGTCCAAAACCGGCGGGACCCCTTACCGCTGCGCCGGGGCGGACGTGACGGCGGAGCCCGGCCTGTACCTCTCCGCCGCCGCGGTGAACGCTCTGCGGCGGGAGGCCCTGGAGGCCCTCAGCGCCGCCCGGTCCCGGCCTCCGGAGCGGCGGGAGCTGGAGGCCCCGCCCCTGCCGGACGTGGACTGCTCCGAGGCGGAGCCCCGGCTGACCGTCTCCGTGACCAATGCCGCCCAGCTGACGGGGGGAATCTTGGGCTTCCGGCCCGCCAGGGTGTATGTGCCCCTGGAGCTGCTGGCGGAGGTCCCCTCCCTGCCGGAGGGAGTCCCTCTGCCAAAGGCGGAAACCGAGTACTGCGCGATTCTCCCCCGGGTCTGGCGGGACAGGGATGAGGACCTGCTCCGCCGGTGGCTGGAAAAGGCCCGGACGCTGGGAGTCGCCGGCTTGCTGCTGGGGAACCTGGGGCATTTCCCCCTGGTCCGGGGCATGGGCTTCCGGCTCTACGGGGACTATGGGCTGAACGTCTTCAACAGCCGTTCCCTGGCCTTCCTCCGGGAGAAGGGGCTGGAGTCCGCCTGCCTCTCCTTTGAGCTGCGCTTCTCCCAGATCCGGGATATGAAAAAAATCCTCCCCGCCGAGGCGATTGTCTACGGGCGGCTGCCCCTGATGATCACGGAGAACTGCCTGATTCAAAATACCGTGGGCTGCCGCTGCGACCGGCTGGCAGAGGGCCGCCCTCCTAATTTCTTAAACGACCGCACCGGCGCGTCCTTTCCCCTCCTGCCCGCCTTCGGGCACCGGACGGAGATACAGAACAGCCGCCCCCTCTACCTGGCGGACCGGCCGGACTGGCGGCGGCTGGGCCTTCGCTACGCCCGCCTCCGCTTCACCACGGAATCGCCGGAGGCGTGCGCGGAGGTTTACCGGAGCTACCTGGATCGCGCCGCTCCTTCCGGGGAATTTACCCGGGGGCTGTATCTGCGGGGCGTGGAGTGAATACAAATCGTAGTATTTTGATAAGATTATATAAACTGTAATGACATGGAGCGTGCGCATGAGAGAGACAAAGGAATGTAAGGTAAAATACTTTGTGGAGGACCTGGAGGAGCTCCGCTGCGTCCCCGGGTCCGACTGGGTGGACCTGCGGGCGGCGGAGGACGTGACCCTGAAGGCCGGGGAGTTCCGTCTGATTCCCTTGGGCGTGGCCATTGCCCTGCCGGAGGGGTACGAGGCCCATGTGGTTCCCCGGAGCTCCACTTTTAAGAACTACGGGCTTTTGCAGGCCAACTCCATGGGGGTGGTGGACGGCTCCTACCGGGGGGACGGGGACCAGTGGCGCTGGCCCGCCTACGCCACCCGGGACGTGAGCATCCCCAAGAACACCCGGCTCTGCCAGTTCCGCATTGTGGAGAACCAGCCTCCCCTGCTGTTCACCCGGGTGGAGAGGCTGGAGGGCCCCGACCGGGGCGGCTTCGGCTCAACCGGCAAGTAAGGAGGACCTATGGCACAAATTGTATTGGCTTCCGGGTCTCCCCGGAGGCGGGAGCTCTTGGAGCGCATCGGCGTGACGGACTTTGTCGTCCGGGTTCCGGAGGTGGAGGAGTCCTTTCCCGAGGGGCTGACGCCGCCGGAGGTGGTGGCCTACATCTCCCGGGAGAAGGCGGAGGCCGCCGCCAGGCTCTGCGGGCCCGGCGACATCGTCATCACCGCGGACACCATGGTCTTCCTGGACAACCGCCGCCTGGGCAAGCCCCGGGATGAACGCCACGCCCTGGAGATGCTCACCGCCCTCCAGGGGCGGAAGCACACCGTGTGCACCGGCGTTTCCGTCTGTCAGGGGGCCAAGCGCCTGACGGAGAGCGAGTCCACGGACGTGTTCTTTCGCCCCGCCACGGAGGCCCAGCTTCTCCGCTACATCGCCACCGGCGAGCCCATGGACAAGGCCGGGGCCTACGGCGTCCAGGGCCGGGGGGCCCTGCTGGTGGAGCGGCTGGAGGGGGACTTCTTCAACGTCATGGGCCTGCCGGTGCTGCGCCTGGCCAGGATGCTGGAGCGGTTCGGCGTGTCCCTGCTGTGACCTTCCCCCTTTATCTTTGATCTTACGATAGGTGACCGGTTTGAAAAATTTCCTGAAACAGCACGGGCTCTGGGTGCTCTTCGCCGCCGCCGTCCTCTCGGTGGCCCTGGCGGTGATGTCGGTGCTCAGCGCCAGTTCCTCCCCGCTGGTGAACCTGACGGGGATCCTGGTCTCGCCCTTCCGGGCGGGCTACACGGTAGTTGCCAACTGGTTCAACGACTTGCAGAATTACTATAAGGACACCACGGACCTCCAGGCGGAAAACGCCGCCCTGCGCCAGCAGATCGCCCAGATGGAAGAGACCATCCGCCAGGCCAAGGCCGACGTGGAGGAAAACGCCAAGCTCCGGGAGCTGCTGGACCTGACCCGGCAGCGCCGGGACCTGACGGACTTCGAGGCCTGCATGATTACGGAACACGAGGTGACCAACTGGACCTCCTCCCTGACGCTGAACAAGGGGACCTCCCTGGGCGTCGAGGTGGGGGACTGCGTCACCGACGAGTGCGGCAACCTGGTGGGCGTGATCGACCGGGCGGGGACCAACTGGTCCACCGTGCTGACCCTGGTGGACACGGACACCTCCCTGGGCGCCCAGGTCTTCCGCACCAAGGAACTGGGCATCGCCCAGGGGGACTTCTCCCTGATGCGGGAGAACCGGCTGCGGCTGGACTACCTGCCGGCGGACTGCGCCCTGCTGCCCGGGGACGTGGTGGTAACCTCCGGCTTAAACGGCTACTACCCCTCCGGGCTGGTCATCGGCTATGTGGAGGAGGTCCAGCTGGACGACTCCGGGGCGTCCTCCTACGCCATTTTGGCCCCCGAGGCGGACTTTGACGCCCTGACGGAAGTCTTTGTCATCAAATCCTTTGAAATCGTCACCTGAGCCGTCGCAAAGTCCGCTTAGCTCCGTTCCCGCCTTACGGCGAGAACTCCGCCCGCTCCCTTGCTCCGCCTCTCCCTCGACAAACGCTACGCTGGTTTGTCTCGGGGCACGGGTATATTTTCCCTTTTCCGAAAGGATTCTCCTAATGATCGCAAGAAATGAAACCATCTTCAAGTGGACCCTGTACGCCGCCGCCACGGCCCTGTGCCTTCTGGTGCAGACGGGGCTCCTCCAGCGGCTGACGGTCTGGGGGGTCGTCCCCTTTCTCTATCCCCTCTTGGCGGCCATTCCCGCCACCTACCAGGGGCCCCTGGCGGGAACCATTTTCTCTTTGTGCGTAGGGGTGGTCTGCGACCTGCTCCTGCCGGGGCCCATCCCCTGCCTGCACACGATGATGTTCCCCCTGGCGGGCCTCTGCGCGGGACTCCTCTCCCAGAGCTGGCTCCCCGCCGGGTTCCTCTGCTCCCTGGTCTCCGCCGCCGCCGCCTTTTTGATGACGGACAGCTTTCGCTGCCTCCTCCTCTGGATGCGGGGCAAGGCCGCCTGGGAGGCCGGGGCCCTGGTCATGGTCCGGGAGTTCTGCGTGGCGGCTCCCTTCATCATCCCCGTGACGCTGCTCTACCGCGCCGTCTACCGAAAAACGTATCGAGACGACTGACTTACGAAAGGCACCCTATGGACCGCAAGGAAATGCAAAACACCCGGCTCTACCTGCTGGCCGCCTTCCTGGTGCTGGCGCTGACCGCCTATCTGTTCGTGCTCTACGACGTGCAGGTCATCCATTACGAGAAATACGCCGCTCAGGCCGTCCGATCCATCGTGCGACCGGAGAAGGTGGAGGCCTCCCGGGGCATCATTACCGACCGCAACGGCAAGCCCCTGGTGGGCAACCGCTCCACTTACGATCTGACCTTCGACGCCGATCTGCTCTCCCCCGGCGAGGACAGCAGCGAGGCCATTCTGCGCCTCGTCCAGCTCTGCCAGCAGGAGGGCGTGGCCTGGAGCGACAACCTGCCCATCTCCCGGCTCTCCCCCTACACCTACACCGTGGACCAGCTGGACAAACAGCAGAAAAAGCTCTTCCTGGCCTATCTCAAGAGCCTGAAGCCCTGTGCCGAGGCCCTGGGGGAATACCTGCTCCGCCACCCGGAGGCGGTCTCCACCCCGGAGCCCGAGCCGGAGGAGGGACAGGAAACCACTCCCGCGGAGGAGCTCTCCCCCAGGAAGCAGGCTCAGGCCCTGCTGGAACGGCTGGTCCCCGGCGACCTGACGGCGGAGCTGCTGGTGGAATCCGGCGTCACCCCTGCCCAGCTCATCGGCGCCATGCGGGAGGAACTGAACATTCCTGAACAATACACCATGACCCAGGCCCGGATGGTCCTGGGGGTCCAGTACGAGCTCTCCGTCCGGAAGCTGGACAATTACGCCGCCTACGTCCTGGCCCAGGACATCGACACCCCCTTCATCTCCCTCCTCAGCGACGGGAACTACGCCGGGGCCAAGGTCACCCTGTCCTCCGCCCGGGAGTACAAGACCACCTACGCCGCCCACATCCTGGGCTATGTGGGCAAAATCGGCGTGGAGGACGACTACCCCACCCTGAAAAAAAGGGGCTACGACTACGACGACCTTATCGGCAAGGAGGGAGCGGAGCTGGCCTTTGAGGACTACCTGAAGGGTCAGGACGGCCGCCGGCTGGTGGCCGTCAACGACGAGGGCAAGGTCACCGGGGAATACTACTTCACGGAGCCCGTCCCCGGAAACACCGTGGAACTGACCATCGACCTGGACTTCCAGGCCCAGGTGGAGGGCTTCCTGGAAGAAACCGTCACCCGCCTCAACGCCGACGGCGACGAGCGGCGGGGCGCGGGGGCCGCGGTGGTTCAGGTGGGCACCGGCGAGGTGCTGGCCCTGGCCTCCTACCCCTCCTATGACCTCTCCACCTGGCGGGAGGACTTTTCCCAGCTCAACACCGATCCCCGCACCCCCATGTACAACCGGGCCACGATGAACGGCTATCCCCCCGGTTCCACCCTGAAACCCTTCACCGCCATGGCGGCCCTGCTGGACGGGAAGGTGACCTTAAAGGAGAAAATTAAGGACACCGGCTCCTGGCGTTACCCGGGAGACGAGCAGAACAGCTACGCCAACTGCTGGAAGACCTCGGGCCACGGAAATCTGAACGTCACCGGGGCCATCACCAACTCCTGCAATTATTTCTTCGCCGAGATGGGCTTTCGCTTGGAGATGGAGGGACTTCGGAAATACCTGGTCCAGTTCGGCCTGGGGGAGAAAACCGGCATCGAGATTCCCGAGACCGCCGGACTCCTGCCGGAGAACCCCCAGGGCCAGAACCAGGCCCCCTGGGCGGCCTTCGGCCAGGGCACCCAGCTCTACTCTCCCCTGCAATTGGCCAACTACGTGGCCACCCTGGTCTCCGGCGGGAAGCACTGCCAGGCCCACCTCCTCAAAGCCGCCAAAACCTATGACAACTCCGCGGTCGTGGCCACGGGGAACACGGAACCCCTGAACACCATCGACATCAGCGACGAGAACCTGCGGGCGGTGAAAGAGGGCATGAAGGGCCTGGTGGAGGGCACGCTGTCCCCCTACTTCAAAAACTGCGTGGTTCCCGCCGGGGCGAAAACCGGCACCTCTCAGGTCAAGGCCGACACCAAGAACCACGGCGTGTTCATCTGCTTCGCCCCCTACGACGACCCGGAGATCGCCGTGGCCATCGCCATCGAGCGGGCGGACGCCGGCGCCGCCCTGGCCTCCACGGCGGTGAACATCTTAAACGCCTACTTCACCCCCAGCGAGGACAGCTCCACCATCTCCGGGGAGAATCAGCTTCTTCCCTGATTGTTCCACGTGAAACGCCCCCTTTCTCCGCGCCTTCCGGCCGGGTCCCTCCCGGCCTTTTTCCCCTCAAAAGCGAACAGTAAAAAAATGTCAGTTGCTGGAACCCCTTATTTTAACAAACAAGGAGTTTTTCCCATGAACACACCTGCCGTCTTCGACTCCCGCGACCTCCAGTGCAAGAAGCCCTACGGGGCCCTTCCCTGCGGGAAGGAGTGGTCCCTTACCTGCCGCCCCCTCTCCGCCGATGGATTCACCCACTGCTCCGTCATCATCCGCCGCGAATTTGCCGGGCACGAGATGGAGGCGGAAATGCCCTTCTCCGGGTTCTGGGAGGACCGGGCCCTCTTTTCCCTTCCCCTCATGCCCTTTCAGGCGCCGGAGCTGGTCTGGTACTGGTTCCGCCTCTGGCGGGACGACGGCACCGGCTGCCTCCTGGACAAGACCGGCTACCGCAGCGAGGGGGACCCCCTTCCCTGGCAGCTCACCGTCTATGAGGAGAGCCATATCCCCGCCTGGTTCGGCGAGGGAGTGACCTATCAGATTTTCCCGGACCGTTACTGCCGCTTAGAGCTTCCGGACCCGGCGGGGCTCATCGGGGACCGCTGGGTCCACGAGGACTGGAACGACGGCCCCGCCTGGCGTCCAGAGGACGGCGAGATTAAAAACCGGGACTTCTTCGGCGGGTCCCTGGCGGGCGTGGCCGCCCACCTGGACGATTTGGCGGCCCTGGGAGTCTCCACCCTTTACTTCTGCCCCATTTTCGAATCCGCCTCCAACCATCGCTACAACACGGCGGATTACACGAACATCGACCCCATGCTGGGCACGGAGGAGGACTTTCGGGACCTCTGTGCCAGGGCCAGGGAAAAGGGCATCCGGGTCCTGCTGGACGGCGTCTTTAACCACACCGGCTCCCAGAGCGTCTACTTCAACGCCGACGGCTTCTATCCCACCCTGGGCGCGGCCCAGAGCAAGGACAGTCCCTACTACGACTGGTTCCAGTTCAGCGACTGGCCCGGATCCTACGACGCCTGGTGGGGCATCAGCACCCTGCCCAACGTCCGGGAGGACTGCCCGGACTACGTGGACTATATCATTACCGGCGAGAACTCCGTGGTGAAGCGCTGGCTCCGGGCCGGGGCCTCCGGCTGGCGGCTGGACGTGGCCGACGAGCTCCCCGACGAGTTCATCGAGAAGCTCCGCACCGCCGTGGAGGAGACGGACCCCGACGCCATGGTCATCGGCGAGGTCTGGGAGGACGCCAGCAACAAAATCTCCTACTCCCGCCGCCGGAAGTACTTCCAGGGCAGAGAGCTCCACGGGGTGATGAACTACCCCTTCCGCACCGCCCTTTTGAACTACCTGCTGGACGGCCCGGCGGAGGATTTCAAGGAGGCCATGGAAACCATTCGGGAGAACTATCCCCCCGCCGCCTTCTACTCCGCCATGAACTTCCTGGGCACCCACGACACGCCCCGGATCCTGACCGTGCTGGGGGGCGTGCCCCTGCCGGAGGGCCGGGACGCCCAATCCGTCTTCCACCTCTCCCCCGTCCAGCGGGAGGCGGGGCTGGAGCGGCTTCACGTGGCGGCGGCCATTCTCTTCACCTTCCCCGGCTCCCCCATGATTTATTACGGCGACGAGGCCGGCATGGAGGGCGCGGCGGACCCCTTCAACCGCCGGACCTATCCCTGGGGGCATGAAAACCAGGAGCTGCTGCGCTGGTTCCGCTTCCTGGGGCAGCTCAGAAGGGACCGGGCCTCCCTGCGCCGGGGAACGATTCGCTGGCTGGCGGCGGAAGGCCCCCTGCTGGCCTATGTCCGGGAGACCTTCGACGAGGTCACCGCCGCCTTGGTGAACGCCGGGCCGGAGGAACGGACCGTCACCCTGCCGGAGGCGGGTTACCGGGATCTCTGCACCGGGGAGGTTCTTTCCGGCGAGGCGGCCGGGGTTTCCCCCTACAGCGTTCGCCTTTTGGGCCGGGGCTAAGGATTCCCGCAAAACTGTTTCACGTGAAACGCGCAAGGGCCCGCCGGAAACGGCGGGCCCTCTTGTTTCACGTGAAACTTTTCCACGGTCCAGCCAATTTTTATAAAAATTGTGGGTTTTGACCTTGCAAGGCCGGGACGGGCTTGTTATAATGAAATTTCGATAGAAAGTAGGTGCTTTTGTGTCTAAGATTATCGCTGTTGTGAATCAAAAGGGCGGCGTGGGGAAAACCACTACCTGTGTCAACCTGGCCGCCGCTTTGACGGAGGCGGGGAAAAAAGTCCTTCTCTGCGACTTTGATCCCCAGGCCAACGCCACCTCCGGCATGGGAGTGGACAAGACCGTCTCCAAGGGAATCTACTCCGCCGTCATCGGGGAGCTGCCCGCCGCCGAGGCGGTGTCCCGCACCCGCTATGGAGACGTGCTTCCCTCCAACAAGGCCCTGGCCGGGGCGGGGGTGGAGCTTATCGGCATGGAGCGCCGGGAATTTCTGCTGAAGGACGCCCTGGAGCCTCTGCGGGAGAGCTACGATGTGATTCTCATTGACTGCCCGCCCTCTCTGGAGCTGCTGACCTTAAACGCCCTGTGCGCGGCGGACTCCATTCTGGTGCCGGTGCAGTGCGAATACTTCGCCCTGGAGGGCCTCTCCGATTTGATGAACACCGTGCGGCTGGTGCGGCGGTCCCTGAACCCCTCCCTGGAGCTGGAGGGGGTGCTGCTGACCATGTTCGACGGGCGGACGAACCTATCCTTACAGGTGGCGGAGGAAGTCAAGCACTACTTCCCCGGCAAGGTCTACGCCTCGGTGATTCCCCGGAATATCCGCCTCAGCGAGGCTCCCAGCCATGGCAAGCCCATCAGCGCCTACGACCGGGCCTCCCGGGGGGCGGACGCCTACGCGGCCTTCGCGGCGGAGTTCTTGAAATAAACTGCCTTTTTGAAAGGAGTGCGTGTTATGGCAAGCAAAAAGCCCACCGGCCTGGGACGGGGACTGGGGGCCCTGCTGGGCGACGACGTATTGAAGCCCGAGGCCGCGGGGAACCTGTACCTGCCCATCTCCCAGGTGGAAAGCTGCTCCTCCCAGCCCCGGAAGCTCTTTGACGAGGACGCGCTGGCGGAGCTGGCGGATTCCATCCGGGAACACGGGGTTATCCAGCCCCTGACGGTGCGAAAGCTGTCCTCCGGCTATTACCAGATTATCGCCGGGGAGCGCCGCTGGCGGGCCGCCCGGATGGCGGGATTGACGGAGATTCCCGCCGTGGTCGTCGAGGCCGACGACCAGAAGGCCGCGGAGCTGGCATTGGTTGAGAACCTCCAGCGGGAGGATTTGAACCCCATGGAGGAGGCCGCGGGCTACCAGTCCCTGATTCAGACCTACCACATGACCCAGGAGGAGGCCGCCCAAAGGGTGGGCAAATCCCGCAGCGCCGTGGCCAACGCCATGCGGCTGCTTGGTTTACAGCCCCCGGTGCGGAAGCTGGTGGAGGACGGCGCCCTCTCCGCCGGGCACGCCCGGGCCCTGCTGCCCCTCTCCCCCGCTCTCCAGACCAAGGCGGCGGAGACTGTGGTTCAGGACCGGCTCTCCGTCCGGCAGACGGAGGCCCTGGCCAAGAAGCTGCTGACGGAGCCCAAGGAGGAGCCGGAGCTGCCGGAGCCCCCGAAAGAGGTGGACTACGCCGCCGAGGCCCAGCGCTCCCTGGCCTCCCGCTTAGGAAGGGGCGTGCGCATCGTCACCGGCCGGAAGAAGGGCCGGATTGAGCTGGAGTACTACGGCCTGGATGATCTGAACGATCTGCTGGAGGCCTTGGCCCTCCTGAAAACCAGCCGGAAAGGACCGGAGGCATGAAGTTGGAAAAACGAAGCGACGGCGGCCCCGTGGAGCCCCAGGAGGATACGGCCCCCAAGGGGAAAAAGCCCGTGGTCCTCTATATCATGATCCTCTTTATCGCGGCCTTCCTGCTCATGGCCTGGTCCTTCGCCTCCCACCAGCGGAGCAACACGGAGGCCCTCGGGAAGCTCCAAAGCTCCGTCACCGCCATGCAGGGGGTACAGGACCGGATGCTGACCCTCCAGGACGAGCTGGAGGCCGCCCAGTCCCGCATTGAAGAGCTGGAACGCCAGGCAGAGCTGCACGGCGCCGAGCTGGAGGCCAAGAACCGGCAGTACCAGGCCCTGGCGAACCTCAACGCCCTGGAGCGGCTCTACCGCCAGGAGAATCTGGAAGGCTGCCGGAAGGTCATCGACGAGATGGAGGCGGAGGACTTGGCAGTCTGCCTCAGCGACAACCTCCCCCTCTCCGAGCAGGAGCTGGGCCTTGCCGTCTCCGCCTGGGAGCGCTACCACCAGCTGAAGGAGGCCGTAGAGACGAAAGAAGCGGAAGCCGCCCAGGAAGAGACGCCGGAGGAGGCGGAGCCGTGACCCGGCTCAAGGCCCACTGGAAACCCCTGGCCGTCCTCCTGGCTCTGGTCCTGTGGGCGGCGTGGTATTCCCGGCCCGTGGACGTCTATACCCTGGCCCCCGGAACCAGGGAGCCGGATATGATGGATTTTGTCCTGTACGACCTGGGGGAGAACCGCAAAGACTACCCCATTAAGAACATCACCCCGGAGGACCCGGAGTGGGACGCGGCCCTGGAAGCAGTGGAAGCCCTTCGGTTCCGCCGCCCGCCCTGGAACGCGGTCTTGCAGTTCATCCCGGAACGCGCCATCACCGGACGCGCCACCCACGACGGGGACCTGCACATTATGTTCTACCTGGGCAGGCAGACCAAGGGCAGCATTCAGGCACAGTTTTTCATCGACGAGTGGATGTATCACTCCCCCCACTCCAGCCGAAACCTCACCCTCTGGGTGGAGGATTCCCGTAAGGCCGGAGAGACCCTGGCGGCGGCGTTCCGCCCGCTGCTGGAGGACGGTTGAAGGAGGGGGCAGAGCCCCTCCCCTACAGGGTGTTCTACCGATAGAGGGGCGTTCCCGGGGAACGGGCGGCAGATTGCCGCCCCTACAGGAGGGATGGTTCCCCCCACCGCCAGGTTAGCGGCAGCGAGGAGGGCCGGACAGTCCTTGCATCGACTACCAAAACCCCCGCCCGCACCACGCCGCGGGCAGAAGATATGCGTAACAAACAGTCCGTACCATAGCCGCGCCCCTCGTTTTCTCTCTTCCACCGTGCACGGCGCATTCTCTCTTTTCGCAAAAGAGAGAATGCGGGGTGCATTGCACCAGCCATCGCTGACCACCAATCCGCCCCGCCCGTCAGGGCGAGCAAAGCCCCGTTTCACGTGAAACAACTTTTTCCTTGTGACGTATGATATAAATTTTAGGAAAGAAGGAAATCATTATGCTTGACATCCGTTTCATCCGGGAGAACCCCGAGGCCGTCAAGGAGAACATCAAAAAGAAATTCCAGGAAGAAAAGCTCCCCCTGGTGGACGAGGTCATCGGCCTGGACGCCAAGCGCCGGGCGGCCATCGCCGAGGCGGACCAGCTCCGGTCCAACCGGAACACCCTCTCCAAACAGATCGGCATGCTGATGGGCCAGGCCAAGAAGGACCCCGCCAAGCTTCAGGAGGCCGAGGCCGTCAAGGCCCAGGTGAAGGAGCAGGCGGACCGGCTGGCGGAGCTGGAAAAGCAGGAAAACGAGCTGGAAGCGGAGCTCCACAAGCGGATGCTGCTGATCCCCCAGATCATCGACCCCTCCGTACCCATCGGGAAGGACGACAGCGAAAACGTGGAGGTCCAGCGCTTCGGCGAGGCGAAAACCCCGGACTTCCCCATCCCCTATCACACGGAAATCATGGAGTCCTTCGGCGGCATCGACCTGGATGCGGCGGGCCGGGTCTCCGGCAACGGCTTCTACTATCTCCTGGGCGACATCGCCCGGCTCCACGAGGCGGTGCTGGCCTATGGCCGGGACTTTATGATCTCCAAGGGCTTTACCTATTGCATCCCCCCCTTCATGATCCACGGAAACGTGGTGGAGGGCGTCATGAGCCAGACGGACATGGACGGCATGATGTACAAAATCGAGGGGGAGGACCTGTATCTGATCGGCACCAGCGAGCACTCCATGATCGGCCGGTTTATCGACCAGATCCTGCCCGCCGGGAAACTGCCCCAGACGCTGACCTCTTATTCCCCCTGCTTCCGGAAGGAGAAGGGGGCCCACGGCATCGAGGAGCGGGGTGTGTACCGCATTCACCAGTTTGAGAAGCAGGAGATGATCGTGGTCTGCAAGCCCGAGGAATCCCCCTTCTGGTACGAGAAGCTGTGGCAGTTCTCCGTGGAGCTGTTCCGTTCCCTGGATATCCCCGTGCGGCAGCTGGAGTGCTGCTCCGGCGATTTGGCGGACCTGAAGGTGAAGAGCTGCGACATCGAGGCCTGGTCCCCCCGGCAGCAGAAGTACTTCGAGGTTTGCTCCTGCTCCAACCTGGGCGACGCCCAGGCACGGCGGCTCCGCATCCGCTACAAGGACGACTCCGGCAAGACCCAGCTGTGCCACACCCTCAATAACACCTGCGTGGCCCCGCCCCGGATGCTCATCGCCTTCCTGGAAAACAACCTCCAGGCCGACGGCACCGTGACAATCCCCGAAATCCTCCGCCCCTACATGGGTGGGACGGAAAAGCTGGTCCCGCAGAAATAATTTGTAGGGAAGGGGCTCTGTCCCCTTCCGCCCCTCAGGAAACTCCACGTTCCCAGGAAACGGGCCGGGACAGAGCCCGGCCCCTACAAAGCGTATTAAAATAGCGGCATCATTACAAATAGTTGAACGGTTTTCCAGCCAATAGGAGAAAGTCGAACGATGAAACGTATTCTCGGAATCATTTTAACGGCTGTATTCCTGTCTGCGCTCTCAATCCCTTGCGGCGCAACGGATACAGAGGCCACAACATATAGGGATTACCCCGGCTTCGCCGACGTGGCGGAGGGAAGCGCGTCCTACGAGGCCATCAAGCTCTGCTACGAGCGGGGATTGATGAACGGGACCTCCGACACGGCCTTCAACCCCCAGGGGAAGCTGACCGTGGCCCAGCTGGTGGTCCTGGCGGCAAGGCTGTACGACCTGCAATGCGGCGGGGACGGGACCGTCCCGGACCTGCCGGACCTGAGCCAGCCCTACCTCCGGTTCTACGACGGGGAGGGAAACCTGATCGCGTCCTATTCCAGGCTGGAGGAGCTCCCCGCTTACAATGCTGCGGCGAACCCGTATATTGCCCTCAGCGAAACCCCCGACGACCCCGCCCTGCCGGAGACCTGCACCTTGCAAATCGGCTACGAGGGCTATAACTGGGTGGGCAGCTATGAGGGCGTGCGGGAGTCCCACGAGAGCGCCGGCGGCGTCATGCACCAGGGCCTTGTGGGCACGGGCTACCGCTTCGCGGACCCGAAGGCGGGCCGCTTCACCAACCTCCCCGGCCAGCAGTATGTCGAGCGGTACAAGGACGCCTGGTGGTTCCCCGCCGTCTTCTACCTGGGCAGCGAGGGCGTCATGAATTTCTGGGGCGAACTGGTCTACCGGGCCAGCAACGGGAACAACGGAGACGACAGCGGCTACGACCCGGCGGTCCGCTTCTCCAAGGACAACGCCACCCGTTCCCTCTTCGCCTGGCTGGTGGACCTGACCGCCGGACCTCTGGAGACCGTCAACGAAACCGCCTCCGCCCCCGATGTGGAGATCGGGGAGACCCGGGACGCCGAATCCATCCTCCGCCTCTACCAGGCGGGCGTCCTCACCGGCGTAGACGCCGCCGGAAATTTCGGCGGCGACCGGGAGCTGACCCGGGCCCAGGCCGCCATCATGATGGCCCGGGTGCTGGAGCCCTCCCTGCGGGTGAGAACCGCGTAATTTCGCTCCTATCCGTATTTGCAATATGAATTTATACGAAAGGGAATCCGATTATGGCTGACAAGACCTCCGGTTTCTTCGCCGAGTTCAAGACCTTCATCGCCCGGGGCAACGTGATGGACATGGCGGTAGGCGTGATTATCGGCGGAGCCTTCTCCAACATCACCACCTCCTTAATCAACGATATCGTCATGCCCATCCTGGGGATTTTCACCAGCTCCGTGTCCTTCGCCGAGCTGACGCTGAACCTCGGCCCCGCCGTGATTACCTACGGCAACTTCATCCAGGCCGTTTTGAACTTCCTGATTATGGCTCTGGTGGTCTTCTGCATCGTGAAGGCCCTGAACCGCTTCCATAAAAAGAAGGAGGAGGCCGCGCCTCCTCCGCCCCCGGGCCCCTCCGCCGAAGAACGGCTGCTGACGGAAATCCGGGACCTGCTGAAAAGCAAATGATGGAAGCCATTCTCCGGGAGGGCCTGTCCGCCCTCTCCCTCCCCGGGGAGGGCATCCCGGCCCTGCTCCGCTACTGGGAGCTGCTGGCGGAGAAAAACAAGGTGATGAACCTGACCGCCATCACGGACCCCGATGAGGCCGCCCGGCTCCACTTCCTGGACAGCGCCGCCCTGCTCAGTCTGGCGGACCTCCGGGGGAAGTCCGTGGTGGACGTGGGCACCGGGGCGGGCTTCCCGGGGCTGCCCCTGCGGATCCTCGAGCCCTCTATCCGCCTCACCCTGCTGGACGCCCAGCGGAAGCGGGTGGACTTCCTCCGGGAGGTCTGCCGGGACCTGAGCCTTTCGGATGTGGAGTGCGTCCACGGCCGGGCGGAGGAGTTCGCGGGGTCGCGCCGGGAGTCCTTCGACTTCGCCGTGAGCCGGGCGGTGGCGGCCCTGCCGGTGCTGGCGGAGCTGTGCCTGCCCCTGGTCAAAGTGGGGGGTAAATTCCTTGCCATGAAGTCCGTGGACACGAACGAGGAGCTGAACGCCGCAGGCCGGGCCGTCAATCTGCTGGGAGGGCGGCTGGAAAAGCCCATAGATTATGTGATTTCCGGCACAGATATTCCCCGGCGGCTGGTCATTATCACAAAAATGTCCGAAACGCAAAAAAAGTACCCCAGAACGTTTGCAAAAATCAAGAAGAATCCGCTATAATAGAAACTGCGAAATCAGCGTTTGGAAGGGAGGCGCATTCCATGGCGGGCCAATGCGTGGCCGTGGTCTCCGGCAAGGGGGGCACGGGCAAGACCTCCTTTACCGCCGGGGTGGGCTCCGCCCTGGCGCAGCTGGGGCAGAAGGTGCTGTGCGTGGACTGCGACGTGGCCCTGCGGAACCTGGACCTGGCCCTGGGGCTGACGGACAAGGCCATTATGGACTTCACCGACGTGGCCCAAGAGCGCTGCTCCCTGGACATGGCGGCGGTGGAACACCCGGATATCCCGGGCCTCTTCCTGCTGACGGCCCCCACCCGGAGCCGGGGCCGCCCGGTGATGGAGGAGCAGATGGCCGTCATGCTGGAGGCCGCCCGGGAACGGTTCGACTACTGCTTCCTGGACGCGCCGGCGGGACTGGACGGCGGCTTTCAACTGGCCACCTGCGCCGCGGACCGCTGCGTGGTGGTGGCCACGGCGGACGCATCCTCTCTCCGGGACGCCCAGCACACGGTAATGGAGCTCCACCGCTTCCCCACGGGGCGGCTGCACCTGGCGGTGAACCGGGTGCGGAAGAAGATGCTCCGCAGCATGCACGCCACTATAGACGACGCCATCGACCGGGCGGGCCTGCCCCTCATCGGGGTCATCCCCGAGGACGACGCCCTGCCCCTCTCCCTGAACAAGGGGGTGCCCCTGCTGCTCAGCGGCAATCAGGGCGCGGCGGCGGCCTACCGGAACATCGCCAAGCGGCTCCAGGGCCAGCGGGTCCCGCTGCTGCGCATTCGTTAAACCGGCTTTTCGCCTATCCCTCATCCGTTTCGAGAAAGGAGCATGACATGAACATCGCCCTGATGGCCCATGACAACAAGAAGGAACTCATGGTCCAATTCTGCACCGCCTATGCCGGCATTCTGGCCCGGCACCAGCTCTACGCCACCAACACCACCGGACACATGGTGGCGGACGCCACGGGCCTGGATGTCCACTGCTTCCTGACCTACGCCCACGGCGGCAGCCAGCAGATCGGCGCCCGCATCTCCTACAATGAGTTCGACCTGGTGCTGTTCTTCAACGACCCCGCCAACGAGGAGCGGGCGGAGGACATCTCCTACATCTCCCGCCTCTGCGACCAGAACCGGGTCCCCTTCGCCAGCAACATCGCCACGGCGGAAATGCTGGTCCTGGGCCTGGCCCGGGGCGATCTGGACTGGCGGCTGATCGTCAATCCCTCCTCTTCCCGGCCCTTGGCGTAAGACGTTTTAACCCCCCATTTCTTCATTGCGCCCAAAAATGGAGTTCCCAAATTCTGGAATTTGGGCAGATGATGAGCGCTCTCGTCCCAAAGCGGTTTGGGAGGACGGCGCTCTTTTTCGGCGGTTCCGCCGCCTATTTATAGTCAGCACAGCTGAAAAGAATCCTTTGGATTCTTTTCAGCGAGGCGCTGTTTTACAGCGCCTCAAGCCGCATAAGCGGCTTGCTGTGCTTGACTTCATAGGAAACACATGGACGCTTTGCGCCCCGGCAAACCTTTGGTTTGCCGGTTGAAAAGAAGTTTTACTTCTTTTCAACTGTGTTGACTATACAAGAGAGAAAAGGAGCAGCGTTATGGCAAAACAAACACCCCGTACCCTCTCGGGCTTCATGGAGCTCCTCCCCGCCCCCCAGCGGCAGATGGAGCGCATCATGGAGATTCTCCGGGAGACTTACAGCCTCTATGGCTTCACCCCCCTGGACACTCCGGTTATCGAGTCCAGCGAGGTTCTCTTGGCCAAGGGCGGCGGCGAGACGGAAAAGCAGATCTACCGCTTTCAGAAGGGGGACGCGGACCTCTCCCTGCGCTTCGACCTGACGGTCCCCCTGGCCAAGTACGTGGCCCTGCACTACAGCGACCTCACCTTCCCCTTCCGCCGCTTCCAGATCGGCAAGGTCTACCGGGGCGAGCGGGCCCAGCGGGGCCGCTTCCGGGAGTTCTACCAGGCGGACATCGACGTGATCGGCGACGGGAAGCTGTCGATTCTCAACGAGGCGGAGATCCCCGCCATCATCTACCGGACCTTCTCCGCCCTGGGGCTGAAGCGCTTCCGCATCCGGGTGAACAACCGGAAGATTCTCAACGGCTTTTACGCCTCCCTGGGCCTCTCGGACAAGGCCGGGGATATCATGCGCACCGTGGATAAGCTGGAAAAGATCGGCCCGGAGAAGGTGCAAACCATCCTGACGGAGGATTTCGCCGTCAGCCCGGAGGCCGCCCGGGAAATCATCGGCTTCATCTCCACCGGCGGCGGCACAGAGGAGGTTCTCTCCGCCCTGGAGTCCCGCCGGGGACCGAACGAGACCTTCGACCAGGGGCTGGACGAGCTGAAAACCGTGGTGCGGTACCTGGGGGCCTTCGGCGTCCCGGCGGAGAACTTTAACCTGGACCTGACCATCGCCCGGGGGCTGGACTACTACACCGGCACGGTCTATGAAACGGTCCTGCTGGACCACCCGGAGATCGGCTCCGTGTGCTCCGGCGGCCGGTATGATAACTTAGCGGAATATTATACAGAAAAGCAACTGCCCGGAGTGGGCATTTCCATCGGGCTCACCCGGCTGTTCTATGTTCTGGGGGAACAGGGCATGCTGAATCCGGAGCTTCCCACGGCCCCGGCGGACGTGCTGATCCTGCCCATGACGGAGGACCTGAGCGCCGCCATCGCCCTGGCAACCCAGCTGCGGGACAATGGGGTCCGGGCTCAGCTTCACTGTGAGGAGAAGAAGTTCAAGCAGAAGATTTCCTACGCGGACAAGCTGGGCATTCCCTATGTGATCTTCCTCGGCGAGGATGAGATCAGCGCCGGGGTGGTGGCCTGTAAGGACATGGCCACCGGAGAACAGACCAAGCTGGACGCCGGGGCGACGATTTACCGCATCAAGGCCGGGCTGGACGCCCGGAACAAGGGGTTTGTCATTCGGGAATGACAGAGCTTGTACTCGCCCGTTCGGGCGGGGAGATTGGCAACCAGCAATGGCTGGTCCAATGCACCCCCCATTTCGTCGGAAGAAACTCCGCCCGCTCCGCCCCCGCCTAACGGCGAGGTCTTCGCTCTGCTCCGTTCCTTCCTCCTCTCCCCACCGCGCGGGGCGCGGCGGGGGCCCCTGTTTTGCGAAAAGAGACTGCGTCCGCAGACGCGTGTCGGAGGCCAACCGCCGCAAAGCGGCGGCTCTTAGGCCGGAGACGAATGCGCCGTGCACGGTGGAAGAGAGAAAACGGGGGCGCGAAAGAAGTACCGACTGTTTGGTACGCAAGTCTTCTGCCCACGGCGTGGTGCAAGCGGGAGTTTTGGAGGTTGATGCAAGGCCCGCTCTCCTCTCCTCGCTGCCGCTAACCCGGCGCTTGCAGCAGAACTGTGTTTAACGCATTCTCTTTCGGCCCCTACCAGCGCCAGGTCAGCGGCAGCGGAAAGAGTAGCTGATCGATTCGACGAACTCCAAACCCCCGCTAGCACCACGCCGCGGGCAAAAGACATTCGTGAAACCAGAGGCACTGCCTGCGCGTCCCCCCGTCCAAACGTACGCGTCCCCAAATACTTCCTTTTCTCTTTTGGACCGTGCACGGCCCGTTTTCTCTTTTCCTTTTGGAAGGAAAAGAGAAAATGGGGGGTGCAATGAACCAGCTATCATCATAGCTGCAATCCACCCCGCCCGTCAGGGCGAGTACAACCCGTAATTAAGATATCAATTATTCCATTTTGTAATAGAAAAGAGGAACCACCATGACACAAAACCGCACCCACACCTGTGGGGAACTTCGCCTTACCGACGCCGGTAAGGAAGTCAAGCTCTCCGGCTGGCTGGAAAACATCCGAGAGGTTGGCGCCGAGCTGGCCTTCATCGTCCTTCGGGACTTCTACGGCACCACCCAGGTGGTGGCCGAGACCCCGGAGATGGTGGCCCAGTTCAAGGCCATCAACAAGGAATCCACCGTCTCCATAGAGGGGACCGTCCGGGAGCGGGCCAGCAAAAACCCCAAGCTGCCCACCGGCGATGTGGAGGTCGTGCCCTCCAAGGTGGAGGTCCTGGGCCGCTGCCGCCACAACGAGCTCCCCTTCCAGATCAACCGCAGCCGGGAAGCCGACGAGGCCCAGCGGCTGAAATACCGCTACCTGGACCTGCGGAACCCGGCGGTAAAGAGCAACATCGTTTTGCGGTGCCAGGTGGTCTCCGCCATCCGCAAGGCCATGACGGACCACGGCTTCCTGGAGATCACCACCCCCATCCTCACCGCCTCCTCCCCGGAGGGGGCCCGGGACTACCTGGTCCCCGCCCGGAATCACCCGGGGAAGTTCTACGCCCTGCCCCAGGCGCCCCAGCAGTTCAAGCAGCTTCTCATGACCTCCGGCTTTGACCGCTATTTCCAGATCGCCCCCTGCTTCCGGGACGAGGACGCCCGGGCGGACCGCTCCCCCGGCGAGTTCTATCAGCTGGACATGGAGATGTCCTTCGCCAGCCAGGAGGACGTGTTCGCCGTCATCGAGGACGTGCTGCCCCCCATCTTCGCCCAGTACGGCAAGTACAACCGGGCCAGCGCCGCCCCCTTCCTGCGCATCCCCTACGCCGAGGCCATGGAGAAATACGGCACCGACAAGCCGGACCTGCGCATCGACCTGACGGTCCAGGACGCCACGGACATCCTGACCGGCTGCGGCTTCGGGCCCTTCGACGGGAACGTGGTGAAGGCCGTCGTTGTCTCCGATTTCCACGAAACCCGGAAGTTTATCGACAAGACCCTGGCGGAGGTGGAAGTGGTCTCCGGCGGGAAGCCCTACTGGTTCCGCCTGGACGAGAGCGGGGAGATTGTGGGCGGCATTGCAAAATTTGTCCAGCCCATCAAGGACGCGGTGGTCTCCGCCCTGGGGCTGAAGCCAAACGACTTCGTGGCCCTTTCCGCCGGGAAGCTGGGGGCCGCCCAGAAGACCGCCGGGGTACTGGTGAAGACCCTGGGCGCCGCCGTCCCCGGCCATCAGGACCGCGACCAGTACGCCTTCTGCTGGATTGTGGATTTCCCCATGTACGAGATTGGGGAGGAGTCCGGCGAGCTGGAGTTCTGCCACAACCCCTTCTCCATGCCCTCCGGCGGGCTGGAGGTGCTGCTGAAGGCCGAGCGGGGCGAGATCGACCCCTTAAGCATCACCGCCGACCAGTACGACCTGGTCTGCAACGGCGTGGAGCTCTCCTCCGGCGCGGTGCGGAACCACGACCCGGAGATCATGGTGAAGGCCTTTGAGATGGTCCGCCTGGGGGAGGAGGACGTGAAGGCCAAGTTCCCCGCCATGTACAACGCCTTTACCTACGGCGCGCCGCCCCACGCGGGCATCGCCCCGGGCATCGACCGGATGGTCATGCTGCTGGCGGGCGAGGAGTCCATCCGGGAAATCATTCCCTTCCCCATGAACAAGAACGCCATGGACGTAATGATGAGCGCCCCCAGCGAGGTGACCCGGAAGCAGCTGGACGAGCTCCACATCGCCCTGGTGAAGCCGGAGGAGTAACATGCCCCGTCAGGAGACCCGGGCCCACCACGCCATGGCGGCTGTGGGCGGCTTCTTCGGCGTCTACGCCCTGCTGATCCGGGGCGGGACCTTCGGTTCCTCCGAGACCTCCAATCTCATCTACTTGGTGGTGTCCGGCCTGGACGGGACCTGGGGTCCCGCCCTGGTCCGGCTGGGGGGCACGGCCTGTTACATCGCGGGCATCGTCTTCGCCGTGCTGCTCCGGCGGGCGGGGAAAGCGGCCCCGCTCCGCTGGGCGGCCGTATTCATTGACCTGGCCGCCTGCCTGGCGCTGGCCCGGATTCCGGCGGAGACGGACCCCATTCTGGCCCTGTACCCCATGTTCTTCGCCACGGCGGTGCAGTGGGTGGCCTACTCCCAGGCGGCGGGGTACAACTGCGCCACGATTTTCTCCACCAACAACCTTCGCCAGTTCACCGAGGGGGTCACGGAGTACCTCTGCGGCCGGGACCCGGAGCAGCTGCGGAAGCTCCGCTTCTACGGCGGGACCCTGGTGTGCTTCCATCTGGGGGCAGCCTGGGGGTGGTGGTGCGTGAGGCGGTGGGGGATTCCCGGCATCTATGGATGCCTGCCGCTACTGGCGCCGCCGGTGGGGTCTTTGGTCCCCCAAAAGGGGAGGGTTTGTACTCGCCCTGACGGGCGGGGTGGTCAACAGCCATGATGATGGCTGGTTCATTGCACCCCCCATGTCGTCGGAAGAAATTCCGCTCTGTTCCGTCCCCGCCTGACGGCGAGGACTCCACCCGCTCCATTCCTTCCTCCTCTCCCCACCGCGCGGGGCGCGGCGGGGGCCCCTGGTTTCCTTCCAGAAGGAAACGAGAAAACGGGCCGTGCACGGTCCAAAAGAGAAAAGGAAGTATGCCCCCTCGGGGGGATCAAAGACGGAGGGACGCGCAGGGCGTGCCTCCGTTTTTTACGCAGGTCTTTGGGCCGCGGCGTGGTGCAAGCGGGGGTTTTGGCAGTCGATGCATGGACTATCCGTCTATCCTCGCTGCCGCTAACCTGGCGCTGGCGTCATTTGCCAGGAGCCGAATCACTTCTTGTTCACTTTGCATAACCGCCCTCCTTGGTTTATATATCGCCTATATAGTATCATATATCGCCCGCCTTTGACAAGCCTTTTCAGTACAGTATTCTTAGAATTGTCTGAGAGGAGCGGTCAAATGGACACCCGGTCAGCCGTTGCCAACCGAATCACTGTGCTCTGCGGCCGGCGGGGCTGGACCATCCATAAACTGGCCACGGAATCCGGCGTATCCCCTTCCACCGTTAAGAGCATTTTATACGGCAGGAGCAAAAACCCAGGAATCGTAACCCTCAAAATTCTCTGCGACGGCCTGGGCATTTCCCTGGAGGAATTTTTCTCCGCCCCCGAGTTCCGGCAATTGGAACAGGAGCTTCAATAACGCATCTCCAGACCCAGAGAATGATTGGAAGAGCATGCCCCAGCTCAGCGCCAGATTAGCGGCAGCGAGGAGGGCCGGGCAGTCCTTGCATCAACCTCCAAAACCCCCGCTTGCACCACGCCGCGGGCAGAAGACATTCGTGAAACCGGAGGTATTGCCTGCGCGCCCCCGTTTTCTCTCTTCCACCGTGCACGGCGCATTCTCTCTTTTCGCAAAAGAGAGAATGGGGGGTGCAAATGGACCAGCTATCAAGATAGCTGTTGACCACCCCGCGCGTCAGCGCGAGCATCAGCCCCCCTTTTAGGGGGCCCCCCCCTTGACAACCCACCAAAAACATGATACAGTGACACTCGTGTCAAAGGCATGAAGGGGAGAAGCCTCCCCCATCCCGGCGAAGAGAGAGGGCGGACGGTGCAAGCCCTCCCGGGAGGGGCAGCGCTTGGCGCCCCTTTCCAAAGCCGCGGGGAGGCAATGCCCCGCCGGCCTCCCGCCGTTACCGGGCAGAGCGTCCCCCGCCTCCGGGGGAAATTCAGGTGGAACCGCGGACGGTATGTTCGCCCTGAGCCAATGAAGGCTCGGGGCATTTTATTTTTAAGGAGTGGATCACACTATGGACAACCGGCAAAAGACCATGGACAAAATCGTCGCCCTCTGCAAGGGCCGGGGCTTCGTCTTCCCCGGCAGCGAGATCTACGGCGGCCTCGCCAACAGCTGGGACTACGGCCCCTTGGGCGTGGAGCTGAAGAACAACGTGAAGCGGGCCTGGTGGAAAAAGTTCGTTCAGGAGAACCCCTACAACGTGGGGCTGGACGCCGCCATCCTCATGAATCCCCAGGTGTGGGTGGCCTCCGGCCACGTGTCCACCTTCAACGACCCCCTCATCGACTGCAAGGCCTGCAAAATGCGCCACCGGGCCGACAAGCTCGTCGAGGGCTACGTCCAGGAGAACGGCCTGGACGTGAACGTGGAGGCCATGACCCAGGAGGACCTGGTGGCCTTCATCCGGGAAAAGGAAGTCCCCTGCCCCGGCTGCGGCAAGCACGACTTCACCGACATCCGCAAGTTTAATCTCATGTTCAAAACCCACCAGGGCGTTACGGAGGATTCCGCTAACGAGGTCTACCTCCGGCCCGAGACCGCCCAGGGCATCTTCGTCAACTTCCCCGCCATCCAGCGGACCACCCGGCGGAAGCTCCCCTTCGGCGTGTGCCAGGTGGGCAAGAGCTTCCGCAACGAGATCACCCCGGGCAACTTCATCTTCCGCATCCGGGAGTTTGAGCAGATGGAGCTGGAGTTCTTCTGCAAGCCGGACACGGACCTGGAGTGGTTCCAGTACTGGCGGACCTACTGCCACGACTGGCTCATCGGGCTGAACGTGAAGGAAGAAAACCTCCGCCTCCGGGACCACGAGCCCGAGGAGCTGGCCTTCTACTCCAAGGCCACCACGGACTTCGAGTACCTCTTCCCCTTCGGCTGGGGCGAGCTGTGGGGCGTGGCGGACCGCACCGACTACGACCTCAGCCAGCACCAGAAGTTCTCCGGCCAGGACCTGACCTACTTCGACCAGGAGAAGAACGAACACTACGTCCCCTACGTCATCGAGCCCTCCCTGGGCGCGGACCGGATGACCCTGGCCCTGCTGGTGGAGGCCTATGACGAGGAAGTGGTGGACGAGGCCAAGAACGACGTCCGCACCGTCATGCGCTTCCACCCCGCCATCGCGCCGTTCAAGGTGGCGGTCCTGCCCCTGAGCAAAAAGCTCAGCGCCAAGGCCCAGGAGATTCAGCAGGAGCTCTCCAAGGACTGGATGGTGGACTTTGACGAGACCGGGTCCATCGGCAAGCGCTACCGCCGGGAAGACGAGATTGGCACCCCTTACTGCGTCACCGTGGACTTCGACACCGTGGGCGACGGGGAGAAGGCCGGAGATAACTGCGTCACCGTCCGGGAGCGGGACTCCATGGCCCAGGTCCGCATCCCCATCAGCGAGCTGAAAGCCTATCTCACCGAGAAGCTGGCGTACTAATCAAACCATCCGGGCCGTGGGGAAAACCCCACGGCCCCTGCCCATTTGTGAAACATGAAAAAACCGTTTGCTTTGAAAAAACGTCCCCTCGGGCCCCCCTGGCTCCGGCTCTGCCTCTTCGCCGCCGCCTCGGCCTGCATGGGGCTGGCGGTCACCTCCGCCATGCAGTGGATTTCCATCGGGACCCTGCCCGGCGTTTTGGAGTGGGCCCGGGACTGCCCCGGCTGCCTGGCCATGACCGCCCTGCTCTGGGCCGTGCCCGTGGCCGTTTTGGGCACGCTGACGGGGCGGCTCTGGATCGCCGCCCTGCCCGTGGGGGCCGCGGGGCTGATTCTGGCCCTGGTGGACTACTTCAAAAACGCCATCAACGGCACGCCCTTAGAGCTGGCGGACTTCGGCCTGGCGGGGGCGGCGGGAAACGTGGCGGGCCTGGCGGGGGACCTGACCCCGCCGGAGGATTTCTGGCTGGCGGGGGCGGTCTTGGTTTTGTGCGTCCTGGTCCTGTTCCTCACCCGGCGGCTCACCGCCCTGGAGGGGGCGGCCCGGGGGCGGGCCTGCCTGTTCTCCCTGACCCTGGCGGGCATCCTCCTCACGGGGACCGGGACCCGGGCCCTGGGCGGGGCGCTGGGAGTGGACTTCTACACCCGGATGGACCCGGCGGAAAACCACAGCCTCCACGGATTGACCCTCAGCCTCTGGCGGGATGCCTTTCCCCAGCCCAAGACCCCGCCTGAGGGCTATGATCAGGACTACATGCTGGAGGTGCTGGCCCGGGTGGACCAGCTTCTGGAGCCTGTGGAGGAGCCGGAGGCAAAGCCCAACATCCTGTTTATCCTCTCCGAGTCCTTCTACGACCTGACCCGCCTGCCGGTGCTCCAATACGAGGGGGACCCCCTGGAGAACTTCCACGCCCTGGAGTCCGAGAGCGTCAGCGGGACCTTCCACAGCCACTACCTGGGCTACGGCACCGGGTATCTGGAGGTTCCTATGCTCTACGGCCTGAACGCCCTGGACCTGCCGCCGGGGACCAATATCTGCTTCCAGGACGAGGCGGTCTACGAGCGCTTCGACGCGCTGGCGGAGCAGTACACGAAATCCGGCGATTACACCGCCGAAATGCTTCACGCTTATGATAACACTTTGTATAACCGAACCGTGACCTATCCCCTGCTTGGATTCAACAATTTGTATTTTTCCGACGATATTCAACAAATGGGCATTGAGCGGGCGGACGGGGCTTACGGCGGGTTCTACATGCGGGACGGCTACTTTTTCCAGGGGATGCTGGAGCGAATAGAAACAGTGAACGAGAGCGGGAAGCGGGCCTTCCTCTACGGCATCACCATGGAGAACCACCAGCCCTTTGAGCCCCAGAAGTTCAACTACGAATGCCAGATCCCCCTGGTGGCCCCGGACTTTACCCCCGCCCAGCGGGACATCATCCGGGTCATGCTGGAGGGGATTACCCGGGCGGACCAGGCCCTGGGGGAGCTGACGGACTACCTGAGAACCTGCGGCGAGCCCACCATTGTGGTCTTCTTCGGGGACCACCGGCCCAACCTCTTCATGCCCGGCGGGGACACGGTGTACACTCTGCTGGGCCTCTGCCCGGAGAACGACACCGTGAACTGGACCACGGAGCAGATCAACGACCTGTACTCCACGGACTATCTGATCTGGGCCAACGACCCGGCGCTGCTGAAGGGCCTTGCGGGAACCCGGAGGGACAGCAGCATTACCGCCCTGGGGCCCCAGCTTTTGGAGCTGACGGGGACCCCCGTCAGCCGGTACTGGGGACTGCTGGAGAAGGTGAGCGAGGTCTGCTTAACCCAGACAGACCTCTACTTCGTGGACGGCGAGGGAAAAGCCAGCTTCACCCGGGAGGAAGCGGGCCTGAGCCCCCAGGCGCTGGAGCTGCTGGAGCTCCGGGACGCGGTGGTCTATGACGCGGTATACGGCAAGCAGTATATTACGGAGCAGATGAACCAGCCCCCTGGGGCATGAGAAAAGACCGCCTGACGGCGGTCTTTTTTCGCGCTCACATGAAGAGGCCCATAAATCCGTCCGGCCGCTCCTGGGCCTGGTTCCAGATCTCGTAGAACAGTCCCGGGGAGATCTCATGGGCGGAGAAGTCCCCCTCCTCCCCCGGCGGGGGGAGGTCCCGCAGGTCCTCCGGGAAGGGCTCCTGAGACAAGGACCCCTCGTTTCCCCGCTCGCCGCCGTAGGAAAAAGTGATCCCGTTCCGGTAAAACTCCACCCGGCGCTTCTCCCGGCGGCTCTCGTCCAGCTCGGAGTAAACCAGATAGGGCTCGTCGTCCAGGTCGTGGTCCCACTCCGCCAGCACGTATCTCATCGGCTCACCTCCTGAAAAAATCCTCAATGGCCTCCCGGCCCGCCGACACGCTGCCCTGGGCGAAGCCGTTCCGGCCCCCGCCCCGGCCCTGAAGGGCCTGATTCAGCGCCTTCACCAGGGGAAAGATATCCGCTCCATCCGCCCGGATGAGAGCATAGCTCCACTTCTCCCCCTCCCCGGAGAAGACGGCGGCAAGGCCCCCGCAGCTCTTGCCCACCGCGTCCGCCAGGCGGCGGAGGCTGTCCGGCCGCATGGGGGGCTGAAAGAGGGTCACGTCCCCCCGGCCCGCCTGCTCCGCGGCGACGGCGGCAAAGGCGGTCTGCTCCAGATCCGCGACGCGGGCCTTGGCGGCGGACAGCTCGTCCTCCAGCCGCTCCACCGCCCCCAGGATCTCCAGGGGCTTCACGCTGAGGCGCTGGCCCACGGCCCGGGCCTGGTCGTAGGCCCCCGAGAGATACCGGAGGGCCCGGGCCCCGCAGAGGAGCTCGATCCGCACCCCCTCCCGGAACTTCTGGCAGGAGAGGACCTTGATGGGGCCCGCCTGACCCGCCCGCTCCACGTGGGTGCCGCAGCAGGCGCAGCGGTCCGCCTCCGGGAACTCCACGATGCGGACCTGGCCGGTGAGCTCCTTTTTGCTCCGGTAGTCCAGGGCCGCCAGCTCCTCGGGGGAGGGGTAGGAAATTTCCGTCTCCTGGTCCGCCCAGACGGCCTCGTTTGCCAGCCGCTCCGCCTCCAGGGCCTGTTCCCAGGTGATATCCGTGTTGTAGTCGATGGTGACGGTCTCCGCTCCCAGGTGAAAGCCCACGTTGTCGCAGCCGTACAGGCGGCAGAGGATGCCGCTGATGATATGTTCTCCCGAGTGCTGCTGCATGTGGTCGAAGCGCCGGGCCCAGTCCAGGGCCCCGGCCACCACCGTCCCCGGCTTCAGGGGGGCGGAGCAGGTGTGGACCACCGCGCCGTTCTTTTCGTGGACGTCGGTGACGGGGATTTCCCGGCCGCCGGTTTTCAAAACGCCGTGGTCGGCGGGCTGGCCGCCCCCCTCGGGGTAGAAGGCCGTCTGGTCTAAGACCACCTTCCACGCCTCCCCGGCGGGCTCGCAGGAGAGGACCTCGGCGGGGAACTCCCGCAGATAGGCGTCGTCGTAGTAGAGCTTTTGGGTCATTTGATGTTCTCCTTTCCGCCTCAGTACAGCGCCGCGGACACCAGGGCCCCCGCCTCCGTCAGCTCCAAAAGGCCCAGCTCCAGCTTCCAGCGGAGCACCCGGAGGCAGGCCGCGTCCACGGTCTCTTCCGCCAGGGTCCCGTCCTTCACGGCCTGAATGACCCGGGGGATCTGGGTGCGGTAGTCCGTGGTCACCACCAGGTCGTTCCCCGCCTGGAGGGACATCACCGCCACGTTTCCGTCCGCGGCGTAGGCCGACACGGCCTTCATGGCCAAATCGTCGGTCATCGCCACGCCGTCAAAGCCCAGGTCCTCCCGGAGGATACGGTGGACCTCCGGGGAGAGGGACGCGGGCAGGTCCGGGTCCATGCAGTTCACAATATTGTGGCTCACCAGCACGGCGGGCCGGAGCCGGCGGAGTTCACCGGAGGGCCAAACCGTCTCCTCCACAGCGATGCCCGCCTGAAAGGGAAGAAAATCCTGCTCCAGGAATGTCTCCATAGACCGGTCATCCACGGCTATGCCGGTGTGAGTATCTTTGTTGTTCCCATAGCCGGGGAAGTGCTTCAAGACGCTGCCCAGGCCATAGAAGGACTGGGCCTCCGTCACTCGGGCGGTATAATCCGCAGTCTCCTCCGCGTCCATGCCGGTGGTCCGATCATAGATGAAGTCGCCGGAGTTGATGGACACGTCCGCCACCGGAGCCAGGTTCACATTGAAACCCAAGGTCTTCAAAAGGATGGACTTCTCCCGGGTCTCTCGGAGCAGGGCGTCCAAGCCCTCCTTCCAGAGCTTGCCGGGGCTGGAGAACTTTTTGCTCCGCAGCTTGGGGTTGGAGCTGACCCGGACCACGGACCCGCCCTCCTCGTCCACGCCGATGAGCAGGGGCACGCCGGTATCGTAACGCACCGCCTGAGCCTGCCAGGAAGCAATCGTCTGGATCAAATCATTGGCCGTTTTCTCCTGGGTGTCCCGGCCGAAGAGGAGGTAGCCCCCCAGGTGATAGGTGGTCACGTCCTCCAGAGCGTTCTCCGCCGGGACCCGGACGAAGAAGAGCTGGCCGGTTTTCTCCTCCAGGGTCAGGCCTTCCAAAAGGGACTCCAGGGCGGCCTCCTCCGCGTCTCCGGGTTCTTCCGGCTCCTCAGGCTCCGGCGGCGTTTCCGGAGTTTCCGCCTGGGGCGGGTCCGGGACCTCCGGCGCGTCCTGCACCATCTCCCCGCCGCAGGCGGTGAGGAGCAGGGCCAAAAGCAGGGCCGCGCACATCGTCGGAAGAAATTCCGCTCTGCTCCGTTTCCGGCTTCCGCCGAAAACTCCGCCCGCTCCATTCCTTCCTCCTCTCCCCACTCGAACCGCTTCGCTGGGTTCGAGCGGGGGCCCCATATAGGCGATTGGCTTTCTGCTTTCTCTCATTGCAGCGCCTCCACCTCGGAAAGCCACAAACTGGCTTGAGCGTCCGACGGCATCCGCCAATCCCCCCGGGGAGACAGGGAGACGGTGCCGATCTTGGGCCCGTCGGGGACGCAGTCCCGCTTGAACTGCTGGGAGAAGAAGCGGCGGTAGAAGGACTTCAGCCACTTCAAAATGACCTCCCGGCCATACTTCCGCCCCAGGGCGTGCTGGGCCAGGCGGAAGACCTTCCCCGGGGCGAAGCCCCAGCGGATCACATAGTACAGGAAGAAGTCGTGGAGCTCGTAGGGGCCCACCAGGTCCTCGGTCCGCTGGGAAATCTCCCCCTTCACGGCGGGAAGCAGTTCCGGGGAGACGGGGGTGTCCAGAATGTCCTCCAGCACGTCGTGAAGCTCCGGTTCCTCCCCGTCCCGGGAGAGGTAGCCCACCAGGTGCCGGACCAGGGTCTTGGGGATGGAGGCGTTGACCCCGTACATGCTCATGTGGTCCCCGTTGTAGGTGCACCAGCCCAGGGCCAGCTCGCTCAAATCCCCGGTGCCGATGACCAGGCCCCCGCTGGCGTTGGCGACGTCCATGAGCACCTGGGTCCGCTCCCGGGCCTGGGCGTTCTCATAGGTGACGGAGTGATCCTCCGGGTCGTGGCCGATGTCCCGGAAGTGGCTCCGAACGGACTGGGAAATATCCACGGTCCGCAGCGTGGCCCCCATCTGCTCCGCCAGGATGACCGCGTTGTTTCTCGTCCGGTCCGTGGTGCCGAAGCAGGGCATGGTGACGGCGATAATGTCCGACAGGGGCCGGTCCAGCAGCTTCATGGCAAGGCCGGTGATCAGCACCGCCAGGGTGGAGTCCAGCCCGCCGGAGAGGCCCACCACGGCGGTCTTCGCCCCGGTGTGCTCCAGGCGCTGCTTCAGCCCTAAGGAGGCCAGCAGCAGGATTTCCCGGCACCGCTCGTCCCGGTCCTCCTTCCCCTCGGGGACGAAGGGCATGGGAGAGACGTAACGGGTCAGCTTGGTTTTGCCCTCCGTCAGGGTGAAGGTCTCCTCGCAGCCCCCATTCCCGGACCCCGCCCCCAGGGACTGGGTCCGGCGGCGCTCGTAGTTAAGGCGCTGCACGTCGATTTCCGAGACCAGCAGGCCGCCGTCGAACCGGCGTTCCGCCAGCAGGGTCCCGTTCTCCGCGATGAGCTGGTGGGCTCCGAAGACCAGGTCGGCGGTGGACTCCCCCGCCCCGGCGCTGGAATAGACATAGCCGCAGAGGAGCTTGGCGCTCTGGGTGGTGACCAGCTGGCGGCGGTAGGCGTCCTTCCCAACCAGATCGTTGCTGGCGGAGAGGTTGCCGATGATCACCGCCCCGTCCCTGGCCATCCCCAGGGAGGGAGAGTCCGGGGACCAGAGGTCCTCGCAGATCTCAAAGCCCAGCGCCAGCCCGGGGATATTCTCGCACCGGAAGACCTGCCCCGCCCCGAAGGTGACGAACTCCTGTCCCAGCAGGGGGAGGCTCTCCGGCTCCGCCGGGGCGGGGGCGAACCAGCGCTTCTCGTAAAACTCGCCGTAATTGGGGAGATGAGTCTTGGGGACTGCGCCCAGAATCTTTCCTTTTTGTATTACTATAGCGCAGTTATACAGTTCGTTGTGAACCCGCAGGGGCATGCCCACCGCCGTCACCACTTCCAGGTTCCGCGTCGCGGCCAGGACGGTTTTCAGGGCCTCCTCCGCCTCCCGGAGCAGGGCTTCCTGATAAAAGAGGTCCCCGCAGGTGTAGCCCGTCAGGCCCAGCTCCGGCAGGACCAGGACCTTGACCCCCGCTTTTTCCGCGGAGCGCATGAGCTGAAAGGTCTGCTCGGCGTTATAGGCGCAGTCCGCCAGGCGGAGCTTGGGCGCGCCGCAGGCAACGGAAATAAATCCGTCTCTCATAGTTGATCCCTCCTGTGTGAATTGTTTGACGGGTCTATTTTATACTGTTCGGCCGGGTTTATCAAGGCGCAAAACGAAAAACGGACCGCCAAGCGGTCCGTCTTCCGTGTGTGTTTATTTTAGGAGGGAGAAAACGCATCGGGCTGGGAGTACCCTTTGCTGATTCTTATGGTAGCCAAAACTTTTTGCAAAATTATGAGTCGGGTGTAAACAGTTTGTGAATGTTGGATTTTATTTGAACTTCCGGCTCTCCGCCACGGCCATCTCGTCGCAGCGGTTGTTGTATTCGTTTTCCGCGTGGCCCTTCACCCAGTGGCAGCGGAGGTCGTGGACCTCCAGCAGGTTCAGCAGCCGCTCCCACAGGTCCGGATTCAGGGCGGGCTTCTTGTCGGCCTTCACCCAGCCCCGGGCCCGCCAGCCCTTGGCCCAGCCCTTCTCCAGGGCGTCGACGAGGTATTTGGAGTCGGACCAGAGCTCCACGGCGCAGGGCTCCTTCAGGCACTCCAGGGCCCGGATGACGGCGGTGAGCTCCATGCGGTTGTTGGTGGTCCGGGCCTCGCCGCCGGAGAGCTCCTTTTTGTGCTCCCCGTACATCAATACGGCCCCCCAGCCCCCGGGGCCCGGGTTCCCGGAGCAGGCCCCGTCGGTGTAGATGGTGACGGTTTTCATTCCGCCGTCTCCTCCGCCGTTTCTTCCCGTTCCGCCAGGGCCATGGAGATCACCCGGTCGCCTTCCTCCTTGAAGCGCATGACGATGACCCCCTGGGTGGAACGGCCGCACTGCTTGATGGCGTCCACCGGCGTGCGGATCAAAATGCCCGCCTCCGTCACCAGCAGCAGATCCTCGGACCCGTCCACCACCTTGATGCCGACCACCTGCCCGGTTTTTTCCGTCAGCATGTAGTTCTTGATGCCGTAGGCGTTCCGCTTCGTAATCCGGTACTCCTCCACCGCCGTGCGCTTGCCGTAGCCCCGCTCCGTGATGGTGAGGACGGACTTGCCGGGTTTCGCCCGGGCGGCGCCCACCACGTAGTCGCCCTCCCGGAGCTTGATGCCCAGGACCCCGACGGCCGTGCGGCCCATGGGGCGGACCTCTTCTTCCGGGAAGCAGACGGCCATGCCGTCATGGGTGGCAATGAGGATGTTCTGTTCCCCGTCGGTCTCCCGGACGGTGATGAGCCGGTCATCCTCCGTCATGGTCAGGGCCCGGATGCCGTTGTTGCGAAGATTCTTCAGGCTGCTCACCGGGATGCGCTTCACCACGCCGTGACCGGTGACCATGAAGAGGAAGCGGCCGCCGTCCTCCAGGGAACGGGTGTGGACCATGGCCTGGACCCGCTCGCCCTGCTCCACCTGGAGAATGTTGACGATGTTGGTCCCCTTGGCCGTCTTTCCGGAGACGGGAATCTGGTAGCCCTTCTTCCGGTAGACCTTTCCGGTGTCCGTGAAGAAGAGGATATAGTCGTGGGTGGAGGCGGTGAACACGTCCGCCACCGCGTCCTCCTCCCGGGTGGTGATGCCCTTCTTTCCCATGCCGCCCTTGGACTGGGCGGCGTACTCGCTGACGGGGGTCCGCTTGATATATCCCGCCTGGGTCAGGGTGAAGACGCACTGCTCTTCCTCGATGAGGTCCTCGATGTCGATTTCGTCCTCCACGTCCTGGATTTCCGTCATGCGCCCGTCGCCGTACTTCTCGGCGATGGCGGTGAGCTCCTCTTTCAGAATCTGGCGGACCAGAGTCTCGTCGGAGAGGATTTTCTGGAAATAGGCAATGCGCTCTTCCAGCTCCTTGTACTCGTTTTCCAGCTTCTCCCGGTTTAAGCCTTGGAGGGAGATCATCCGCATATCGCAGATGGCCTGGGCCTGTACGTCGTCCAGGCCGAAGCGGGCCATGAGGTTTTCCTTGGCGTTGTCATAGCTGCTGCGGATGACTTTAATGACCTCATCGATATGGTCCTGGGCAATCAGCAGGCCCTCCAGCAGGTGGGCCCGTTCCTGGGCCTTCTTCAGGTCGAAGCGGGTGCGGCGGATGATGACCTGTTCCTGGTGCGCGATGTACTCGTCCAGGATGTGGCGCAGGGAGAGGATCTTGGGCTGGAGCTTGCCGTTCACCTCCACCAGGGCCAGCATGTTGATGGCGAAGGTGGTCTGAAGCTGGGTCTGGGCGAAGAGGCGGTTTAAGACCACCTGGGGGTTCGCGTCCCGCTTCAGCTCAATGACGATCCGCATGCCGTTCCGGTCGGACTCGTCCTGGATGTTGGAGATGCCCTCCAGCCGCTTGTCCTCCACCTGGTCCGCCATGTTTTTGATGAGCATCCGCTTGTTGACCTGGTAGGGGATTTCCGTGATGATGATCCGGGTCCGGTCCTTCCCGAACTCCTCGAACTCGTGCCGCGCCCGGATGGTCACCCGGCCCCGGCCGGTGGCGTAGGCCGCCCGGATGCCCGCCCGGCCCATGATGATGCCCCTGGTGGGGAAGTCCGGGCCCTCCATGTGGGCCATGAGGTCCGTCAATGTGGCCTCGGGGTCGTCCAGCACGCAGACCACGGCCCCGATGACCTCCCGGAGGTTGTGGGGCGGGATGTTGGTGGCCATGCCCACGGCGATGCCGGAAGAGCCGTTTACCAGCAGGTTCGGGAAGCGGGAGGGCAGGACCTTGGGTTCCTTTCTGGTCTCGTCGAAGTTGGGATCCCAGTCCACGGTGTCCTTCTCGATCTCCCGCAGCATCTCCTCGGAGATTTTGGCAAGGCGGGCCTCGGTGTACCGGTAAGCCGCCGGGGGGTCGCCGTCCACGGAGCCGAAGTTGCCGTGGCCGTCGATGAGCATATAGCGCATGGAGAAGTCCTGGGCCAGGCGGACCAGGGCGTCGTACACCGACTGATCCCCGTGGGGGTGGTAGCGGCCCAGCACGTCGCCCACGGCGGTGGCGCACTTGCGGAAGGGCTTGTCGTGGGTCAGGTTGTCCTCGTACATGGCGTAGAGGATGCGGCGGTGGACGGGCTTCAGGCCGTCCCGCACGTCCGGCAGGGCCCGGCCCACGATGACGCTCATGGCGTAGTCGATATAGGATTTCTCCATCTCCGGAACCAGGGGGGACTCGACTATCTTCTGGTTCGGAAACCGGATTTCCTCGGGGTCGTATTGGGGTTTCTTACTCAAAACGCTTCCTCCTTATCTGGAACTCAGCGGGTCTCATCAGTAGTCCAGGTTCACCACGTACTTGGCGTTCTTCTCAATGAACTCCTTCCGGGGCTCCACCTTCTCCCCCATGAGGATGGTGAAGGTCTCATCCGCCCGGACGGCGTCGTCCAGGGTGATGCGGCGCAGGGTCCGGGTGGCCGGGTCCATGGTGGTCTCCCAGAGCTCGATGGCGTCCATCTCGCCCAGGCCCTTGAACCGGCTGATTTCTACCTTGGCGTTGGGATTGTCTCCCCGGAGCTCGGCGGCGATGCGCTCCCGCTCCGGGTCGTCGTAGGCGACCCGGGTGGTTTTCCCCCGGGTGAGTTTGAAGAGGGGGGGCACGGCGGAGTAGACGTAGCCCTGCTCGATGAGGGGCCGCATGAAGCGGAAAAAGAAGGTCAGCAGCAAGGTCCGGATGTGGCTTCCGTCCACGTCGGCATCCGCCATGATGATAACTTTATGATACCGGAGCTTGTTGGCGTCGAACTCGTCCCCGATGCCCGCCCCCAGGGCGGTGATGACGGGCTGGAGCTTGTCGTTCCCGTAGACCTTGTCCGCCCGGGCCTTCTCCACGTTCAGCATCTTGCCCCAAAGAGGCAGGATGGCCTGGAAGCGGGAGTCCCGGCCCTTGGTGGCGGAGCCTCCGGCGGAGTCGCCCTCGACGATATAGAGCTCGGTGAGCTCGGGGTTGTTCTCGTTGCAGTCCCGGAGCTTATCCGGCATGGCCGCGCCGCTGAGGGCGGTCTTCCGGCGGATGGACTCCCGGGCCTTCTTCGCGGCCTCCCGGGCCCGGGAGGCGGTCAGGGCCTTGTCCAGAATCATCCGGCCCACCTGGGGGTTTTCCTCCAGGAAGGTGTCCAGCTTCTCCGCCACAATGTTGTTCACCAAGGTGCGGATTTCGGAGTTGCCCAGCTTGGCCTTGGTCTGGCCCTCGAACTGGGCGTCCGTCAGCTTCACGGAAATGACGCAGGTGAGGCCCTCCCGGCAGTCCTCGCCGGAGACCTTCTCATCGTCCTTCAGCAGCTTGATTTTTTTGCCGTAGTTGTTCAGCACGGTGGTCAGGGCCCGCTTGAAGCCCTCCTCGTGCATACCCCCCTCCGGGGTGTGAACGTTGTTGGCGAAGGACAGAATGGTTTCGCTGTAGCCGTCGTTGTACTGCAAGGCCACCTCCGCCACGGAGTCGTCCCGCTGGCCGGACATGTAGATGACCCCGGGGTGCAGGGCGTCCTTGCTCTTATTGAGCCAGGTGACGAACTCCCGGATGCCCCCCTCGTAGCACATGGAGTCCTCCTGCTCCCTCCCGGGGCGGAGGTCCACGGTGCGGATGCGCAATCCCGCGTTTAAGAAGGCCTCCTCCCGCATGCGGGTGTGGAGGGTGTCGTAATTGTAGACCGTGTCCTCGAACATCTCGGGGTCCGGCTTGAAGGTGACGGTGGTGCCGGTGCGGTCCGTCTTCCCCACGATTTTCATTTCCTGGGTGATCTGGCCCCGGGAGAATTTCATTTCGTAAATCTCGCCATTCTTGTGGACCTGCACCGTCAGCCACTCGCTGAGGGCGTTGACCACCGAGGCGCCCACGCCGTGGAGGCCGCCGGAGACCTTGTAGCCCCCGCCGCCGAACTTGCCGCCGGCGTGCAGGATGGTGTAGACCACCTCCAGGGCGGGCTTGCCGGTCTGGGCCTGGATGTCCACCGGGATGCCCCGGCCGTTGTCCACCACGGTGATGGTGTCGCCCTCGTTGATCTGGACCAGGATTTCCGTGCAGAAGCCCGCCAGAGCCTCGTCGATGGCGTTGTCCACAATTTCATACACCAGGTGGTGCAGGCCCGAGGCGGAGGTGGAGCCGATATACATGCCGGGCCGCTTCCGCACGGCCTCCAGGCCCTCCAGAACCTGAATTTCCGAGGCGTCGTACTCGTTGCCCGCGTCCACGGCGGTGGAATTTAGGATCTCATTGTCTTCCATAAACGTTCTCCTTTACATGCTCAGAGCGGAAAAAGCCGGGTTGGAAAAGCCCTCCCGGGGCCGGGGGCTGTTCCCTCCAGCCCGCCTTTCCCCGCTCCAAATAAAACTGCCGGAATACTTTTGGTCAAAGCCGCATAGGATGTCCCATCACTCCAGTTTCCCGCTCTCCGCCCGCTTCCGGAGGGCCCCGGGGCTCAGCTGGCTCAGATAGACGATCTGCCGGTGATACGGGTGGTCGCAGACCACGAAGGACCGGGGCAGGTTTCCCCCGGAGGCGTCCAGGACGACCCCCTCTTTCTCGGCGGCGGCCAGATAATCCCGGGTGCGCTTTTCATAGCTGCACTTGTCCAGGTCGAAGACGCCGAGAATGCGGCGCTGGGGGATGATCTCGTTTTGTCCCAGGTGCAGATACATAATACGACCCCCTGTCTCAGGGTAAAATTCTTCCCCGCTCCACATGGAAGACCTTTCCCCCCAGAAGGCTGGGCAGCCGGTCCTCCTCGCAGCAGGTAATAAAGACCTGCCCCCCCGCGATGCGGTTCAGGACAAACTCCTGGCGCTTGGGGTCCAGCTCGGAGAGCACGTCGTCCAGCAGCAGCACCGGGTACTCCCCCGCGGCGGTCCGGTAAATTTCCCGCTCCGCCAGTTTCAGCGCCAGGGCGGCGGTCCGGGTCTGGCCCTGGGAGGCGTACTGCTTCGCCTCCCGGCCGTCGATGGCCGCCAGAAGGTCATCCTTATGAGGCCCGGAGAGGCAGAGGCGGGAGGCAAGCTCCGCCTCCCTATGGCTCTCCATGTGCCGGCGGAGCCGGTCTGCCAGTTCCGCCGGGTCCGCCCCCGGGTCCTCGACGGAAGAAACCGTCTGATACCGGAGCGTCAGGGCCTCTCTTCCGCCGGAGCACTCCCGGTGGCAGGCGGAGGCGATTTCCGCCAGGCGGAGGCAGAACTGAAAGCGGTACTGAATCAGCACGGCCCCCAGGCGGATCATCTGCTCGTTGAACTCCGGCAGGGCTTCCAGCAGACCGGGCCGCTGGTTGTAATCCCGGAGGATCCGGGTTTTTTGCTCCCGGGCCCGCTCGTAGCCCGCCAGGGCCGCGGCATACCGGGGCCGGAGCTGGCACAGCGCCGTGTCCAGGAAGCGCCGCCGGGCGGCGGCTCCCTCCCGGATGAGGGTCAAATCCTCCGGCTGGAAGAGAACCGTGCGGTACACATCCCCCAGGGCGGCGTTGGTCTTGACGGGGACCTGGTTCACGGTGATTCTCCGGCGGCGGCCCCGGAACAAATCCGCCTGGACCTTAAATTCCCGCTGCCGGGACTCCGCCCGGACCAGGAGGCGGGCGGAATCCGCCTGAAAGCCGATCATCTCCCGGTCCGTCCGGGCCCGGGGGGACTTCCCCCGGGAGAGGTAAGCCAGGGCTTCCAGCAGGTTTGTCTTTCCCTGGGCGTTCTCGCCGCAGATCACGTTGCACCGGGGATCGAAGTCCGCGGCCTCCCGGACGTAGTTCCGGAAGCCCTCCAGCTCCAGGCGGTCAATCCGCATACTTCACGCCCAGGGTCTCCCCGGCGAAGCTCACCGCGTCCCCGGGGCGGATTTTCCTCCCCCGCTGGAAGCAGGGCTCGCCGTTCACCAGGGCTTCCCCGGACTGCACGCGTTCCTTGGCCTCGCCGCCGGTTTCCACCAGGCCCGCGAACTTCAAGAGGTCCTGGAGCTTGATGAACTCGGTGGTAATCGTGATTTCTCTCATAGCTCCTCCCGCCTCAGTCGGAGTTCTTCAGCCGGACCGGCAGAACCATATAGAGGAAGTTATCCTTGTCGTCCGTGGGAACGATGATGGCCGGGGACACCCCGGTGTTCAGCTCGATCCGCACCGTGTCCGCCGGGGCGTAGCGCAGGGCCTCCATCAGATAGCGGTTGTTGAAGCCGATTTCCAAACCGTCGCCGCCGCCCTCCAGGCGGCAGACGTCCTTGGCCTCGCCGCTGCCGGTCTTGGCCGAGAGGAGGACCTTCCCTTCCTCAAAGCGGCAGCGCACGGGGCTCTTCAGCTTGTCGGAAATGACCACCGACACCCGGTCGATGCTCTCCATCAGGGCCTTGGCCTCCACGGTGACGGCAATGGGGTTCTTTTTCGGAATGGCGTTCCGGTAGTCCAGGAACTCCCCCTCCAGGCGGCGGCAGATCAGCTCCACGTCGCCCACGGTGAAGAGGATGTGCCGCTTGCCCAGGGTGATTTCCGCCAGGTCCTCCACGTCGCCGCAGATGCCCTTCACCTCGTTCAGGGCGGAGCCGGGGGCCACGAAGGAGAACGCGCCTCCCTCCAGCTTTTCCAGGGGCTCTCTCCGCACCGCCAGGCGGAAGCCGTCCACGGCGGCCATGGTCAGGCCTCCCTCGCCGATTTCAAACAGGGCCCCGGTATGGACCGGGCGGCTCTCGTTGGTGGAGACGGCGAAAGCCACCTCTTCAATCATGGCCCGAAGAACCTTCCGCTGGATGGACACGGCGTACTCGTCCTCCACCTCGGGAAGATCCGGATAATCCGCGGCGGAGAGGCCGGGGATTTCAAAATCTGCGTCGCCGCAATGAAGGCGGACCTGCAGCTTTTCGTTGGAGGTGAAGGAGACAACGTCGTCGGGCATCCGGCGGATGATGTCGCCGAAGAGCCGGGCGTTCAGCACGATTTCACCCTGTTCCTCCACCCCGGCGGAGATCCTGGCCCGGATGCCGGTCTGCATGTTGTAGCCGGAGACCGTCAGCCCCTCGCCGCCGGCGTGGAGCAGAAGCCCCTCCAGGGCGGGAATGGAACTCTTGGGGGACACAGCGCGGCTGGTGACGGAGATGACGCTTTGCAGCAGGGCTTTTTCACAGCTAAATTTCATAAGTGACCTCCTTGCGCCCGAAAGCGCGGAAACGGCGAACGCCGTCTTTTCAAGAAAGGAAAAATATATTTTTAGGGGAAGTAGACGTAGAAGGGCGCCTTTGTGGAAAAAGGGAAATTTGCCCGAAACCGCAAGGCTTTCCTGTTCCACGCCTTCTGTTGAAAAAAGGGGGGGATTTTCCACGGCGGCGGTCGAAGGAAGGGTTATCCACAGAAACGTTTTCCTTTTCCACCGGGCGCTGTGGAAACCGGTCCGCCTCAGTGCCGGGCGGTGATGTTGGTTTTCAGCTCCTTGACCGTCTCGGCGAAGGCCGGGTCTTTTTTCATCTTCTGCTCCACCTGGCGGATGGAGTGGATGACGGTGGAGTGGTCCCGGTTGTCGAAGAGCTGGCCGATGTTGTCCTGGGAAAGGTTCGTCATCACCCGGATGAGGTACATGGCGATCTGGCGGGCCTCCACGGCGGTGCGGACCCGCTGCTGGCCCCTGACCACGGACTCGTCCACCTGGTAATAGCGGCTGACATAGGACAAGATGCCCTCCGGCGTGGGAATGTACTCGTTGCTTCCCTTGAGGATGTCCTGCATGGCCCGGTTCACGGTGGCCTCGTCGGTCTCCCGGTCCAGAAGCTCCTTGTAGGCCAGGACCTTGTTTACGGTGCCCTCCAGCTGGCGGACGTTGGCGGTGACCTTCTGAGCGATCATCACGGCGATTTTGTCCGGCAGGTCCATGCCCAGCAGGGCCGCCTTGTTCTTCACAATGGCAAGGCGTGTCTCAAAGTCCGGGGGCGTCACGTCGGCCAGCAGTCCCCACTCAAAGCGGGTGCGCAGCCGGTCGTCCAGCAGGGTCATCTCGGAGGGGGGCCGGTCGGAGGTCAGAACAATCTGCCGCCCGGACTCGTAGAGGGTGTTGAAGGTGTGGAAAAACTCGTTCTGCACCTGCTCCTTCCCCGCCACGAACTGCACGTCGTCCACCAGCAGAAGGTCCGCCTCCCGGTACTTGGCCCGGAACTCGCTGCCCCGGTTGGCCCGGACCAGCTCTACGAACTCGTTGATAAACTCGTCGCCCTTGATGTAGACGATTTTGGAGGCGGGGTCGTTTTGCCGGATGACGTTGGCGATGGCGTAGAGCAGGTGGGTCTTCCCCAGGCCGGAGTCCCCGTAGATGAGCAGGGGGTTGTAGTTCTGGGCCGGATGCTCCGCCACGGCCATGGAGGCCGCGTGGGCCAGCTTGTTGGAGGGGCCCACCACGAAGTTCTGGAAGGTGAACTCGGCGTAGGTGAAGCGCTCGGACTGGCGCTTCGGCGCCGCGCCGCCCTGAAACTCCGCCAGGCCCGCATCATCCAAAATCTTCACCTCGAAATCCGTAGAGAAGATGTCGCGGAGGGCCGCCTTGATGTTGTCCAGAAAAAGGGATTCCAGGTATCCCCTTTTAAAATCGCTGGCGCAGTGGAGGTAGCAGGTGCTTCCCTTGATATCCACAATGCGCAGCTCGTCGAACCAGGTGGAAATGGTGGTTTCGGAGAGCGTCCCCCGGAGCTGGCGCAGGACATTCTCCCAGATGTCGGTGACGGAGTTCAAGAAGGAACCACCTCTCTTTCAAAACATTTATTTATTATAGCAGAAAGGGAGACGAAAGGCAATACTTATTCTAATAATAAGCGGCGGGTTTTAAACATCGCCGCGGAAAACTCCCGGTGGAAGCGCTTCTTGACATCCCCGGGAGTTTCTCTTATAATATTTTTGTGCGGCATGGATAATTTTGCCGACGGTCAGGAAACGAACCTTGTCAAAATCCATCAAAAAAGATAAGGAACGTTCATCAAAGGAGGAGCAACGCTATGGACTTCATGAAGGAATATGAGAAGTGGCTTGGAAGCCCCGCCCTGAGCGAGGCGGAGCGGGCCGAGCTGGAGGCCATCAAAAACGATCCCAAGGAGATTGAGGCCCGGTTTTACGGCCCCCTGGAATTTGGCACCGCCGGCCTCCGGGGCACCATGTACACCGGCCTGCACAACATGAACATCCACGTGATCCGCTGGGCCACCCAGGGCTTCGCGGACGTGATCTGCGCCGAGGGCGAGGAGGGCAAAAAACGGGGCGTGGCCATCTGCATGGACTGCCGGAACCACTCCATGGAGTTCGCCCGGGCCGCCGCGGAGGTCTGCGCCGCCAACGGCATCCACGTGCGCATCTTCGAATCCCTCCGCCCCACTCCCGAACTGAGCTTCGCCGTCCGGGAATACCATTGCCAGGCGGGCATCAATGTGACGGCCAGCCACAACCCCAAGGAGTACAACGGCTATAAGGTCTACTGGCAGGACGGCGCCCAGCTTCCCCCCCACCACGCCGACGCCATCGCCAAGCGGCTGGGGGAAATCGACATCTTCACCGACATCAAGCGGATGGACTACGGCGAGGCCGTCAAGGCCGGAATCATCGAGGTCCTGGGGGCCGAGACCGACGAGAAATTCCTCTCCAACGTCATGGCCCAGGTCAACGACGCGGAGACCGTGGCAAAGGTGGCGGACCGCTTCAAGATGGTCTATACCCCCTTCCACGGCACGGGCCACAAGCTGATTCCGGAGGCCCTGAAGCGCCTGGGGGTGAAACATCTGATCTGCGTGCCCGAGCAGATGGTCATCGACGGGGACTTCCCCACGGTGGTCTCCCCCAACCCGGAAAACCCCGAGGGTTTCTACCTGGCGGTGGACCTGGCCAAGAAGGAGGGCGCGGACTTCATCCTGGGCTCCGACCCCGACGCGGACCGGGTGGGCATCATGGTCCGCACGAAGGACGGAGAGTTTAAGGTCATCACCGGCAACCAGACCGGCGTGCTGCTGCTGGACTACCTCATCGGCGCGAAGAAGCGGGCGGGCACCCTGCCGGAGAAGCCCGTGGCCCAGAAAACCATCGTCACCACGGAGATGGCCCGGAAGGTGGCGGAGGTCAACGGCCTGCAATGCTTCGACACCTTCACCGGCTTCAAGTTCCTGGCGGAGAAGAAGGACAAGCTGGAATCCAGCGGCGAGGGCAAGGTCATCTTCTCCTATGAGGAGAGCTACGGCTACATGCTGGGGGACTACGTCCGGGACAAGGACGCCGTCACCGCCGCCCTGCTGCTGACGGAAATGGCCGCGTGGTACGCCGCCCAGGACATGACCCTGGCGGACGCCCTGGACGCGCTGTATGAGAAGTACGGCTATTACGCCGAGCACACCTACAACCTGGTCATGCCCGGCCTGGACGGACTGAAGGACATGGCGAATCTGATGAAGGGCCTCCGGGAGAATCCTCCGGCGGAGCTCTCCGGCGTGAAGACGGTCCAGTTTAAGGATTACAGCGACGGGTCCGTGACGGACTGCGCCACCGGGGCGAAGACCGCTATGGAGCTCTCCGGGTCCAACGTGCTGCGGTTCGAAATGGCGGACGGCACCAGCGTCATCGTCCGGCCCTCCGGCACGGAACCCAAGATTAAGGTCTACATCCTCACCCAGGGGAAGGACGCCGGCGACGCCCAGGCCAATGTGGATAAGTACGGCGAGTGGGTAAAATCCCTGCAAAAATAAAAAACGGAGCACAGGCCCGCCGTGGGAATACGGCGGGCCTTTTACCCGGAGCTCACGGCCAAAAACCAAGGGGAAGCCTCCAAGGGCTGGTATATGCCCTATGTCCGGGCCCTGTGGCTGACGAACGCCATTGAGGAGACGGCCTTTTCCAGCTACGCCGACTTTCCCTCCCGTGCGGACCGGTTCATTTCCCGGTACGACATGGCGCAGATGGCGAAACAGATTCTTTACCGCCATAGGACCAAAGCCACAGAGGAGCAGATGGCAGCCGCCCAGGCGAACATCGGAGACTGGGACGCGATTCCCGAGAACTACCGAAAAGCCGTCTCCACCTGCTATGCCCTGGGCATTCTGGGCGGGCAGAAGGACGGGACCTTCGGCGGAGACAGGTACATGAACCGGGCCCAGGGCTGCGTGGTCATCCGGCGGCTGGATCAGCTTCTGGGGGAAACGAAGCCCTTCATGGCCTCGGACCAGGCCGCGTCCGAAGCGGCGGGCCGGGCCGCCGCCCCCCCGGTTCAGCAGTCTCCCGCGCCGCAGCCTTCCACATTTCAGACTCCGGTTCAGCCCGCCGCGGATCCCGCCCAATTTCCGGAAATCCGCTGCCTCACCTGCGGTTACCTGATGCGGCAGGCCGGGAGCCCGGTGATGGACTACAACAACGGCGGGGCGAACGGCGCCATGTTCCACAGCTGTGAGCTCTGCAACGCGGCATACATCTGCAACCAGTGCTCAAAAAACATGGAGGACGCGGCGTTCGACATGCGCCGCCACGAGGCGGTCTGCGCCTCCGGCGGCGGCATGATCCCGGTCGCGGACCTTTGCTCCCCCTATTACAGGGACAGCGTCTATCACCAACGGCTGAAAAGCGTGACCCTCACCGGGGATTACCGGCGGGATATCCTGGCCGTGGCCGCCTCCCAGATCGGATACATGGAGGGCGACAACGAAACCCAGCTGGACGGCTCCTACGGCGGCCGGGGGGATCACTCGGAATACAGCTGGTTTCTGAGCGGGGACAGCAGCGGCGCGTGGTGCTCGGAGTTTGCCAGCTGGTGCGCCCGGCAGGCGGAAATCCCCTCCAGCATCCTCCATACCAGTTACGGCGCCTGCCCGGACACGTTTGGCGGGACGGCCTACGCCTGGAGCGATACGGTCTTTGCCGGAGGCGGCTACATGCCCCAGCCCGGCGACCTGATGCTCATCTGCCACTCCAACCGCGCCGTCTCCACCGCCGACGCCATGGACCACACCACCATCGTGGAGAGCGTGTCCTGGGATGGAAATACGGTAACGGTGACAACTATAGAGGGCAATTCCAACAACATGGTCCGGCGGTATGACTATATCTATAACGCCTCCCGGGGCTTCTGCGGTTACTTCGTGGCCCCGGATTATCCCTGAACCGGGCAAGGAATCGGGGAAAGGCTTCATGGCGCGTTGGATTCCTTTTGTTTCCATATTGAAATTGACGAAAATTTCACCATCCTTTTGGCAGTCCAGCATAAATGTGATTTTGACCAAAATTTCTGTTGTAATCCGCCGCCGGGTGTTGTATAATTCATATATTGGACGCTTGCGGCCCCGGCCGCATGGACAGCAAAAATAAGGAGTGGAACGAATCATGAGCTATTCTGTACAGAACATCCGCAACGTCTGTCTGCTGGGGCACAGCGGCAGCGGCAAGACCGCCCTGGCCGAGAGCCTGCTCTACATGACCGGCGTCATCGATAGAATGGGCCGGGCCGCCGACGGAAACACCGTCTGCGACTATGACCCGGAGGAGACCAAACGTCAGATTTCCCTGTCCCTCTCCATGGCGCCCCTGGACTACAAGGGCAGCCGCATCAACCTGATGGACACTCCCGGCGCCTTTGACTTCGCCGGAGAGGCCATGGCCGCCCTCCGGGCCGCCGACGCCGCCATCATCGTCTGCTCCGCCAAGGACGGCGTGTCCGTGGGCCTGGAGAAGGCCTGGAAATACTGCGAGGAGCGGAACATGCCCCGCTTCATCTACATCTCCAAGACCGACGAGGACAACTCCGACTACAACGCCACCTTCGAGGCCCTGCGGGAGCGCTTCGGCAAGAAGATCGCCCCGGTGGTGGTCCCCATCTGGGACGGCGACAAGCGGGTCACCGGCGTCATCGACGTGCTGAACAAGCGGGCCTATGAGATGCAGAAGCTCAAGCGGGTGGAAATCGAGCTGCCCGCCGACAAGGCCGACGTAGTGGCCGAGTTCAACGACGCGCTGAAGGAGTCCGTGGCCGAGACCAGCGAGGACTTGATGGAGAAATTTTTCGGCGGCGAGGACTTCACCTACGCCGAGATGATCCAGGGCCTGCGCCAGGGCGTGCGGGAGCTGAGCCTGTTCCCCGTTCTCTGCGGCTCCGCCATCAACTGCCTGGGCTCCCTGATGCTGATGGACAACATCGTGGACCTGCTGCCCAATCCCGTGGAGGGCAACTATCACAAGGCCACCAAGGCCGACGGCGAGACCGAGGAATTTGTGGTCTCCCCCGGCGGCGTGCCCACGGCCTTCGTGTTCAAGACCATCTCCGACCAGTACGGCAAGTACTCCTTCGTCAAGGTCCTCTCCGGCACCATTACGCCGGACATGCCCATGGTCAACGCCCGCACCGGCGAGAAGGTGAAGCTGGGCCGCCTGTATATGATCCGGGGCAAGAAAAACGCCGAGGTTAAGGAGCTGGTCTGCGGCGACATCGGCGCCATTGCCAAAATGGACATCAAGACCGGGGACACCCTCTGCGACGAGCGGAAGGTGGTCAGCCTGAAGAACATCCCCTTCGCCGAGCCCTGCTACTCCGTGGCCATCCAGCCCAAGACCCGGGGCCAGGAAGACAAGATCGCCCAGGGCCTCACCCGGCTGAACGAGGAGGACCCCACCTTTACCGTGGTGAACAACGCCGAAACCCACCAGATGGTCATTTCCGGCGCGGGCGACATGCAGATGGACGTGCTGGTGAGCAAGCTCAAGGACCGCTTCAAGGTGGAGGCCGAGCTGAAGCCAACCCGGGTTCCCTACCGTGAAAAGATCCGCAAGACCGTCCAGAAGCAGGGACGGCACAAGAAGCAGACCGGCGGCAGCGGCCAGTTCGGCGACGTGTGGGTCCGGTTTGAGTACAACCCCGAGGAAGAGGACATGGTCTTCGCCGAGGAGGTCTTCGGCGGCTCCGTGCCCCGGAACTTCTTCCCCGCCGTGGAGAAGGGCCTGCGGGAAGCGTGCCTCCACGGGCCGCTGGCGGGCTATCCCCTGGTGAACCTGAAAGCGGTTCTCTACGACGGGTCCTACCACCCGGTGGACTCCTCCGAAATCGCCTTCAAGACCGCGGCGCAGCTGGCCTATAAGGCCGCCATGCCCGAGGCGAACCCCGTACTGCTGGAGCCCATCGGCGAGCTGAAGGTCACCGTGCCGGAGAACTACACCGGCGACGTCATGGGCGACATCTCCAAGCGCCGGGGCACCCCCATGGGCATGGACCCCGTGGGCGACGGCACCCAGGTGATTACCGCCGAGGTCCCCATGGCCGAGATGGGCACCTACGCCATCGACCTCCGGGCCATGACCCAGAGCCGGGGATCCTTCACCTTCCACTTCGTCCGCTATCAGGACTGCCCCCCCGCCGCCCAGGAAAAGGCGATTGCGGAGGCCAAGGCCATGGCGGAGCAGTAAGACGCAGGTTGCAGACTTGGATAACAAGGGCCCCGCTCCACTCGGAGCGGGGCCTTTTCAACATGGCTTGAAAAAATCTCGAAGCCCTGTAACGTTTCCCCCGGCGGGGGGATATATAGGCAGAGACAAGGACGGGGCGAAGGGAGGGAAGCTCCTTGGAGGACATGGAAAAAGTCTACCAACAGCACGCCCGGACGGTGTACAAATTCCTTTTGGCGAAGACGCGGGACGAGCACCTGGCGGAGGAGCTGACCCAGGAGACCTTTTACCAGGCCGTCCGGTCCGTGGACCGCTTCGACGGAAGCTGCAAGGTGTCCGTGTGGCTGTGCCAGATCGCCAAGCACCTGTGGTATCAGAGCCTTCGGAAGCGGAAGCGGGAGGGGCCGCCCCTGGAGGAGCTGCCGGAGGCCCCCGGACCGTCGGCGGAGGAGGGGCTGCTGGAGCAGGAGGGGCGGATGGACCTTTTAAAGCTGGTCCATGGCCTGCCGGAGGCCCAGCGGGAGGTGGTCTATCTCCGGGCCTTCGGGGGTTTGAGCTTCCGGGAGATCGGAGACGTAATGGGAAAGACGGAGACCTGGGCCCGGGTGACCTTTTACCGGAGCAAGGAGAAACTCAGGAACGGAGGCGCGAGTGATGAAGAATGATTTGACCTGCGGCGTGGTGCGGGATTTGCTGCCCAGCTACATCGAGGGCCTGCTGGGAGAGGACTCCCGGAAGGCGGTGGACCGGCATCTGGAATCCTGTCCCGCCTGTACCGCCCAGAAGGAGGCTATGGCCGCCATGCCGAGGGCGGAAGAGGCGGAGGAGACTGCCAAGGAAGTCAATTACCTCAAGCGGGTGAAGAAGGGGACGGCCAAAAAAATCGTCCTGGCGGTGGCCTGTACGGCTCTGGTCCTGCTGGGGGGCGCCGCCTTGAAGCTCTTCGTTATCGGAACGCCCCTCCAGCCCCAGAGCGTGGCGGTGGCGGTGGCGGACCGCCAGGACAACAACACCTTGTATCTGTCGTTGAGCTCCGTGGGCTCCGGCAACGCCTTCCACGGCTGGAAGGTGGAGACGGTGGACGGCGTGACCTCCATCTACGCGAGAGATGTGCTTGCCTCTCCCCTTTATTCCTCCGGCCAGGCGGAGCTGTCCGTGCCCCTGAACTTCGTCCGGGAGGTCTGGCTGGGGGGAACGACCGGCAGGCTTCTCTGGGCGGACGGCCTGGTCATCAGCCGGAACACCATGGACCTGCTGGACGCGAAGACCCCCTACTGCGGCGACGCCCCGGCCCTGGGGCGCATCGCGGAGCTGCTGCAAATCTCCCGGGTGATGGGGCCCTACACCACCACCCTCCACACCAGCAGCGAGCCCTACGTCTGGGCCCTGGAGTTCCAGGAGGAGTTCGGCGAGGGGGACCTGCGGCAGCTGCGGTACTACGCCTATCAGATGCTGGCCCTGGTGGAGAACCTGGATAAAATCGCCTACGTCTACGAGCCGGAGGCCGCCAACGGCAGAACGCGGGAGGAGCGGCTCCAGAGGGGCACCGTCAGCGCCCAGAATGCGGCGCGGCTTTTGGCCGGACTGACGGAGAAGTACAACCAGGAGCACAACACCGACTGGCCCATCCATGAGAGCGTCAAGGAGTACGCGGAGAGCCCCCTGGAGTACCAGCGCATGGTGACGCTGCTGACGGAGCACCTCATTTACCGATACTGACGCGAAAGGACCGCCCGGGAGGGCGGTCCTTTTGGTTTGTTCCGGCATGGCGGGTCCGGAGAAGCGGGAGGGGACAGAGCCCCTCCCCTACAGGGTGTTCTGCCGGTAGAAGGGGTGTAGGGGGCGGGATCTGTCCCGCCCTGTTTTCCTCAATATTCAATCTCCCCCGTATACACCAGCTTGGCGTCCCCGGTCAGGGTGACGAAATCGTCGGTGTAGTGGACAATCAGTTCTCCGCCCTTCACCCGGACGGTGACGTCCCGGCCCTTCTCGCAGAAGCCGTTGGCCACGGCGGCCACTACCGCCGCGCACGCTCCCGTTCCGCAGGCCATGGTCTCCCCGCTGCCCCGCTCCCAGACCCGCATTTTGATGGTGCTGGGGTTGACGACCCGGATAAACTCGGTATTGATGCGCTCCGGGAAGTAGGGCGCGTGCTCGAACCGGGGGCCGATGAAGCCGATGTCCACATCGTCCACCCGGTCGCAGAACACCACGCAGTGGGGATTCCCCATGTCCACACAGGTGATGCGGTAGGGCCGCCCGGCGATGCGGACGGGATAGTTTACCACCTGGGGGTCCGTGATGGTGAATTTCAGCGCCGCCGTGTCCAGGGCGGCTTTTCCCATGTCCACGCTGGCGGAGGTGGCCTTTCCCCCCACGGTGTAGAGAGTCACGGCCTTCACGCCGCTGGCGGTCTCCACGGTCAGGGACTCCTTGTTTACGAAGCCGTTGTCGTGGAGGTACTTCCCCACGCACCGCAGGGCGTTGCCCGCCATTTTTCCCTCGCTGCCGTCGGCGTTGAACATGCGCATTTTCGCGTCGGCAATCTCGGAACGCTCCAGAAGCACGATACCGTCGGCCCCCACGCCGAAGTGGCGGCGGCAGAAGGTGACGCAGAGGGACTCCGGGCAGGTGATGCGGCCGTCGAAGTTCTCCAGGAAGATGTAGTCGTTGCCGCAGGTCTGCATCTTGGTGAAGGGCAGCTTCTCCCGGCGCTCCCGGAGGTGGCAGATGTCCACCAGCTCCGTGTTGTCCTGGTTGTACCGGGACTCCAGGATGTCCGCCAGGGCCCCGGCGGTGTCCAGGGAGGTGAGGCAGGGGATGCCCAGCTGGACGCAGCGGTGGTTCAGGCGGATGAAGTCCCGGATGTACTCCGGCTCCGTGGACCCGGTGAGGATGACATAGTCGATTTTTCCGTCCTCCAGGAGCTGGAAGACCCGGTTGTCCCGGCCCAGCTTGCCCACGATTTCCACGCTGGTCCCCAACCGCTCGATCTCATGGGCGGTGCCGTCGGTGGCGTAAAGCCGGAAGCCCAGCTCGTCCAGCTTCCGGGCGGTGTCCAGGATCTCGGGCTGGTCCCGGCGGTTGACGGAGATGAGGACGCCGCCCTTTTCCTGCTTCTCGACTTTGTATCCGGCGGAGACCAGGCCCTTGAAGAGGGCCTCCTGCATGTTCTTGCCCAGGCCCAGCACCTCGCCGGTGGACTTCATCTCCGGGGAGAGGGCGGCGTTGGCGTCGGTGAGCTTCTCGAAGGAGAAGACGGGGACCTTGACGGCGGTGTAGGGGGGCTGCTTGTAAAGGCCGGTCCCATAGCCCAGGGACTTCAGGGGCTGCCCCACCATGACCCGGGTGGCCAGGTCCACCATGGGGACGCCGGTGACCTTGGAGATATAGGGCACCGTTCGGCTGGCCCGAGGGTTCACCTCGATGACGTAGAGCTCGCCCTGGTAGATGAGGTACTGGATGTTGATGAGGCCGCGGGTCCCCAGGGACAATGCCAGCTTCTCGGAGCAGTCCACGATGACCTTCAGCATCCGGTCCCCGATGGAGAAGGGCGGGTAGACGGCAATAGAGTCCCCGGAGTGAACGCCGGTGCGCTCGATGTGCTGCATGACGCCGGGGATGAGGACGTCCGCGCCGTCGGAGATCACGTCCACCTCCAGCTCCTTGCCCATCAGGTACTGGTCCACCAGGACGGGGTTTTCCACCTTCCCGGAGAGGATGACGTTCATGTAGGTCCGCACGTCCGTGTCGTTGTGGGCGATGACCATGTTTTGCCCGCCGATGACGTAGGAGGGGCGGAGCAGAACGGGGTAGCCCAAGTCGTTTGCCGCCGCCAGGGCCTCCTCCATGCCCAGGACTCCCCGGCCCTGGGGGCGCTTGATGTGGAAGCGCTCCAGCAGCCCGTCGAAGCGCTCCCGGTCCTCGGCCATGTCGATGGACTCGGCGCTGGTGCCCAGGATTTGGATGCCGCGGCTGTCCAGGTACTGGGTGAGCTTGATGGCCGTCTGGCCGCCGAAGGCCACTACCACGCCCACGGGCTTTTCCACGGCGATGATGTGCATGACGTCCTCGGGGTACAGGGGCTCGAAGTAGAGGCGGTCGGCGGTGTCGTAGTCCGTGGAGACTGTTTCGGGGTTGTTGTTGACGATGACCACGTCGTAGCCCAGCTCCTTCAGGGTCCAGACGCAGTGGACGGAGGAGTAATCGAACTCGATGCCCTGGCCGATGCGGATGGGGCCGGAGCCCAGAACCATGATCACCGGGCGGCCCGACCGGGGGAAGGCCCGGGACTCGCAGAACTGATCGAAGCTGGAGTAGAAATAGGGAGTCTCCGCGTCAAACTCCGCGCCGCAGGTGTCCACCATTTTGTAGACGGCGGTCCGGGGCTCCTCGGGGAGCTTGTCCGTCTTGGCAAGGCGGCGCAGGGTTTCGTCGGGGTAGCCCAGGCGCTTGCCCTCTTCGTAATTCTCAGAAGTCAGGCCGTCCCGCTCCAGGGTTTTCTCAAAGTCCGCCAGCCCCTGGAGCTTCCAGAGGAACCAGCGGTCAATCCTGGTGATGGAGAAAATCTCGTCCACGGAAATCCCGGCTTTCAGCGCCTCGAAGACGGTGAAGATGCGCCGGTCGTCCACCCGGCGGAGGCGCTCCCAAATGGGGGCGGGGTCCGTGTTCTTCCGGTTCAGGGAGTCCTGTCCGATCTCCGCCCCCCGGACGGCCTTCATCAGGGCCATCTCGAAGGAGGGGGCGATGGACATGACTTCGCCGGTGGCCTTCATCTGGGTGCCCAGGGTCCGAGAGGCGTCGGCGAACTTGTCGAAGGGCCACTTGGGCATCTTCACCACGATGTAGTCCAGGGTGGGCTCGAAGCAGGCGCAGGTCTTCCCGGTGATGTCGTTCTTGATCTCGTCCAGAGTGTACCCCAGGGCGATTTTCGCCGTGATCTTGGCGATGGGGTAACCCGTGGCCTTGGAGGCCAGGGCGGAGGACCGGGACACCCGGGGGTTCACCTCGATGACGGCGTACTCGAAGCTCTCGGGGTTCAACGCCAGCTGGACGTTGCAGCCGCCCACGATTCCCAAGTGGGTGATGATGTCCAGGGAGGCGGAACGGAGCATCTGGAACTCCCGGTCCGCCAGGGTTTGGGTGGGGGCCACCACGATGGAGTCCCCGGTGTGGACCCCCACGGGGTCCAGGTTCTCCATGGAGCAGACGGCGATGACGTTGCCCGCGCCGTCCCGCATGGTCTCGAACTCGATTTCCTTCCAGCCGAAGATGGCCTTCTCAATCAGCACCTGGGTGATGGGGGACGCGTCCAGGCCCGTCTGAGCGATGACCCGGAGCCCGGCTTCGTCCCGGGCCGCGCCGCCTCCCGCGCCCCCCAGGGTGAAGGCGGGGCGGACAATGACGGGGTAGCCGATTTTCGCGGCGACGGACAGGGCCCCCTCGACGGTCTCCGCGATGCCGGAGGCGATGACGGGCTGGCCGATCTCCGCCATGGCCTCCTTGAAGAGCTCCCGGTCCTCGGCCCGGGAGATGGCGGCGGCGTCCGTGCCCAAAAGGCGGACGCCCTGCTCTTTCAAAAAGCCCTCTTTATCGAGCTGCATGGCCAGGGTCAGGCCCGTCTGGCCGCCCAGGCCCGCCAGGAGGGAGTCGGGCTTCTCCTTGCGGATAATGCGTTTCATGGTTTCCACGGTGAGGGGCTCCAGGTAGATCTCGTCCGCCATGGCCTGGTCCGTCATGATGGTGGCGGGGTTGGAGTTGCAGAGAACCACGTCCACCCCGGCCTCTTTCAGGACCCGGCAGGCCTGGGCCCCGGCGTAGTCGAACTCGGCGGCCTGGCCGATGACGATGGGGCCGGAGCCGACGACCAGGACTTTTTTAATCGTCTTGTCCAGGGGCATTAGAGGTCGCCTCCCTTCATCAGGTCCACGAAGCGGTCGAACAGGAACGCGGTGTCATGGGGGCCGCCCCGGGCCTCGGGGTGGAACTGGACGGTGAAGGCCCGGAGGCCGGGGTAATCCATCCCCTCGCAGGTTCCGTCGTTGGCGTTGGCAAAGGAGACCCGGCCGGCGCTTACGGAGGCCCCGTCCACGGCGTAGCCGTGGTTCTGGCTGGTGATGTAGGTCCGCACGCCGTTCAAATCCCGGACGGGCTGGTTTGCCCCCCGGTGGCCGTACTTCAGCTTGTAGGTCTTCCCCCCCGCCGCCAGGGCGGTGAGCTGGTGGCCCAGGCAGATGCCGAAGAGGGGGACCTTCCCCAGGAGCTTTTTGATCTGCTCAATCTGGCAGACGTTCTCCGCCGGATCCCCGGGGCCGTTGGAGAGCATGACGCCGTCGGGGTTTTGGGCCAGCACGTCCTCCGCCGACGCGGAGGCCGGGAGTACCGTCACCTCGCAGCCCCGCTTCCGGAGCTCCTGGATGATGTTGTATTTCGCGCCGTAGTCCAGCAGGGAGACCCGGAAGCGGGGGGAGCCGCCCTCCGCCGGGAAGACGGCAGGGGCCTTCCCGGTGACGGCCTCCACCACGCCGGAGACGGCGTATTCCCGGAGGGGGGTCAGGTCCGCCGGGATCTCATCGCAAATCATGGCGTTCATCACGCCGGACTCCCGGATGATCCGGGTGAGCTGCCGGGTGTCCACGCCATAGAGGCCGGGGATGTTCCGCTCTTTCAAAAAGCCCTCCAGGTCCCCGGCGCTGCGGAAGTTGGAGGGATGCCGGCACCGCTCCCGGACCACGTAGCCCTTCACATGGCACGCGCCCTCGAAGTCCTCGGGGATGATTCCATAGTTGCCGATGAGGGGATAGGTCTGCAATACAATCTGTCCCGCGTAGCTGGGGTCCGTCAGGGTCTCCACATAGCCGCACATGCCGGTGGTGAAGACCAGCTCGCCCAGGGCTTCCGCCTCTCCGCCGAAGCGGAAGCCCTGGAACGCCTGGCCGTCCGCCAATACCAAATAGCCTTTTTTCATGGATGCCTCCCTTGCGCTTATCGACACGTTATCCCCTTTATTATGAGGGTTTTCGGCCCCAGCGTCAATGACGGATTGATTTTCGGGCGGCGAAGTTTGGGGACGAAAGGTATTACTTTTTGTGTAAAACGTGGAGAGGCGGAAACCGGGGGTTCAAAGCTCCACCGTCCGGCCCGGGGTCAGGAAGTAGAGCACCCGGCGGGCCACGGGAGTTTCCAGACAGCGGGACAGGGCCAGGCTGTACGCCTCCAGTTGGGGGCGGTAGACCTCCGCCCGGTCCTCCACCTCCTGAGGGGTGAAAACCCGGTCGGTCTTGAAGTCCACCACGGCCAGGCCGGACGGGGTCTCAAAGCACAGGTCCGCCACGCCCTGGAGCAGGATGGAGTCCTCCTCCGAGGCCTGGGGGTCCATCTGCCGGGCGGGAACCAGGAGGGTGAAGCGGTACTCCCGGAGGGACTTTCGCCCCGCCGCCTCCGCCGCCCGGATCTCCTCCGCCAGGGGGGAGGACAGGAGGCGGCGAAGAGCGGACCCGTCCACAGCCTCCGCCTGCCGGGGGGTCAGGAGGCCCTTTTCCTCCAGGGCGGCGATCTGGGCGGGAATATCGGGGTTTTGAAAATCCAGGTACTGGAGGACCAGGTGGGTGGCGGAGCCCCGCTCCGCGGGGGTGAGTCCTTTCCGCTCCCGGCGGAACAGGGGCTGGGAGAGGGGGCGAAGATAGGGGGTGTGGGCGGCGTTCTCCGCGATCTCCTGGTCCAGGAGGCGGCCCTTGAGCTGGGTGGCCGTCAGTTTGGCGGGGAGGGCGCTTTCCCGGCGGTAGGGATAGACAAAGGCCAGCAGGGCCGGGTCAAAGGGGACCTGGGGGGCGCCCTCCGCCGGGCCGGAGCCGGGGCGGGCGGGGCGGTCCCGGAAGTCCCCGGCGTCGTGGACGGCGATTTCCCAGGGGGCGCCGGAGCAGGGCGCAGGGGGGACCTCCGCCCCCGCCAGGGCGCGGAGGGGCTCCGCCTCCGGGCGGCAGAGCAGGGGCAGCAGCAGCCACTCGCCGAAGCTCCGGCAGGCGGCCACGGCCTCCGGCGGGGCGGGACAGGCGGCGGAGGCCGCCAGGCGCTGGAGGCGGGTTTCCGCGAAGTAGAGGGAGTCCACCAGGATCAGCTTTTCTTTGGGGCGGGTCATGGCCACGTAGAGGACCCGGAGTTCCTCCGCCAGGTTCTCCCGGCGGAGGGTCTCTTCAATGGCCGTCCGGGCCAGGGTGGGATAACGGATCTTCCGTTTGAGGTCTACCCGGCGGGGCCCCAGGCCCAGGACGGGGTGAACCAGGACGGAGGCGTCGAAATCCTGGCGGGAGAAGGCGTGGTCCAGGTCCGCCAGGATGACGATGGGAAATTCCAGGCCCTTGGACTTGTGGACGCTCATGAGCCGGACGCCGTTCACGGCGGTTCCGGAGGAGGCCGGGGGGGCCTTCCCCTCCTCCAGCAGGCGGCGGAGCCGGGCGGTGAAGGCGAAGAGGCCCCGGCACCCGCCGGACTCGAAGCTCTCCGCCTGGCGGGCCAGGGAGATGAGGTTTTCCCGGCGCTCCAGGCCGTTGTCCATCGCCCCGTAGAGCCCCAGGAGGTTCAGCGTGTTGTAGATGTGCCAGAGGAGGCGGTGGACGCTCATGTCCCGGGCCGCCAGGCGGAGGGCGTTTAAGGTCTCCAGGAAGGCGGCGCAGTCCGGAGCCTCCGAGGCGGCGACGGCCTGGTAAAAATCGCCCTCGGGGGCGGCGGCCCGAATTTCCGCCAGGCGGTCCGGGGTGAAGCCGAAGATGGGGGAGCGGAGGACGGAAATCAGGGGCACGTCCTGGCGGGGGTTGTCGATGAGCTCCAGCAGGGCCACGGCGGTGGAGACCTCCATGGTCTCGAAGAAACCGGACTCCTCCTGGAAGGAGCAGGGCACGTCCCGCTCCGCCAGAGCCGCGGCGAAGGCCGCCGCCCGGGACCCGGGGGAGCGCATGAGGATCACGATGTCCTCCGGTGCGCAGGGGCGGAAGGAGCCGTCCGGGGCCGTGACGGGGAAGCCCTCGTCCAGCAGCTCCCGGATGCGCCGGGCCACAAAGCGGGCCTCGGCGGCGAGCCTCTTCACCGGGCGGGGGTCCTCCTCCGACTTCCGGCGGGCGGTGAGAAGGTGAAATTCCGTTTGGCAGTCCGCCCGGGGGGGATAGTAGGCCGCGCCGAAGTGCAGGGCCGCGTCCTCAGTGTAATCAAGCTCGCCCATTTCTACGGACAGTATATTCTCGAAGACGAAGTTGGCGGCGTCCAGAATCTCCTGCCGGGAGCGGAAGTTCTGGGAGAGGGCAATTTTCCGGTCCTCGCCCTCCGCGGCTTCGGCGTGGGGCTTAAAGGCGGCGTATTTCGCCAGGAAGATGGTGGGGTCCGCCAGGCGGAAGCGGTAGATGCTCTGTTTCACGTCGCCCACGGTGAAGAGGTTTTTGCCGTCCTTGGAGACGGCCCGGAAGATGGCGTTCTGGACCTCGTTGGCGTCCTGGTACTCGTCCACCAGGATCTCGGCGTAGCGGGCGGAGACCTGCTCCCCCAGGTCTGTGGGAGCGCCGCCGGGCTTTACCAGCAGGGCGAGGGCCAGGTGCTCCTGGTCGGAGAAGTCGGCGGCGTTCAGCCGAAGCTTTTCCGCGCGGAAGGCGGCGGAGAAATCCGCCGTCAGATCCAGCAGGGCCAGCATGGCCGGGGCCACGGCGGCAAGGTCCTCCAGGGCCTCGTCCCCGGAGACGTCCAGCCAGGATTGGAGGGGCTTGAGGGCGGCTTTCGCGCCCTCCCACGCCTGCTTCAGGGAGAGGACCAGGGGGTCGTCCTTCCGGCCCTTGGGGGTGGCGAGGCGTGGGAAGGAGACGGCGGAAAGCGCCCGGGCGCTCTCCCAGTCCGGGGCCTCGCCGAGGCACCGGAAGCCCTGGGCGGCCTCTAAAAACTTCGCGCCGTAGCCGGATTTGAGAGGGGGGTCGCCCTCCGTCCGGCCGGCGGCCCGGCGGAGCTGGGCTTCCCAGTGGGCGGCCCGGCGGCGGACGGCCTCCAGCAGGGCCCGGGCGTAGGGCGTGCCGTCGAAGCCGGGGGCGGGGGTCTCCCAGGCGGAGCGGCTTTGGCGGAGCCAGGCTTCCGGAGAGGCGTGGCTTTGCAGCTTGTCGTAGATCTCCAGCACCAGCTCCTCCAGGGCGGAGTCGTCCCGGCCCGCGCCCAGGGTGTCCGCCAGCAGGGCCCCGCCGGGGGTGAGGGTCTCGTAGAACCGGGAGAGGACCCGGTCCAGACAGCGGCGGCGGATCAGGGCGGCCTCGCCGTCGTCCAGGACGCGGAAATCCGGGGTCAGGGCGTGCTTGTCCTCCTCCCGGGCCAGGAGATGGGTGTTCTCCCGGAGGAGGGCGGTGCAGAAGGCGTCCACCGTCTTGATATCCGCCTGATAGACCCGGAGGAGCTGGCGGCGGAGGTGGAGATTCCCCGGGTCCTCCCCCATGCGGCGGGAGAGTTCGGCGGCGATTTTGCCCCGGAGCTCCGCGGCGGCGGCCCGGGTGTAGGTGATGATCAGGAAGTCGTCTACGTTGCAGCGCTCCTCCGTCACATAGCGGAAGAGGCGGTCCACCAGGACCCGGGTCTTGCCGGACCCGGCGGCGGCGGAGACCAGGAGGCTCCCGCCCCGGTTTTCCACGGCGGCTTTCTGCGGGGGGGTCAGGGTTACGGGCATGTCAGTCGGCCTCCTTTCCTTCGACCTCCCGCCAGAAGTCCTCGGGCTTCACCGGGAGAATGACGTTCAGGCGGTCGCCGTCCCGGCCGTCCTGGAAGTGGCAGGCGGGGGCCCAGTCGCAGTACCGGCAGGGGCTGTCCTCCTCCGTGTGGCAGCAGGGGTCCGCGTCGATGTTCCCCCGGCGGATCTCCCCGGCGATGTCGCGCAGAAGGGACTCCACGTAGCGGCCCAGCTTCCCCAGCTGGGCGGCAGAGGCCAGGCTGCCGGAGAGGTCCCCGTTCCGGTTCACCCGGAGGGGGAGGTAGCGGGGCTCGGTGAGGGCCTCGTGCTCCATGGCCTGGAGAACCTGGGGTTCCGCCAGGAGGAGGCCGGAGCGGCGGAGCTGCTTTTCCCGCTCGGCCTGGAGCTTCTCCGGGGAGATGCTGCGCTGGGCGGAGAGAATGCCGTCCCGGGCGGGGAGGTAGAGGACCCCGGCGGGCTCGATTTCCGCGCCGAAGCGGGCCGGGCCGGTTTTCTGGAGGGCGAAGAGGTAGAGGAGCATCTGGATGTCCAGGCCCATGCGGACCGCCGAGAGGTCGAAGGACTTCTTGCCGGACTTGTAGTCCACCACCCGGAGGTAGAGCTTTCCGTCCTTCAGCCAGCCGTCCACCCGGTCCACCTTGCCCCCGATGCGCAGCTCGCCGTCCGGGTCGGAGACGGACACGGCGGGGAGGTCCCCCCCGTCGCCGAAGGAGAGCTCGAAGGCCAGGGGGACGAAGTCGGAACAGCGCAGCTCCTCCGCCGCCTGGTCCACGACGGCATAGGCGGTGTTTCTCAGGCGGCCGAAGAGATAGCGAAAGCGGGCGTTCCGGCCCTGGAAATTCCGCAGCTCCTGGTCCACGTACTCGTCAATGTATTTTCGGACCAGGGCGTGAAGGGTCTCCTGGTCCACCTGGGCGAAGCCCCCCAGGGACTGCACGTCCCGGGTGACCCGCTCCAGGAGGAAGTGGAGAAAGGTGCCGATCTGCGGCGCGTCGAAGGCGGCGGGGGCCCGGGGCTTGGCCCGCAGGCCGTACTCCATGAAATAGGAGAAGTGACAGGTGCGGATGCGCTCCAAGCGGGAGGCGCTCATACGGGCCCGCTCCCCATACAGGGCCCGGACGGCCCGGGGAGACAGGGACCCCCGGGTCTGGGCGGCGGCGCGCTCCATGGCCTCCAGCCGGGGGCGGAAGGCGGGGACCTCCTCCTTCAGCCGGCCCCAGAGGGCCCCGCCGGGGACGGCGGCTTCCAGGGCGGGCAGGGGGGCCGCCAGCCGGTAGTCCCGGGAGGCGGGCTCCCGCTCCACCCGGAGGGCGGGAAACAGGGCCAGCAGCCGGTCCACCACAAAGGCGGGGCGCAGCGCCCCCCCGGAGACGTCCGTGACGGGCCAGCTCACCGTCAGGCCCTCCGTGGGCTGGGCAAGGGCGGCGTAGAGATTCTGGAGCTCCACGCCCATCTGGTCCATGCCGGTGGGAGCCAGCTCCACGCCACGCCGGGCCAGGGCCTCCCGGTCGTCCTCCCCCAGGATGCCGCCGGACTGGCCGGGGGCGGGCAGCACGTGGTCGTTCGCCCCCAAAAGGAAGAGGTATTTGGCGGCGTGGCGGTCATTCCGGGCGACGCCGGAGACCTGGACCTGGTCCAGGGAGACGGGAATGGTGCCCACGCTGTACTCCGCCAGCACCTGGCGGAGCAGGCGGGCAAACTCCTCCAGATCCATGGGCTCCTCCCCCACGATCTCCACAAACTGGTCCAGCACGCCGCAGAGAATTTCCCACAGCTGGGCGGTCTCCTCCGCCTCCTGGAGGCGGCCCGCCTCCGCCTGGGACTTCATCTGGCGCTCCAGGGCGTCCTGGAGGCCCAGTTCCTCCAGAAAATCGAAGAGGGCCTCTACCTTGGCGGCGGCGGTCCCGCCGGCCTTCAGGCCCTCGGCCAGGCGGGACAGGGGGGCCCGGACCCGGCGGCGCAGGGCGTTGACCCGGGCCAGCTGCTCCTCCCGGCCGGGAGTCCAGGGGGCCCCGTAGCCGTCGGGGTTCTCCCGCCAGTCCGCGTCCCGGAGCCACATGCCGCCGTGGACCTCCCACTTGAGGGCGTAGTTTTCCAGTTCGTCGCACTCCTCGGGGCTGAGGCCCGCCAGGCCCGTCTTCAGCCAGCGGAACATGTCGTCGTACTCATACCCCCCGCCGGCGGAGTCCAGAACGCCGGTCAGCAGGCTGAGGACCGGCTTTTCCAGAATGTCGCTGCGGCGGCTGAGATAGGCGGGAATCTCGTAGCGCTCGAAGACCGTCTCAATGGCGGCCTCGTAAGCCTCCATATTCCGGGCGGCCACGGTGACGTCCCGGCAGCGGCACTTCCCCTCCGCCAGGAGGCGGCGGATGGCGGCGGCGGCCTGCTCCACCTCGGAAAAGATGGTGCCGGCCTGGAGGAGGCGGATTTGGGGGGCCTCCCCCTCCCAGGGGACGGTTTCGCCGAAGAAATGGCGCTCCAAGTGGCCCAGGGGGGAGGGATCCCGGGCGGCGAGGTTCTCGATTTTGACGGGTCTGCCCTCCCGCTCCGCCAGGCGGCGGAGGCGCTCCAGGGTGCGGAGGGAGGGCTGGAAGATCTCCTCCCGGCTGCCCGGCTCCCCCAGCAGGGTGACGGTGAGGGAGTGGGCCTGGCGGAGGAGAATGGAGAGGCAGCGGCGCTCCTGGGCGGTGAAGTAGGTGAAGCCGTCGATGTAGACGTCCTTATCCAGGGCGTAGCCGGAGACCTCCAGGCTGTCACAGAGCTTGGTCATCCGGTCCCGGGCGTCCAGGCCGGGGCGGAAGAGGCGGGCCTCGTAGGCGGCGTAAATCAGGCTCAGGTCCCGGAGCTTGTCCCGGGTGGCCCCGGGGACGGCCTGAGACTGCTCATAGAGAAGCTCGGGAGAGACCTCGTAGCAGCGGAGCTCGTCGAAGAGGTCCAGGAGCCGGCGGAGGAAGGCGGACTTCCGGGAGGGGCGTCGGTAGACCGTCAGTTCCGGGGAGACCTCGATGAGGGCCTTTTCCAGGGTGAGGAGCCTGCCCCCGGCGTCCAGGGTCACCTGGGCCGCGCCGCCGGTGAGAGACAGCACCCGGTCCGAGAGGCGGCGAAAGCTCAAAACCTCCGCAAAGCGGCTGGCGGAATCGCCGCAGGCCCGGCACAGGTCCACCTCCGCCTGGTGAGAGGCATGCTCGGGGACCAGGAGGATCTGGCCCCGGCCGCCGGGGCGGGCGGCGATGCGGCGAAGCACCGCCGTGGATTTGCCGGTCCTGGCCCGGCCGGTCAGCAGCGTCAGCATGGGAAAGCGCCTCCTTCAGAACATGGTTTCACGTGGAACAGTATAGCATAATTTTTCCCGGGCCGGGAGAAAAAATTTTTTCCCGTGCATGGAGGCGTGCAACGATTCCCCAAAACGGCGGGGGGAATGTGAGGGGGAATGAAGCGTGGAACAGGGGAAGTGGCAGAGGCTTTTTTGCAGCGCGTTTCTGCGGACCATGGACCCGGAGCGGGCGGCGGAGGCCGCAGGCCGGGAGGACGGCTTTCTTACGCTGGGGTTGAAGAGCGTCCGGCGGCGGCTGGAGAGGATGCGGGGGGCCGCGGCGGGAGAGCTCCGGCGGGAGGACGCGCTGCGGCGGCTGGCCCAATTGGCCTTCGGCAGGGCCAACGACGCGGCGCGGCTGGCCCTGAACCCCAGGGAGGTGGATCCGGGGGCGCTGGACCTCTCCGCCGTGACGGAAATCAAGGTCACGGACAAGGGGGGCGTGGAGATCAAGCTGGCGGACCGGGTGCGGGCATTGGAGGCCCTGTGCGGCCTTTTGGAGGAGCACGGCGGCGGCGGGGCCGAGGAGCTGTACCGGGCCCTGGAGGACGCCGCCGGGCAGCTGGAGGACGGGGGCGGCTATGGCGGCTAAGCGGCTGCGGTTCTCGGCCAAGCAGCTCCGGGTGCTGACCTGGTGGCAGGACCCGAGGTGGGAAGTTCTCATCTGCGACGGGGCCGTGCGGAGCGGGAAGACCTTCGCCATGGGGCTGAGCTTCTTTTTGTGGGCCCAGGCGGGCTTCGACGGGAAGCAGTTCGGCGTCTGCGGGAAGACCATCGCCTCGGTGCGGCGGAACCTGGTGGCGGAGCTGGTCCCCACCCTGCGGCGCTTAGGCATGGAGGTCCGGGAGCGGCGGGGGGAAAATCTGCTGCTGGTGCGCTTTGGGGGACACGAGAACCGCTTTTTGCTCTTCGGCGGGCGGGACGAGTCCAGCGCGGCGCTGATCCAGGGGAGCACCCTGGCGGGGGTGCTGCTGGACGAGGCGGCGCTGATGCCCCGTTCCTTCGTGGAGCAGGCGGCGGCCCGGTGCAGCGTGGCGGGAAGCCGGCTGTGGTTTAACTGCAACCCGGAGGGGCCCCGGCACTGGTTTTACCAGGAGTGGATTCTGAAGGCGGAGGAACGGCGGGCGCTGCGGCTCCGCTTCACCATGGAGGACAACCCCGCGCTGACGGAGCGGATCCGGGAGCGCTACCGGCGGAACTACTCCGGGGCCTTCTACCGGCGGTTCGTGCTGGGGGAGTGGACGGCGGCGGAGGGCCTGGTGTACGACTTTTTCCGCCCGGAGCGGGACGCGGCGGACGCTCCGGAGGGGGGCTTCTCCGCGTGGCGGATCTCGGCGGACTACGGGACGGTGAACCCGGCCTCCTTCGGCCTGTGGGGGCTCCGGGACGGGGTGTGGTACCGGGTGGACGAATTTTATTATGATTCCAGAAAAATGGGGCGGCAGAAGACCGACGCGGAGTACGCGGAGGATCTGGAGCGGCTGGCGGGTGGCCGGGAGATTGAACGGGTCGTGGTGGACCCGTCGGCGGCCAGCTTCATGGAGGCCCTGCGGCGGCGGGGCTTCCGGGTGGTGAAGGCGGACAACGGCGTGGCCGACGGCATCCGGGTGACGGCGGATCTGCTCCGGCAGGGACAGATCGTGATTTGCAGGAAATGCGAAGACTGCCTGCGGGAGATTGCCCAGTACTGCTGGGAACAGCGGGGAGAGCGGGACGCGCCCCGGAAAAAGGACGACCACGCCATGGACGACATGCGCTACTTCGCCGCGGACCTGGCGGGAGAGCGGGAGGAGGACGGCTTCCTGGCCCTGGCGGTGGAGCGGGGGGAGGCTTTTTGAGAGGAGATGAGGCTTTGAAACGGCGGAAAAGACGGGAAGCGGCCCCGGCGGCGGAGGTGAAACCGGCGGCGGCCCAGCTGCGGAACTGGGAGAAGCACCCCTTCGGGACGCTGGGGGAATACGTGCCCCTGCGGAGCGGGGAGGCGCGGCTCTACCGGGCGGTGCGGGAGGCCGTGCCGGTGGTGGACGCGGCGATTTACAAGCTGATCCGCATGGCGGGGGGCGTGACGGCCTCCTGTGAGGACCGGGGGGCGGAGCGGGAGCTGAGGGAGTTTTTGCGGACCGTGCCCGCGGGACGGGGGCAGTTCGGGCTGAACGCCTTTTTGGACTGCTATCTGGACTCCCTGCTGACCTGCGGGCGGGCGGTGGGGGAAATCGTGCCCGCCCTGGGGAACCGGGGAATTGCCGCGCTGCTGTGCGGGCGGGTGGAGGACATCGAAATCCGGGAGGGGGAGAACCCCCTGGCCTTCACCGTCTGGGGGCCCGACGAGCGGGGGCGGATGGCGGCGCTCCCCTATCAGAATCTGATTCTGTTCACGCCGCTGAACCCGGAGGCGGAGAACCCCTACGGGGTGTCTTTGCTGCGGTCCCTGCCCTTTTTGGCGGACATTCTGATGAAGATTTACCACACCGTCGGGGTGAATTGGGAACGGTGCGGAAACCTCCGCTTCGCGGTCACCTGCCAGGGGGGCGAAGGCGCCGCGGAGCGGGGGAAGCTGCTGGCCGGGGAGTGGTCCCGGGCCATGCGGGAGACCCGGGGCGGCAGCGTCCGGGACTTCGTGGCGGCGGGGGACGTGGATATCCGGGTCATCGGGGCGGACGCGCCGGTGCTGGACAGCCAGGTCCCCGTGCGGCAGATTCTGGAGCAGATCGTGGCAAAAACGGGCATCCCGCCCTTTATGCTGGGCCTCAGCTGGAACTCCACGGAGCGGATGAGCAGCCAGCAGGCGGACATGCTCACCACCGAGGTCACCGCCCTGCGGCGGACATTGACGCCGGTGGTGGAGCGGGTGTGCCGGCTGTGGCTGCGGATGAACGGCTATGGCTGCGGCTTCCGGGTGGACTGGGACGACATCAACTTACAGGACGAGGTGGAGGAGGCCCGGGCGGCTTTGTACCGGGAACAGGCCCGGAAATTACGGATTGAAAACGACGCCGCGGAGGCGTGAGACAGGAGGGGAGCGGTTATGGAGGACTGGAAGGGGCTGGAGGCGACGGCGGAGGACCTGGCGCAGATCAACGCGCTGGCCAAGGCGGAGCTGACGGCGGAGCAGGTGTACGTGTTCGCCCTGCGGCTGTGCGACAACGAGGTGGACCGGGACTTTGAGCGGTTCGACGGCGAGGCCCTGGAGCGGCTGGGGGAGCTGCTGCGGGGCAGGAGCGGCATCTTCGACCACCAGTGGAGCGCCCGGGGCCAGACGGCCCGGCTCTACAAAACCCAGGTGGTGCGGGAGCCCGCCCGGAGGACCCGGGCGGGGGACGGGTATTGCTGGCTGAAGGGCTGGGCCTATCTGCTGCGGACGGAGAAGAACGAGGACCTGATCGCCGAAATCGAGGGAGGCATCAAAAAGGAGGTCAGCGTGGGGTGCAGCGCCGGTCGGAGCGTCTGCTCCATCTGCGGGGCGGAAAACGGGGACTGCGGCCACGTGCCGGGGCAGACCTATGACGGGGGGCTGTGCTTCCGGGAGCTGAGGGACATCGCCGACGCCTACGAGTGGTCCTTTGTAGCGGTGCCCGCCCAGAGAGAAGCGGGAGTGCTGAAGCGCTATGGGCCGGAGCGGGAGAGAGACCTTGCCGTCCGCCGGGAGGCGGAGCTGGGGCGGAAGTACCTCAAGGAGTTGCGGCGGGAGGTGGTCCGCCTGGCCATGCTGGCGGACGACGGGCTGGACGGCGGCGTCTTTGCCCGGGCGGCGGAGCGCCTGGAGGAGCCGGAGCTGCTGGAGCTGCGGAAGGCCTATGAGGCCCGGGCGGCCAGGCGCTTCCCCGCGCCGGTGCAGCTCCGGCCCAGGGGCGCGGCGGCGGAGGCGGACCCGGAGGCGTTCCGGATCTGAGGACGGCGGCGGGGCGGAGGCCCCGGATGAAAACGTAAGGAGGAAAGAACGATGAGCTATCATTTTGAGAACGTGCGGCTGGAGAAGGAGATGTACGGCCGCAGCGGGAAGAGCTTCACCCAGACCCTGGAGGAGCTGGACCCCAGCGAGCGCTACAGGGGCACGCCGGCGGAGGGGCTGGACGCCTTTCAGCGGCAGCTCAAGCGCTTCGGCATCCATGTGAAGGGGGCGGACAGCGACCCGGTGGAAAAGTTTTTCCACACCACGGAGTCCTCGGTGCTGTTCCCGGAGTTCGTGTCCCGGGTGGTGCGCCAGGGGCTGGAGGAAGGGGGCATCCTGCCGGACATCACCGCCACGGTGACGAGGTTCGACGGAATGGACTACCGCTCCATCGCCTCCGTGCCCACGGAGGACGAGAAAAAGCTGGTCCAGGTGGCGGAGGGGGCCGCCATCCCCGAGACCAGCGTGCGCACCCAGGAGAACCTGGTGAAGCTCCGGAAGCGGGGGCGGATGCTGGTGGCCTCCTATGAGGCCATCCGCTTCCAGCGGCTGGACCTGTTCTCCGTGACGCTGCGGCAGATCGGAGCCTACATCGGGAAAATGCACCTCCAGGACGCCATTAAGGTTCTCATGGAGGGGGACGGCAACGAAAATCCGGCGGAGGCGGTGAGCCTTGGCGGCGAGCTGACCTACGACGCGCTGCTGGAGTTCTGGAACAAATTCGACCCCTACACCATGAACACCCTGCTGGTGGGGGGCGACACCATGCTGAAGCTGCTGAAGCTCAAGGAGTTCCAGAATCCCCTGACGGGGCTGAACTTCCAGGGCACCGGCACGCTGTCCACCCCCCTGGGGGCCAAGCTGCTGAGAACGAACGCCATGCCCGCGGGGACCATCATCGGCCTGGACAGGAACTACGCATTGGAACAGGTGATCGGCGGCGAGGTCTGCGTGGAGTACGACAAGCTCATCGACCGGCAGCTGGAGCGGGCGGCCATCACCTCCATCTCCGGCTTCGCCAAGCTGTTCACCGGCGCGTCCAAGGTGCTGAAGACGGGTGGCGCCGCGGCGGGCGGCAGCTCCGGCGGAACCCAGGGCTGAGAGGCGCGGCCGTGAAGGAGCGGATTTTGGAGCTGGCCCTGGCGGCAAGCGGGGGCGGCGAGGCGGAACGGACGCTGCTGGAGCCCCTGTGCGCCGCGGCGGAGGGGGCCTGGAGGGCCCGGCTGCGGAAGGGGGTGACGGCGGAGGACTGCGGCGAGGCCCTGCCCTGCGCCGCCGCCTTCACGGCGGCGGCGGACCTGGCGGAAGGAAACGGCGGCGCGGCCTCCTTCTCCGCCGGGGACGTCTCCGTCCGTCTGGAGAGCGGCGGAGACCGGGCCAAGCGGACAGCGGGCCTCCGGCAGGCGGCGGAACGGTTGATGGAGCCCTTTGCCCGGGCGGCGGGCCTCTGGGTCCGGGGGGTGCGGGGATGACCCGCTGGGTGGAACGCATCCTGGCCCGGTACGGGCAGGAGGTCACGGTGGAGCGGGACGGAACGGCGGAGGCTGCCCGGGCCTTCCTCCAGCCGGTGCGGGAGCGGAACGAGAGCGGGCCGGAGCCCTCCCCCATCGGGGGGCTGGACGGGCGGCTGTGGCTGTACCTGGGACGGACGGTTCTGGAGGCCGGGGACTACGTGGCTTGGAACGGGCGGCGCTTCCGGGTGCGGAGCGGGCGGCCCCACTACGTCGGCGGGTCGCTCAGCCATTGGCGGGCCGTGCTGGAACGGGCGAAGGAGGCGGAATGAAGGAGTTACGGCAGATCCGGGACGCGGTGATCTCCGCCCTGGAGGCCGGGGGCCTGGCGGCGGAGGCCGCCCATCCCGGCAAGTGGGCGGCGGAGCGGAAAACGGCCCTGGCCACCGTCTCCGTGGGCGCGGCGGAGGGCCGGGCCCTGGGGCTGGGCGGCTATCTGGGGGAGACCCGGGGAGAGGACGGACAGGCCCGGGAGGTCTACGGCAAGCGGCTGGAGGGCGTGATTTCCGTGGACCTGCGGGCCCAGCGGGCCGCGGAGTGCGAGGCGGGGGCCGAGACGGCGGCGGCGGTGCTGCTGGGGAAGCTGCCGGAGGGCATCCGGCCCGGGGAGCTGAGCTGGGAGGCCCTGGCCTGGGAAAAGCAGACGGGGCTGTTTGTCCGGCGGGGGCGGCTGAAGTGCGAGGCGCTGTTCCTGGCGGAAGCCGGGGACGAGGGACCGGAGTTCCTGGATTTTATCTTGAAAGGGGTTTTGCAAGGTGAGCAATCTGCATGAGCGGCCGGGGGTCTACTCGGCCTACGACACGTCCTCGGTGGTGTCCGGAGGCCGGGCGGCCCGGACCATCGGCGTGGCGGCAAAAGCGGCCAAGGGCACGGCGGAAAAGGCGGTGACCGTGACGGGCTGGGCCGCCGGGGTTTCCGTCTTCGGCGAGGACGAGACGGCGGGGATGAGCACCATCCTGCGGCTGCTGTTTGAAAACGGCGCGTCCGCCGTGACGGCGGTTCGGGTGGCGGACACCGGCGGGGCGGAGGACTACGCCCGGGCTTTCGCCGTCCTGGGGAAGGAGGACGTGCAGGTTTTGGTCTGCGACAGCGGCGAGGAGGACGTGCAGAAGGCCCTCCGGGACGCCGTGGAGGAGGCCTCCGGACTCCGGCATGAGCGCATCGCCGTGGCGGGCTGCGCCGGGGCGGAGGTCTCCGAGCTGGTAAGCCGGGCGGCGGAGCTGAACAGCGAACGGATGGTGCTGGTGGGGCCCGACGCCCTGGACGGGGCGGGAAAGACCCTGCCCGGCGTGTTCGCCGCGGCGGCGGTGGCGGCCCTGGCGGCTTCCGGGTCCGATCCGGCGGTGCCCCTGAACGGGGCGAAAATCAAGGGGCTGACGGGGCTTGCCCAGGACTACGGCGACAACGATATCGACCTGCTGGTCCGGGGCGGGGTGACCCCCCTGGAGTGCGTGGCGGGGGTGGTGTCCCCGGTGCGGGGCATTACCACCCGGACCAAAACCGGCGGCGCGCCGGACGCCACATGGCGGGAGCTGACCACAATTTTAATTGTGGACGACGTGATCCCGGCGGTGCGCTCCGCCCTGCGCAGCCGCTTTTCCCGGAGCAAGAACAACGCCCGGAACCGGGCGGCCATCCGGTCCCAGGTCATCGTGGAGCTGGAGAAAAAGCTGGCGGCGGAGATCATCGACGGGTATGACGAGGTATCCGTCACCGCCTCTCCGGAGGACCCCACGGTGTGTTTGGTGGAGTTCGGCTTCGCCGTGGCCCACGGGCTGAACCAGGTGCGGCTGACGGTCCACATTGAGATTTGAGAGGGGGAGAGACAATGACGGGATTTCCCACCAGCGCCGACATCTATCTGGAGATGGACGGCAAAAAGGTGGCGGTGGTGCAGAGCTACACCGCCAAGGCGTCGAAAACCTCCCAGAGCGTGGAGGCCTTCGGCGAGAGCGAGCCGGTGGCTACCATCGAGGGACAGAAGCGCTATACCCTGGAGCTGACGCGGCTCTATGCCACGGACAGCGCCGTGTCCGACGGCATCAGCTTCTACGACATGGCCAATTTCTCCCTGGTGATCTGCAAGCCGGACCGCCGGGTGATCTACAGCGACTGCCAGTGGAGCGGCATCGAGGAGGACGGGAAGCTGAACGCCATGGTGGCGGAGAAAGTCACCGTGGTGGCGGCCAAGCGCATTGAGACCTCGGCATGAGGCGCGTGGAGGAGCTGCGGCCCCTGACGGCGGGGCGGCTGCTGGCGCTGTGGCGGGAGTGCCGGGAGACGGAGGACCCCCTGGAGCGGGTGCTTCTCTGCAACGGGCGGATTCTGGCCGAGTGCTGCTTCGCCGGGGACGAGCGGGTCTATGAGGACGGGCTGGCGGCCCTGGAGGACTTGACGGGGCGGCAGATGGAAAAGCTGCTGCTGCGCCTGGCCGGAGGCGGCGGCCCGGAGGAGGACCGCCCCGGGGCGGGGACGGTGAACCCGGAGTTTGACGCGGCGCGGTTCGCCGCGCTTTGGAGGGAGTAACGGGCGTGGACTATCTGGGCTGGGAGCTGAAACGGCAGCGGGCGGCGCTGTGGGCGCTGCTGGGCGGCGGTTCGGAGGAGAAACAGTTCTCTGAAGAGGGGGGAGCCGCCTGGGAAGAGGGCGGCGCCCGGGGAGAAAAGGCCGCCCCGGGAGAGAATACCGCCCGGGAGGGGGGAAAAACCCTTCCGGGCGGGACGCGGCGGAGTCCGGCGGGCTCTGGGGCGGCGCGGAGACGCGCCGCCGGGAGCGCCGGGCGATACGCCGGAGGCGGCGGAGAGGCCGGGGAGGCCCGGGAGGCCGGAAGCGGCTTCCCGGGGGCCTGGGAGACGGCCCTGGAGGCTCGGGAGACGGCCGGCGGTTTGGAGGCCCCGGCGGACGGCGGGGCGGCGCCTCCGGTTCCGGAGAGGCGGAGCGGAGAGAGGGGCGCGGCCTCCCGTCGAAAGCTCCCGAAGGGGGCCCGGGGCCCGGCGCGGGAGGGGACAGGCCCGCGGACGGGGCCTTGGGGATCCTTCGGAGGGACCGAAGCGGGGGCGCGGGAGGAGGCGGAGCTCCAGGCGGAGACGGCGGCGGAAGCCGCCATGAGGAAGCGCGCCGGGGAGCGCCCCGCCGGAGAAAGGGCCGCCGGAGGCGCGGACTCTTTACCCGGAGAAGAGCCCGGCGGGCGGAAGGCCGGCGGGTACGCTTTCGCCGCACCGCGCCGGGTCGGGATGGGGACGGCCCGCTCTGGCGAAGAGGATTTGGGCGGCGCGCCGGGGCGGGGAGAACGGCTGTCCCGGGTCCCTCCCTGGGGCGGGGGCTGGGAGAGCCCCGCCCTCCGGGCGGAGGACGGGGCCCGGGCCCTGTCCCGGGCGGTGCAGCGGGACGCCCGGCGGTATGACGGCGGATTTACGATATATTGAGAGGCCGGTTTGGCGGGGCTTCGCCGGACCGGAGAGAGGGGGGACGCGGCATGCGGCTGACGCCCATGCGGTTCAAGGAGTTCACATGGCCCCACAATCCGGAGGTATACACGGTGGAGCACCGGCGGAGAATCGCCGTGCACCAGGTTCCCTTCGGGCCCTGCGTGATGCAGGAGCTGGGGGGCTCCTACCGGGTTTTGAAGGGGGAGGGCGTGTTCGTGGGAGAGGACGCCTATGCCCGGTTTAAGGAGCTGGCGGGGGTCTTTCAGGAAGAGGGACCGGGGCTGCTGGTCCATCCGGTCTGGCCGGCGGAGCGGGCCTATTTCGCGGTTTTGGAGGCGGAGGAGGAGCCCAGGCCGGACTTTGTGCGCTACCGCTTCGAGTTCTGGGAAGATAGGGGCGGATATGACGGCGGGCTGAAGGCCGTGGAGACGGGAAGCGGCGGCTCCGGCGGCGCGGCGGCGGCGAAGGCCCCGGAGAGCGGGCGGGTCCACACCGTGCGGAAGGGGGACACCCTCTGGGCCCTGGCCAGGGAGTACGGCGTGGAGCTGACGGCGCTGATCCGGGCCAATCCGCAGATTAAGAACCCGAATTTGATTTACCCCGGAGAGGCGGTGAAGGTGCCGTGACGGGAAAGCTCTACACGGCGGACCATCAGATTTTCGAGCTGCCGCCGCTTCTGAGCTGGCGGGTCACCCACACGGGGGCGGTGCCCTGCGACAGTTTTTCCGTCAGCTTCGTCTATCAAAAGGAGATGGCGGAGGCGCTGAAACTGGCGGCGGGCTTCGCGGCGGAGGAGGACGGGACGGTGATGCTCCGGGCCGTGGTGGACGAGTACACGGTGGACCTGGACGGGAGCGGCCTGACGGCCACGGTCTCCGGCCGGGGCTACGCCGCCAGGCTGCTGGACAACGAGTCCCGGCCCGTCACCTACCAGCAGGCCACTCTGGCGGAGATTCTGCGGAACCACGCGGAGCCCTACGGGATTTCCTGCGGGGACGTGGCGGAGGTCCGGGCGGAGTCCGTCTACACCGTGGCGGCGGGCACCAGCCAGTGGAAGGCGGTGGAGAGCTTCTGCCGGACCTACGGAGACTTCGTCCCCCGGTTCAGCCGGGAGGGAGCGCTGCTGGCGGGGCCGGAGAAGGAGGGCCGGACCCTCTCCATCGGGGAGGGGGACCCGGTGCTCTCCTGCACCCTGCGGGAGGACCACTACGGCGTGCTGACGGAGGCGCTGGTGATCGACAAGACCCAGAACCGGGATTTCTCCGTGAAAAACCAGGAGATGATGGACAAGGGGGGCCAGTGCCGCCGGGTGATCTACACGCCGGGACAGAGCACCTGGGCCGCCATGCGGTACACGGGGGAATACCAGATCCGGCGGTCCAAGGAGGATGCCTGGACGGCGGAGGTGACGCTGCCGGGGAACTTTTTGGCCTTTCCGGGGGACCGGGTGGCGCTGTCTCTGGAGCGGATGGGCCTGAACGGGACCTTTCGGGTGGCGGAGGCGGAAAACCGCTTCGACGGCCGGAACGGGGCCGCGGCCACGCTGACGCTGAAGCCGCTGTGACGGGGAGAAAGGAAAAGAGTTATGTGGCTTGCAAGACAGATGAAGCCGGTAAGCGCCACCTCCGACGCGGAGCTGGGGATTACCACCATCAGCGGGCGGAAGGTGGGCGTGGCGGCCCGGGGCGAGGTCCGGGACCTGCCGGTTTACGGCCCCGGGGGCTACCTCTGGACCCCCGCCAACGGGGCGGCGGTGCTGGTGATGAAGGGCGGCCCCGGCGGCGAGGAGCAGTGCGTGGCCGGGGCCCGGCCCCCGGAGGACGCGGAGCCCATTCAGCCGGGGGAGGTTTACATTTACGGCCCCGGGGGCAATTCCATATACCTGAAGCAGGACGGCGGCGTAGAAATCCGGGGGGCCCGGGTGTCGGTGGACGGCGAGCTGAGCGTCGCCGGGGGACTGACGGTGAACGGGCGGCCCTATGAGCCCTGCGATTGCTGAGGGGGGGCGGAGGAATGGAGCTGGAGCTGAGGAACGGGGACTACATCGCCGACGGCGTGGGGGGCCTGCGCCGGGTGGGGGGCCGGGAGGCCCTTCTGCAGCGGGTGCTCTTCCGGCTGACGGCCCGGCGGGGAAGCTTCCCCTTCTGGGAGGACCTGGGGAGCCGCCTGTGGGCCCTGGGGCGCCTTCCCGCCCCGGAGCGGCGGAGCGCCGCGCGGCAGTATGTGACGGAGGCCCTGGAGGCGGAGCCGGTGACCGTGGAGGACGTGGACCTGGACCAGGGCCGGGACGGCGGCGCGGCGGTGACGGTCCGCCTGCGCTATGAGGGGGAGGCCCTGCCGGTGACGGTGGAGATCCGCCCCTGAGAGGGAGAGGAAGCGAATATGCGGAGCATTGAGATGATTTACGAGAAGCTGCTGGCGGACTTCGGGGAGCGGGCGGGCTTCACGCCGGAGGCGGGCTGCGACCTGGCGGTGCGGCTGTGGGCCGCGGCGGCGGAGCTCCAGGCCCTGGAGATCCAGGCGGACTGGGTGCTGGACCAGAGCTTCCCCCAGACGGCCCAGGGGGCCTACCTGGACCGCCACGGGGCCATGCGGGGGCTAAAGCGCCTGGGGGCCGCCCGGGCCGGGGGTTCCCTGCGCTTTTCCGTGGAGGCGGTCCCCGTGGTGGATGTGACCATCCCGGCGGGAACGGTATGCATGACGGCGGAGGAGGTCCGGGTGCGGACCACGGAGGAAGCGGTGATTCCCTCCGGGGCCCTGTACGCCGACGCCCCCGCCGAGGCGGTGGAGCCCGGAACCGGGGGCAACGTGGTGCCGGGGGCGGTGCGGTTTCTGACGGCCTGCCCCCAGGCGGTGACGGCGGTGACGAACCTGAACGCCTTCACCGGCGGGGCCGGGGAAGAGGACGACGAGACCTTCCGCGCCCGCATTCTGGAGAGCTACCGCCGTCTGCCAAACGGGGCCAATACGGCCTGGTACGAGACCACGGCCATGAGCTATCCCGGGGTGACGGCGGCCAAGGCCGTGGGCCGGGCGGAGGGCCCGGGGACGGTAAACGTCTACGTCACCGGGGAAAACGGCCTCCCGGACGGGGACCTGCTGGCGGGGCTCCAGGCGGAGCTCCAGGAAAAGCGGGAGATCGCCGTGACGGTGAAGGCCCTGGCTCCCACCAGCAGGACGGTGAACGTGGCGGTGGCCGTGACCCCCCGGGAGGGGGCGGACAAGGAGGCGGTGCTGGAGTCCGCCGGGCGGGCCATCGCCGACTTTTTCGGCGGGCGGCTGCTGGGCCGGGCCGTGCTGCTGGCGGAGCTGGGAAACCGGCTCTACGGCCTGGAGGGCGTGGAAAACTACCGCTTTACCGCCCCGGCGGAGGACATCCCGGCGGACAGCACCGTCCTGCCGGTTCTGGGGACGCTGGAGGTGACGGAGCTGGCGGAGGAGGCGTAAAGCATGTACGAGGACTATCTGCGGGCCCTGCTGGCCCCCCTGGGAGTCTACCGGCTGGACCGGGACTCCCTCAGTGGAGCGGAGCTCTACGCCCTGGGAAAGGGGCTGGACGCGGCGTCGGCCCGCCTGGACGCGGCGGAGCGGGAGGCCGTCACCGCCACGGCGGAGGGCGAGGGCCTGCGCCGCCGTGAGGCGCTGTTCCTCCGCCGTCCCGCCGCCGTCACCCCGGAGGAGCGCCGGGCGGCCATCGCGGCGCTGCTGCAAATCGACGGGGACAGCCTGACGCCGGAGGCCATCGGCCGGACCATCCGGGGCTGCGGCATCCGGGCGGAGGCCATTGAAATGGGGACCAACCGGGTGCGGGTGGTGTTCCCCGAGACGGTGGGGGTGCCGGAGGAGTTTGAGCAGATTGAGAAGATTGTGCTGGACATCCTGCCCTGCCACCTGGATGTGGAGTTTTATTTCCGGTTTCTCACCTGGGAGGAGTGCCATGGGGCGGGGTATACCTGGGCGCTCGCCGAGGAGCGGGAGTATGACTGGAGAGGGTTTCAGGCGGCGATTCCTCCGGAACCGGAGGGGGAGTGACGCTCGCCCTTGCGGGCGGGGGTTTTGGTGGTTGGCGCAAGGCCTGTCCTCCCGTCCTCGCTGCCGCTAACCTGGCGGTAAAATAAAAAGAAAAGACAGGCGCCGCCTGTCTTTTCTTTCTGGTGCGCGAGGCGGGACTTGAACCCGCACGTCCGTAAAGGACACTAGAACCTGAATCTAGCGAGTCTGCCAATTCCACCACTCGCGCATGGCGTGGAGCCTCCTGAAGGGGAAGCGTGGTGCGGCTGACGGGACTTGAACCCACACGTCGAATCGACACCAGCACCTCAAGCTGGCCTGTCTACCAGTTCCAGCACAGCCGCGTAAACTTGCGTCCCCCGGAAAAGACTGCTTGCTTATTATAGCCGGGACCGCCCCGGTTGTCAACACCCATTTTCCGTTTTCCCCAATTTTTTTCCCGGGGAGAAACCGACCCGGCCCCTCCGCTTTCCGGCGGAGGGGCCGCTGGTTGCGGCGGCCTACAGCTGCGCCATGACCTCGCCGATGGGGTCCGTGATGACCAGCCCGGCGGAGAGGTCCCGGGCCACGGCGGACTTGTTGATGAGGGCCAGCCGGGTCCCCTGGAAATAGTTGATGAGCCCCGCGGCGGGCCAGACGTTCAGCGAGGTGCCCCCGATGATCAGCAGATCCGCCCGGGCGATGGAGTTCACCGCGTCGTTCATCACGCCCCCGTCCAGGCCCTCCTCGTAGAGGACCACGTCGGGCTTGATGACGCCGCCGCATTCGCAGCGGGGCACGCCGGTGGAGTGCAGGATGAAGTCCAGGCCGTAGAACTTCCCGCATTTCTCGCAGTAGTTCCGGTGGACGCTGCCGTGGAGCTCGCAGACGTGCCGGCTTCCCGCCGCCTGGTGGAGCCCGTCGATGTTCTGGGTCACCACGGCGGTGAGCTTCCCTTCCGCCTCCCACTCGGCCAGCTTCCTGTGGGCGGCGTTGGGCCTGGCCTCCGGGGCCAGCATCTTGGCCCGGTAGAAGCGGAAAAATTCCTCGGGGTTGCTTTTATAAAAGGTATGGCTTAAAATGGTCTCCGGCGGGTACTTCCACTCCTGGTGGTACAGCCCCCCGGTGGAGCGGAAGTCCGGGATGCCGGATTCCGTGCTGACCCCCGCGCCGCCGAAGAAGGCGATGGCTTTGGATTCCCTTACCCAGGTTCTCAAGGTCTCGACTGCTTCCGTCATAATGATCCCTCCCTGCGGATTATAATAGGATTGCTGCGAAGGAGAACGGCCCATGAACATTCAGATTTTCGGTTCCTCCAAGTGCTTCGACACGAAGAAGGCCCAGCGCTGGTTTAAGGAGCGCCGGATGAAATTTCAATACGTCGATCTTCCCTCAAAGGGATTATCCCCCAGGGAGTACCAGTCCGTCAAGCAGAAAATCGGTTTCGAGGCTCTGCTGAATACAAAATGCAAAGCATATGAGGAATTATACATGCCGTATATTACCCCTGAGGCCCGTGAGGAGAAGCTTGTGGAAAACCCCATCCTCTTCCGGACCCCCATCGTCCGCAACGGGAAGGAGGCCACCGTGGGCTACTGTCCGGAGATTTGGGAGACCTGGGAGTGACCGGCGATTTCGACATGGAAAGCGTGGTGAGTCCGCCATGACCCGCAAGCTGCCCCGGGGAATTTACCTGCTGGCGCGGCGCTACTTCCGCCACAACGTGGGGGTTCAGAGCGCCGCCCTGGCCTTTTACCTGCTGTTTATGATTTTCCCCTTTCTGATCTTCATCAGCGCCCTGCTGGGCCTGCTGGATTTGAACGTTACCGCCATATTGCTGGCCCTGGGGGAGTTCCTGCCCCGGGACGTGGTGGACATCATCCGGGCCTACCTCCTCCACGTGAGCCGGAGCCCCAGCCCCCAGCTGATGGTCTTCGGCCTGTTCTTTTCCATCTGGTTTCCCATGCGGGCCACCAACGCCCTGATGGTCTCCGTGCGGACGGCCTACCGCCTGGGGCCCCCCAAGAGGGCGGTGATCCACCGGCTGAAAACCCTGCTCTACACGGTGGTGCTGATCTCCTCCATCGCCCTGACTCTGGCCCTGATGACCATCGGGGACCGGCTGCTGGGCTACGCCGTGGGGAACTTCCGCCTGCCGCTGTTCCTGGCGGAGCTGTGGGCCCGGATGCGCTTCCCGGCGGCGGCGGTGGTGGGGTACTTCGCCCTGTTCTTCCTCTACGCCCTGGCCCAGGACGGCCGGAGGCCCTGGCGGGACCTGTGGCCCGGGACCCTGGCGGCCCTGGCGGCCTGGATGGGCCTGAGCTGGCTGTACGCCATGTATGTGGACAATTTCGCCAACTACTCCCTGCTCTACGGGTCCATCGGCACCGTGGTGGTGCTGATGATCTGGCTGTACATGTCCGCAAACGTCTTGATTCTGGGCGCGGAGCTCAACGGGACCCTGGTTGCCATGCGGAAGGAGCAGGGGGAAAAGAGAGGCGGGGAAGCGATTTGACAAGCTCCCCGCCCTGTGATAAAATATTCCCGCCCCCCAAAGGGGCGGGAATGCTGCGCAGCGGATAGGCGGCTGGCCACATCCTCCGAAAGGAGGTGAGGCCGTATGCGTATTACATTACATATCGGACGGTTTACCGTGACGATTGTGGTGAAATGCAGAAACCGCCACTCTGACCAGTGACGGTTTCTTGGCGGTCTTTTTCCGTCCAAAGAAATTGACTCACTAGGGCCAGCCGCCTTGCGCAGCGTTCCCTTTGTCTGTATTATAGCAGTCCTCCGGGGCCCTGTCAAGCGGGACCCCCTTTTTTTGCCCCCTTTTCCATGGATAATCCTTCCCCCTCCCGCGCATACTACCCCCATTCGTGGAGGTGGAATATGGGAACGTTATCTGACAGCTACATGGAAAACGTCCGGCTCTTCGACGGGGCCCTGGGGGTCGGCCGCAGCGTGGACATGGTGAGCCGGGACTATGTCATCGCGGGCCGCCGGGCCCGGCTCTGGGTGGTGGACGGCTACGGCAAGGACGAGACCCTGGAGCGCATGGGGGCCTTCTGGCTCTCCCAGCCGGAAAACGCCCTGGAGGGCCTGGGGTCCATGCAGGACTTTGCGGACCGCTTCATCTCCTTCTCCGAGGTGGACGTGAGCTTCGACCCGGACGAAATCATTACCTCCGTCCTTATGGGGAAGACCCTGCTGCTGGTGGAGGGCCTCTCCGGCGCCGCCCAAATCGACGCCAAGGACTACCCCAGCCGCGGCGTGGACGAGCCCCCCGACGGCAAGGTCCTCCGGGGCTCCCACGACGGCTTCGTGGAGGCGGTGGTGCCGAATATGGCCCTGCTCCGCCGCCGCATCCGGGATCCCCATCTCACCATGGAGGGGCTGAAGGTGGGAAAGCGCTCCCACACCGACGCGGTGCTCTGCTACCTGGACGACAAGGCGGACCCCGCCCTGCTGGAGGCCATCCGGGAGAAGCTGAACGCCGTGGACGTGAACTCCCTCTCCATGGCCCAGGAGAGCGTGGCGGAGGCCATTAGGCCCCGGCAGTGGTACAACCCCTTCCCCAAGGTCCGCTACACCGAGCGGCCCGACAGCGCCGCCGCCAGCATCATGGAGGGGAACGTGATTTTGATGGTGGACAACTCCCCCTCGGTGATGATCCTGCCCACCACCTTTTTCGACTTCACCCAGGAGGCCAACGAGTTTTACTTCCCGCCGCTGGTGGGGACCTACCTCCGGCTTCTGCGCATCGTGGTGTTCCTCATCTCCCTGCTCATCACCCCCACGTGGTATCTGCTGGTGAAGGAGTCGGGCCGCCTGCCGGAGGCCCTGGAGTTCCTCTCCTCCCCGGAGCCCGCGGCCCTGGGGCTCCTCTGGCAGCTTTTGGTCGTGGAGTTCCTGGTGGACGTTCTCAAGCTGGCGTCGCTGAACACGCCGGACTCCCTGTCCAACTCCTTCTCCATGCTGGGGGCCCTGATCCTGGGCGACTTCGCCGTCCAGGCCGGGTGGCTGGGGCCGGAGGTGCTGGTGTATATGGCCTTCGTGTCCGTGGCCAGCTTCGCCCAGCCCAGCTATGAGATGGGCTACGCCTTCAAGCTCCTCCGGGTGGTCCTGTTGCTGCTCACCGCCGCCTTCGATATCTGGGGCTACGGCCTGGGGCTTCTGGGCATCCTGGTCTTGCTTGCCACCACGAAGCCCCTGGTGGGCCGGGGCTATCTCTACCCCCTGATCCCCTTCAACGGCAGGGCTCTCCGCCGCCTCCTGGTGCGGGAGCCCATCAGCCGGGAAAACACGTGAAAATCCGCCGTCTCCTCCCCGGAGGCGGCGGTTTTCCGCCCCGGCTTCCGGGTGAAAAATTTACCAAAAGTTCTTTACACCCCTATCAAAATATGTTATCGTATAACAAGAAGTGGCTTGCGGTTTGGCTGCGATTTCAGAAGGAGAAGATGCTTATGAAAAAGAAATTACTGTCCCTGGTTCTGGTCCTGGCCATGGCCTTAACCCTGCTGCCCACGGCGGCTTTCGCGGAGGAGGTAGCGCATGAAGAAAATGGCGCTAATGGTCACACAGTTACCTGGACAGACCAAGGCGACGGCACCTGCAAGCCGTCCTGCGCTGTGACGGAGTGCGTCTTTAATACGACAGCCGCGGCTGCGGATCACAGCTTCGGCGACTGGGCCGACAGTGTGAAAGAATCGGGCAAGCGTGCCAAAATATGCACGAACACCGGCTGCGGCGCTGAAGACCAGGCGCACGAGTGCGCCGTAGGCCAGAACACCGCTTGGTCCACCGGTGCGGATGGCAAGCGTGTCCAAGCCTGTGGAACATGCGGAGCTGAAATCAACGCGCATACCTGCAACACGAGCTCGGACGGAGCTTGCTCCGTGTGCGGATACAGAGCGCCCGCCGGGGACATTGAACTGACCGTCACGGCGGGCGCTGCCGCCGCCCAGGAGGAGAACTTCCCCAGAATCAAGACAAGCATTACCATCGACCCCGGCAAGGACATGGAAGCGTCTGTCCTGAAAAACGCCGTCAGGGTGTCGGCCTCGGTAGGGAACGACGCCAAGGCCCAAAACCTTGTTGTCAGTCTGCCGAACGCCTCCACGAAGGCGGGCACCGCCCAGACCTTTGAAGCGACCTTCACGATGCCGGGCGAGGCGGCGAACGTCACGGCGGAGACAACGGTTACCCTTAAGGTGACCCCGGCGGAGGGCTACACCCTTGCAGGCGCGGTGAACAACGCTCTGACCCTGACAACGAAGCTGTCTTCTTATGCCAAGCCCGGCGGCGGAGAGGAAGACCCCGCCCCCACCGCCGCCTTCAAGAGCCTGACGATGATCGCCGCGAACAAGGCGGAGCTGAAGGTGACCCTGGCGAACATCGCGGAAGATATGAGCCTCGCGGTCATGATCTGCGACAGCACAAAGTTGGCAGGGGGCTATGAGCCGACTATGTCTGATCAGACGGTAGACGTAACGGCCGGAGCCACATCCGCCGCCTTTACCTTCACGGGCCTTTCCGCCGGAACTTACTATATCATCGTGCAGAATCAGGAGGCTGCACTTTGCGACGAACTTGAGGATATGGACTTCGAGGACCCCACGACTTGGCCCGCTCCCCACACCCTGGCCCCCTACAAGGCCCCGGCGAAGCCCAGCAAGCCCACTGCCCCGGAGACGCCCAAGGACGAGGATAAGGCCCCCGGCACCAACTCCCAGGGCATCCCCGTGGCCTCTCAGGTCTCCAGCAGGAAACAGGCCGACGCGGCCATCAAGACCCTGAAAAACACCAACGCCGAAGTTCTCCAGGAGCGCCTGATGACCAGCGACAGCGCCCTGAGCTCCTTCCGGTCCCTGGAACGGGCCGTCAAGTCCGCCAAGGACATCAGCGTCGTGGTGGAGACGGAGCGGAACGCCGTTCCCAGCGCCGTGCGCTCCGGCGTGGATATCGACGGCGCGGCCTTCAACGCCAACTCCTCCACCGTGAGGCTGGTGGTGGACGCGCCCTCCCGGTCCTACGCCTACAACACGGGCTATCAGATCAGCATGACCCTCACCGGCGTGCGGAACGCGGCCAGCCTGGACGTGCCCGTGATCATCACCCTGCCCCTGCCCACGGACGTGAGCGCCAGCCGCGTGGTGGTGCTGCACTATCACGACAGCGGCTCCAAGCCCGAGGTCATCGTCCCCGCGGTGGTGGGGAACTATATCCGCTTCCCCGTCACGGGCTTCAGCGACTTCGTGGTCGCGGACGAGGACGACTATGACGTCCCCTCCGGCGGCGGCTACCTGGGAGGCAACGCGAAAAAGGACACCTCCAACATGGACATCATTCTGCCCGCCATTGTGGCGATGCTGTCCCATGACGGCGTGTTCGCCGACGTGCCCGGCACCCACTGGGCGGTCAACGAAATCCGCTGGGCCCGCAACGGCGGACTGATGAGCGGCTATGACAACGGCGAGTTCCGCCCCTGGGCGGACACCACCCGCCAGCAGCTGTGGATGGTCCTGGCCCGCCTGGCGGGAGCCCGTCCCGCGGACATGGAGGCGGCCCGCCAGTGGGCGGTGAACACCGGCGTGTCCGACGGCACGAACCCCCACGGGGTGCTGAGCCGCCAGCAGCTGGTGACAATGCTCTACCGCTTCGCCAAGACCCGGGGCGCGGACGTGTCCGCCTCCGCCAAGCTGGGCGGCTACGCGGACAGCCGCGCCGTGGCCTCCTACGCCAAGGACGCCTTCTCCTGGGCCGTGGCCAAGGGGATTGTGGGCGGCGACGCCAACGGCAGGCTGAATCCGGAGAACACGGCCACCCGGGCCCACTTCGCCGTCCTGCTGTACCGCTACAGCAGCAACGTCTGATTCCGGATAAAACTGCGCCCGAGAGGGGGAGGCTTTGGCCTCCCCCCTTTTTTTCGTCCGAATTTTTCCAGGGCTGAAACCGCCGTATTCGGGCAAGCTAAGGACTATCTCGACAGGATTGGAGGGATTTCCATGGTAATCGATAAGATCGCGGTCCTGCTGGCCGTCATCGGCGCGCTGAACTGGGGCGGCATCGGCCTCTTCGGCTTCGACACCGTCGCCTGGCTTTTCGGCGGGCAGCTGGCGGTCGTTTCCCGGGTGATTTACGCCCTGGTCGGCCTGGCGGGCCTGTGGTGCCTGACGCTGCTGTTTCGCCTGGACCGGGAGACCGCCGCGAACCCGGCCTGAAGAAAGCCCCCCTTTGGGGGGCTTTTCCCGTTGGTTCATGAACATTTTAAAAACCCCTCCCGGCCCTGCTTTACATCTTGACTCAAATGCTCTATAATCGCACATAATGTACCATATAAATGGAAAGGAAGGACCCAAAAAAATGGAAGATAAACTGCGCGAGTACGCCCGCCTTCTGGTCCGGGTGGGCCTGAACCCCTATCCCGGCCAGCGGATGGTAATTTCCTCCCCGGTGGAGTGCGCCCCCTTCGCCCGGCTGTGCGCGGCGGAGGCCTATGAGGCGGGCTGCTGCGAGGTGGTGATGAACTGGACCGACGACGCCATGACCCGGATGAAGTACCTCCGCGCCTCCGAGGAGGTTTTCGACACGGTGCCCCTCTGGCGGCGGCACTTTTTTAACGACCAGGCCCTGGAGGGGACGGCCTATCTGGCCATCTCCGCCAGCGACCCGGAGAATTTGAAGGGCGTGGAGTCGAGCCGCATCATCCGGGCCCAGCGGGCCAGCGGCAAGGCCCTCAAGGACTTCGACCGGCTCCAGATGTGCGGGGGCTTCCCCTGGTGCATCGCCTCCATCCCCATTCCCTCCTGGGCCGCCCGGGTCTTCCCGGACAAGGGGGAGGACGAGGCGGTCCAGGCCCTCTGGGACGCCATCTTCGCCGCCGTCCGGGTCACGGGGGACGGCAGGGCCGTGGAGCGCTGGGAGGCGCACCTGGCCACCCTGGAGCGCCGCCTGGAAAAGCTGAACGCCCTGAAGCTGAAATCCCTGCACTACCGCAACTCCCTGGGCACGGACCTGACCGTGGAGCTGCCCGAGGGCCATATCTGGGAGAGCGGCGGGGACCGCACCCTGTCCGGCCGCAGCTATATTGCCAACATCCCCACGGAGGAGATCTTCACCTCTCCCCTGAAGACCGGGGCTAACGGCGTGGTGTACGCCTCCATGCCCCTGGTCCACGACGGCAACGTCATCGACAAGTTCCACTTCGTGGTGAAGGAAGGAAAAATCGTGGAGGCTCACGCAGAGCAGGGGGAGGAAACCCTGAAGGCCGCCATATCCGTGGACGAGGGCGCGGCCTACTTCGGCGAGGCGGCCCTGGTCCCCTATGACAGCCCCATCTCCAACCGGAAGCTGCTGTTCTACAACACGCTGTTTGACGAGAACGCTGCCTGCCACATCGCCTTCGGCGAGGCCTACCCCTGCCTGGAGGGCGGGCAGAAGATGACCAAGGACGAGCTGAAGCGGCGGGGCCTTAACGACTCCATCACCCATGTGGACTTTATGATCGGCACGCCGGACCTCTCCATCGTGGGGACCGCCCGGGACGGCAGAGAGATCCCGATTTTCATCGACGGAAATTTTGCTCCCGAATTTTAACCCCCGCAAATCACATAACGAAAAGAGGAAATCATCATGGCATATCCATTACAGAAGACCACTCCCGGCGTGCTCATCTGCGACGGCGCGAAGGTCAGCGGCGACGTGACACTGGGGAAAGGGGTCAGCGTCTGGTATAACGCCGTCCTCCGGGGGGACGACGGGGCCATCGCCGTGGGGGAAAACACCAACATCCAGGACTGCGCCGTCCTCCACGAGGAGACCCGGGTGGGCGCGGGCTGCACCATCGGCCACGGGGCTATCGTCCACGGCTGCACCGTCGGAGACAATGTGCTGGTCGGCATGGGGGCCATCCTTCTCAACGGGGCGAAGATCGGGGACGACTGCATCGTGGGCGCCGGGGCCCTGGTCACCGGGAAAATGGACGCCCCCGCCGGGTCCATGATCCTGGGGAGCCCCGCCAAGGTGGCCCGCCCCCTGACGGAAGCGGAGATCGAGTCCAACCGGGTCTCCGCCCGGGGCTACCTGGAGGCGGCGGAAGCCTACCGCCGGGGCTGAGCCATGGACTGGAACCGGGATCAAATCAAGCAGCGCCTGGCGGTGGTCTGCGGCGGCGTGGCCTTCTTCTGCGCTTTGCAGAACCTCCCCGCCGTGGCAGGGGCCCTCCGGTGGGCGCTGGGGGTGCTGTCCCCCTTCCTGGTGGGCGGGGCCATCGCCTTTATCTTAAACGTCCCCATGCGGGCCATCGAGGCCCATCTCCCCAAGGGGAAGCGGTGGAAGTCCCTCCGCCGTCCCCTGGCCCTGGTGCTGACGCTGGCGGCGGTGACCGGCGTGCTGACGCTGGCGGCCTGCGTCGTCAGCCCCGGTATTGGGGACGCGGTCCGGTCCATCGCCGGCCAGCTCCCCGCCGCCGTCCAGCGGACCCAGGAGCAGCTGGCGGAGCTGGAAAACTGGCTGCCCCAGCTGGAAACCCTGGCGGCGGACCTCCGCCTGGACGAGTTCGACTGGAAGGCCCTGCCGGAGAAGGCCGCGGCCCTGGTCCGGGACTGGGGCGGCGGGCTGGTGTCCTCCGGCGGGGTGCTCATCGGCGGCGTGGTCAGCGGGGTCAGCACCTTCGTCATCGGCCTGGTCTTCTCCTTCTACGTCCTTTTGCAGAAGGAGCGCCTGGCCCGCCAGGGCCGCCAGGTGCTCTACGCCCTCCTCCCCGAGCGCTGGGCGGACCGGACCCTGGAGATCCTGCGCCTGGCAAGCCGCACCTTCTCCAGCTTCCTCTCCGGCCAGTGCGTGGAGGCGGTCATTTTGGGGTCCCTCTTCGTGGTGGCCATGACCATCTTCCGCATGCCCTACGCCCTGCTGGTGGGGGTCCTCATCGCCCTGACGGCCCTGATCCCCGTGGTGGGGGCCTTCATCGGCTGCATCGTGGGGGCCCTGCTCATCGCCGTGACGAACCCCTGGCAGGCCGTGGGCTTCGTGGTCCTCTTCCTGGTTCTCCAGCAGGTTGAGGGCAATTTGATCTATCCCCACGTGGTGGGCAGCTCCGTGGGCCTGCCCTCCATCTGGGTGCTGGCCGCCGTCACCCTGGGCGGCAAGCTGATGGGTATCGCCGGGATGCTGTTTTTCATTCCCCTCTGCTCCGTGCTCTACGCCCTCTTCCGGGGCTTCGTCAAGGAGCGGCTGAAACAGCGGAAGGTCCCCGCCCGGAAGTGGCGGGACCCCTGAAGCCCATATGGGAAAAAGGACCTCCGAACCTTCGGAGGTCCTTTTTCAAATTTCCTCTTGACAACTTTCCTTGTCAGTGCTATTCTATAGCTGACAAGGATACTTGTCAATTCGACAATGGAACTTGACAAGAGAAAGGAGGCCTACTTATGCCGTTAACCAACCGGCTGAAGGAGCACCGGGCCCGCCTGGGAGTGAACCAGCAGGAGCTGGGGAGTCTGGCGGGGGTCTCCCGGCAGACCATCAGCCAGATTGAGCGGGGGGACTACTCCCCCTCGGTGACCCTGGCGCTGAAGCTGGCGAAAATCTGCGGCGTGCAGGTCGAGGACATTTTTACCTATCAGGAGGAAGAGAGCCATGCGTAAACAAGAGAAGGGCGAGAACCGGAAGGCCCTGCCCAAATTCGCCCTGACCATGCTGGGGTCGCTGCTGCTTGGCGGCGTCATCGGCTTTGCCGTGGGGTGCAGCCGGGCCTTCGGCCTGGAGGCCGCCGCCCTGGCGGAGGGGCTCAGCCGGGCCCTGGAGGCCGCCACGCCCTGGGGCATCCCCGTCACCTCGGTTTTGACCCTGGGAACCTGCTTTCTTCTCTACCGCTCCGCGGCGAAAAAATACGCCGCCTGGGGCGGCGGGGACGAGGACGAGACCTCGGAGGCCATCGAACAGGCGCTGAGCTGGGCGCTGCTCCTCAGCGCGGTCCAGCTCCTCGTCAACTTCTTCTTCATGGCCGCCTTCTGCGTCTACTGCATCGACGGGGAGATTTCCGCCCTGGCCCTGGTGGGGGTGTTCGTGGTCTCCTGCGGCCTGGTGATTTTCGCCCAGCAGAAGGCCGTGGACCTGGAGCGGAAAATGAACCCGGAGAAACACGGCAGCGTGTATGACGCCAAGTTCCAGAAGAAGTGGCTGGAGAGCTGCGACGAGTCGGAGCGCCGCCAGATCGGCCAGGCGTGCTACCGGGCCTACATGGTCACCGGCCGGTTCTGCATGGGCCTCTGGCTGGTGCTGGTGATCCTGAGCCTGGTCTTTGAGCTGAGCCTGCTGCCCGTCTTCGTTCTGCTGCTGGTCATGGGGGTCATGCAGGTGACCTACAGCCTGGAGTGCATCCGGCTGTCAAAAAGACCATCCCTTTAATAATGAACGCTGGCTGTCAGCGACCGCTTGACAGCCAATGCTAAAGTTGCTATACTATAAGAAAGGGAACGCCGTGCAAGGCGGCTGGCCCGTTAGAGCTTCCTAGTAAAGTCTAAGAAACCGTCACTTGCCAGAGTGGCGGTTTCTGCTTTTCACAATAATCGTCACCACAAAGGCGCCGATATGTAATGTGATTCGCATTGGCCTCGCCTCCTTTCGGAGGGTGTGGCCAGCCGCCTTTCCGCTGCACAGCGTTCCCGCCCCCAAGAAGGGAGCGGGATTATTTTATCATTCGGAGGACCCGTTGTCAAATGCCTTCGGCGCTTCCTCCGGCCGTCCGCCGCCCGCCGGGACCCGCTCGAAGACGAACTCCCCGCTGGCCCTCCTCCCGTGGACCAGGATGGTGTAATCCCCGGTCTCGGGAATCTCCACGGACTGTTCCCCGTTCAGCGGGGACCCCTCCAGGAGGGCGTTCCCATCCTCGCCGCTGATCTCCGCTTCCAGCCAGCCGCTGTAAGTGTCGATCCGGCCCGCCAGGGTATCCCCGGCCTCCAGGCGGAGGGTGTGGGAGTCGAAGCCGTTGAAATAGTCGTAGCTCATCCGGTAGCTGGTTTCATCGGCGTACCGGGAGCAGTCGTAGGCGTTGAAAACCTCCCCGTTTTCCCAGGCCCAGGCGGCGGCGTAGAACACCAGCCCCGCCCCGACAAGGAGGAAGCACAGCAGCATCCCCAGCCAGTCGTACTTGACCTTCCCGCCGCCCCGGGCGGACAGCAGGGTCTCTATTCCCAGGGCCACCAGAATCAGGGGGGAGGCTTTCAGCAGCCACCCGATTTCCGCCTGGGGCCACAGCAGGGAAACCAGCATGCCGATTCCCGCCGCCACCAGGACCACCCCCAGGGTGAAGGTTCCCACCCGGCGCTGGGGCCGGGCGGCGGTGGTCTCACCGGCCGTCATGGTCCGCCTCCTGCTTCTCCTGGAGTTCCTTTTCGTACTTCTCCACGTTGAACGCGGACTTCCACTCCAGGGTCACCGGCGCGGGCTCCTCTTCCGCCTGGGGGACCTCCGGGGCCTGGGGCTCCGGCTCCTGGTGGAATTGCTCCTCCGCTTCCGTCCAGGGGGTGGCCTTCATCTTGGGGGGCTGGGAGGGGCCCTGGGGGGGCGTGTAGGGGGGCTCCCCGTCAAAGCCGCCGTCCCTGGGGGCCTTGGGCCCCTTGATGAACCAGATGCCCAGGGCAATGATCAGCACCGTGCCCAGGATCCGGGGCATATCCCAGACCAGCAGGTCGTAGAGCCAGTCGATGAGGAAGTTGCCCCGCAGGGGGGCCAGCAGGTTCCGGGCCACGATCATATAGAGGCTGTACAGGCCCACCGCCACCAGCAGCCAGCCGATGAGGCTCCCCCGGCGGCTGAGGATCTGGTTGAGCTTCCGGGAGTCCATCTCGGACAGGCCGAACATGAACGCGTCCTCCGGGGCTCCGCCGTCCCGGATCTGGCGGCGGAGGTTGAAGCTGTCGAAGAACGAATAGGCCCACAGGGGCGCGACAAGGACCGACAGAGCCCCCATCTCCAGGAACACCGCGATGAACGTCAGGGCGCTGAAAATGACGGTCTGGGAAATGCCCCGCTTCATGTAGCCCAGGCACATCTGGCCGCAGCCGGGGACGCAGGACCACATCAGGTACCAGCAGCCCCACAAAAATTTCCGAATGGCTTTCATGCCTTGTTTCCTCCTTCTATCATGCGGCGGGCGCTGAGCCCGTCAAAAAAGTCCGACAGTCCCCCCACGGCCCCCCGCAGGGAATCGCCCACGTCCTCCGTCAGCCCCGTGAGCTGCTGGGAGACGCTGGGCCGGTCCTCCGGCAGAGCGGGCCGGGTGAACTCCACCCGCTCCCCGCCCCACAGAACCGTCAGGGCCAGGGCGACGGCGGCGGCGGCCGTGGCGTACCGGCTGGTAACCAGCCGGAGGGCCCGGCTCCGGATCCGGGCCCAGAGGGCCTTTTGGCAGGACCGCTCCGGGACCAGCAGGGCGCCGTCCTCCAGGGCCAGGGTGTAACGCTGTAAGCAGTAATCGCAGAACGCCAGGTGCTCCGCGATCTCCAGCCGCTCCAGCTCGCCGAAGCGGTCCTCGTTTTTGGCCAGGGCCTCCAGGGCCTCCTGGGTCAAATGTCCGTCCTCACGGAATACCATGCTTTCCACTCCCTTCCAATGCCTCCCGGAGGAGCTTCTTCCCCCGGGAGAGCTGTGTATAGACGGTCTTCACCGGCCTGCCCAGGGCCAAAGCGGCCTCCTCCGGGCTTCGCTCCTCCAGCAGGCACAGCCGGCACACCTGCCGGTAGGGCTCCTTCAGCTCCAGCACGGCCCGCCGGATATCCGCCGCGGCGCTGCGCCGCAGGGCCAGCTCCTCGGCGGGCGGAGCCAGGCCCCGGGGGAATAGTTCCTCCTCCCCCGGCAGGACCGTCCGGCGGTTCCAGGCGCTTTGGAGGTGGTCCTTGGCCTTGTTGGCGGCGATGCGGCTGAGCCACTGCCGCTCATAGCCCTCCGGCATGGCCTCCCGGTGGAGGTAGGCCGAGAGAAAGGTCTCCTGGGTCAGGTCCTCCGCCGCCCCCGGTTCCCGGACCAGCTGGAAGCAGACGGTGTACACCAGCCGCTCGTATTGCAGGACCAGCTCCGAAAACCGCTCCTTTGTCATCACAGCCACGCCGCCGGCCACCCCCCTCCTCAGAGCCGCGGGAATTTGCAACCGGGGCCCTCTGTCGTCCGACACAGATCATACGATCTCGCGGCCCCGGATTCTTCAAAAAAATCGAAAAAATTTTTTCTCCGCCCCGGCCGGGGGCGGGCCCTTTCCTCCGGAACCTATTCAATACCGAATAGGTTCTATTCATATATGAATAATCCAGGCCCGCGCAGCCGGTTTTTGCGCGGTTTTCACAGAAAGCCCGTCCCTGTTCCCGCAATTTTCACAAAGTCCCCGGCCTCCCCTCCGCGTTCCCCATCCGGAAGTCTTATTCATTTTTGAATAGGACTTCCAATTTCCGGAGGCGGACCCTGTCCAAATGTAGAAAATGCCCTGCGATTTTTTGGCAATCTGAACAGGAAACTGGCCTCTGCGGCAGAAACTGCGGCTTGCGGAATTGGCACAGGATTTGCTATAATAACCGTCGGACAAAACGGGGCCGTCCCCGAAAAATGAAGGAGGAACGTAAGCCATGTATCAGACCGTTCGTTACGAAAAGAAAGACAGCATCGGCATTGCCACCATCAACCGTCCCGAGGCGCTGAACGCCCTGAATTCCCAGGTGATTTCCGACCTGGAGGCCGTGATTTCCGAGGTGGAGAAGGACGCGGAGCTGCGGGCCTTCATCCTCACCGGCGAGGGCCGCTCCTTCGTGGCCGGGGCGGACATCGGCGAGCAGAAGCCCCTGGACGTGGCCGGGGGCCGCAAGTGGGGCCAGCGGGGCAGCGCCCTGTTCCGCCGGATCGAGAAGCTGGAGATTCCCACCATCGCGGCGGTGAACGGCTTCGCCCTGGGCGGCGGCTGCGAGATCGCCATGGCCTGCGACATCATCCTGGCCGCCGGGCCCAACGCCGAGGGCAAGGGCGGCGCGAAGTTCGGCCAGCCGGAAGTCGGCCTGGGCATCACCCCCGGCTTCTCCGGCACCCAGCGCCTTCCCCGCCGGGTGGGGCTCGCCAAGGCCAAGGAGCTGATCTTCTCCGGCAAGGTCATCGGCGCCGCCGAGGCCAAGGCCATCGGCCTGGTGAACGAGGTCTACGCCCCCGAGGAGCTGATGGACGCCGCGGTGAAGATGGCCCAGTCCTTCGCGGTCAACGCCCCCATCGCGGTCAAGTACTCCAAGGCCTGCATCGACCGGGGCATGCAGATGGACATCGACGACGGCATTGCCCTGGAAAACGAGCTCTTTGCCATGTGCTTCGCCACCGAGGACCAGAAGGAGGGCATGAGCGCCTTCCTGGAGAAGCGGAAGGAAAAGCACTTCCAGAACAAGTAAGCCGCAGGGCTATTCTATCACAGGAAAAGGAGTTCGGAAAGCATGAAAAAAGTTCGTGTGATCACCGCTGAAGAAGCGGCGCTGATGGTCAAGGACGGCGACACCGTCTCCACCGGCGGATTCGTCAGCTGCGCCTGCCCCGAGGCCCTGACCAAGGCCCTGGAGCAGCGCTTCGTGGAGACGGGGCACCCCCGGGATCTGACCCTCTTCTTTGCCGCGGGCCAGGGCCACCGGGACGGCACCGGCGGCGACCACTTCGGCCACGAGGGCATGTGCAAGCGCGTGGTCGGCGGCCACTGGGACCGGGCGGCCAAGCTGGGCGAGCTGGCCCTTCAGAACAAGCTGGAGGCGTACAACCTGCCCCAGGGCGTCATTACCCACATGTACCGGGACATCGCGGCCCACAATATCGGGACCATCACCCACGTCGGGCTCTACACCTTCGTAGACCCCCGGAACGGCGGCGGCAAGCTGAACGAGTGCACAAAAGAGGACCTGGTGAAGCTGGTGGAGATCGAGGGCGAGGAGCGGCTTTTGTACAAGCCCATCCCCATCAACGTCTGCCTGGTCCGGGGCAGCTACGCCGACGAGTACGGCAACTGCACGGTACACCGGGAAATCGGCCCCCTGGACGTGACCGCCCAGTGCCAGGCCACCAAGAACTCCGGCGGCATCGTCATCGTCCAGGTGGAAAAGATCGTCCAGGGCGGCACCCTGGACCCGAGGCTTGTGAAAATCCCCGGCATCTACGTGGACGCCATTGTGGTGGGCTCTCCCGAGGACAACAACCAGTGCCTGGGCATGCCCTATGACGGAGCCCTCAGCGGCGAGTTCCGCATCCCCGTCGACGACATCCCCCCCATCCCCCTGGACGCCAAGAAGATCCTGGCCCGCCGGGCCGCTATGGAGCTGCCTCAGGACGCCATCGTGAACCTGGGCACCGGCGCGCCGGAGAAAATCGCCAACGTGGCGGCGGAAGAGGGCATCTCCGACAAGATGACTCTGACGGTGGAGGCGGGAAGCATCGCCGGCGTGCCCTACGGCGGCACCCAGTTCGGCGGCGCGGCCAACTCCATGGCCATCCTGGACCACAACGTCCAGTTCGACTTCTACCAGGGCGGCGGCCTGGATGTGGCGTTCCTGGGCCTGGCGGAGACGGCCCCCAACGGAGACCTGAACGTCTCCAAGTTCGGCGTCCGCCTGGCGGGCGCGGGCGGCTTCATCGACATCACCCAGAACGCCAAAAAGGTGGTCTACTGCGGAACCTTCACGGCCAAGGGCCTGAAGACCGAGTGCCGGGACGGCAAGCTGGTGATCACCCAGGAGGGCGGAAAGAAAAAATTCGTCAACCAGGTGGAGCACATCACCTTCTCCGGAGACTACGCCAACAAGGTCCATCAGCCGGTGCTCTACATCACCGAGCGGGCCGTCTTCGAGCTCCGTCCCGAGGGCGTGACCCTCATCGAGATCGCCCCGGGCATCGACCTCCAGACCCAGGTCCTGGACCAGATGGAGTTCATGCCCAAAATTGCCGAGGATCTGAAGCTCATGGACGAGCGCATCTTCAAGGATGAGCTGATGGGCTTAGCAAACGACTAAAAATCAGGAGGAACAAAAAATGGCCTTAATGACCCCCCAAGAGTACATCGAGAGCCTGCGCAAACTGAAAACCCGGGTGTACATGTTCGGCGAGAAGATTGACAACTGGGTGGACCACCCCATGATCCGCCCCTCGATCAACTGCGTCGCCATGACCTACGCCCTGGCTCAGGACCCCCAGTACAAGGACCTCATGACCGTGAAATCCAGCCTGACGGGCCGCACCGTCAACCGCTTCACCCACCTGCACCAGTCCACCGAGGACCTGATCAACAAGGTGAAGATGCAGCGTCTGCTTGGCCAGAAGACCGCCAGCTGCTTCCAGCGCTGCGTGGGCATGGACGCCTTCAACGCCGTCTTCTCCTCCACCTATGAAATCGACGAGAAATACGGCACCCACTACCACGAGAACTTCAAAAACTTCATCACCATGGTCCAGGACAACGACCTGACCGTGGACGGGGCCATGACGGACCCCAAGGGCGACCGCTCCAAGGCTCCCAGCCAGCAGGCGGACCCGGACATGTACGTCCATGTAGTGGAGCGCCGCCCCGACGGCATCGTGGTCTGCGGCGCGAAGTGCCACCAGACCGGCTCCATCAACTCCCACTGGCACATCTTCATGCCCACCATCTCCATGGGCGAGGCGGACAAGGACTGGGCCGTCTCCTTCGCCTGCCCCACCGACGCCGAGGGCATGTACATGATCTACGGCCGCCAGTCCTGCGACACCCGGAAGCTGGAGGAGGGCGCGTCCATCGACGTGGGCAACGCCAAGTTCGGCGGACAGGAGGCCCTGGTGGTGCTGGACCACGTGTTTATCCCCAACGAGTACATCTTCCTCAACGGCGAGTATGAGTTCGCCGGGATGATCGTGGAGCGCTTCGCGGGCTATCACCGGCAGAGCTACGGCGGCTGCAAGGTTGGCGTGGGCGACGTGGTCATCGGAGCCACGGCCCTGGCGGCGGAATACAACGGCGTGGAAAAAGCCTCCGCGGTCAAGGATAAGCTGATCGAGATGACCCACCTGAACGAGACCCTTTACTGCTGCGGCATCGCCTGCTCTTCCCAGGGCTTCAAGACCAAGGCGGGCAACTACCAGATCGACCTCTTGCTTGCCAACGTCTGCAAGCAGAACGTCACCCGCTTCCCCTATGAGATCGTGCGCCTTGCCGAGGACGTGGCGGGCGGCCTGATGGTCACCATGCCCTCTCAGAAGGACTTCGAGTCCGACACGGTGGTGGGCCGGAACGGCGAGACCATCGGGGACGTCTGCAACAAGTTCTTCGCCGCCCGGGAGGGCGTCTCCACCGAGGACCGCCAGCGGGTCATGCGTTTCCTGGAGAACATGTGCCTGGGCGCCGCCGCTGTCGGCTATCGCACCGAGTCCATGCACGGCGCGGGCTCTCCCCAGGCCCAGCGCATCATGATTGCCCGCCAGGGCAACATCCAGGGCAAGAAGCAGCTTGCCAAGGACATCGCGGGCATTCAGTAATCCCCTGTTCCTTATCAACCCGGACCGGGCCCCGGGGCCCCGGAGCCCGGTCCAGGCAATACATGGATTTCCAAAATTTTAAATAAGGAGAGAACGTCACATGGATTTTAATCTGAGCCGTGAGCACCAGCTGATCCGTAAGATGATGGCCGAGTTTACCGAGAACGAAGTAAAGCCCATCGCCGCCGAGACCGACCTGAACAGCGAGTATCCCCGGGAGAACATCGAGAAGCTGTTCAACCTGGGCGTCATGGGCATGTGTGTGCCCAAGGAGTACGGCGGCACCGGCGCGGACCCCCTGGCCTCCGCCATCTGCATCGAGGAGCTCAGCAAGCAGTGCGCCTCCACCGGCGACATCGTGGCCACCCACAACGGCCTGTGCTGCGACCCCATCCTGACCCACGGCACCGAGGAGCAGAAGAAAAAGTACCTCCCCATGCTGACCACCGGCCATAAGGTGGGAGCCTTCGCCCTGACCGAGCCCAACGCGGGCTCCGACGCCTCCAAGGGCCAGACCGAGGCCAAGCTGGAGGGCGACCACTATGTGATGAACGGTTCCAAAATCTTCATCACCAACGGCTATGTTGCCGACGTCTTCGTAGTCTTCGCCATGACCGACAAAACCAAGGGCACCAAGGGCATCTCCGCCTTCATCGTGGAGAGCAGCTTCCCCGGCTTCTCCGTTGGCAAGCACGAGGTGAAGATGGGCCTCCACGGCTCTCCCACCGCCGAGATCGTGTTCACGGACTGCATCGTCCCCAAGGAGAACATGCTGGGCAAGGAAGGCCGGGGCTTCCCCATCGCCATGCAGACCCTGGACGGCGGCCGCATCGGCATCGCGGCCCAGGCCCTGGGCATCGCCGAGGGCGCGCTGAACGAGGCCAAGGAGTACACCAAGGGCCGCGTCCAGTTCGGCAAGCCCATTTCCAAGTTCCAGAACACCCAGTTCACCTTCGCCGACATGGAGATGGGCTGCGAGGCGGGCCGCCTGCTGACCTATCAGGCCGCCGTCCTCAAGGGACAGGGCGTCCGCTACACCAAGGAGGCCGCCATGGCCAAGCTCTGGTGCTCCGAGCACGCCATGAAAACCACCACCAAGGCGCTCCAGATGTTCGGCGGCTACGGCTACACCAAGGACTATCCCATGGAGCGCATGATGCGGGACGCCAAGATTACCGAGATTTACGAGGGCACGTCCGAGGTCCAGCGCATCGTCATTTCCGCCAACATGGGTCTGTAAGAGGAGGAAGAAACGACTATGAAGATCATTGTATGTGTGAAGCAGGTCCCCGATACCTCCGGTAAAGTGGCCGTCAACCCCGACGGCACGCTGAACCGGGCTTCCATGCAGACCATCACGAACCCCGACGACATGAACGCCGTAGAGGCCGCCCTGAAGCTGAAGGACGAAACCGGCTGCAAGGTCATCGTGGTCACCATGGGCCCGCCCCCGGCGGCCTCCATGCTCCGGGAGCTCATGGCCATGGGCGCGGACGAGGCCGTGCTGGTCTCCGCCCGGGAATTTGGCGGCTCCGACACCTACGCCACGTCTCAGATTCTCGCCGCCGCCGTGGACACCATCGGCGTGGAAAAGGACGACGTGGTGATGTGCGGCCGCCAGGCCATCGACGGCGACACCGCCCAGGTGGGCCCCCAGATGGCGGAGAAGCTGGGCCTGCCCCAGGTCACCTATGCCGCGGACATCCACAAGGACGGGGAAAACATCACCGTCAAGCGGATGCTGGAGGACGGCTATATGACCATCAAGGTCAAGACCCCCTGCCTGCTGACCTGCATCAAGGAGCTCAACGAGCCCCGCTACATGTCCATCGGCGGCATCTACGAGACCTACAACAAGCCCCTGGCCACCTTCGACTATGAAAAGCTCAAGGATCACCGGCTCATCGACCCCTCCACCATCGGCCTGAAGGGCTCCCCCACCAACATCTTCAAGAGCTTCACCCCGCCCCAGAAGGGCGTCGGCGTGATGCTGGAGGGCAACGGCAAGGAGACCTGCGAAGAGCTGGCCGCCATCCTCATCAAGAAACACATCATCTGAGAAGGGAGTATATAGGATATGTCTAATTTCAACAGTGCGGATATCGCTGCCTTCAAGGACGTTTGGGTGTTCTGTGAGCAGCGCGAGGGCAAGCTGATGCCCACCGATTTCGAGCTGATCTCCAAGGGCCGGGACCTGGCCAACGAGCTGGGCGTGAACCTCTGCGGCCTGCTGCTGGGCGGCGAGGGCATCGAGGCTGCGGCCAAGGAGCTGGGCGGCTACGGCGCGGACAAGGTCTACGTCTGCGAGAGCCCCATGCTGTCCGTCTACAACACGGACGCCTATGCCAAAGTCATCTGCGACGTCATCGAGGAGCTGAAGCCCGAGGCCTTCCTGATCGGCGCCACCAACATCGGCCGTGACCTGGCTCCCCGCTGCGCGGCGCGCCTCCACACCGGCCTGTGCGCGGACTGCACGCACCTGGACATCGACGTGGCCAACTACATCCAGTTCCTGCGGGAAGCCTCCACTCTCGACGTGGACGGCCAGAAGTGGGACATGGAGGACCGGAACCTGAAGATGACCCGTCCGGCCTTCGGCGGCCACCTGATGGCCACCATCATCTGCCCCCGGTTCCGTCCCTGCATGGCGACGGTGCGCCCGGGCGTTATGAAGAAAAATCCCTTCGACCAGGCCAAGGCCGACGCGTGCGTCATTGAGAAGCCGGCGTTCACCCTGAGCGAAGCGGACGTGCAGACCGAGGTCACCGAGGTGGTCAAGGCGGCGAAGAAGCTGGTGGACCTGATTGGCGCGGACTTCATTGTGTCCGTGGGCCGGGGCATCAGCAAGGACGTCGAGGGCGGCATCAAGCTGGCCGAGGAGCTGGCTGCGGAGCTGGGCGGCGTGGTCGGCGGTTCCCGCGCGACTATTGACAGCGGCTGGCTGTCTGCGGACCATCAGGTGGGCCAGACGGGCAAGACGGTACACCCGAAGGTGTACGTGGCCCTGGGCATCTCCGGCGCGATTCAGCACAAGGCGGGCATGCAGGACTCCGAGTGCATCATTGCCGTCAATAAAAACGACACGGCCCCGATCTTCGAGATTGCGGACTACGGCATCTGCGGCGACCTGTTCAAGGTGACCCCGCTGCTCACCGAGGCCATCCGGGCCGCCAAGGCTGCGAAGTAACTTTTCTTGAAAGAAAAGTTACCAAAAGAACTTTAGCGCGCTCTGGTTGTCTGGAGTTTATCCAGGCTGGAGCGACGGCAACGGAGACTTACGAAAAGAGAGACCCGGGAACTTCCCGGGTCTCTCTTCTTTACATTCCCAGCCGCTGGCGGAGGGTGGCCGCCGCGCACAGGCACGTCAGCATCGCCAGGGCCCCCGTGCCCCAGAGGAGGTTATAGCTCACCGCCTCCTTGTCCTTCCGCCGCCCCTCCGCCGCGGAGGCGAAGACGTACAGAGATACCAGGGCGAAAATCAGGGACAGCGCGTCCGCCGCCTCCCGCCACCCCAGGGCTGCGGCCCCCAGGTACAGCAGGAAGCCCACGCCGGAGACCATGGCCCCCAGGTTCAGCTGCTTAATGTCCTGCAAAAGAAAACCCTTCTTTCCCTTCATTCGTATACCCTCCGTTGATTTTCAAATTAGTTTTGCTGATAGTATTTACTTTTCGCAGCCGTTAACCATGACGTCCAGCACCCGGGCGGCCACGTTTCCCGCCACGCTGCTGCCGCCCCCGCCGTTTTCAACCATTGCCACGAAGGCGTAGGGCGCGTCCTCGTTCCGGAGGAACCCGGCGAACCAGGCGTGGGGAGTCAGTCCCTCTCCCACCTCCGCAGTGCCGGACTTGGCGCAGAGGTCCATGTTTGGGAAGCGGCTCTTTCCGTAGGTCCTCTCCACGTTCCCCGCCATGAGGTCCGCCAGTTTCTCCGCCGTGCCTCTGTCGATGAGGGCGGCGGTTTTTCGCGTCCAATGGGGAAGGGAGGGAATCCCCAGGCCGTTTTTCGTCTTCAGAATCAGGTAGGGCTCCGCCGCCCTGCCGCCGTTCGCGATGGCCCCCATGTAGACCATCAGGGCGCAGGGGTTCACCAGATCCTTGTCCTGGCCCACTCCCGCCCAGCCCAGGCGGCCGCCGTCCAGGGCCCAGTCAAAAGAGCCCCTGGCGGTGGGCAGGCCGTCCAGACGGTAGCTGGCTGTGAGGCCCGCCTGTTCCGTGTACTTCCGCAGGGTCTCCGCCCCCAGCTCCACGGCGATGTCCGCAAAGGCGGCGTTGCAGCTGTTGGCAAAAGCGGCGGCGAGATCCTGTTCCCCGTGGACGCCGGAGCAGACGATGGTCTCTTCCCCGATCTGCACAGACCCGGCGCAGTTCCAGGTCCGGGTCTCAAGGTCCGGCAGGTTCTCCAGCGCCGCCGCCAGGGTGACGGTTTTGTAGACGGACCCGGGGGTGAACGCGGAGGACAGGAAGCGGTTCACATAGGCCCCTTTGTAACGGCCGTTGGTCTCGATGTCCTCCGGCACGTGCAGGGGGTCGTAGCTGGGGGCGGAGACCATGCAGAGGACCTCCCCGGTCTTGTAGTTGTACACCGCCACGGCCCCGGCATGGCCGTTCAGGGCCTGGTAGGCCTCGTAGTTGTACCGGGCGTCCAGGGTCAGGGTCAGCTCCCCGCCCCGGTCCGCGCCGAAGGCCCCGTTGATCAGGTTCCAGCCCGTCAGCTTACCGGCAAAGGCGTTCAGCGCCCCGGTTCCGATGTTCCCCTGGAGGTCCCCCACGGCGTGGAGGGTGGCCTTGCGGACGGTCTCGCTGTCGTAGTAGGTCCGCTCTCCGTTTTCGGCGGAGGACAGCACGTCCCCGTCCCGGTCCAGCACGGTCCCGGCGGTGAGCTGACCCCGGGTGTTGTAGAGGTGGCGGTTGAAGGCGGAGGAGGCCCAGCTTCCCCCCTGGACGAGGTAGCGGAAGAGGAAAAACGCCGTCCCCGCCGCCAGGGCCAGGGCCAGGAGCAGGCAGACAAAGGCCCGGTTTTCAATTTTCTTCATGAAAGTACCCCCCTTTTCCCGTCTCCCACCCCCCGTCCCTCGTCCCCCGTCCCCCCGCAGGGGGTGGGGGTTGCTCAAGGGGGAGCCTGCTCCCCTTGAAGGAGGCGGAGGAAACGGAGCGGAACGGATGCCCGGCTTTCAGCCGGGCGGAGTGGAGCGCAGTTTTTGACGCCGAATTGCGAAACTCGCGTTGTCCCGGGTATCCGTGGCCTTCAAAAACGCCAGCAGGCCCCAGGCGGACATCATGGCGGAGCCGCCGTTGGACACAAAGGGGAAGGTCACCCCGGTGAGGGGCAGGATATCCACGGACCCAAAGACGTTCAAACAGGTCTGGAACACCAGCAGGGACCCGGCGGCGCAGGCCGCCAGGCAGTAGAAGCTGCTCCGGGCCGCCCGGCAGGCCCGGACGGTGAAGAAGGCCAGGGCCGCGATGGACCCCACGGCGAAGAGGGCCACGATCAGCCCCCACTCCTCGCAGAGCATGCCGAAGACCAGATCCGTGTCCGCCGCGGGGACCCGGTGGAGCCAGCCCTCCCCGGCCCCCATGCCCAAGAGGCCCCCGGAGGCCGCGGCGGACATGGTGCGGGTCTGCTGGTAGCCCCGGCCGGAGGCGTCCGCCCAGGCGTGGCCCCAGGCGGCGAAGCGGTCCAGGATGTAGGGCTTGAACTTCACGATTAGCCCTGCGCCGAACACCGCCCCGCCGCAGATAAGGGACAGCGTGGCGAAGTCCCCGGAGCGGAGGTAGGCCAGCACCAGGAAGGTGACGAAGAAGATGGCCGCCGTGCCGAAATCGCTCATCAGCCCCAGAAGGCCCACGCAGACCCCTGTGAGGACGATGAAGAGGGTCAGGTTCCGCTTATGGAAGAGCCGCTCCAGGGTGGCGGACCCGGCGAAGATATAGCAGATCTTGGCGATTTCCGAGGGCTGGAAGCTGAGGCCCCCCAGGGAGATCCAGTTTACCGCGCCGTACTTCCGGTTTCCCAGCGCCAGGGTGACGGCAAGCAGGCCGATGGCCGCCGCCGCCATGACCCAGCGGTTTCGCTGCACCCTTCCTAAGTCCCGGAGAAAGAGCCCCAGGGTGAGGAAGAGAACCAGCCCCAGGACCACGGCCAGGAGCTGCTTATAGAGGCTCCCCGGCGCGCTGGAAGCGGTGACCGCCAGGGAGAGGGTGGAGAGGAAAAAGGCGATGGTCTCCATCTCAAAGCCCACGCAGCGGAAGAGCCGCAGGGCCCCGGCATAGAGCCACATCACCGCCGTGAGGCCCAGGAAAGCCAGGGGGATGGCGGGAGAGGCGTCCTCCCCGGCGGCAATCATCAGCTGGACGCAGGATAGGAGCTGGAACACGGTGAGCCAGAGGAAGGAGGGCCACATGGCCGCGGGGCGCTCCGCCCGGCGCTTCTCCTCCTGCTCCTCCCGCTCCTCCACGGTCTGGGGCAGGAACAGCAGCGGCACGCCCCCCAGGCCGATGGCGTCCCCCATCCGGACGGGGGCGGAGTATTCCACCCTCTCGCCGTTGAGAAGGACCCCGCCCTTGGAATCCAGATCGTAGAGGGTCCACGTTCCCTCCTCGTTCCGGCACAGGGCGGCGTGCTGGCGGGAGACGCTGGGGTAGTTGAGGCGCACGTCGGCGCTCTTCCCCCGGCCCAGGATGTTCTCCCAGTGGGTCAGGGGCACGGAGCCCCCTCCCGGGAGGCTGAGCTGGCCCCAGGTCTCCGGCGTGTGGGGCGCCCGGAGGAGAGACCTGACGGCCCGCCAGAGGATGGCCCCCGCCAGCACCGGGAACAGGAAGCGGACGAAGGACGTGTAAAAGACACCGACGGCGGGATAGGCCGCCAGGAGCTCGGGCAGGGTCATGGGCAAAACCTCCTCTCCGGAAGATGATAGTACAGCATAGCACGTTTTTATGAAAAAATCTACCGGGGCCAAAATTTTTAAGCGCAGGGTTGACTTTTGGGAGAGAACGTAGTAAGATAAGATCCGAAGTTTTGAGGCCGCCGAAATGGGGGAAAGCCCTGGGATTCCGGTTGCCGCCGCAGGATGGATATTTGGGCCTGTAGCTCAGTTGGGAGAGCGTTCGGTTCGCATCCATAGTGAGACACATCCGACCCGATTTTCTGTTCCCCGGTTTCCTGTCCGATTTGTTGGACTTCCCCCTGAAAATCGAATATTCCAGAAATCCAAAATTCGCAACTTTTTTCGCATGAAAAGTGCCGATTTGGGCTCGTAGCTCAGCTGGGAGAGCGCTGCGTTCGCATCGCAGAGGTCGAGGGTTCGATCCCCTTCGAGTCCACCAAATAAGAAATCACCTCAGTGAAAACTGGGGTGATTTTTCTTTTGACCACAGAAATACCACAGACGGCTTTCAGAAAATTTTTGGGCGGCAGGCTGTCACGTAGGCCTGCCGCCCTTATTCTTTGGATATGGCGACTCAATGTCTGGAGGGTGTCCCCGTCGCCTGGGCCGCTTTCAGCTCCGCCAGTTCCCGCTTCATCTGGACGATCAGCACCGCCAGTTTTTCCTCGCACTCCTCGCGGGTATGGGCATAGATGTTGCGGGCGTGCTTTTTGCCGTCGATCCATTTGGGGGAGTAACGGCCCTCCCACAGGTGGTCATTGATTTGGCTGATGCAGCCCGTCCCCGGCCTGCGGTGGAGCGGACGGTAGGGGGTGAACTGTACTGGAGGAGCAGTTTCCTCCCGCTCCGTTTCATCCTGCTCCTGTACCTCCACCCCGGCGATGCCCTGGTCAATATTCCGGGCCGCGTTCCTCTGCATCTCGCTGGTGACGTGGGTGTAGATGTTCAGCGTGGTGGCGGAGGAGACATGCCCAATGATGGTGGACAGCGTCTTCACATCCATCCCATTCTCCAGGGACATGGTGGCGAAAGTGTGGCGGAGGTCATGGAACCTCACCCTTTTGCACCCGGCCCGCTCCAGGATGACTTGCAGACGCTTGCGGACATAGCCTGGGTCCACAGGCTGCTCCGGCTTGATGCGGGAGGGGAACATCCACTTCGAGAAGATCTGCGCCCTGTACTCCGCCAGCAGCTCCACCATAGCGGGCGGCAGGATGACGGTACGGACGGCGGCCTTGGTCTTGGGCTCGTTGATCTCCAGCTTGCCGTTGACGGAATACACCTGCTTGTTGATACGCAGTCTGCCGGTCTTGAAGTCCAGGTCAGACCATTGGAGGGCCAGCAGCTCGCCCCGGCGCATCCCCGTGGTCAGCTCCAGGAGGAACAGCTCGTACATCCCCTCCGCCTTGGCCTGGATCAGGAACCGCTGGATTTCCTCCTTGGTCAGTATTTTCATTTCCTTCTCCCGCAGAGGCGGCAGCTTGCAGCCGAAGGCCGGGTTTACCCGGATGAGCCCCTCCTTTACTGCCCGATCCAGCGCCATCTGACACACCGCATGACAGCTGCGCACCGAGCGATCCGCCATTCCAGTGCCGTGACGCTCCACGTTGTTGATTCGCCCGCCCTTTTTCATCTCGGTGAAGAACTGCTGGAGGTCGGATTGAGACAGCTTGTTCAGCGGGATATCCCCTACTCCAGGAATGGCATGGAGGTAGATCCAATTCTCGTAGTTCAGCTGGGTGGTGTGCCGCAGGGCCGGCTTGGAGTAGTTCTGATACCAGAAGTCAAGCCAGTCCCCGAACCGCATTTCCGGCCTGACCTTCACCGGCCCGGAACCACCTTGCTCCTTTTTCAGCTGTTCCAGCTTCTCGGCGCACTCTTTCTTGGTCTTAGCCAGCACATTCTTTGTCTTGGGATTGCCGCCGTCGTCGTATCCAATAACCACCCGGCCCTCCCAGCGTCCGTCCTTCCGCAGGCGGATGGTGCCCTCACCTTTCTTCCGCTTCTTCGCCATACTCTCACCCCCTCACCATGATGTCGTTCATAAATCCGCCCACGATCTCCGCAGCCCGGCGGTGCATGTCTCCGGTGACATGGGTGTAGGTGTCCAGGGTGAAGGACGCCTTGGTGTGTCCCAGGATACCGGAGAGGGTCTTGGCATCCACTCCACTGGTCAGGGCATGAGTGGCGAAGGTGTGTCTCAGGTCGTGAAACCGGATGCGAGGCAGGCCGGCATTCTTCAGCAGAGTCTTCATGTGATTGTAGGCGCTGCCGGGACTGACCGGACTCTCCGGGTGGAGGGGATTAGGGAAGATCCACTGAGAGCAGGAGCGCTTCTGCCGCTCCCGCAGCAGTTGGGCCGTGCTGGGCGGCAGGATGATGGTGCGCCGGCCCTTTCCCGTCTTGGTCTCGCCGGTGGTCAGTCCGCCGCCCTTGCGCTGGTGGAGCGTCCGGCGTACCGTCAGCGTCCCCTTCTTCCCGTCGAAGTCGGACCACATCAGGCCGCAGATCTCACCCCGCCGCATCCCGGTGGTCAGCTCTGTGTAGAAGAAGTCGTGCCAGACCGGGTCCTTTCTGATCTCCTCCATGAACCGCTCCAGCTGCTCGTCGTTGAGGATCTGCTTGGCGGCGCACTTCTTTTTGGGGAGGGTGACGTCCTCCGTAGGATTCCTCGCCGTGAGCCGTTCCTGTACCGCCGCGTCCATGGCCTGGTGGAACACACCGTGGAGGCTGCGGATGGTAGAACTGGAGAGCGCATACCCGTACTCAGGGTGTTCGGTCTTGCGTCCGTTCCTCTGCACCTCCCGATACAGGGCCTGCACGTCGTCGGCGGTGACCTTGCAGACCTGCTTGTCCCCCAGGCGGGGCTTGATGTAGCACTCGATGTACTGCCGGTAGCCCCGCAGGGTGGACTCCCGCACAGCGGGCGAGACGTACTCCTCCAGCCAGCGATCCAGCCAATCCCCCAGCGGCATCCGGCTGTCCTCGCTGAGGTCGACGTCCCGGTACTCCTCGATGCTCTGGTGCAGCTTTTTCATCAGCGCCTTCTGACTTTTGGCGGAGACGTAGCGGAAGATGGATTCGCCGTTCTCCTTGTGCCCCACCACGATGCGGCCCTCCCAGCGTCCGTCCTCCCGTTTGCGCACCATGCCGTCGCCGGACGGTCTGCGCTTTGCCATCGTTTATTCCTCCTCTCTTTCCAGTTTTTTGCGTACCCGTTGTTCCTCCTCCGCATCGAAGGAGTAGGGCGGCTGCTCCATCAGCTCACGCTGTATCCCGCTGGCCAGACGGAACCCGGACAGGAAGCTGTCCAGGTCCGTCTGACTGCGTAGGGCATTCTCCAGATCCACCAGCCGCAGCAGCACTCTCCGCTCCGACTTTGCCAGCCGGGTAGCCAACTGCTTGTGGAGGACGGTTATCTTTTGCTCCAACTCCTGTGCCTGCCGGGACGGACTTTTGAACCGCAGGTGGAGCGCTCTCATGTAGTCACGCATGGTCGTGTCGCCTCCTTGCTCTTTTTGCAACACAAACACATACCACACTTTGCGGAATATAGCTACTACTTTTTTCACAGTCCGCCGTTCTGGTAGCGGACCGCATCATCCAGCGTGACGCTGCCGCCTGTCTTCTTCACGTTCTGGACGCACCGTCCCCGGAGCGCCTTGAGCTGCTCATCGGGAATCTCCATCCCCGCCGCCAGCACATTCATCACCATGTCCTGTTCCACCGCCAGCTTGAAGAGCAGACGACAGACGCGGTTCTCCGAATCCTGCACCGCACCGCGAATAGCGGACAGGTACATAGGCGCTACGGCTGTGCAGTCGCTGGCGTTTAGGTAGTCGCAGTAGAACCGCAGAGCCGTTTCCACGAACTCATTTTGACTGCGGCAGTGTGCCAGCGGCATCGCCGCTTTGATCTTCCTGTCGGTATCCGGATCGATCCTCATCTGAAATCTTACTTTTTCTTCTGCCATGATGTTATCCTCCAAAATCGTATTTTCCGGGACATTTGCCACCTGTAATGCCTTGATTTTCCTTGCGGCTCTAAGCCTTTGCCTGTATCCAATGCCAAATCCAGCGCCATACCGGGAAAAGTAATGCCATTCTCCACTTTGCACAGTTCCTCGTAAAATGTACCGCAAACGGATTCAAACCTCGGTTTTTCCCGCCTCTCGGCCCGCATTGCGGGCCGGTGTGACCCGGCGTGGCGGCGTAAGGCGCCACGCCTTTATCCTGCACTTTTTTCGACCCCCCGGTTCACCGGACCGTTTTGAAAATCGCTGAGGTCACCCGTTCCGTACACCGGGCCGCACAGCCCCGACACACCGCGCTCTGCTGTTGGGGGTGTCGTGGGCCGCTCTGCGGTCGGAAGTGGCTCCTGTGTCGCGCAGAGCCGCGACAATCGGGCCTGTGCTTTCTGTCGTTCTGTGTCCAGCTCCAGCTGACTGAGCTGCCGCTCGTGGTAGTGATCCACCGCTTCACGGATGGGACGGATGTGGTAGCGCAGTGTACCGTTGCGCTTGCGCCCGTCCCTCGTGACGACGGTGGTGGGCTCCGTGCGGATGAGGCACTTGTCCTCCAACTCCAGCACATACTTGCGGACGGTGTTGGCGCTCATCTTCACCGCTCTGCCGATGGTGTTGTAGCTGGCGTAGGACTGGAAGGTTTTCCTGTCCTCGATGTGCATCAGGTAACCGTAGACCGCAATGGCGCCGTAGGACAGCCCCAGGTAGAACACCTCATTGGGCAGAGGAGAAAAATTCTTGGTGGGGTCGTGCTTGGAATAGAGATCGTATCTTTTCACGCTGTACCTCCTGTGTGCTCCTCCACCCAACGGATGAACGCCTCCTTGGGAATCACGATGCGGCTGCCGATGCGCAGAGAGGGGAACCCCTGCTCGTGCATCAGCTCGTACCCGCTGGACGGCGAGACGCCCAGCACCTTCGCCACTGTCTCCGCGTTCAGGAACAGCGGCAGCTCATCGTAGGTCTTGTAGATGGATTCTTTCATACTGTACTTGCTCTCCTTATTAGTTGTGATGATTTTTCTCTCTGCATTGGAGCACAGGACAGAGTGTGATAGCCGTCCACACTGTTCTTGCCATACCAGAGAAAATAAAAAAACCTACACATCCCTGCTGGCAAAACAACCAGCGGTACAGAATATCGTACCGCGAGATCTTGCACAGCCTCGGATATGTAAGTCGGAAGTAGAGCGAGGCAGTTTATTCAGTTGTTGTACTCGAATATACGTTCTGTGCATAGGATACTCGATCAGGCAGCTTTTGTCAAGAGGGTGCGTATAAAAATTTTTGGAATTGGGAATACTATAAAATTTTCCATGGCTGTTGGGGTGTGCTCCTTGCGTCCGACGATATGGGCGACCTTGATTCTCCATTTGAAATCGAATAAAATATTGACAGACGAATCGTATCGTTCAACTGGGCACGGGAGGAGATGCGACTTGAGGATTGCCACTTGGAACATCGAACGGCTGAGGCACAAAAAATTCCTGGAGCAGATTCTGCTTGCCTGTGAGCAGACTCAGGCAGATATCCTCGTGCTTACCGAGACAGACCATCTTGTGAGCCTGGATTATCTGTACAGCTTCCACACGCCGCCGCTGACAGATCTTCAGCCTGTATTCTATAACCCCACCGAGAACAGAGTATCCATCTACACAAATTACCCTTGTATCCGACAGCATAAGACCTGCGACGAGTATACCGCACTGTATGTTGAGTTGGAGACCCCTAAAGGCCGTCTGTTGGTCTACGGAACCATCATCGGCATTTATGGAAACAGACACCCCTCGTTTCAGCAGTCCCTGACCCAACAGCTCGATGATATCAAGCGGCTGTCCGCCGGCGGGACGCCTGTGTGTATTTGCGGCGACTTCAACTGCAGCTTTTCCGACGGTTACTATTTTACGAAGCAGAGCAGAGAGACTTTGCTCCGCACCTTTTCCGATTACGACATCGAGCTGCTTACAAAAAACGAGGCAGAGTGCATTGACCACATTGCTGTCTCGAAGCGCTTTATCTCCAACAGTGGCATTCAGATCACAGAATGGAATCAGGATAAGCTGATGTCTGACCATAAGGGCATTGCTGTGTGCTTTTCGTAGCGGCTTGACTTTTTTCTTTGGATATTGAGGAGCAGAATCTGAAAGCCAAGAGCAGACTGCAGATGCGGTCTGCTCTTGAGTTTCGTTGGGCGGTTGCTATGCGTAGAAGTTGATGCTGTTGGGGATTCCAAGGAACAGGTAGCAGTAGGTGATGCCGTTGTACTGGGTTACCCCCACTCCGATGCAGTCGCATCTTGGGTCGATCATGGTCTCGAAGTGACCGGGGGAGTTGATCCAGTTATCGACGGCGCATTGGGCGGCATCAGCTGTGCCGGTGAACACGGTGAGGTTGGATCCGAAGCCATAAGGGTAGCCAGCGTCGGTAGCAGCCTTGCTTTCCTCCGGAGCGTGATGCCAGGTATAGCGCCGGTTAGAGCAGACTTGGGCGGCATTCATCAGTGCTTCGTTGATGGGCAGTTCCGATACCCCATTGGCCTTACGGGTTTGGTTGACCAACTGGACTATCTCCTGCCGTATCTCAAGGTTGTCTGTTAGACTGACGCTGTTCCCGCTGGCGGGGACTTCCGGTGTGGCGTGGGCAGCGGGGCCGACCGTCTGCGTCATGCTCCCGCGCTCC
>CATNDJ010000003.1:0-7202 GCA_950097265.1 uncultured Oscillibacter sp.
GTTGGAGATGTCGATTCCGTCGATTCCCAGAGCCTTGGTGTGCATGTCGCCCACCAGGACGTTCATCTGGTTGAAGCTGTCCGCCGTATCGCCGATCTGCAGCCGCAGGCCGCCGCTGGTGCTGGAGGTCGTAGAGCCTCCGGTCTTAATGACCATCTTCATGTCTCCGCCGACATTGGAAACCCAGCCGCCGTTCACGACGTCGCCGCGCTCCACCTGGAGGCCGGTTTTATCGGCAATCGTCATCGCCATGTTGGCCACGTCTTTGGCCGACAGAGTATTGCTGTCCGTAAACACGATGTTTCCGATGTCCACTCCGGCTTCCTTCGCCAGCTTGATGGCATAGTCGAAGTTGGGGATACCGGCAACCGGGTTGTTGCCGGCATTGCCCGGGGTGCTGGCGGAGCTGACCTTAGAGGCGTCGATAAACAGGAACTTCTTCCCGTCCACCGTCATGATCTTTTCATCCAGCTTAGTGGCGTCGCCGTCCCAGGCCAGGTCCTTGCCATCGAAGTCCAGATACTTGAAGGAGTCCGTGCCCTTCGTGTTCGTATCAAGGTCGCCCAGATTGTACTTGGTTTCCGTGTGCGCGGCCTGAGCCAGATTGGAGGTCATGGTGACCCCGTTCACGGCGGCGGCGGCGCTGTTTTCCTTGGCGTCAAAGGTAATCTGGCCGGCGTTGTCGGTAACTTTGAAGTTATTCTTGACAAAGTCGTTTTTCTTCAGAGCATCGGCCACGGCCTTGCTGATGTCCGTGCCGGCCAGGCTTCCCTGGGTGGCCAGAGTGGTCTCGTTGCCGTTTTCGTCCACCAGCTTGGTGGCGGGGGCGTTTTCGTCGCCGGTAACGGTCAGCTTGACCTCCACGGTCTGGCGGGTGCCGTCGGTTCCGGTCAGGTCAAACTTCACGGTGACGGTGTCCCCGTTGACGGCGGTGGAAGCCACAGGGTCCCCGGCGCCGTCCAGAGCGGAGGCGTTGGAGAACGCAGCGGTGATAAACTGGCCCTTCGTGCCTGTGTTAGCGACAGAACCCAGCAAGGAGTTCACATTGCTGACGTCATAGTAGCCGGTGCCCGCGCCCTTGGTGGTAGAGGTCTTGCCCGCCAGGGAGCCGTCCAGGAGCTGGATGCCGTTGAAGTTCGCGGAATCCGCAATGCGGTTAATTTCGGTCTTCAGGGCGTCGACTTCCTTCTGGAGGTTCTTGCGGTCCACGGGGTCGTCATAGGTGCCGTTGGCGGACTGGGTGGCCAGGTAGTCCATGCGGTTGAGCATGTCCTGGATTTCCTGCATCGCGCCCTCGGCGGTCTTCACCAGGGAGATGCCGTCCTTAACGTTCTTCCGGGCGGCGGACAGGCCGGTGATCTGAGCGCGCATCTTCTCGGAAATGGCCAGGCCCGCGGCGTCGTCGCCCGCCCGGTTGATCTTATAGCCGGAAGACAGCTTTTCCAGGTTTTTCGCCAGGGCCGCGGTGTTGTTGTTGTAGTTCCGGTAGGCGTTCATCGCCATGATGTTGTGTTGAATACGCATAACTAATCTCCTTATCAAATTGCCGGACGCGATCCTTGCGTCCGTCCGAAGGGTGGGAGCGGCTTTGGGTTCGGGCAACCGGCCGGACTGCCCGGGCCCTCTTCCGCCGGTACGGTATTTCAACCGGCCGCGCGGACCGGGTGAAATCTTTGGGACCCAGCCGTCGCTGAATCCGTTCAATAGCTTTATCGGCATGATTTTCCGCAAATTAAGGGGGACGGGAAAAATTTTTTGAAGCCGCGGGAACGTCAAAACCGGCGTCAAATTTAACCTGAAAGCCGGGAACGGCGAGATCATTGCCACCTCCGAGGTCTGCACCTCCCGTTCCGTCTGCCTGAAGGGCGTGACAAGCGTGCGAAAAAACGCCCCGGAAGCCGAGACGGTGGACGAGAAAGAGTAAAATTTGAGCGAGTTAAAAAGGGACGGCGGCGCGAGCCATCGTCCCTTTTTGTACTGTCGTGCATCAATCGGAGGTCATGGGCCGCTTGCCGTCGCGCATTTCCAGACATCACCAAGCCCTCCTGCGGCATAAGCCGGAAAAAACGGCGGATACTAGCTTTTGCCAGAGTGACATAAAACCATCACTTTATCAAAGGAGTTTTTCGATATGAAGGCAACTGGAATCGTGCGCCGGATCGACGACCTTGGCCGGGTGGTCATTCCCAAGGAGATTCGCCGCACCATGCGCATCCGGGAGGGCGACCCCCTGGAGATTTACACCAGCCGGGACGGCGAGGTGATCTTCAAAAAATACTCCCTGCTGGGCGGCGTGGAGGACTTCGCCGGGCAGCTCTGCGAAACCATGAGCCGCTCCACCGGCTGCATCTGCGCCGTGACGGACCGGGACACGGTCATCTCCGTGGCCGGAGGCGGCAAGCGGGAGCTGCTGGGCAAGCGCATCACCTCCGAGCTGGAACAGATCATGGAGAGCCGCCGCATCTACCAGTACAGCGGCGAGGGAGACCCCATCCCCGTCTGCGACGGTACGGACAAGCTGGTGGCTAACGTGGCCGCCCCTATCCTCTCCGAGGGGGACTTGCTGGGCATGGTGCTCTTCGTAGGCTCCACCCCCGGCGTAGCCACCGGGGACGCGGAGTATAAGCTGGCCCAGACCATCGCCGCGTTTTTAGGGCGGCACATGGAGGCCTGACTTCCTTTTTCTTTCTCAGAGAAATGGCCCGGTCCCCTGACCGGGCCATTTCCCATCCTTCCAGGCAGTCATATAACACCGGCTTTGTCTTCAAGCAAAGGACATCATACAACAATAATAGAAATACGACCTCATATCGCCGGACATTTTGTCATATCCTCCATTGACAGCCGCCCCGCTTTGGGTGTAAACTTCAACACAACAAAGCGATAAGGCAAACAGCGTTGATGGAGAAAAGTACCGGAGGGCGTTCCGCCCCAGCGAGCGGGGGAGAGTGCAAGCCCCGCGCAAAGAGCCTCCGGGAAGAACACTCCGTAGCTCCAAGCTGAACCCGGGGAACCTCTCCCTTCCCCGGCAGTAGGCGCGGCGGGTTGTGACCGTTACCCCACACGGGCTTGTCAGAGCCTTGAAGGTGACCGTTCCCGCCCCGGCGGGGAGGTAAATTAGGTGGCACCGCGGATAGCAGCTATTCGTCCTAAGTTCTTAGGAGATAGCTGCGTTTTTATTTTCATTCGGAGGTGCTCTCTATGTGTTCGATCATGGGCTTTGAAAAAAAGGAAATCACGAAGGAAGAGCTTATGCCCTTCTTCGACCGCACCATTTCCCGGGGTCCCGACATGTCCCGCGTCGTCGAGACCCCCACCGGCCGGCTCTGCTTCCACCGGCTGGCCATCATGGGCCTGACCCCGGAGGGCATGCAGCCCTTCCAGCTGGGCGGGGACTACCTGGTGTGCAACGGGGAAATCTACGGCTTCCGGCCCCTGAAGCGGCAGCTTCAGGAAAAGGGCTACACCTTTAAAAGCGGCAGCGACTGCGAAATCCTGCTGCCCCTCTACCGGGAATACGGCCTGGAGATGTTCGCCCGGCTGGACGCGGAGTTCGCCCTGGTTCTCTACGACGGAAAGACGGATTCCCTCATCGCCGCCCGGGATCCCATCGGCATCCGGCCATTGTTCTACGGGTACGACCGCTCCGGGGGAATCGTCTTCGCCAGCGAGGCCAAGAACCTGGTGGGCCTGTGCAGGGAAATCCGCCCCTTCCCGCCGGGGCACTACTACGCCGGCGGCCGGTTCGTCCGCTACGCCGATTTGACCACCGTGGACGAATACTGCCGGGACGATTTGGAGACCGCCTGCAAAAACATCCGCGATAAGCTCATCGCCGGGGTCGACAAGCGGCTGGACGCGGACGCGCCTTTGGGCTTCCTGCTCTCCGGCGGGCTGGACTCCAGCCTGGTCTGCGCCATTTCCTCCATCGTGCTGGGGAAGAAAATTCGCACCTTTGCCATCGGCATGGACAAGGACGCCATCGACCTGAAATACGCCCGGGAGGCAGCGGACTACATCGGGGCGGACCACACCGAGGTCTTCATGACCCGGGAGGAGGTTCTGGACACCCTGGACGGGCTCATCGCCCTGCTTGGCACCTGGGACATTACCACCATCCGGGCCAGCATGGGGATGTATCTCTGCTGCAAGGCCATCCATGAGAAAACGGACCTCCGGGTCCTGCTGACCGGAGAGATTTCCGACGAGCTCTTCGGCTACAAGTACACGGACTTCGCCCCCAGCGGCGAGGAGTTCCAGAAGGAGGCCAAAAAGCGGGTGGACGAACTGTACATGTACGACGTGCTGCGGGCGGACCGCTGCATCTCCGTCAACTCCCTGGAGGCCCGGGTGCCCTTCGGCGATTTGGACTTCGTGCGGTACGTCATGTCCCTGGACCCCGAGATGAAACGGAACACCTACGGCATGGGGAAATACCTGCTCCGCCATGCCTTTGAAAAGGACCGCCTCCTGCCCGAGGGCATCCTCTGGCGGCAGAAGGCCGCCTTCTCCGACGCGGTGGGCCACTCCATGGTGGACGACCTCAAAGCCTACGCCCAGGAGAAATACACAGACAGGGCGTTCGAGACCCTGCGGCACAAGTACGACTACCACTGCCCGCCCTTCACCAAGGAGAGCCTGCTGTACCGGGAGATTTTTGAGAAGCACTACCCCGGCCAGGCGGCCATGATAAAGGATTTCTGGATGCCCAACAAAGCCTGGGCAGGCTGCGACGTGGACGACCCCTCCGCCCGGGCCCTGAGCAACTACGGGACCAGCGGACAATGAACGGGCTCCGAACGGCTTGAACTTTAGAAGTATTACCAATTGTGTTTGCACCGTTTTATGTTACGATAGAGTCAGAAATGACAGTCAGAAATTGAGGAGGAAACGATTATGAGCACCACTTTACAGCTCCCCGAGCTCTTCGGCAGCCGGGTCTTCAACGAGGAGACCATGAAGGACCGCCTGTCCCCCGCGTCCTACGGCACGTGGAAAAAATGCGTCACCGAGGGCACGGCCCTGGACATCTCCACCGCCAACGAAATTGCCGAGGCCATGAAGCAGTGGGCCGTGGAGCGGGGCGCCACCCACTTCACCCACTGGTTCCAGCCCATGACCGGCGTCACCGCCGAGAAGCACGACAGCTTCATCAGCCCCACCGGCGGCGGCCGGATTATGATGGAGTTTTCCGGCAAGGAGCTGGTCCGGGGCGAGCCGGACGCCTCCTCCTTCCCCTCCGGCGGCCTCCGGGCCACCTTCGAGGCCCGGGGCTACACCGCCTGGGACCCCACCTCCTTCGCCTTTTTAAAGGAGGGCTCCCTCTGCATCCCCACCATCTTCTGCTCCTATTCCGGCCAGGCCCTGGACAAGAAAATGCCCCTCCTCCGCTCCATTGAGGAGGTCAGCCGCCAGGCCATCCGCATCCTCCGCCTCTTCGGCGACACGGAGAGCCGGAAGGTCATGGCCCAGGTGGGCCCCGAGCAGGAATACTTCCTCATCGACAAGGAGCTCTACAACAAGCGCAAGGACCTGCGCATGACGGGCCGGACTCTCTTCGGGGCCAAGCCCCCCCGGGGCCAGGAGTTGGACGACCACTACTTCGGCGCCATCAAGCCCCGGGTGGCCGCCTACATGAAGGACCTGGACGAGACGTTGTGGGCCCTGGGCGTGCCCTCCAAGACCAAGCACAACGAGGTGGCCCCCTCCCAGCACGAGATGGCCCCCATCTACACCGACGCCAACACGGCCTGCGACCAAAACCAGCTGGTGATGGAGGTCATGAAGAAGGTGGCGGACCGCCACGGCCTGGTGTGCCTCCTCCATGAGAAGCCCTTCGCCGGGGTGAACGGCTCCGGCAAGCATGACAACTGGTCCCTCTCCACCGACACGGGGAAAAACCTCTTCCGTCCCGGCTCCACCCCCAGCCAGAACGCCCGCTTCCTCCTCTTCCTGGCGGCCTTCGTCAAGGGCGTGGACGAGTACCAGGACTTCCTCCGCACCACCGTGGCCACCGCGGGCAACGACCACCGCCTGGGGGCCCAGGAGGCTCCCCCCGCCGTCCTCTCCATCTTCCTGGGCGACGAGCTGAACGCCGTGGTGGAATCCATCATCCAGGGCACCGAGTACACGGACGCCAGCAAGAAGACCCTGGAGATCGGCGTGGACGTGCTGCCCGCCATCCGCCAGGACACCACGGACCGCAACCGCACCTCCCCCATGGCCTTCACCGGCAACAAGTTCGAGTTCCGCATGCTGGGCTCCTCCCAGTCCATCTCCGGGCCCAACATCGCCCTGAACACCATCATGGCCGAGGAGCTCAAGCAGTTCGCCGACGAACTGGAGCCCTCCGCCGACTTCCAGGCCGATCTCCAGAAGCTGATCCGCCGGGTCTTCACCGAGCACCAGCGCATCATCTTCAACGGAAACGGCTACGACGGCAACTGGATTGCCGAGGCAGAGCGCCGGGGCCTGGCCAATCTCAAATCCACCGCCGACGCCCTGCCCGCCTACATCCAGCCCAAAAACATCGACCTCTTTGTCAAGCACGGCATCTACACCGAGGCGGAGGTCCGGGCCCGGTACGAGATCCACGTGGAGAACTACCGGACGGTGCTCTCTATCGAGGCCGGCACCATGATCGACATGATCCGCCACGAGATTCTCCCCGCCGTCTCCGGCTGCGCCGCGGAACTGTGCGAGCGGGCCTTCAAGAAGAAGGAGACCGGCTCCAGCTGCCGCTACGAGACCTTCACGTCTCAAAAGCTCTCCGCCCTGACGGACACCCTGATGGACGGCTGCGCCAAGCTGGAGGCGGACCTGGCCGCCATCCCCTCCGGCCCCGAGGAGGCCATGCGCTACTGTCACGACGTGCTCATCCCCGACATGACCGCCGCCCGGGAGACCGCCGACAAGCTGGAGAGCCTCACCGACGCCAGGGCGTGGCCCTTCCCGGTGTACTCTGAACTGCTGTTCTCTGTGTAAGCCCGGCCAATCGAAAAGCGCTCAGCGGAAAACCGCTGAGCGCTTTTTTCTCATGCCTTCGGCGCGTCTCCGCCCCGGTTTCCCCGGCGGCCGCCCCGGTAGGGCGGGCGGCGGCGCTTGTTCTCCCCAGAGGGACGGTCCTGGTCCTTTTGGCCCTCCGGGCGGCCCTGCTGCTTGGGCGGGCGGGAACCCCCCTGCTTCTTGGGCTGCTGCTGCGC
>CATNDJ010000003.1:7212-119820 GCA_950097265.1 uncultured Oscillibacter sp.
GGGTCCGCCCCTCCGGCGGCCTCCCCGGTGGCGGTGGCGGGGCTTGCCGTCCCCCTCCACGTTCATCTTCTCCCGGCGGGGGGCCTCCGCCAGGTGGTCGTCGGTGTAGTAGGTGGTGGAGAACACGGGCTGAATCAGTTCCTCTTCCTCCTTCTCCTCCACGAAGCGGACGGTGCGCTCGGGGATCTCGATGCCGTCCCGGCTGCCCTTGCCGTTGCGCAGCACCTTGATTTCACAGGCCCGGTAGGTCTTCAGATTCTCCGGCGCGCTGTCCAGGCTGACCTTCACCCGCTCCCGCAGCAGCTCTACGCCCTTCACGTTGCCCGGCCCGTCAGGGGTCTGGACGAAGGATTCCACCTTGGGCATCCGCTTGGCGGCGTCCTCGTAGGCGTTCTGCTCGTACTTCAAACAGCACATCAGCCGCCCGCAGGTGCCGGAGATCTTAGTGGGGTTCAGGCTCAGATTCTGGGTCTTGGCCATCTTGATGGAGACGGGCATAAACCCGTCCAAAAACTGGGAGCAGCAGAAGGGCCGCCCGCAGATGCCAAGGCCGCCGATCATCTTCGCCTCGTCCCGAACGCCGATCTGCCTCAGCTCAATCCTGGCCCGGAAGACGGAGGCCAGGTCCCGGACCAGCTCCCGGAAGTCCACCCGCCCGTCGGCGGTGAAGTAGAATACGATCTTGTTGCTGTCGAAGCCTACGGAGACGTTGACCAGCTTCATCTCCAGCCCGTGGTCCGCGATTTTCCCCTCGCAGATGTCGAAAGCCTCCCGCTCCCGCTTCCGGTTGTACTCCACCACCCGGAAGTCGTTCTCCGTGGCCCGGCGGACGATGGCGCTGAGGGGCTTGACAATGGCCTCGTCCGCCACCTCGTGATTCCCCTGGGTGCAGGTGGCAAACTCCAGGCCCTGGGCGGTCTGGACGATAACGTTTTCCCCCAGGCGGACCTGGATGCCCCTGGGATCAAAGAAATAGGTTTTGCTGCCGCCCCGAAAGCGGACGCTGATGACTTCAGTCAAAAAATCTCCTCCAATTCAGCGGCCAGGGCCCCCAGCACATGGCCGGGCCCCACGTTGTAGCCGCACTCTCGACGGTACTTTTTCAATAGCTCTATTGTGCGCACAATCTGCGCTTTTGTCAAGCGCCTCCCCAGCTCCTCCGCCAGTAGCCGGTCCCCGGCCTCCGCCCTTCCGCCGTAGAGGAGCGCCAGCGCCTGGGAGAACAGGGCCTCGCTCCGCCCCAGCAGGGCGCTCAGGGCCTCCCGGCTCAGCTTCTTTTTCTCCAGCCGGACGGCAAATTCCGCGGCGCTCCCCCGCTTCCCTTTCAGAAGGCACCGGCAGAGGGCCTCGCCGTTTTCGTCCTCCTCCCCGGCCGGAAGCAGGGGCTGAAGCTTCAGCTCCACGCAGCGGGACCGCAGGGTCCGGAGCACCGCCGCCGGGTTCTCGGCGCAGAAGAGGAAGGCGGCGTAGGGCGGCCCCTCCTCCACCAGCTTCAAAAGGACGTTCTGGTCCTGCTCCGTCAGCAGGGCGCAGTCCGGGAAAATATAAACCTTCCGGGCCCCCTCGTTGGGACGGATGTAGGCGTCCCTGCGGACCTCCCGCACCACATCCACGGAGATGAACTTGTGCTCCCCGTCCCGGACGGTGGTCACGTCGGGGTGGATGTCCTCCCGGACCTTCCGGCAGGCGGGGCACAGGCCGCAGGGGCGGTCCTTTTCCGGCCCCGTGCACTGTAGGGCGGAGGCGGCGAACCGGGCCGCGGCGAGGCGGTCCCCCGGGCCGGTGAAGAGCAGGGCGTGCGACAGGGTTCCCCGGGCCGCGGCGGCCCGGAGGCGGGAGAGGACGGGGTCGGGACTTGCCATGGCGGGACTCCTTTCCCTCCCGGCGGGAGAGGATTTTCTATAAGGGGATTGTACCACAGGGCGCGCAAAAAGGAAAGCGGGGATTTTTTCAATCCGCAGGCCAGAGGATGTCCCTGGCCACCGGGGTGTAGAAGAGGCGCTCCACCTCCCGCCGCTCCTGGGTCTGGCCTAAAATCCACATCAGCTTGGCCGCCACGGCCTCGGTGGTCATGTCGTAGGCTTCTAAAACTCCCAGCTTGTTTTTCAGGGCGTGGCCCACGTGGTAGACCCCCACGTCGCTGCCCTCGTTCTCCACCTGGGTGGTGATGACCACGGTCTTTCCCGCCGCCAGGGCCTCGTCCACGCAGTGGTAGAAGCCCCCGGATTCCGGCAGCCCCCCCACGCCGAAGCTCTCGATGATCAGCCCGTCGTTCCGCTCCAGCAGGAAGTCCGCCGCCGCCCGGTCCATGCCGGGGAGGAGCTTTAAAAGGGCCACCCGGGTGTTCAGCGCGTCGTAGAACACGGGATAAGCCCCGCAGTCCTGGCGGATATAGCGCAGCAGCACCCCGTCCCGGAGGATGCCGAGATAGGGGTAGTTGATGCTCGAGAAGGCCTGGAAACTCTTGGAGCGGGTCTTCTTGGCCCGGGTGCCAGGGATGACCTTGCCGTCGAAGACGATGGAGACCCCCGGCAGGTCCTCCGCCGCGCAGCGGACTGCGTCCATCAAATTGGTCTTGGAGTCCGTGGAGTCGAAGCCGATGGGCCTCTGGGCCCCGGTGAGGACAATGGGCTTGGGGCTCCCCTGAATCAAGTAGCTCAGGGCCGCCGCCGTGTAGGCCATGGTGTCCGTGCCGTGGGTGAGGACGAAGCCGTCGTACCGGCCGTAGTGTTCCCGGAGGCAGCGGGCCATCTGGAGCCAGTGGGCGGGGCCGATGTTGGTGCTGTCCAGGTTCAGAAGCTGGAGGCAGTCCACGGCGCAGATGCCGGAAATACCCGGGACGTGGCGCAGAAGCTGCTCTGTGGTCAGCTCCGGGGCCAGGCCCCCTTCCGTCACCTCCGAGGCGATGGTCCCGCCGGTGCCGACGAGGAGGACGCGTTTTTTGTCTCTTGTGTGGGGCATGGAGGCCTCCTTAAATACGGTTTATCGGTGTCTTTTATTATAGGGACTGCGGGCCCCACTGTCAACCGCCGCCCCATGGAAAAAGGAGGGCCGCTCCGGCCCTCCCGTTTCCCCGTTTCACTTTGTCAGCGTCAGCTTGAAATCCGCCCCCTGGGGCTCTGCCGTCACCTGGTAGCCCAGGGACCGGGCGCAGCGGGTGACGTTCTCCACCGCCACCTGGGCGTCCACCAGGACCTCCAGCCGGGCGGGCTGTTCCTTTTCCAGCGCTTTCCGGGTCATCACCACCGGAATGGGGCAGGACTGTCCTCTCGCGTCGACCATCACGCTTCCTCCTTTCCGGGAAGATGGAGCAGGCTCACCGCCAGCAGCGCCGCGAAGCCGATACCGACGGCAATCATGCCCGCCGTTCCGACGCCGCCCACCTGATACACGCCGTCCACAACACTGTCGGGATTCCCCGCCAGGCCGAAGTTGTGGGCAATGGCCGCTCCCACGACCATGCCCAGCACCGTCACGGCGGCGTCGCCGTTGCCCTCTCCCGCCAGGATGAGCTGCCGCAGGGGACAGCCGCCCAGGAGGATGGAGCCCCAGCCCGCCAGGGCCATGCCCAGGAAGGACCAGAGGTGCTGGTTGTGGGCGATGGGCTGGGAGAGCATGGAGAGGTTATAATCGCCTATGATGAGATTTCCCACGGTGACCGTGACCCAGATGGCCAGGAAGCCCGCCAGCAGGGTAAAGTCCCGAATCAAAAACGCGTCCCGGAGACCCCCCGCCATGCACAGGCGGCTCCGCTGGGCAACGAAGCCCACCGCCAGTCCGGCGGCCAGGGAAATCAGCCAGAAGGCCCGCATGGACCCCGGCCCCTCCTCGGAGTACTTCAGCAGGCCCGGGGCCAGCAGAAGCAGGGCCAGCAGCCCCGCCATCACGGCGGGCAGGGCGAAACCCTCTCCCCTCTTCACCGGATAGGCCCGGCCCAGGGAAAAGCCCTTTTTCAAAAAGACCACGCCCACCAGAATCCCCGCCAGGAAGCCCAGCAGGCCCGCCACGGCGGTCAGGTCCCCGCCGCCCAGGCGGATGACCATCCGCAGGGGGCAGCCCAGGAAGGCCAGCGCGCCGATCATCACAAACATCCCCAGCACAAAGCGGCTGGCGGGGCTGGAGCCCGCCCGGGCCTTGAATTCCCGGAAGGCCAGGGCCGAGAGCATGGCCCCCAGGACGATGCCGGGAATCTCCGGGCGGAGATACTGGACCTTCCCCGCGCCGTGAAGCCCCAGGGCCCCGGCTATGTCCCGCTCGAAGCAGGCGATGCAAAAGCCCATGTTTTTCGGGTTTCCGGCGGCGGTCAGAAGCAGCGCCGCCGCGCCCACCAGGACTCCGGCCAGGACGATCAGGCCGTACCGGCGGACAAAGGTGTTTTCTTTCATACGGTTCCTCCTCTATTCTCTCTTCAGAATAACGATGCGCGGAAAAAGGCGCTCAGAGCGTCAGCTCGTGGAAGCCCGCGGCCTCAATGCCCGCCTCCCGGAAACGGCGCTCCAGCGTCTCCCGCAGCTCCGGCGGGGCGGACCAGGCCAGTCCGCAGTCGGAGGTGACGCTTCGGGGCACGGAAATCAGTTTTCCCTCCAGCCCCTCCCGGCGGCAGAGGCGCTCCGCCGCCATGGCTCCCGCAGTGGTGTGAAAGGACACCACGCAGCGCAAACTCCGCCGCCGCATCAAAGTTCCCCCTCTTCGTTATTCTTTTGTAAGAATAACACATTTTTCCCCCGGCGGCAAGCCCCTTTCCCCAAAAGGTCAACCTCTTTTTCTTTTTTCACACTTCCGACAAATACCGCTCTCTCTTTCCGTCGGAATCACCAGGGTTTTTCCGGGTCTCGCCGCCCGCGCCGCATAATCTCCAAGCCTTTGGGAATCCTTTTCCATGGAAGTTGTGCCAATGGGTTCAGCCGTTTTGGAAAAGAGATGCTTTATTATCAAAAATTCACAATGGCCCCGGTCAATTGTTGTTTGAAATGATGATTGCCAAAAACTTCACGTTGTGATACCATAACCTTTGGAAAAGACCCAAACAAATCGTTTGCGCAATCGTTTATATGGCATTCCGGTACAAATTGTACCCAAATATCGAAAGGAGTTCCTGTGTTATGAAAGCGAAAATCGGCATCAATGGTTTTGGCCGCATCGGCCGCATCGTGTTCCGCGCCGCCCTGAAGCGCGACGACGTCGAGGTCGTCGGCCTGAACGACCCCTTTATGAACCCCGAGTATATGGCCTACATGCTGAAGTATGACAGCGTGCACGGCAAGTTCCCCGGCGAGGTCTCCTACACCGCCGACGCCCTGGTGGTGGACGGCAAGGAGTTCAAGGTTTTCACCGCCAAGGAAGTCGGCGACATTCCCTGGGCTTCCGTGGGCGCGGAGTATATCTGCGAGTGCACCGGCCAGCACCTGGAGAAGAGCAAATGCGAGGGCCACATCAAAGCCGGAGCCAAGCACGTCATCATGGGCGCCCCCTCCAAGGACGACACCCCGATGTTCGTCATGGGCGTAAACAACAAAAAATACACCTCCGACATGACCTATGTCTCCAACGCCTCCTGCACCACCAACTGCCTGGCCCCCATCGCCAAGGTCCTGAATGAGAAATTCGGCATCGTCGAGGGCCTGATGACCACCGTGCACTCCGTCACTCCCACCCAGAAGCTGCTGGACGGCGCTTCCATGAAGGACTGGCGGGGCGGCCGCGCGGCCACCGGCAACATCATCCCCTCCTCCACCGGCGCGGCCAAGGCCGTGGGCAAGGTCATCCCCGAGCTGAACGGCAAGCTGACCGGCATTTCCATGCGCGTTCCCACCCTGGACGTGTCCGTGGTGGACCTGACCGCCCGCCTGGAGAAGCCCGCCACCTATGAGGATATCTGCAAGGCCATGAAGGAAGCCAGCGAGGGCGAGCTGAAGGGCGTCCTGGGCTACACCGACGAGGACGTGGTCTCCAGCGACTTCCTGGGCGATCCCCGCACCTCCATCTTCGACAAGAAGGCCGGCCTCAGCCTGACCGAGAATTTTGTCAAGGTTGTCTCCTGGTACGACAACGAGTGCGGCTACGCCAACAAAATGGTAGAGCTGATCGCCTATATGTTCTCCGTGGACAACAAGTAATTCTCCCCCGAATAGCAGCAAGCCCCCACCGCTTCTCGAAGCGGCGGGGGCTTTTTCCCAGTCCTGAAAATTTTTTGTTGCCATTTGGGAAAGAATATAGTAGAATAACAAAAGCAGTCCTCCGCAGGCAGCTGCGGAGCCGGTCTCGCGCAATGAAGCTCTGCGAACCATGTCAGGCGGGGAACCGAGCAGCATTAAGCGGAATGTTTCATGTGCCGCGAGGCAACCGGCTCCGCAGCTGCGTGTGAAGGGCTGAATATTTTTCAGGAGGTGAGACGGTGTACCAGGCGCTCTACCGCAAATGGCGGCCCAAGACCTTCGCCGACGTCATCGGCCAGGAGCACATCACCGAGACCCTCCGCCGCCAGGTGGCCGAGGGCCGGACCTCCCACGCCTACCTCTTCACCGGCACCCGGGGCACGGGGAAGACCACCTGCGCCAAGATCCTGGCCAAGGCCGTGAACTGCGAGGCCCCCGTGAACGGGGACCCCTGCGGGAAGTGCCCCTCCTGCGCGGGCATCGACAGCGGCAGCTTCCTGGACGTGCTGGAGCTGGACGCCGCCTCCAACAACGGCGTAGACCAGGTCCGCTCACTCCGGGACGAGGCGGTCTACTCCCCCGCCAACGTCCGCAAGCGGGTCTACATCGTGGACGAGGTCCACATGCTCTCCACCGCCGCCTTCAACGCCCTGCTGAAAATTCTGGAGGAGCCCCCGGAGCACCTGATGTTCATTCTGGCCACTACGGAGCTCCACAAGGTCCCCGCCACCATCCTCTCCCGCTGCCAGCGGTTCTCCTTCCGGCGCATCCGGCCGGAGGACGTGGCGAAGCGGCTGCGCTTTGTTGCGGAACAGGAACACATCGGCCTCCGGCCCGACGGGGCGGAGCTTTTGAGCCGCCTGGCCGACGGAGCCCTGCGGGACGGGCTGAGCCTGCTGGACCAGTGCGCCGCCGCGGGAGGGACCATCGACGCCGCGGCGGTGCTGGACGTGCTGGGCCTGGCGGGGAACCTCCAGACGGCCCGGCTGATGGAATTGATTTTGAACCGGGACGCCCAGTCCGCCCTCCTCCTGCTGGACGAGCTCTACAAGGGCGGCAAGGACATGGGGGCGGTGCTCTCGGAGCTGTCCACCCTCACCCGGGACCTGCTGCTGCAAAAGACCGCCCCCAAGGGGGGCGCGGCCCTGCTCTCCGGCGGCTTCGACGCCGCCGCCCTGGACCGCTTGGGGAAGAACGTGCCCGCCGGGCGCTTCCTCCACCTGGCCTCCACCCTGCAAAGAGCTTCGGCGGAGCTGTACGCCAGCGTCAACCGCCGCCTGGACACGGAGCTTTGCCTTCTGCGATTGTGCGACGAGAGCCTCTCCGGTGACCTGACGGCCCTGGAAGCCCGGATTGCCCGGCTGGAGAACAGCCAAACCGCCCGGGCAGAACTGGCCCAACGGCCCGCCGCCCCGCCGCCGCTGGAACAAACCCCGCCGCCCCAAAAAGAAGCGCCCCGGAACTCCCCGGACCCGCCCCCCTGGGACGAGCCCCCCCTGCCGGAGGAGCCGCCCATAATGGAGGAGCCCGGGCAGCGGGTTTACGACATTCCCGAGGACGCGCCGCCGCCAAAGCCCCCCAAGGCGTCCCCGCCTCCGGCGGCTTCCGCCGCCCCCGCGAAGGCGCTGGACGGCGGCTGGTGGCGGACCTTGATCGAAAACTGCAAAAACCGCCTCTCTCCCATGTACCGGCCCTTCCTGGGCATGTGCTCCGGCTTTCTGGAGGGAGACCTGCTGACGGTCTGCGCCCCCGACGACCTGACCCTGAGCCGCCTGGACAACGGCCGGGTCCGGGAGACCCTGGAGCAGGAGGCGGAGTCCCTGACCGGCAGCCCGGTGCGGCTGGCCCTCCGCACGGGGGAGCCGCCGAAGGCCGCGCCGGAGGAGAACCTGAAAAACCTGCTGGCCTTCAGCCGGCAGTTTGACAACATCGAAATCAAAGAGTAAAGGAGAAGATCACGATGGGATACAGCGCCCGCCGCGGCTTCAGCAGCGGCAGTATGAAGGCCACCGGCGCCCAGCGCCAGGCCGCCGTCCAGCAGCAGATCGCCCAGATGCAGGAGGCCATGAACGCCGCCCAGACGGAGGTGGAAAACCGCTCCTTCACCGCCAGCGTGGGCGGAGGGGCCGTGGAGGCCGTGGCCAACGGGAAAAAGGAGGTCGTCTCCCTCACCATCAAGCCCGAGGCCGTGGACCCGGAGGACGTGGAGATGCTCCAGGACCTGGTGGTCTCCGCCGTCAACGAGGCCCTGCGCCAGGCCGGGGACGCCATGGACAAGGCCATGGACAGCATCACCGGCGGGCTGAACCTGGGGGGTCTGGGACTTTAAAACGAAGGGCGGGGCCGCGACGGCTCCGCCTTTTTCCCTAAGGAGGTTTTATGAAACGAGTAAAACGCCTCTTCGCGGCGGCGCTGGCCCTGGTCCTGCTGGCAGGCTGCGGGGCCCAACGGACGGAGCCCCTGCCCTATCCGGAGCCCGCCGCCTCGGAGCCGGGGAAAACCGTGGCTTACGTGCCTCTGGACGACCGGCCCGACAACGTGGAGCGGGTGGTGTATCTGGCGGAATCCGTGGGGTACGCCCTGGCCATGCCGGACCGGGATTTGTACCGGACGGCCCTGGACGGCCAGCCCCTGAACGAAAACGGCACCCAGCATGGGGACATGGGGCGGCTGTACAATTGGGTACTGGAACAGGAGGAGGCCGGCTGCGACCGCTACATCCTCTCCCTGGACCAGCTGCTCTCCGGGGGGCTGGTGGCTTCCCGGTCCGCCAGTGGGTACGACGTCGAACTTTCCGGCGGCGGGACCGCCCAGGTGTACTCCCTGCTGGAGGAGCTGATGACGGCCCTTTCCGCCGACAAAAACAACCGGGTCTGGCTGCTGGACTCCGTCATGCGGCTGGCTAATGTCACTGTGGGATATGAAGGCGCCAGGCTGGAGCACTACAACTGGCTCCGGGCCTTTGGGGCCCAGCCCAGGGAGACGCTGGCGGAAGAGCACCTGACCATTAAGAACGTCCTGGAAACCTACTGGCGGGGTCCCAATGGAGAGGACCCCTACGACGGAGCGGCCCGGCAGATGGACGCAGTCAGCGCCGACGATTATTACCAGCCCTCCCGGTTTATCGGGCAGTTCATCGAATCTCGGGAGCGGAAGCTCCGGCTCTCCGATGAGGTCCAGCGCATTCTTGCCCAGCCGGGGTATGAAAATTTCCGCCTACTCATCGGCATCGACGACTCCTCCCTGGAAGACTGCATCCAGAAAAACGAGATCGCTTTTCTCCGGCGGGGCCTCCGGACCGAAGAGGGGGAGGGCGGGAAGCAGATCGACTGGCTTCTCTCCGGGGTGGACGACCTGGCCTTCAAGGCCGTGGCCCGGCTGTACCTGGACGAGACGGGCTGGACAGGGGGCCGCGCATGCGTTCAGTACTTCGGCGGCACGGAGGACCGGCCCGCCTGTGAGTACGACTTCCAGCCCCTGACGGAAATCATGGCGGAGCACCTGGACTTCTTTGATTTGCGGGAGTCCGACGGCGCGGACCTGCAAATCCTCGTCCTGACCCAGCCGCAGGACCCGGGCCAAATGGACGCTTACCGCAAGCAGCTCATCGGGGCCCTGCGGGACTGCCGGAAGGCCCGGCGGCCTACGATTCTCATCGACGCCAGCAACGGGGCCTTCGGCACGGCGGTCTACGAGGCGCTGACCAAGGAAACGGAGCTGGGATACCTCATCGCCTACTCCGGCATGCTGGACATGGCCATCGTCACCGGCACGGCCCTGAGCCACGGCGCGGCCCGGTACGCCGTCCTGAGAAGCGGGGACAGCACCGACGCCATGGACCGGGCCTGGGCCCGAACCCTAGCGGACAGTATACTGAAGGACTTCTGCTACAAAGGGGTTGTCCGGAACGACCTGCTGGCCTATATCCGAAACGGCCTGGGCGGGGACCCCAACAATTTCTGGTCCCCGGCGCTGGACCGGGAGGACCTGCTGGCCCGTCTGGAAGAGGGAATGAAAAAAGAAACCGCCAAGGTCCTCCGAAACCTGGAGCAGAGCTCCTTCCTCTCCTCCACCTCCCCGGACGCGGCAATCGAAGAGCGGCACTGGGGCGGCGTGGCCCTGGAGAACTACCGCTTCCCCTGGGACCGGGCCTTTGAGATCGGCATGGACATCCGGCTGGGGGCGTTTATAGACTGACCCGAACCGAACAAAAGAGCCCCGCCGTTCTGGTGACGGCGGGGCTTTGCGATGCAGTTTAAGGGGCGGCGCTCAGAGCTGCTTCACGGTGTAATACACCGCCAGGGCGAAAACCGCAATCCCCAGGGCCCACATGGCGTAGTAGGCCACGGCGGCGCTGAACAGGCCCAGCACCACTGCGGCGGCGGACAGGCCCGTGGCGGCGTAAATGGGCATCAGGTCCGCGTTCGCGGGGAGGAGCTTCCCCAGCTTCTGATTCTTCGCCAGCCAGCACAGCCCGGCCAGCAGCAGGATATACACCACCGCCAGCGCCTTCACGGGCAGGCCCAGGGTCAGATGGTTGAAGAGGCGGCGGCACATCCAAAGGAGAATCAGCGTCCCGCTCAGGGCCGTTATGGCCACGGAGCACTCCCGGTCATAGAAGGCCCAGATGACCGTCAGCACCATCACCACCGGCACCACCACGCTGAGCAGGGTCACGGCGGACTCGAAATACAGGCGGATGAGCATGCTGCCGCCGCCGAAGAACAGGCCCAGGCCGGTCAGGCACCAGCCCAGGAGGCGCTTGCGCTGGTCGGCCTTCCAAAGCACGCTCAGGATCACGCCCAGGACCAGCACCGCCGCCCCCAGGCCCGCGAAAATCAGCAGCCGGTTGTGCCAGGGCAGGGCCTCCGTCACCACGTCGCCGTGGATGTAGTACCTGCGGAGGACCAGCAGATAGATTTCCGCCAAGCAGGCCGCGAGGAAAAAGATGGTGGCGCCGTACAGGGAATTGTCCCGCTTCATAGACTTTCCGTTCGGATTCTTTGCCATTTATCAAGACCTCCAAGGTGTTTTTCTTTTAAAAATGTCCGGCGGAACAAGCCTCCGCCGACACGCTTAAATAGTATAGCAGACTTTTCCCGCTTTTGCAAGGCCCTATCTGCCAGGTTTTTTATTTTTTCGCACAACTTTTCCTTTTTCGTTGAGATGCGGCCCGGGGCGTGCTATACTATAAGAATCACCACAATCACAACCAGACAGATAAACGAGGTTTGCTATGAGACGACTTGCCGCATATGTTTTATTGCTGGCCCTGCTCCTCTCCGGCTGCGGCGTCCAGATGAGCCCGGACGAGGCCCAGGAGAGCATCCAGGTCATCGCCATGGACACGGCCATGCTCATCACCACCTATGGGGAGCGCTCCCCCGCCGCCGCTTACGCCTGCGAGGACACCATCCGGGACCTGGAAGCCAAGCTCTCCCGAACGGACCCGGACAGCGAGGTCTCCCGGCTCAACGCCTCGGCAGGAGAGCCGGTGGAGGTCGGGGAGGACCTGGGGGTCCTTTTGGAGCTTGCAAGATATTACCACGGGAGCACCGGGGGCGCGTTCAACATCGCCATTGCCCCGGTGGTCTCCGCCTGGGGCTTCACGGGGGACAGCTTCCGCGTCCCCTCTCAGGCGGAGCTGGACGGGCTTTTGGAGCTGGCCCAAGATGGTCCCGGCTACAATGGTTCCCTCTCTCACGGCGGCGCGGACCGCTACTCTCTGGCCCCCGGGCAGGCCATCGACCTGGGGGGCATCGCCAAAGGCTACGCCGCCGACAAAATCGTGAAGGTCCTTCAGGAGCACGACGTGCCCCGGGCCAACATCAACCTTGGCGGCAACGTGCTGGCCTACGGCGGCCGGCCCGACGGGACCCCCTGGCGGGTGGGTATTCAGGACCCGGCCCGAGTGGGCGAACAGAACGCCTTCGCCGGGGTGCTGGCGCTGACGGATTCCTTTGCCGTCACCTCCGGGGGCTATCAGCGGTACTTTGAACAGGGCGGGAAAACCTATCATCATATTATCGACCCGGCCACGGGATACCCGGCGGACAGCGGCCTGACCTCCGTCACCGTCGTCGCCGGTCTTGGAGAGGGAGACGGCAGCGGCTTCCCCGGGACCATGTGCGACGCCTACTCCACCGCCCTCTTCATCATGGGAGAGGAACAGGCCCTGGCCTTCTGGCGGGACGAGACGCAGTGGGGAGAAGAAGGGTGCCCCTTCGACCTGGTGCTGGTGACGGAGGACGGCCGGGTGGTGGTCACCAAAGGGCTGGCGGACCGCTTCACCCTGGACGAGAGCAGCGGGTATACGCTTGAGGTGGCTTCCCAATGAGGCCGCTTCCCAAGCTCCGGCCCACGCTCTGGGATGGGCTGGTGGTGCTGTGCGTTGCCGCCCTGGCCCTGGGAATCGCCTTCTTCCAGTGGCGGAGCGGGACCTCCCTGGCCCTGACGGCGGTGGTGTCCGTGGACGGGACGGAGGTGGACCGCCTGGACCTGGAACACTGGGAGGGGCCCCGGGTCTACACGAACAACGGCTATACCCTGACGCTGAGCTGGATCCGGCACAACGATACGGAAAACGGCGTCTGGGTAGGGAAGTCCGACTGCCCCACCCAGGACTGTGTCCGCACCGGGGCCATCTTCCGGCCCGGGCAGAGCATCGTCTGCCTCCCAGCCCGGATCATCATCCGCCTGGAGGGCGGCGCGCCGGACCCGGACGGCGTGGACGCCGTGCTGGGTTAGGAGGCGGGACATGAAACTGACCACCAAGCAGCTCACCCTCTGCGCCCTGCTGACAGCCATGGCCCTGGCGCTGAGCTATCTGGAGAACTTGTTTCCCCTTTCCCTGGCCATTCCCGTTCCCGGCGTGAAGCTGGGCCTTGCCAACATCGTGACCCTCTTCGCCCTCTACGCCCTGGGGCCGGGGGAGGCGCTTTTGATTCTTCTGGCCCGGTGCTTCCTGGGAGCCCTCTTCGCCGGGAACATGAACGCGCTGATTTTCTCCCTGCTGGGGGCCCTGAGCGCCCTGGGGACCATGGTCCTCCTCTCCCGGCGGCGGGGGCTGTCCGTCTACGGCGTGTCCGTGGGCGGCGCGGCGGCCCACAACTGCGGGCAGATCGCCGCCGCGGTATGGACCCTGGGCAGCGCCGCTCCCCTCTATTATCTGCCCGTTTTGCTGGCGGTATCCCTGCTCACCGGCGGACTGACCGGGCTGGCCTCCGCCTGCCTGTTCCAGGGGCTGCGCCGCACCGACTTGATGAAAGGCTGACGCTTATGGACAAGAAGGACAAAAAGGACGAAATCATCCTCCAGCAGCTGGAGGTCATCCAGACCCTGACGGAACACAACCTCCGCCGCATGGGGACGGACTTCTGGGGCGCGCCCCTGAAAGCGCCGGAGGTCAAAGCTCCTGAGAAATCCGGCACGTCCCAAGCCCCGGAGGAGCCCAAAGCTCCGGAAGCCGCCCAGGCCGCCGGGGGAGCGCCGGAGGCGGAAAACGCTCCTCCCCCGCCGGAGAAGCTGGAGGACCTTCAAAAGGAGCTGGACGGCTACATCGGCCTTGCCGCCGTGAAACAGGAGGTCCGGAACCTCATCGACCTGGTGAAGATCCACCAGCTCCGGGAGAAGAACGGTCTGCCCGTAACCGAACTATCCCTCCACATGGTCTTTTCCGGCAGCCCCGGCACCGGCAAAACCACCATCGCCCGCCTTCTGGCCCGGATCTTCCACGCTCTGGGCATCCTCTCCAAGGGGCAGCTGGTGGAGGTGGACCGAAGCGGCCTGGTGGCGGGCTACGTGGGCCAGACGGCCCTGAAAACCCGGAAGGCCGTCGAAAAGGCCCTGGGTGGCGTGCTGTTCATCGACGAGGCTTACGCCCTCAACGGCTCCTCGGGAAACGACTTCGGCCAGGAGGCCATCGACACCATCCTCAAGGCCATGGAGGACCACCGGGACGACCTGGTGGTCATTGCCGCCGGGTACGACGATTTGATGGACCGCTTTATCCACTCCAACCCCGGTCTGGAATCCCGGTTCAACCGCTTTCTGCACTTCGAGGACTACTCGCCGGAGGAGCTGCTGGCCATCTTCAAAATGCGCTGCGGCAAGGGCTGCTATGAGCTGGAGGAGGCCGCCGAGGGCCTCGTCCGGGACTTCCTCCGGGAGGAGAACCGGGACCCGGAGTCCTTTGGCAACGCCCGGGGGGTGCGGAACGTCTTCGAGCGCATCCTGGTCTGCCAGGCGAACCGCCTGGCGGGACAGGAAAACGTCACCCGGGAGGATTTGATGAAGCTGACGGCGGCGGACGTGCTGGCCGCCCGGGGCCGCGCGCCCCAGGAGGGGAAGGCCCTCCGGGCCGGGGAGGACGCATGAAAACGGCAAAGCTCTTCTTAGCGGGAATATACGTCCACCTGGCTTTCAGCGTCGCCGCCCCCATCGGCATTTTGTACCTGGGCTGGGGGGGCGCCGGGTGGAACCGATCCAACGGCTCCCTTCTGCTGGCCTACCTGCTGGTCATCGGCCTGGTTCAGCTCCTGGGCTGGATCAGCGCCGGGGCCGCCGTCTCCGCCTACCGCCGGAACGACATGGCCCGGCTGCTCTCCGCCTGGCGGACGCTGAAGCTGGGGGCCGTTCCCTTCCATATCCTGAACTTCCTTTGGAGCGTCCTGGCCTGGGGGTCCATTGTGGCCGCTTCCCGGGGCGTCTTTATCCTGCTGGTCCCCATTCCCATCGGCCTCACCTGGCTGATGATCATCCAGAGCGGCGTTACCGGCTGGCTGTACATCCGCTGCCTCCGGGAATCCGGGGAGGACGCCGCCATCCTTCACAGCGTCTGCCAGTTCCTCCCCGTGCTGGACGTGCTCAGCACCCTCCTGCTGCTCCGGCGCGGGAAACGGTCCTGAGCGTTCGGGAGGTCCTCTATGCTGAAAAAAACCCTCTGCCTGCTGCTGGCCCTGGCCCTGCTTCCCACCCCGGCGCTGGCGGTGAAATGGGAATTTCCCGCCTCCGCCCATGCGGAGGTGGACTATGCCGACATGCTCCCCGCCGCCGGCTATGACGAGACGGCCCTGCTCTCCGCCCTGGGGGAACTGGAAAGCGTCTGCTCCCGCCACAGCCGGGACCGGGGAAGTCAGGAGACCCGCCGCCGGGTCCAGGATCTCTACGACCGGATTCTGGAGGAAATGGACCTGCTGGCCACCAGGGTCAACCTCAGCGGCATTCAATACGACGCCGGAGGCGGCGCTCCGGAGGAGGCGGCGCTTTACCTGGAGCTCTCCGCCCGGCAGACCAGGCTCTACGACCGCTGCTGCCAGGCCCTGGCCGTTCTGGCCGCCTCCCCCTACGGCGATATCCTGGACGAGGACGCCGGGGAGGGCGCGGCGGACAGCCTCCTGGGCTACCAGGGATTGACGGAGGAGGAAGCCGCCCTCTACGAGGAGGAAGACCGGCTCATCCAAGCCTACGACCAGATCATGGAGGGCTCCGCCCCGGCGGAGGAACGGTACCGGGCCGCCGGGGAAATCTACCTCCAATTGGTCCGCCTGCGGGCGGAGCTGGCCCGGCTGGCGGGCTATGACGGTTACGCCGAATACGCCTATGAGATCCTCTACACCCGGGACTACGGCCTGGAGGACGCGGCGGAGCTCCACGAGCTGGCGAAGGAATACATGCTCCCCCTCCAGCTCCGCCTGGCGGAGGAGTTTACCGGGCAGGACCTGCGGGCCCTCAGCGTCCGGAGCCGCATGAACGGCGAGGAGGTCCTGGACGCCATCCAGCCCTTCATCGAGGGCTTCGACCGGGAGATGGGGGAGACCTTCCGCTTTATGCGGGACCACCATCTCTATGACATTGAGTACGGGGAGTCCAAGCTGCCCACCGGCTACACCGTGTCCCTCCCCGCCTACGGCAGCGCCTTCATCTTCAACGCCCCCTACGGGGACTATCAGGACCTCAGCGACACCGTCCACGAGTTCGGGCACTTCAACGAGACCTTCCACTGCACCCGGCACGACCTCTGGACGGACTTCAACATCGACGTAGGGGAGATCGACTCCCAGGCCCTGGAGCTCATGTTCACCGGCGAGGCCAGGGAGCTCTTCGGGGAGCGGTACGGGAAGGTCTACGAGACCGCCGTTCTTTACAACATCCTGGACTCCGTGCTGGACGGCTGCCTTTACGACGAGTTCCAGGCGGCGGCCTATCAAAACCCGGGTATGACCGCGGAGGACCTGGACCGGCTCTTTAAGGTCCTGTCGGAGGAGTACGGCTACTCCTACGCCCCCGGCGTGGAGTCGGATCCCTCCTGGGCGGAGAATGCCCACAACTTCCAGAACCCCCTGTACTTCATCAGCTACGCCACCTCCGCCCTCTCCGCCCTGGACCTGTGGTTCCTCTACCTGGACCGCCCCCGGGAGGCTAAGGAAACTTACCTGGAGCTGTCCGCCCTGTCCCTCTCCCTGCCCTACCGGGCGGCGGCGGAGGAAGTGGGCCTCCGGGACATCTTCGCCCCGGAGACCGTCCCCGCCCTGGCGGAGACGCTGGAGTCCTATCTGGACGGGGAGCCCGTGTCCCGAAGCGGGGGCGGGCATCCCATGGCCCTCCTGGTCATGGAGGGTCTCGCGGTGGTCTATATCGCCTTCTGCGTCGTGCTGATATTCTTTCTCATCCGCTTCCTCTCCCGAAGACGGGGCTGGGCCGGCCGGCCCCGCCGTGCCGGGCGGAAGGACGGGGAACCGTCCTCCCGGCTCTCCCGACAGGGCCCGGAGACCCTCCGGACCGGAGAGGATCCCTGGTCCGCCCAGGACAAAAAGCCCCCTTGGGAGCTGTGACCTCAAAGAGCCGCCTTTTCAGGCGGCTCTTTTTCTTGAAGAATTTCCCCCGTCTGCCTCGTATTGTCATTTGGGGCTTGACACCGGAAAGCCCCGGGTGTACTATTGTATTATTGAATTAGTGAAATGGAGGGTAAACCCAATGAAAAAGCTGAAAACATGGGCCCGGCGGGCCCTGGGGCTGTGCCTGGCGGCGCTGCTCATCGTCCCGGTCCTGGCGGCGGAGCCTCTGACCGCCAAGCAGCGGCAGGAGGACCTGGATTTCCTCTATGAGAAGGTGTTGGTGGAAAGCCACCCGGACGCTTTCGCCAACACGCCGGAGAGTCAGTTCCTGACGCTGAAAGCGGAGATTGAAAAACGGCTGGAAACCAAAACGGACACGGAGTTCCTGCTGGACCTGATGCGCCTGGCGGCGCTGGCGGGAGACTCCCACACCTCCGTCTCCGTGGGAAGCCTAGCGGCCTTCCGGGGTTATCCCTTTTCCATGGTCCGCCGGGGGGAGAGCTGGTATCTCTCCGCCGCCGCGCCGGAGGACAAGGATCTGCTGTGCCAGGAGGTCGTGTCTCTTGCCGGGAAGCCGGTGGAGGAGGTGATTGCGGCTTATGGAACGCTGTTTTCCTCCGACAACCCGGTCCACCTCCGGCGGAGCTTCCGACAGGCCTGCAACGTGGCGGACATTTACGAGTACCTGGGACTGGTGGAGGCCGGGGAGCCCCTCACCGTCACGCTGAAAAACGGCAAAACCCTCCGCCTGGAGCCCATGGGCATGGAGGAGATGAATCAACTGGAGGCCGCGCGCATCTCCGACCTCATGAAAGGCACGCCGGAGACGGCGGCGCGGGACGCATACTATTTTGCCAAGCCCTTAACGGAGGATGTGTACTACATCCAGTACAACATCTGCCGGGAGGCGGAGGACCTGCCCATGGCGGACTTCGCCGCCCAGGTGGCCAAGGACCTGGAGGAGGGCGGCTATTGGCGGGTGCTGCTGGACCTGCGGTACAACGGCGGCGGGTCCGACGGGGTGATCTGGCCCCTGTTTGAGGTGCTGCGGAAGGAGATGGACGGCGGGACCAGGCTGGTGGGCCTCATCGGGGAGGCCACCTTCTCCTCCGCCCTCATCAACGCCGTGGAGATCCAGGAGATGGGCGGCACGCTGGCCGGGGAGGACGCCGGGGGCAGCGTCTGCCACTTCGGCGCTGTAAAGTCCTTCTCCCTGCCAAACTCCCAGGTCCGGGGACAGGTGTCCAGCAAGTACATCGACCTGAACACCCTGCTGGACGCGGCGGCGGGCCGGGGTGTTGTGGCCTTGGCGCCGGATATCTACGTCCCCCAGGAGCTGGCGGACACGCTGGATGGAAAAGACAGCTTGGTGGAATGGTGCCTCACCGCGCCGGACAATCAGCTCGCCCCCGCTAATCACTACGACGCGCCCCTGACCCGGGGGCGGTTCATGGGGCAGCTTTACGAGGCGGTGGGAAGCCCGGACGTGGAAATCGGAAAGGAGCTCCCCTTCGCCGACAGCTTCGGCATCGAGTGGTATCTGCCCGCCCTGGCCTGGGCTAAGGCGGAGGGTATCGCCAAGGGCGGCGGCTCCGGGACCTTCTCCGCCGCCCGGCCGATTACCTGGCGGGAGGCGGCGGTATTCCTGGGCCGGGAGGCGGAGGCCCTGGACCTCCAGCCGGACCCGGCGGCCAAGCGCATGGGCCCCATTCCGGCGGCCCTGGGTGGAAGTCCGGAGGCCGTAACCCGGGCCTGGGACCTGGGGCTGCTGCCGGAGGATGCGGACTTTACCAAGGGGCTCACCCGGTCCCAGGGAGAGGAGCTGGCGGCGGCGCTGAAGAAGCTGATGAGCTGAATTTCCGAAAATGAAAGAGGACCACGGGCAAAGCCCGTGGTCCTCTCTTGTGCTTGGAAGGGGGAATTACGCCTCGTACATCTCTTTGAGCTTGAGGAGGTGCTGATAGCGGTCCATAGCCGCCTTCTCGTTGCGCTGGAACAGCTCGCTGGCCCGGTCGGGGAACTCGCGGGTGAGGCGGCTGTAGCGGGCCTCGTTCATCAGGAACTCCTGATACCCGCCGGCGGGCTCCTTGGAATCCAGGGTAAACTTGGCGCCCTCCGCGGCGGGATTGAAGCGGAACAGGTTCCAATAGCCGCACTCCACGGCCTTCTTCATTTCCGCCTGGCAGTTCATCATGCCGCCCTTGATGCTGTGCATCTCGCAGGGGGAGTAGGCGATGATCAGGGACGGGCCGGGATAGGCCTCGGCCTCCTGGATGGCCTTGAGGGTCTGGGCGGGGTTGGCGCCCATGGCCACCTGGGCCACGTAGATATAGCCGTAGCTCATGGCGATCTCCGCCAGGGACTTTTTCTTGATCTCCTTGCCGGCCGCGGCGAACTGGGCCACCTGGCCAATGTTGGAGGCCTTGGAGGCCTGGCCGCCGGTGTTGGAATAGACCTCGGTGTCGAAGACGAAGATGTTGACGTCGTTTCCGGAGGCCAGGACGTGGTCCACGCCGCCGAAGCCGATGTCGTAGGCCCAGCCGTCGCCGCCGAAGATCCACAGGGACTTCTTGGAGAGGTACTCCTTGTCCTTCAGGATCTCAGCCACCAGCTTGCAGGCGTCGCAGTCGCAGTACTTCGCGCCGGAGTCCTTCAGCTCCTTGGCATGGGCCTGGAACTGGGGCAGCTGATCACCGAAGACCTTGGCCGCGTCGGGGCTGCCGGTGAAGGCCACGATGCCGTCCACGGTCATGAGGCTCTCTTCCAGGAGCTTCACATATTCCTTGGTGGCTTCCGCGTTGGCCTTGCCGTCTTCCATGGTGTCCAGCCACTTCTGGGCGGCGTCCTTCAGGGGCTGATAGGTGTACTCCACGGCGATGAGGGCCTCGGTCTTGGCCTTGAGGCTGTCGCGGATGGCCTTCTGGCCCAGATACATGCCCAGGCCGTGCTCGGCGTTGTCCTCGAACAGGGAGTTGGACCAGGCGGGGCCGTGGCCGTCCGCGTTGGTGGTGTAGGGAGAGGTGGCCGCAGGACCGCCCCAGATGGAGGAGCAGCCGGTGGCGTTGGAAATATACATCCGGTCGCCGAAGAGCTGGGTGACGAGACGGGCATAGCTGGTCTCGGCGCAGCCCGCGCAGGAGCCGGAGAACTCAAGCAGCGGCTTGTGGAACTGGCTGCCGGGCACCGTGTTGTCCTGGAGGTCCTTCTTCTCCGCCACGTTGGCTTCGCAGTAGTTGAAGACCTCTTGCTGCTTGGCTTCCTGCTCCTGGGCCACCATCTTCAGGGCCTTCTCACCCTTGCGGCCCGGGCAGACGCCCACGCACACGCCGCAGCCCATGCAGTCCAGGGGACTGACGGCGATGGTGAACTTGTATCCCTTGCCCTTTCCGGTCTTGTCGATGATTTTCGCCGCGGCGGGGGCCTTGGCCGCCTCTTCCTCGGTCATCGCATAGGGACGGATGGTGGCGTGGGGGCAGACATAGGCGCACTGGTTGCACTGGATGCAGTTCTCGGGCATCCAGGTGGGAACGCTGACGGCCACGCCCCGCTTCTCATAGGCGGCGGCGCCCAGCTCGAACTGGCCGTCCACGTGCTTGACGAAGGCGGAGACGGGGAGGCTGTCGCCGTCCATCTTGCCCACGGGGTTCAGGATGGTCTTCACCTGCTCCACCAGCTCGGGCCGTCCGGCCAGGGTGGTGGTATCCGGGGCGTCCTGGGCGTCGGCCCAGTCGGCGGGAACCTCAAATTTCTTGTAGGCCGTGGCTCCGGCGTCGATGGCCTTGTGGTTCATATCCACCACGTCCTGTCCCTTTTTCAGGTAGGAGTGGGTAGCGGCGTCCTTCATGTACTGGATGGCCTCGGACTCGGGCATGACCTTGGCCAGGGAGAAGAAGGCGGACTGGAGGATGGTGTTGGTCCGTTTGCCCATGCCGATTTCTTTCGCCAGGTCGATGGCGTTGATCGTATAGACCTGGATGTTATTTTTCGCGATGTACCGTTTCGCCACGGCCGGCATGTGTTTGTTGACTTCCTCGTCGCTCCACTGGCAGTTGATCAGGAAGGTTCCGCCGGGCTTCACGTCCCGGACCATGGGGAAGGCCTTGACGATGTAGGCGGGCACGTGGCAGGCCACAAAGTCGGCCTTGTTGATATAGTAAGGCGCGCGGATGGGCTGGTCGCCGAAGCGCAGATGGCTGACCGTCACGCCGCCGGTCTTCTTGGAGTCGTACTGGAAGTACGCCTGGACATATTTGTCCGTGTGGTCTCCGATGATTTTGATGGAGTTTTTGTTGGCGCCCACGGTGCCGTCGCCGCCCAGGCCCCAGAACTTGCACTCAATGGTGCCTTCCGCGGCGGTGTTGGGGGCGGGCTTCTCCTCCAGGCTCAGGTGGGTCACGTCGTCCACAATACCGATGGTGAACTGGCGCTTGGGCTCGGCCTTGGTGAGCTCCTCATAGACGGCGAAGACGCTCCGGGGCGGGGTGTCCTTGCTGCCCAGGCCGTACCGGCCGCCGATGACGGTGATGTCGGTCTTTCCGGCGTTGGCCAGAGAGGCCACAACGTCCACGTACAGGGGCTCGCCCAGGGAGCCGGGCTCCTTGGTGCGGTCCAGCACGGCAATCTTCTTGCAGGTGGCGGGGATGGCGGCAATCAGCTTGTCGGCCCGCCAGGGGCGGTACAGCCGGACCTTGATGAGGCCCACTTTTTCGCCGTGAGCGTTCATGTAGTCGATGACTTCTTCCGCCACGTCGCAGATGGAGCCCATGGCGATGATGACCCGATCCGCGTCGGGAGCGCCGTAGTAATTGAAGAGCTGGTAGTCGGTTCCCAGCTTCTCGTTGACCTTGGCCATGTACTTCTCCACCACGCCGGGCAGGGCGTCGTAGTAGGGGTTGCAGGCCTCGCGGTGCTGGAAGAAAATGTCCCCGTTCTCATGAGAGCCCCGCATGTTGGGCCGCTCGGGGTTCAGCGCGTGCTTGCGGAAGGCGTCCACGGCCTCCATGTCGCACATTTCCTTCAGGTCGTCGTAATCCCACACGGCCACCTTCTGAATCTCGTGAGAGGTCCGGAAGCCGTCGAAGAAGTTCAGGAAGGGGACGCGGCCCTCGATGGCGGCCAGGTGCGCCACGGGACCCAGGTCCATGACCTCCTGGACGTTGCCCTCGCAGAGCATGGCGAAGCCGGTCTGGCGGCAGGCCATGACGTCGGAGTGATCGCCGAAGATGTTCAGCGCGTGGCTGGACACGGTGCGGGCGGACACGTGGAACACGCAGGGCAGCAGCTCGCCGGCGATCTTGTACATGTTGGGGATCATCAGCAGCAGGCCCTGAGAGGCGGTGTAGGTGGTGGTCATCGCGCCGGTGGCCAGGGAGCCGTGGACGGTGCCGGAGGCGCCGGCCTCGGACTGCATCTCACAGACCTTCACCGTGGTGCCGAAGATGTTTTTCTGACCGGCGGCGGACCACTGGTCAACCAAGTCTGCCATGGGCGAAGACGGGGTGATGGGGTAGATGCCCGCCACCTCGGTGAACGCGTAGCTGACATATGCCGCCGCGTTGTTTCCGTCCATGGACTTGAACTTTCTTGCCATAAACTTACCTCCTGTAAATTTGCCGCCCGGGGACGGCAATCTCTCCAAGACGGGGCGCCGGAGCTCTCGCCCGCCGGACCCCATGCGGTTTCATTATATCACGGCGGTTTCCCGGTGTAAACCGCCACTTTGTTATTTTTTGCACAAATTTTTCCAGGGTTTCTTGACGGGTAAATTTTCAGCGCCCGGCAAATTTTCTCTCTCCGCTTTTCATTTCCCCCTGTTTGTGGTATTATGCTCCTATACAGATCATGCGGCGCTTTGCGGGAGGTTGGATGTTATGGTTGTCACGGTGCGTTCCCTTGGATTGAACGGCGTATCCGGCTACGAGGTCAGCGCCGAGTGTTTTCTCTCCGGCGGCCTCCCCGCTTTCGATGTGGTGGGCCTGCCCGACGCCGCCGTCCGGGAGGCCCGGGAGCGGGTCCGGGCGGCGGTGAAGAACTGCGGCGCGAAATTCCCCGTCAGCCGCATCACCGTAAACCTGGCCCCCGCCGGACAGAAGAAGGCCGGAACCCTCTACGACCTGCCCATCTTCGTGGGCCTCCTGGCGGCGAACGGGGATTTGCCGGAACTCCCGGCGGACGCGGCCTTTCTCGGGGAGCTGTCCCTCTCCGGGGCCCTGCGGAGCGTGGCGGGGGTGCTCCCCATGGCCCTGGCGGCGGAGAAAGCCGGGGTGCGGCAGCTCTTTGTCCCGGCGGACAACGCCGCGGAGGCCACGCTTGCCGGAGGGCTGACGGTCTACGGCGTGCCGGACGTGGAAGCCCTGACGGCCCACCTCCGGGGAGAGAAGCCCCTCTCCCCCGCCCCGGCCTGGACGCCGGGAGAGGAGCCGGCGGGCCTCCTGGACCTCCGGGATGTGATGGGCCAGGAGAATGTGAAGCGCGCCCTGGAAATCGCCGCCGCCGGGGGGCACAACCTGCTCATGATCGGTTCCCCCGGGGCGGGAAAATCCATGCTGGCCAAACGCCTGCCCTCCATCCTGCCGGACATGAGCCGGGAGGAGGCCCTGGCGGCCTCCGGCGTGTGGTCCGTGGCGGGACTGGCGGACCCGAAGCATCCCCTGCTGACCCGGCGGCCCTTCCGCAGTCCCCACCACACCGTTTCCGCCTCGGCCCTCACCGGCGGCGGGCCCGCCATGCGGCCCGGGGAGATCTCCCTGGCCCACAACGGGGTTCTCTTCCTGGACGAGCTGCCGGAGTTCCGCCGGGACGCCCTGGAGGTCCTCCGCCAGCCCCTGGAGGATGGAGAGGTCACCATCTCCCGGGCCGGGGGCACCCTGCGCCTCCCTGCCCAATTTCAGCTTATCTGCGCCATGAACCCCTGCCGCTGCGGCTGGCGGGGCCACCCGGACCGGCGCTGCACCTGTTCCCCCCGGGACCGGGAGCGGTACGTGGAGAAGATTTCCGGCCCCCTGCTGGACCGCATCGACCTTCACGTGACGGTGCCCTCGGTGGAATACGAGGCCATGCGCCGCCGGGAGGCCCCGGAGTCCTCGGCCCAGGTGAAGGCTCGGGTGGACGCGGCCCGGGCCATTCAGGCGGAGCGCCTGGCGGGGTCCGGCGCGGCCTGCAACGCCCAAATCGCCCCGACGCAGCTGGGGGAGTTCTGCCGTCTGGACGAGGCCGGGGAGAAGCTGATGAAGAGCGCCTTTCAGCGCATGGGCCTCACGGCCCGCTCTCACGACCGGATCCTGCGGGTAGCCCGGACCATCGCCGACCTGGACGGGGCGGCGGACGTCGGCGCGGCTCACCTGGCGGAAGCCATTCAGTACCGGAACACGGATATTTTAAAGGGCTGAAGCCTTTACAGCAGAAGAACCGGGACCCTTACGGGTCCCGGTTCCTTTCGTTCACGCTGAGGATCAATCCATAGAGAGGGGTGCGGTTTCCGCCGCAGTGCTCACGGCGTTCCCCAGAATGATGGGCTCCGGAGCGGGGGCCTCCTCCGGCTCCTCCGCTTCGGGAATCAGCTCCTCCGCCGCGTTGTGATAAGCCGTCAGGCCCGTGCCCGCGGGGATGAGCTTGCCGATGATGACGTTTTCTTTCAGGCCCGCCAGGCGGTCGCTCTTGCCCTTGATGGCGGCTTCCGTCAGCACCTTCGTCGTCTCCTGGAAGGAGGCGGCGGAGAGGAAGGAGTCCGTGGCCAGAGAGGCCTTGGTGATGCCCATGAGGAGCTGGGTGCCCACGGCGGGGCGCAGGGGCTCGCCGTTCTCCTGGGTCTCCCCGGCGGCGTTCCGGCGCTGGATGTCCTCGTTGGCGTTCTCCAGCTCCAGGACGTCCACCATGGAGCCGTCCAGCAGGTGCGTGTCGCCCGCGTCCTCCAGGCGCACCTTCCGCATCATCTGGCGGACGATGACCTCGATGTGTTTATCGTTGATATCTACGCCCTGCTGGCGGTACACCCGCAGGACCTCCTGGATGAGATAGTTGTACACCGCGTCCGCGCCCCGGATGCGGAGCACGTCGTGGGGGTTCAGCGCGCCGTAGGTCAGCTGGCGGCCCGCCTCGATGACGTCGCCATCCTTCACCAGCAGTCCCGTGTGGGGCACGGCGTAGGTCCGGACGTCCCCGTCGGGAGCGGTAACGATGATGTTCAGCAGGCTTCCCTTGGCGGCCTCCTCGAACTTGACCGTGCCGCCGATTTCCGCCAGGGTGGCCATCCGCTTGGGCTTCCGGGCCTCAAAGAGCTCCTCCACACGGGGAAGGCCCTGGGTGATGTCCCCGCCGGCCAGGCCGCCGGTGTGGAAGGTGCGCATGGTCAGCTGGGTGCCGGGCTCGCCGATGGACTGGGCGGCGATGATGCCCACGGCCTCGCCGGGGCCCACGGGCTTGGAGGTGGCCAGGTTCATGCCGTAGCACTTGGCGCACACGCCGCTGGGGGCCTTGCAGGTCAGAACGGTGCGGATCATCACCGTGGGCTTCTTGTCCGGGTCCCCGGCGGGGTCGAACTCGCAGCGGTCCCCGGGGCGGACGTTCTCCTGGACCCACTTCCGGGACTCCAGGAGCTTGGCTTCGGTTACGCCGCTCATCATTTGATCGCTGCTGAGCAGCACCTCTCCGGTGTCCGCGTCCACCACGTCGCCCACCAGGAACCGGCCCCGGAGGCGGTCGGACAGCTTCTCAATGACCTGCCCGTTTTCGCTGATCTCGGAGACCTTGATGCCGTGGGTAACGTGGCAGTCCTCCTCCCGGATGATGACTTCCTGGGAGACGTCCACCATGCGGCGGGTCAGATAGCCCGAGTCGGCGGTCCGCAGGGCGGTGTCCGCCAGGCCCTTCCGGGCGCCGCGGCTGGAGATGAAGTATTCCAGGGCCGTCAGGCCCTCCCGGTAGTTGGCCTTGATGGGAATCTCGATGGTCCGTCCGGCGGTGTTGGCGATGAGGCCCCGCATGCCCGCCAGCTGGCGGATCTGCTTCATAGAGCCCCGGGCGCCGGAATCCGCCATCATGAAGATGGGGTTGTAGCGGTCCAGGTTCTTCTGGAGGGCGTCGGACACGTCCTCGGTGGTCTTCTCCCACTCCTGGACCACGTTGCGGTAGCGCTCCTGGTCCGTCATGAAGCCCATCTTGTACTGGGTCTCAATGTCCAGCACCTTCTGCTCCGTGTCCCGGACCATCTCGTACTTCTTGGGCGGGATGGTCATATCGGCGATGGAGACGGTGATGGCCGCCTGGGTGGAGTATTTGTAGCCCGTGGCCTTGATGGCGTCCAGGACCTCGGCGGCCATGGTGAACCCGTGCTTGTTGATGGTTTTATCTACGATTTTCCCAAGCTGCTTCTTGCCGCAGGTCTCGGTGACCTCGTAGTCGCAGACACGGGCGGGGTCGCTCCGGTCCACAAAGCCCAGGTCCTGGGGGATGTTGTGGTTGAAGATGATGCGGCCCGGGGTGATCTCCACAATGCGGGTGTAGTCCACGCCGTCCACCGTGCAGGTCCGGCGGACCAGGATGGGGCAGTGGGGGCCGATGACTCCCTCGTTATAGGCCATCAGGGCCTCGTTCTCGCCGGCGTAGATCCGCAGGGGCTTGTAGACGGCCTTCCGCTTCTCCGGCGCTCCGGTCTTTTTGGCGGCCTTGTTTTCCGCCTCAACGGCCTCGTTGGCGGCCAGGAACTCATCGGCGTTCACCGGGCCTCCGGCGGTGAGGTTCGTATCTCCCGCGTCCACGCACCAGACCTCCGCCGCGCCCTTCTCGGCGCTGCCCATGCGGTCCATGGTCAGGTAGTAGCTGCCCAGCACCATGTCCTGGGTGGGCACGGTGACGGGGCCGCCGTCCTGGGGCCGCAGGAGGTTGTTGGCGGAGAGCATGAGGATGCGGGCCTCGGCCTGGGCCTCGGCGGAGAGGGGCACGTGAATGGCCATCTGGTCGCCGTCGAAGTCGGCGTTGAAGGCCGTGCAGTTCAGGGGGTGGAGCTTCAGCGCCCGGCCGTCCACCAGCACCGGCTCGAAGGCCTGGATGCCCAGGCGGTGGAGCGTGGGGGCCCGGTTCAGCATGACGGGATGATCCTTGATGATGACATCCAGGGCGTCCCAGACCTCGGTGACTCCTTTATCCACCATTTTTTTGGCGGATTTGATGTTGTTGGCGGTGCCGTCCTCCACCAGCTTTTTCATGATAAAGGGCCGGAACAGCTCCACGGCCATCTCCTTGGGCACGCCGCACTGGTAGATTTTCAGCTCGGGGCCGACGACGATGACCGACCGGCCGGAGTAGTCCACCCGCTTGCCCAAAAGGTTCTGGCGGAAGCGGCCCTGCTTGCCCTTGAGGAGGTCGGACAGGGACTTGAGAGCCCGGTTGTTGGCCCCGGTGACGGCCCGGCCCCGGCGGCCGTTGTCGATGAGGGCGTCCACGGCCTCTTGGAGCATCCGTTTTTCGTTGCGGACGATGATGTCCGGGGCGTTGAGCTGGATGAGCCGCTTGAGCCGGTTGTTTCGGTTGATGACCCGGCGGTACAAATCGTTCAGGTCGGAGGTGGCGAACCGCCCGCCGTCCAGCTGAACCATGGGGCGAATCTCCGGAGGAATGACGGGCAGCACGTCGATAATCATCCACTCCGGCTTGTTCCCGGAGAGGCGGAAGGCGTCCACCACCTCCAGGCGCTTGACGATGCGGGCTTTCTTCTGGCCGGAGGAGCCCTTGAGCTCCGTGTGGAGCTGATTGGAAAGGGCCTCCAGGTCCACGTCCTGGAGCAGTTTCTTCACGGCCTCCGCGCCCATGCCGGCCTGGAAGTCGTCCTCATACTTCTCCCGGTAATCCCGGTACTCCTTCTCGGAAAGAATCTGATTGCGGCTCAGGGGGGTCTCTCCGGGGTCGGTGACGATATAGTTGGCGAAGTACAGCACCTTCTCCAGGATGCGGGGGCTGATGTCCAGCAGCAGTCCCATCCGGGAGGGGATGCCCTTGAAATACCAGATGTGGGAAACGGGGGTGGCCAGCTCGATGTGGCCCATCCGCTCCCGGCGGACCTTGGCCCGGGTGACCTCCACGCCGCAGCGGTCGCAGATTTTGCCCTTGTAGCGAATCTTTTTATACTTGCCGCAGTGGCACTCCCAGTCCTTGGTGGGCCCGAAAATGCGCTCGCAGAAGAGGCCGTCCCGCTCGGGCTTCAGGGTGCGGTAGTTGATGGTCTCGGGCTTTTTTACCTCGCCGTAGGACCAGGCGCGAATCTGCTCCGGAGAGGCCATGCCGATTTTTATGGTATCGAAGGCGATATTTCCGCCCGTTTTGTTGTCGGTCATATTGCGCGTTCCTCCTTCATTGCTCCGGGTTTATTCAACGAACGCATCATTCGTCGTCCTCGCCGTCGTCAAAATCGGCGCCGATGTCCGCCCCCGCGTCCTCGGGGGCGTCCTCGATGTCAAAGCCGGAATCCTGGAACTCCGCCGCCAGGTCCTCGGTATAGGCGCTGCGGCTGCGCTCGTCGTCCGCGTCCATCCGGGCCAGGTTGAAGGTGTCCATGGCGTCCTCGTCCTCCCGGAGCTCAATGGGCTCGCCCTGGGCGTCCAGGACCTGGATGTCCAGGCACAGGGACTGGAGCTCCTTGACCAGGACCTTGAAGGACTCGGGCACGCCGGGCTGGGGCACGTTGTGACCCTTGACAATGGCCTCGTAGGTGCAGACCCGGCCCGTCACGTCGTCGGATTTGACGGTCAGAATTTCCTGGAGAGTGTAGGCCGCGCCGTAAGCCTCCAGGGCCCAGACTTCCATCTCGCCGAAGCGCTGGCCGCCGAACTGGGCCTTGCCGCCCAGGGGCTGCTGGGTGACCAGGGAGTAGGGGCCGGTGGAGCGGGCGTGGATCTTGTCGTCCACCAGGTGGTGGAGCTTGAGGAAGTAGACGTAGCCTACCGTAACTTTATTATCGAAGGGCTCGCCGGTGCGCCCGTCGTAGAGGACGCTCTTGCCGTCGGGGTCCAGCCCCGCCTCGGCCAGCATGGCCTGGATATCCTCTTCCCGGGCGCCGTCGAAGATGGGGGTGGCCACCTTGCAGCCCAGGGCATGGGCGGCGTAGCCCAGGTGGACCTCCAGCACCTGCCCGATGTTCATACGGGAGGGCACGCCCAGGGGGTTCAGCACAATGTCCAGCGGCGTGCCGTCGGGCAGGAAGGGCATATCCTCCTGGGGCAGGACCCGGGAGACGACGCCCTTGTTGCCGTGGCGTCCGGCCATCTTGTCGCCCACCTGGATCTTGCGGCGCTGGGCGATATAAACCCGAACCACCATGTTGACCCCGGGGCCCAGCTCGTCGCCGCCCTCCCGGGTGAAAACCTTGGTGTCCAGCACGATGCCGCTCTCGCCGTGGGGGACCTTTAAAGAGGTGTCCCGGACCTCCCGGGCCTTCTCGCCGAAGATGGCCCGGAGGAGGCGTTCTTCCGCCGTGAGGTCCGTCTCGCCTTTGGGGGTGACCTTGCCCACCAGGATGTCCCCGGCCTTGACCTCCGCGCCCACGCGGATGATGCCGTTTTCATCCAGGTCCTTCATGGCGTCCTCGCCCACGTTGGGGATGTCCCGGGTGATCTCCTCGGGGCCCAGCTTGGTGTCCCGGGCGTCGATCTCGAACTCCTCGATGTGGATGGAGGTGTACAGGTCCTCCCGGACCAGGCGCTCGTTCAAAAGGACGGCGTCCTCGTAGTTATAGCCCTCCCAAGTCATGAAGCCCACCAGGATGTTCCGGCCCAGGGCAATCTCGCCCTGGTCGGTGGCGGGGCCGTCCGCCAGGACGGTGGGGTCGACGGGATGTCCCTCGGCGTCCGTTCCCCAGCCGTGAACCCGCTCGCCCACCTCCACGATGGGGCGCTGGTTGATGCAGGTGGTGTGGTTGGAGCGGAGGAACTTGATGAGCTTGTAGGTTTTCTTCTCGCCCCGGACAGAGGCGGGGTTGGACTCCGTGTTGTCGTACTGCACGGTGACGTGGCGGGCGTCCAGGTCGGTAACCACGCCGTCGCCCTCCGCCAGAACCACGATTTCGGAGTCGATGCAGATTTTGTGTTCCATGCCGGTGCCCACGATGGGGGCCTCGGGCCGGAGCAGGGGCACGGCCTGGCGCTGCATGTTCGCGCCCATCAGGGCCCGGTTGGCGTCGTCGTTGGGCAGGAAGGGAATCATGGCCGTGGCGATGGACACCATCATCCGGGGGCTCACGTCGATATAGTCGATGGCCTCCCGGTCCACGTCCACGATTTCGTCCCGGTGCCGCCCGGTGATACGGGCGTTGACCAGGCAGCCGTTCTCGTCCACAGGCTCCGCGGCCTGGCCGACGATAAAGTTATCCTCCTCGTCGGCGGTCATATAGGTGATTTCGCCGGAGACTTTGCCGGTCTCCTTGTCCACCGCCCGGTAGGGGGCCTCGATGAAGCCGTACTCGTTGATGCGGGCATAGGTGGCCAGGTAGGAGATCAGGCCGATGTTGGGACCTTCGGGGGTCTCGATGGGGCACATGCGGCCGTAGTGGCTGTAGTGCACGTCCCGGACCTCCATGTTGGCCCGCTCCCGGCTCAGGCCGCCGGGGCCCAGGGCGGAGAGGCGGCGCTTGTGGGTCAGCTCCGCCAGGGGGTTGGTCTGGTCCATGAACTGGCTCAGGGGGCTGGAGCCGAAGAACTCCTTGATGGCCGCCGTGACGGGCCGGATGTTGATGAGGCTCTGGGGCGTGACGATGTCCATGTCCTGGATGGTCATGCGCTCCCGGATGACCCGTTCCATGCGGGAAAAGCCGATGCGGAACTGGTTCTGGAGCAGCTCGCCCACGCACCGCAGGCGGCGGTTGCCCAGGTGGTCGATGTCGTCCTTGACGGAGACGCTCCGGGCCAGGCCGTTCATATAGTTGATGGAGGTCAAAATGTCGTCCACAATGATGTGCTTGGGCACCAGCCGGTCTTTGTGGAGGATAATCTGGTCGACGAGCTCTTCCCCGCTGTACTGGCTCAGCAGCTCCTGAAGGACGCTGAACCGGACCCGCTCCTTGATTTTGCAGGTCTCCAGGGGGTCGAAGTCCACATAGCGGCGCATGTCGCACATGCCGTTGGAGGTCACCCGGAGAGGCGCGCCGTCCACGTCCACGGTCACGTCGCTGACGCCCGCGGCGTCCAGGGTCCGTGCGTCCTCCTTGGTCAGGAGGTAGCCCTCGTCGAAGAGAATCTCGCCGGTGGCGGGATCCGCCACGGGGTAGACCAGCTTCCGCCCCGTGACCCGCTGCCACAGGGACAGCTTCTTGTTGAACTTATACCGGCCCACCACGGAGAGGTCGTAGCGCCGGGGATCGAAAAACAATCCGGTCACCAGGGTCTCGGAGGCCTCCACCGTGGGGGGCTCGCCAGGACGGAGGCGGCGGTAGATTTCCAGCATCGCGTCCTCGTAGCTCTTGCAGGGGTCCTTTTCCAGGGTGGCCGCGATGCGGGGGTCGTCGCCGAAGCGGTCCAGGATGCCCTGGTCCGTCTTCAGCGCTTCATAGCCCGGCTGGCCGCCCAGGGCCCGGAGGAGGCAGGTCACGGGAATCTTCCGGTTCTTGTCGATGCGCACCCAGAAGAGCTCGTTGGCGTCGGTCTCATATTCCAGCCAGGCGCCCCGCTGGGGGATGACCTGGGAGATGAGGATGGGCAGGTCCGTCTTGAGGTCCACCTCGTGGCCGTAGTACACGCCGGGGGAACGGACGATCTGAGAGACCACCACCCGCTCCGCGCCGTTGACGATGAAGGTGCCGGAATGGGTCATCAGGGGGAAGTCCCCCATGAAAATCTCCTGTTCCTTGATTTCCTCCGTCTCCTTGTTCCGCAGGCGGACCTTGACCTTGAGGGGCGCGGCGTAGTTGGCGTCCCGGGCCTTGCACTCCTCCACGTCGTACTTGGGCTTTTCGTCCATCTTGTAGTCGATGAAGGTCAGCTCCAGGTTGCCCTGGTAGTCGCTGATCGCGCCCACGTCGGCGAAGACCTCCCGCAGGCCGGTATCCAGGAACTCCTGATAGGAGGTCTTCTGGATCTCCAGGAGGTTCGGCATGGAGACGACTTCCTCGTACCGGGCAAAGTTCTTGCGAAGGGTCTTTCCGTAATACTTGTCTTTGGCCATCTTCACATTCACCTTTCTGCCGCCACAGGCGGCGGGAATAGGGACACGCCGGGCGCCGTTGTTAAAAACCCTTCGCCCTGCTCTTGCATTCTTCTGGGAAATGTGCTATACTCCGGTTAAGGTATGAAGCGGGGGGCTTTCCGCCCGCTGTCAATAAGTGCTTTATTTTACCACGCTCTTTTTTTCCTGTCAAGGGGAAAGGGGCGTTTTGTGCGGATTTTTTCATTTTTATACGCAGGAAACGGCTCATGGAATCTCCCATGAGCCGTTTTTTCATTCTCAGCCGCTCACTGCCTCCAGCCGCGCTCCCAGCAGCGCCGCCGCGTCCTCCAGCGGGACGTACAGCGTCCCGTTCCAGAGGAAGCTCCGCGTCTCCGGCAGCCAGCTCCGGTCCAGCTCCGGGAACTGTTCCTCCAGCAGATTCAGGGGCACGCAGCACACGCCGTCCATCATCCGGGCGGGCCAGTCCAGGGGCCTGCCCTCCAGAGTCAGCAGGCCGGTGAAGACCTCCGTGGTCAGGGGCGCGTCCTCCCGGAGGAGGCAGAGGGCCTGGGCGATGTCTCCCCGGGTGGTGTAGGGCGTGAGAATCTGGGAGAGGTCCCCGGGGGTGAAGGAGAAGGTTCGCGCTCCCACTCCCAGGTACTCCAGCAGGGCGGAGAGGATGGCCTGGGCGTCCTCCCCGGAAATCCAGCGGCCGGGGTAAAAGCAGTTAGTCTCCTCCTCCGGCAGAAAGCCCGCGGAGAGGGCGGCCATGACAGCGCCGTAGGCCTCGTGCTCCGGGGGCACGTCGTCAAAGGGAGCGGTTTCCTCCCGCCATCCGGCGAAGCCGTAAAGGTCCATCACGGTCTTCAAAAAGGCTCCCCGGGACATGCCCGCCCTGGGGGAGAAGGTGTGGCTGCTGGTCCCCGGCATAATCCCGGCGGCAGCCAGGGCCTCGATCTGCTCCCTGGCATACTCATAGCGCCCCAGGTCCACGAAGCCCTCCAGCTCCAGCGGCTCCCGGCCGGCATAGGCGGGAACGGCATAGCCGTGCAGCCGGGGATCGCTCAGGGAATATTGATTCACGGTAACATAGTCGTTGGGCTCCTCCTCGGGCACCCGGGCCTCGGAGACCACCTCCGCCGGATAATCCAGCCGCCCGGTCAGGGCGTTTCCCTCCACGGTGAAGAGCGTCTCGTTTTCCACATACAGCACCAGCCCGATGTGGTGAATCCGCCCGGAGTCGTTGTAAAAGAGGACCAGGTCCCCCTGCTGGGGCACGTACGCGCCCCCTCTGGCGGCGCTCTCCCGGTACCGCCCCAGGGCGGTAAAAGCCCGGCAGTGCCGGGCGCAGTTCACGGACCGGGGAAACACCTCCTTGGAAACGCCGGCCTCGTCGGCGCACCAGGACGCAAACATATCGCACCAATATCCGTTCGGATACCCGTACCGCTCCCCGAAGGGGGTATACTCGTCGTCCCCCTCGGTAAAGCCCATCTGTCCCAGCGCCTGGGCCACCACCTGCCCCGACTGCGAGGCCCCGCCGTCCTCCAGCGCCCAAACGGGCGTCAAGCACAAAACGACCGCAAGGACGGCCAGCAAAACTCTCTTTCCAAACCCACGCATTTTCTCACTTCCATTAAGTACATAAGTGGTCTCAGAACATGATAGCACTTTCGACCAAATTTGACAAGCCCCCTCCGCAAGCGAAGCGATGCGGCGTCCCTCAAAAAATCAGCCGTGAACCCAACAACGCCCCCGCAAGGGGGCGCCGCATCCGTAAGGCGGGAGAGCCGCCAACGGCTGCGCTGTGGTTCACGGCTGAAAGCGAGGAAATTCCCCGTCCGGCGCAGTTTTCCGCCCTGCGGGCGGGAAACGGAGCGGTAAGGGGAATTTCCGAGCTGGCGCGGAAGGAGGGATTTGAACCCTCGCGCCGGTTTTATCCAGCCTACTCCCTTAGCAGGGGAGCCCCTTCGGCCACTTGGGTACTTCCGCGTATCCTGATGCAGTTTTAAAAAGTTGGCGGAGAGAGTGGGATTCGAACCCACGGGCACTTGCGCGCCGCCGGTTTTCAAGACCGGTTCCTTCAACCACTCGGACATCTCTCCACAAGAAGGCGCCGTCTCTTGAACACGGATAGTATCATAGCATACCCCGCCCCCTCTTGTCAACAAATTTTTCCGGCGGACCCGGGGGGAAATTACCCCCTCCCCGTCCGGTACATCCGCCCCGCCTCCGGCGTCACGCCGTTCAGCCACAGCAGCTCCTCCACCGTCACAAACCAATAGCCCTCCTCCCGGAGGCGGTCCACCACCCGCAGCGCCGCGTCCACCGACGTGGGATAAATGTCGTGAAGCAGAATGATGCTGTTGGGCCCCGCGGCGTCCAGGATGGCCCGGGTCACCTTCTCCGCGTCCCGGCTCTCCCAGTCCCGGGGATCCACGCACCACTTCACCAGGGGCACGCTGAAGGAGGCCCCCTCCGCCACCTGGCCGTAGGGGGGCCGCAGCCAGTACTCGCCGCCGCCCAGCAGGGCCTCCAGGGCCTCCTCCGTCTGCCGCACCTCCCGGGCCGCCAGATCCGGGCGGACCCCGTCCAGGCGCTGGTGGCTCCAGGTGTGGTTCCCAATCTGGTGCCCCTCCTCCGCCATGCGGGCAACCAAATCGGCGTTGTTCTCAATCTGCTGGCCGATGAGGAAAAAGGTGGCCTTGGCCCCCCGCTCCTTCAGCCCGTCCAGCAGGCGGTCCGTGGTGCCCCGCCTGGGGCCGTCGTCGAAGGTCAGGGCCACGTACTTCTCCCCCGCCGGAATCTCCGCGCCGCTGTCCGCGGGCACGGCCTCGCCCCCCGCCAGGCACAGCGCGGCCAGGGCCGTCAGCATGAGAATCAGGACAAATCTTTTTGCCATCGCGCAATTCCCCCTTGTTCATTCAAGGGTAGTATGCGCAGGCTATCAGGGTTTTCGATTGGAAAAATCACGCAAAGTAAAAGCCCTTTGTCATGAGCCTAGGTCCTCATGACAAAGGGCTTTTATCCTGAAATCCGGTTTACACCAGCTCAATCACTGCGGTCTCCGCGGCGTCGCCCCGGCGGATGCCGGTGCGGATGATGCGGGTGTAGCCGCCGTTGCGCTCCGCATAGGTGGGCGCGATTTCCTTAAACAGCTTCTTGCAGACGTCCTCCCGGGTGATGAAGCTCATGGCCTGCCGGTAGGCGGCCAGGTCGCTCTTCTTGCCCAGGGTAATCATCTTCTCAGCCAGGGGCTTGATCTCCTTGGCCCGGGTGACGGTGGTTTCCATCTTCCCGTGATCCAGGAAATCCGTGACCTGCTGACGCAGCATGGCTCTGCGCTGGTCAGAGGTCTTGCCGAGCTTACGAGGCATTTCGGTTTCCTCCTTACTTCTTATCTTTCAGCGTTTCTCCTCCGCCCTCAGGCGGGGACGGTCAATTGTTCTCCTCGTCGGCCAGGTGCAGGCCCATCATGGCCAGCTTGTTGATGACCTCTTCCAGGGACTTGCGTCCCAGGTTGCGGACCTTCATCATCTCGTCCTCGGTCTTGGAAATCAAATCCTCCACCGTGTTGATGTTGGCCCGCTTCAGGCAGTTGAAGCTCCGGACGCTGAGGTCCAGCTCTTCTATGGTCATCTCCAGCACCTTGTCCCGCTGGGCTTCCGCCTTCTCCACCACGGTGGGGCGGCTGCCGACGTTCTCACTCAGGTCGGTGAACAGCGTGAAATGGTCGCAGAGGATCTTCGCTCCCAGAGAGACGGCGTCCCGGGCGGAGATGGTGCCGTCCGTCCAGACCTCCAGCGTCAGCTTATCGAAGTCGCTGGAAGCGCCCACCCGGGTGGGCTCCACGGTATAATTCACCTTGTACACCGGCGTGTAGATGGAATCTACCCCAATGGTGCCGATCACATTCTGCTGGGGCTTGTTGCGGTCGGCGGGGACGTAGCCCCGGCCATGGGACAGGGTGATCTCCATGTTGAGAGACGCCCCGTTGTCCAGTGTGGCGATGTGCAGGTCCGGATTCAGGACCTCCACCTCGCCGTCAGCCTTGATGTCTCCGGCGGTGACCACGCAGGGGCCCACCGCCTCGATATAGACCGTCTTCACCGAGTCGCTGTGGAGCTTGACCAGGAGGCCCTTGATGTTCAGGACGATCTCCGTCACATCCTCCTTCACGCCGGGAATGGTGGAAAATTCGTGCTGGACGCCGGCGATCTTGATGGTAGTCGGCGCGGTGCCGGGCAGCGAGGAAAGCATGATCCGCCGCAGGGCGTTGCCCAGCGTCGTGCCGTATCCCCGCTCCAGGGGTTCCACCACGTATTTGCCATAGGTTACATCACCAGGCGCTTCGCTGCATTCAATCTGGGGCTTTTCGATTTCAATCACGCAGTACCCTCCTTCATCTTCTCAACGGGCGGCGGGTTGCGCCGCCTCTGGTTCGGCTCGTTATCGAGGGTATCCTCCGCTTACTTGGAGTAGAGCTCGACGATCAGGTGCTCCTCCACGGGGATGTCGATATCCTCACGGGCGGGAAGGCGGGTCACGGTGCCCTTCAGGCCGTTCTTCTCCCGCTCCAGCCACGCGGGCAGGAGGAAAATGGGAGCGTCCTGACCGGTGAGGCGCTTGAAGATCTCGGAGGAGCGGCTGTTCTCCGCCACTTCGATGACGTCGCCGGCCTTCACCTGGTAGGAGGGGATGTCGACCTTTTTTCCGTTGACGGTGAAGTGGGCGTGGTTCACCAGCTGACGGGCCTGGCGGCGGGTCATGGCGAAGCCCATGCGGTACACCACGTTGTCCAGGCGGCGCTCCACGTTGATGAGCAGGTTGTCGCCGGTCTTTCCGGGGGCGGCGGCGGCGGCCTCATAGTAGCTGTGGAACTGCTTTTCCAGGATGCCGTAGATAAATTTGACCTTCTGCTTTTCGTTCAGCTGAATGCCATATTCGCTTTTCTTCTTCCGCATCTGGCCGCCGGGGTTCCGGTTGGTCTCCTTTTTGGCGTAGCCCATGACGGCGGGAGAGATGCCCAAAGCCTTGCAGCGCTTGGCGATGGGCTGCATATTCCTTGCCATATTGCTTCTTACCTCCTCTTTCGATCAGACGCGGCGGCGCTTCGGGGGACGGCAGCCGTTGTGGGGGATGGGGGTGACGTCCTTGATCATCGTCACTTCCAGGCCCACGGCCTGCAGCGCCCGGATGGCGGCCTCGCGGCCCTGGCCGGGGCCCTTGACGAACACTTCCACGGTCTTCAGCCCATGCTCCATGGCGGCGCGGGCGGCGGTCTCCGCCGCAGTCTGGGCCGCGAAGGGAGTGGACTTCTTGCTGCCCCGGAAGCCGAGGCCGCCGGAGGAGGCCCAGGAGATGGCGTTGCCCTGGGCGTCGGTGACGGTCACCATGGTATTATTGAAGGAAGACCGGATATGGACCTGGCCACGTTCGATGTTCTTCCGCTCGCGGCGGCGGCGAATGACCTTCTTGCCGCCGGATTTCTGTGCTGCCATATACTTTCTCCCTCCTTACTTCTTCTTGTTGGCAATGGTTTTCTTGGGTCCTTTCCGGGTGCGGGCGTTGGTTTTGCTGCGCTGGCCCCGGACGGGCAGGCCCTTGCGGTGACGAAGGCCCCGGTAGCAGCCGATTTCGCTGAGCCGCTTGATATCCAGGGCGGTCTGACGCCGGAGGTCGCCTTCGACGGTGTAGTCGTCAATGGCGTCGCGGAGCTTCTGCTCGTCGGCGTCCGTCAGGTCCTTCACCCGGGTGTCGGGGTTGACCCCGGATTTCGCCAGGATGTCCTTGGCGCTCTTGCGCCCAATGCCGTAGATATAGGTCAGGCCGATTTCGATACGTTTATCCTTCGGCAGGTCAATACCGGCAATACGTGCCATACTTTTAAAGCACCTCCAATTTCAATTCTCAGCCCTGTCTCTGCTTGTGCTTGGGGTTCTCGCAAATGACCATAACACGGCCTTTGCGGCGGATGACCTTGCACTTTTCGCACATGGGCTTCACGGACGGTCTTACTTTCATAGTCTGCAACCATTCCTTTCAGCGGTTTACGTCTTTGATGTCATTTGCTGCGCCAGGTGATCCGGCCCCGGGTCAGATCGTACGGGGACATTTCCACCGTGACCTTGTCGCCGGGCAGAATCCTGATGAAATTCATCCTCAGTTTCCCGGAAATATGCGCCAGAATCATGTGACCATTTCCAATGTCAACCTGGAACGTCGTGTTGGGCAGGGCTTCCACCACAACACCTTCCACTTCAATCATGTCGGATTTTGCCAAACGTTATCCCTCCTGGTCCGGCTGGATCGCCTCGCGGCAGGCCGCGAGGGTCCTGCGAAGCTCACTGTTGGTGATCTTCTCCTCGCCCTTGATCTTTTCGGCGAGGCGGGTCTCTTCCGCCGACACGAAAAGCACATGCCTGCGCTTCTTCCGCTTCGGGGATTCCACCTTTCTCGATTTTCCGTCCGCCAGCAGGAGGTACTCTCCCTCCACCGCCAGGACGACGAAGAGCTTGCCCTTGTCCCGTCCCGCGTTGGAGCGGACGATGTTTGATCTCGCAATCTCCATGCGTTCTCTCTCACCTGTTGTCAAATGGCGGGGGCCGTCAAAATTTCCGGCGCGCCATCGGTAATCAGGATCGTGTTTTCATAGTGGGCCGCCCACTTTCCGTCGGCGGTCTTCACCGTCCAGCCGTCGCTCAATTGGGTGATGGCGGCGGCTCCGGCGTTGACCATGGGCTCGACGGCCAAGGTCATTCCCCGGAGAAGCCGGGGACCGTGGCCCGGACGGCCGTAGTTTGGGATCTCCGGCGATTCGTGCATCTTGGCTCCCACGCCGTGGCCCACGTATTCCCGGACCACGGAGAAGCCGTTCTGCTCCACGTAGGACTGAACCGCCGCGGAGATGTCCTGAAGGCGCTGCCCCTCCCGGGCGAAGCGGATGCCCTCGAAGAAGCTCTGCCTGGTCACGTCGATCAGGCGCTGGGCCTCCGGGGAAATCCTTCCGCAGGGAAATGTCGCCGCACAGTCTCCATGAAAGCCCCCGATGTACGCGCCCACGTCCACGCTGACGATGTCGCCTTCCCGCAGGACCCGTTTGCCGGGGATGCCGTGGATGATTTCATCGTTTACGCTGATGCAGACGCTGGCTGGGTAGCCGTTGTAATGGAGAAAGGACGGGACCGCCCCCTGTTTGCGGATAAACCGTTCCACCGCGTCGTTGATCTCCTGGGTTGTCACGCCGGGCTTTACCATTTCCCCTGCCAAGGCACGGGCAGCCGCGGTAATTTTTCCACTCCGGCGCATCAAGTCGATCTCGTGGGAGGATTTCAGGGTGATCATCCCGTCATCTCCCCAAAACGCGGAGGATCGCCTGGGAATTGGCTTCCACGGTAGGCTGGTTCTCCACCGTCTTCAGAACGCCCCGTTCCGCGTAAAACGCCTTGAGGGGCTCCGTCTCCTTATGATAGACCTCGAGCCGGGACTTCACCGTCTCGGGGGCATCATCTTTCCGCTGGATCAATTTCCCGCCGCACTTGTCGCACACGCCCTCGCTCTTCGGGGGCACCGCCACCACGTGGTAGCTGGCGCCGCAGTCCGGGCAGACCCGGCGGCCGCTCATGCGCTCCATAATCACCTCGTCGCTGACCTCCAGGGAGACCACGGAGTCGAAGACGATGCCGGCTTTCTCCAGGGCTTCGGCCTGGGCGATGGTGCGGGGCACCCCGTCCAGAATGTAGCCCTTAGCGCAGTCCGGCTCCGCCAGCCGCTCGGAGATGATGCCGATGATGACCTCATCGGGCACCAGCTTCCCCGCGTCCATATACTCCTTGGCCTTCAGCCCCGTGGGGGTGCCGTTTTTCACGGCGGCGCGGAGGATGTTGCCGGTGGAGATGGTGGGAATGTCCAGCTTCTCACACAGGATGTCGGCCTGTGTTCCCTTTCCGGCGCCCGGGGCGCCCAGCAGGATCAATTTCATCAAAACGCCTCCTGTATTCTGGGCGCGGGCGGAGGGAGGAAAGCCCTCCGCCCGGGCGCCCGCCGTTGTGTGTTTCTTATTCCAGGAAGCCCTTGTACTGACGCATCAGCATCTGGGATTCCAGGGCCTTGACCGTCTCCAGCGCCACGCCCACCACGATGATGACCGAGGTGCCGCCGATGGCCACGGAGTTGTTCCCCAGAATCTTGCCGATAATCAGGGGGCAGATGGCCACGATGCCAAGGTAGATGGCGCCGAACAGGGTGATTTTGTTCAGCACCTTGCGGATGAAGTCCACCGTGGGCTTGCCGGGGCGGAAGCCGGGGATAAAGCCGCCCTGCTTTTTCATGTTGTTGGCAATTTCCACGGGGTTGAACTGGATGCTGGAATAGAAATAGGCAAAGCCGATGATCAGGATGAAGTAGACCACCATATAGACGATGGACTTGGTGTCGATGGCGTCGTAGACGCTCCGGGACACGGTGCCCTCGGCGGGGATGCCGATAAAGCTCCAGATCGTAATCGGCAGAGAGGCGATGCTCTGGGCGAAGATGACGGGCAGAACGCCGGCCATACTCACCTTCATGGGCAGGTTGCTGCTCTGGCCGCCGTACATTTTCCGGCCCACCTGGCGCTTGGCGTACTGCACGGGGATGCGGCGCTCGGCGTCGTTGATAAACACAATGAAGGCAATCAGGGCCAGGCCGCCCACCAGCAGGAGAAGCACCGCCCAGGGGGCCATGGCGCTGTCCAGAACCTGCTGAGCCTGTTCGGCGGTATAGCCGGACTGGGTGAGGCTCTCCAGGGTCAGGTCCCCGGCGTTCTTGGCGGACCACCGGCTCACGCCCTGGACCATACTGGAAACCATGGTGGGAACCCGGGAGACGATGCCCGCGAAAAGGATGATGGAAATACCGTTGCCCACGCCGAACTCGGTGACCTGCTCGCCCATCCACATGACGAAGGAGGAGCCGGCGATGAAGGACACGATGATGACCAGAGCGGGCCAGACGCCGTCGGCCCCGGGGGCCAGGATGCCATAGCGCTTCATCATGAAGTAGTAGCCCACGGCCTGGAGAATGGCGATGGCCACGGTGGTATAGCGGGTGATGGACTGGATCTTCTTCCGGCCCTCCTCGCCGCCGTCCTTGGCCAGATTCTCAAGGTAGGGGATGGCCACGGTGAGCAGCTGGATGATGATGGAGCTGTTGATATAGGGCTGGATGCTCAGGGCGAAGACCGTAGCGGTGGCAAAGGCGCCGCCGCTCATCACGTTATAGAGCCCCAAGATGGTGGCTCCCATGCCGTTGAGCTGGTCCTCCAGCAGTCCCGTGTCGATATAGGGGACGGTGATGGCGTTGCCGATGCGGAAGATCAGCAGGATCAGCAGCGTGAAGACGATCTTCTTTTTCAGCTCAGGGATGGCCCAGGCCTTGCGAACGGTTTGGATCACGTTACTTCACCTCCGCCTTTCCGCCGGCTGCCTCGATGGCTTCCTTGGCAGACGCGGAGAAAGCGTTGGCCTTGACAGTGACCTTTTTGGTGAGCTTCCCGTTGCCCAGGACCTTGAAGCCGTACTCGCACTTGCTGAGGACGCCCTTTTCCAGCAGCGCCTCGGCCGTGACGGTGTCCCCGTCGTTAAAAGCGTTCAGGGCGCTGAGGTTCACGACCTCCAGGGGCTTCGCGAAGATGTTGTTGAAGCCGCGCTTGGGGACCCGGCGGGCCAGAGGCATCTGGCCGCCCTCAAAGCCCACGCGGACCTTGCCGCCGGAACGGGCCTTCTGGCCCTTGTGGCCCCGGCCGCCGGTCTTTCCGTTGCCGGAGCCGGCGCCCCGGCCCTTGCGGTAAGCCTGACGGACGGACCCTTCGGCGGGAGACAGTTCGCTTAATTTCATGATGTGGCGCCTCCTTACTTCTCTTCGGTAACTTGCAGCAGATAGCCGATCTTCGCCACTTTTCCGCGGGTGGGATCGTTGTCGGGCTGCACGGTAACGTCACCGATCTTGCGCAGACCCAGGGAATGCGCGGTGGCAACCTGCTTTTCCAGGCGGCCGTTCAGGCTCTTGACGAGCTCAATCCTTAAGTTTGCCATGTTTTGCGCCTCCTTAACCCACGATGTCTTCGACGCTCTTCCCGCGGATGCGGGCGACCTCCTCGGGACCGCGCATACTCTTGAGTCCCTGGAAAGCGGCGGCTACGACGTTGTTGGGGTTGTTGGACCGGAGGCTCTTGGCTCGGATGTCCTTGATGCCCGCGGCCTCCACGACGGCGCGGACCGCGCCGCCGGCGATGACGCCGGTACCGGGGGCGGCGGGCTTCATCAGAACCCGGCCCGCGCCGGCCTCACCGATGGTCTCATGGGGCAGCGTGGTGCCCGCCAGAGTCACGGTGATCATATTTTTCTTGGCGGCCTCAATTCCCTTGCGGATGGCCTCGGGAACTTCGGCGGCCTTGCCCAGGCCGTAGCCGACCTTGCCCTTGCCGTCGCCCACGACCACCAGGGCGGAGAATTTCATGACCCGGCCGCCCTTCACGGTCTTGGAAACGCGGTTCAGGTACACGACTTTCTCGATATACTCGCTCTGCTCTCTTTCAAATCTAGGCATTGAACGTTCCTCCCTCCTTAGAACTGCAGGCCGCCCTCGCGGGCGCCCTCGGCCAGGGCCTTCACGCGGCCGTGATACAGGTAGCCGCCGCGGTCAAACACCACGGTCTCGATACCCTTGGCCTTGGCACGCTCGGCCACGAGCTTGCCCACCGCCGCCGCGGCGGCCACGTTGCCGCCGTAGCCCTCTACGGCCTTATCCAGGGAGGAAGCGGAAACCAGGGTCACGCCGGCCACATCGTCGATGATTTGGGCGTAGATATTGGCTTCGCTGCGGAACACGTTCAGACGCGGCATCTCGGGAGTGCCGGAGATCTTGGCGCGCACCCTCTTGTGGCGCTTCATGCGCTGGGCGTTGGTATTGGGTCTTTTAATCATTTCGGCACACCTCCTTACTTCTTGGCGCCGGTCTTACCGACCTTGCGGCGGATGGTTTCATTGGCATACTTGATTCCCTTGCCCTTGTACGGCTCGGGCGGGCGCTTCTCGCGGACCTCGGCGGCAAACTGGCCGACGGCCTCTTTGTCGCAGCCGCGAATGATGATTTTATTGGGAGCGGGGACTTCAATGGTGATGCCCTCGGTCTCAGAAACGATCACCTGGTGGGAGTAGCCCAGGTTCATGACCAGGTTGCTGCCCTCCTTGGCGACACGGTAGCCCACGCCGTTGACTTCCAGTTCCTTGGCATAGCCGTCGGTAACTCCGACGATCATGTTGTGCAGGAGCGTGCGGGTCAGGCCGTGGAGGCTGCGGTGCAGCTTATCCTCGGAAGGGCGCTTCACGGTGATCGTAGTGCCTTCCTGTTCAATGATCATCTCCGGGCGCAGAGCGCGGGTCAGCTGGCCCTTGGGTCCCTTCACAGTGACCACATTACCCTCGGCGATTTCTACGGACACGCCGGCGGGGACGGTAATGGGCATTCTGCCGATTCTAGACATTGTTCAATACCCTCCTTACCAGACGAACGCCAGGACTTCGCCGCCGACATGGAGCTCGCGGGCCTTCTTGTCGGTCATGACGCCCTTGGACGTGGAGATGATAGCGATGCCCAGGCCGCGGAGCACGCGGGGCAGCTCATCGGCGCCCACGTAGACCCGGAGGCCCGGCTTAGAGACGCGGCGCAGGCCGGTGATGACCTTTTCCTTGCCCGCGTTGTATTTCAGGGTGATGTGAATCTTTCCCTGGGTGCCGTCGTCCACGATCTGGAAATTTTTGATATAGCCCTCGTCCAGCAGAATCTGAGCGATGCTCTTTTTCATGTTGGAGGCCGGGACGTCCACGGCGTCGTGTTTCGCGCTGACGGCGTTGCGGATGCGGGTGAGCATATCCGCAACCGGATCGGTGATATGCATGGTTGAATCCTCCTATTTTAGAGTTGCGGCCTTGGGCCGCTTCAGCAGCGAGGTATCATGACCAATTGGGGCCAATCCCCGATTGGCCATGACCTTTCGCCGTCTGTCTCTTCTTTTTCTCGAGAGAAAAAGAAGCAAAAAGAGCTTTATCACGCTATGGGGCTTAGGTGTTCGTCCAAGCCCACAGCGGCGACAACTTGGATGGTCCTTAGAAGGACGCTTTGCGGACGCCGGGAATCTCGCCCTTGTAGGCCAGCTCCCGGAAGCAGATACGGCACACGCCGTAGTCCCGGAGATACGCGTGGGGGCGGCCGCAGAGCTTGCAGCGGTTGTACTTCCGGCTGGAGTACTTGGCGGGGCGCTGCTGCTTCAGAATCATGGATTTCTTAGCCATTCTTCTCTCCCTCCTTAGCGGGCGAAGGGCGCGCCGACCTGGGTGAGCAGGGCGCGGGCCTCTTCGTCGGTGTGAGCGGTGGTGCAGATGACCACGTCCATGCCCCGGATCTTGTCGATTTTATCGTACTCAATCTCGGGGAAAATCAGCTGCTCCCGGATGCCCAGGGCGTAGTTGCCCCGGCCGTCGAAGGCGTTGGGGCTGATGCCCTGGAAGTCGCGGACGCGGGGCAGGGCCACGTTAAACAGGCGGTCCAGGAACTCCCACATTTTCTCGCCCCGGAGGGTGACCTTCGCGCCGATGGGCATGTTTTCGCGGAGCTTGAAGTTCGCGATGTTCTTCCGGGAACGGGTGATGATGGGCTTTTGGCCGGTAATCTGGGCCAGGTCCCGGACCACGTTGTCCAGGATTTTGGCGTTTTCCTTGGCCTCGCCGCAGCCCACGTTTACGACCACTTTGTCGATTTTGGGGATCTGCATGACGCTCTTGTAGCCAAACTGCTTCATCAGGGCGGGAGCGACTTCGGCCTCGTATTTCGCCTTGAGGTTGGGCACTTTCTTGTCAGCCATGTTTCACTCCTCCTCCCTTACAGCTCGGCGCCGCACTTCTTGCAGATGCGGACGCTGACGTTTTTCTCTTTGCCGGCCACGGTTTTCTTCTCCACCTTGTGGCCCACCCGGGTGGGCTTGCCGCACTTAGGGCAGACCACCTGGACCTTGCAGGCGTATATAGCGGCTTCCCGCTTGACGATGCCGCCTTCCTCGCCCTGACGGCGGGGCTTGATGTGGCAGGTGACCATGTTCATGCCCTCTACCACGACCTTGTTTTCCTTCGGCAGGGTGGCAATGACCTTTCCCTTGTGGGAGCTCAGGTCCTTGTCCTTACCGCCGTCGCCGGAGAGACGGACGACCGTGTCGCCCTTTTTGATGTTCATAGACATTTCCTTGCCCTCCTCAAATCACTTCGGGCGCCAGGGACAGGATCTTCATGTAATCCTTGTCCCGCAGCTCGCGGGCCACGGGCCCAAAGATACGGGTGCCGCGGGGATTTTTGTCGTCCTTGATGAGGACCGCCGCGTTGTCGTCGAACCGGACATAGGTCCCGTCGTTCCGGCGGATGCCCTTGGCGGAGCGGACGATGACGGCCTTGACCACCTCGCCCTTTTTCACGGTGCCGCCGGGGGCGGACTTGCGGACGGAGGCCACGATGACGTCCCCGATGTTCCCGTATTTGCGCTTGGAACCGCCCAGGACGCGGATGCATTTGATTTCCTTGGCGCCGGTGTTGTCGGCGACCTTCAGGAAGGTTTCCTGCTGAATCATAACTCGACGCCTCCTTACTTCGCTTTCTCGATGATCTCGACCACGCGCCAGCGCTTGTCCTTGGACAGGGGGCGGGTCTCCATCACTTTTACCTTGTCTCCGACGCCGCAGCTGTTCTGCTCGTCATGGGCTTTCAGCTTATAGGTCCGGCCGACAATCTTCTTGTACAGGGGGTGGGCCACCCGGTCCTCGATGGCGACCACGACGGTCTTGTCCATCTTGTCGGAGACCACCTTGCCAACCCGGGTCTTACGGGAGGAAGTTCTCTTTTCGTCCATGTTTCCTTACCTCCTTCTCACTGCTTGCCGGAAGCGGAGAGCTCCCGGAGCACGGTCTTGACTCGGGCAATGTCATGCTTGGTCTCCCGGATTTTCACGGGATTGTCCAGCTGATTGGTGGCGTGCTGCATACGAAGGAAGAACAGGTCCTTCTTCAGCCCCGTCAGCTTCTCGTTGAGCTGCTCCGGGGTCATCTTGCGGATATCACGAATTTCACTTGCCTTCATCTTACTCACCTGCTTCCTCGGCGCGGGCGATGACCTTGGTCTTGATGGGCAGCTTGTGGCTGGCCAGACGCAGGGCCTCGCGGGCAACTTCTTCCGGCACGCCGGCGATCTCGAACATGACGCGGCCGGGCTTCACAACGGCGACCCAGAACTCGGGGGAGCCCTTACCGGAGCCCATGCGGGTCTCGGCGGGCTTCTTGGTCACGGGCTTGTCGGGGAAAATCTTGATCCAGACCTGGCCGCCGCGCTTGGTGTAACGGGTCATGGCGATACGGGCCGCCTCAATCTGGTTGCTGGTGATCCAGGCGGGCTCGGCGGCCACCAGGCCATACTCGCCGTACGCCAGGGTATTGCCACGGGTGGCCTTGCCGGTCATACGGCCGCGGTGTACGCGGCGGTATTTGACTCTCTTCGGCATCAGCATTAGTTGCTTCCTCCTTCCTTGGGGGCCGCGGGAGCGGCGGGCGCTGCGGGAGCGGGACGGGCGGGGGCGCGGTTGAAGCCGCCCTGGGGACGGGGGCCGCCGCCGGCGCGGTTGAAGCCGCCGCCCTGGCCGGGCCGTCCGCCGCCGGGGCCGCGGTTAAAGCCGCCGCCCTGACGGTCCCGGTTGAAGCCGCCCCGGCGGTCGCCGTCGCGGCGGGGACGACGCTCCCGGCGCTCCTGATAGGGCTTGGAGGTGTCCATGGTGCGGGGAGTGGTGCGCAGGGTCTGGCTCAGGACCTCGCCCTTGTAGATCCACACCTTTACGCCGATGCGGCCGAAGGTGGTGGCGGCCTCCGCGAAGCCGTACTCGATGTCGGCCCGGATGGTCTGCAGGGGGATGGTCCCCTCGTGATAGTGCTCAACGCCCGCGATCTCGCGGCCGCCCAGGCGGCCGGAGCAGCAGGTTTTGATGCCCTTGGCGCCGGCCCGCATGGCCCGGGCCATGGCGTTCTTCATGGCGCGGCGGTGAGAGATGCGTTTTTCCAGCTGCTGGGCGATGTTCTCCGCCACCAGCTGGGCGTTCATGTCGGGGTTGCGGACCTCGACGATGTTCAGGCGGACCTTCTTGCCCACCAGCTTCTCGACGGCCAGGCGGTACTGCTCAATCTGCTCGCCGCCCTTGCCGATGACCATGCCGGGCCGGGCGCAGTGCAGGAAGACCGTCACCACGTCGCCGCTGCGCTCAATCTCAATCTTGGGCACGCCGGCGCCGTACAGGGTCTTTTTCAGGTATTTGCGGATCTTCTGGTCCTCCACGATCAGGTCGCCGACCTTCTCGTCACTGGCGTACCAGCGGGAATCCCAGTCTTTGATAACGCCCACGCGCAGGCCGTGGGGATTGACTTTCTGTCCCATAAACGGTTCTCCTCCCTCTTATGCCTTTTCCGTCACAGCCAGGGTGACGTGTGAAGTGCGCTTGTTGATACGGTAGGCGCGGCCCTGGGCCCGGGGCATCATCCGCTTGAGGATGGGGCCGGGAGTGGCGTACACCTCGGACACCACCAGCTTGGCGGGGTCCATGCCAAAGTTGTTCTCGGCGTTGGCAACGGCGCTCTTCAGCAGCTTTTGCAGGGGCTCGGAGGCGGCCTTGGGGGTTTGCATCAGGATGGCCATGGCGCTGCCCGCGTCCTTGCCGCGGATCAGGTCGCAGACAATCTGGACCTTCCGGGGGGCGATGCGGACGTAGCGCAGATAGGCCTTCGCAACTTTATTTTCCATGTTCTGCATCCTCCTTCAACTCAGTCCTTCCGGTGTCCGCGGAAGGTGCGGGTGGGGGCGAACTCACCCAGCTTGTGGCCGACCATGTCCTCTTGGACATAGACGGGCACGTGCTTCCGGCCATCGTGCACGGCGATGGTGTGGCCCACGAAGGAGGGGAAGATGGTAGAGCTACGGCTCCAGGTCTTCAGGACCTTCTTCTCGTTCTTCGCGTTCATTTCCTCGACCCGCTTCAGGAGCTCGGGGGCAACGTACGGGCCTTTCTTAATGGATCTGCTCATGTTTCATCTGCCTCCCTTACTTCTCGTTGCGGCGCTTGACGATGAATTTGCTGGTGGGGTTCTTCTTTTTCCGGGTCTTGTAGCCCAGGGCCGGCTTGCCCCAGGGGGTCACGGGGCCGGGGCGGCCAACCGGGGCGCGGCCCTCGCCGCCGCCGTGGGGGTGGTCGCAGGGGTTCATGACGGAGCCCCGGACGGTGGGACGCCAGCCCATGTGGCGCTTGCGGCCCGCTTTTCCGATGTTGATGTTGGCGTGGTCAATGTTTCCCACTTGGCCGATGGTGGCCATGCAGTTGGTCCGGACAATGCGGACCTCTCCGGAGGGCATGCGGATCTGAGCGTCGCCGCCCTCTTTGGCCATGAGCTGGGCCGCGGTGCCGGCGGAGCGGACCAGCTGGGCGCCGTTGCCGGGATGCAGCTCGATGTTGTGGATCATGGTGCCCACGGGGATGTTCGCCAGGGGGAGGGCGTTGCCCTCTTTGATGTCGGCGCTGGGGCCGGACTCCACCTTGTCGCCGGCCTTCAGGCCCACGGGGGCCAGAATGTAGCGGCGCTCGCCGTCCTCATACTCCAGGAGGGCGATGTTGGCGGAGCGGTTGGGGTCGTACTCCAGGCGCAGGACAGTGGCGAACATATCGTGCTTATCCCGCTTGAAGTCGATGACCCGGTATTTGCGCTTGTTGCCGCCGCCCCGGTGGCGGACGGTGATGCGGCCGTAGCTGTTCCGTCCGGCGCTCTTTTTCAGGGTCTCGGTGAGCTTGGGCTCGGGCTTGGCCTTTTTGTCGATGCCGTCGAATCCGGAAACCGTCATCTGACGCCGGGAGGGAGTCGTCGGCTTAAAGGTTTTAATAGACATTTGTCGTTACACTCCTTCCGTAGAATCAGACCATGCCTTCGAAAAATTCGATGGTCTTGGAATCAGGGGTCAGCTGGACGTAAGCCTTTTTCCAGGTCTTGGTCATCCCGGGACGGCCCGCGCCCATGCGCTTTTCCTTGCCGGGGACCGTCAGGGTGTTGACGGCGGCGACCTTCACGCCGAAGATTTCCTCCACGGCCTTTTTGATCTCAATTTTTCCGGCGCCGGGGGCTACCTCGAAGACATACTTCTTGTCGGCGGCTCCAGCCATGGCCCGCTCGGTGATGATGGGGCGGATCACGATATCATATGCGGTCATTACGCGTACACCTCCTCGATTTTGGCGAGGGCGGCCTGATCCACCACCAGATACTTGGCGTTCAGGATGTCATAGACATTCAGCTGCGCCGCGGGGGTGGTCAGCACGCCGGGAAGGTTCCGGGCGCTCTTGACGATGGTCTCGTCCATGGCGGGGGTCACCACCACGGCCTTGCCGTCGACCTTGACGGCGTCCAGGAACTTGCGGAACGCGGCGGTTTTGATTTCCGTCTGCTTAATGGAGTCGATGACCACCAGGCAGCCCTCGGCGGCCTTGGCGGAGAGGACGGACTTCAGCGCCAGGCGGCGCACCTTCTTGTTCAGCACGTAGCGGTAGCTCCGGGGCTTCGGCGCGAAGACGATGCCGCCGTGGGTCCACTGGGGAGCCCGGGTGCTGCCCTGGCGGGCGTGGCCCGTGCCCTTCTGGCGCCAGGGCTTCTTGCCGCCGCCGGAGACCTCGGCGCGGGTCAGGGCGCTCTGGGTGCCCTGGCGGCAGTTGGCGAGGTGGTTTTTCACAACCTCGTGGACGACGGATTCGTTGGGCTCGATGCCGAAGATCGCGTCGTTCAGTTCCACAGTACCGACTTCAGCGCCGGCCATGTTTAAAACTTTTACAGTAGACATTGATTCAGCACCCCTTTCTTACTTGCTTCTGGCGGAGGCCTTCTGCGGGTTGCGGCCGGAAGCCTTCTGCGGGTTCTTGCTGATGTCCGCGCCGGCCTGCTTGACCTTGTGGACCTTGACCGTGGATTTGATGGTGACCAGGCCGCCCTTGGGGCCGGGCACCGCGCCGCAGACCACCAGCATGTTCAGCTCGGGATCCACCTTGACAACGGAGAGGTTCTGGACGGTAACCTGGTCCACGCCCATGTGGCCCGCGCCGTCGCGGCCCTTCATGATGCGGCCCGGGGTCGTGCCCGCGCCCAGGGAGCCCTGATGGCGGTGAACGGGGCCGCCGCCGTGGGTGTTGCGCTTCACAGCCGCTCCGTGGCGCTTGACCACGCCCTGGAAGCCGTGGCCCTTGCTGGTTCCGGTGACGTCCACGAAGTCTCCCTCGGCGAAGGTGTCGGCCTTGACAATGTCGCCCACGTTCAGTTCGGCGGCGTTCTCCAGGTCAAATTCCTTCAGATGCTTCTTGGGGGCCACGCCGGCCTTGTTCAGGTGGCCCAGCTCCGGCTTGGTGAGCTTCCGCTCGGCAATGTCCTCGAAGCCCAGCTGCACGGCCTCGTAGCCGTCCTTTTCAGCCGTCTTCTTCTGCACGACCACGCAGGGGCCCGCCTCGATGACCGTGACGGGGATCACGTGGCCGTTCTCGTCAAAAATCTGGGACATGCCCACTTTTTTGCCGATGATCGCTTTCATGTAGGTTCCTCCTTAAATAAGGTTATTGGTTGGGCGAGGCGGCCATTGGGAACCGTTGCTCGGCCAACTTGACCCGCCCATCTCAAAAACGCGACGGGCTGCGGTTCAACATGGTAATAGAGTCTTACAGCTTAATTTCAATCTCCACGCCGGCGGGGAGCTCCAGGGCCATCAGGGCCTCCACGGTCTTGGGGGAGGACTTGGTGATGTCGATGAGCCGCTTGTGGGTCCGGCGCTCGAACTGCTCCCGGCTGTCCTTGTGCTTGTGGACGGAGCGCAGGATGGTGACGATTTCTTTCTTGGTGGGCAGGGGGATGGGGCCGGAGACCTCGGCGCCGGTGCGCTTGGCGGTTTCCACGATCTTTTCCGCGCTCTGGTCGATCATCTGGTGGTCATACGCCTTCAGGCGGATGCGGATCTTTTCCTTCTGTGCCATGTCTGGGTTCCTCCTAATTCGTACGGTTTTTTGTTCGCGTCGATTCCGTACGGCGAGAGAAATTTTTCTGTCCGCGCTGCCGTGCGTATCATTCCGGCTCATGAAAAAATCCGGCGCAAAGCAGGCCGGTTCCGTCATGGCGCGGCGATCTACGCGCGCGTACAGACCTTTCTCAGCCGCCCGATTATCGGACATACTCCCCAGAAGTTACCTCTTTCGAGCAATCTCCCGGTTCATCGCGGTCACAGGGCGCAGAGGATGTCCTCTCCGCCGCATGCCAATATATCATAATTGAAAATTCCTCCCGTGTCAAGAGAAATTTTACTGTATTTTCTCTTTTTTTCAGAGGCGGCATTGGACGGTTTTCCGCATGCGGAATTTCCGCGGAAACGCGGAAAAAGAACCCCGAAACCATAGCGGTTCCGGGGTTCTTGCTGGCGGAGAAGGAGGGATTCGAACCCTCGAGACCCTTTAGGGGCCTACATGATTTCCAATCATGCGCCCTCGACCAACTAGGCGACTTCTCCATCGTTGCCGATTGCTCTGCCTGTGCAATTGTGCGTCCCTCAGCGAAGAACAGTAGTTATTATACCAGAGCTTTTCCCAAAGTCAAGCCCTTTTTCAAATTTTCCCCGGCGGGGAAAACCTTAAGAATTTTTAACAATTTCCGTCCCGGTCTCCCGCCGCCTTTTTGGGGAGACGACGAAAATGAACCGGGCCCAAAAAACTTCTTTAATAAAAATTGGCTTCCGCCCAAAAGCGTGCTATACTAGCTCCAATTATTTGACGGAACGGAGTGGGCAAATGAATCGCACGGCAGTCGTACAGATTCCGGAAGACCAGCTGGACCGGGTTGCCACCAGCTTCATCAAGGCGGCCAGCGGCTTTTCCAGCCAGATCACCATCGCCCGGGGCGGGCACTGCATCAACGCCAAGAGCCTTCTTGGCTTCCTCTCCCTGATGCGGGATCACGGCGAGGTGACGCTGACCGCCGAGGGGCCCGACGCCGGGGAGGCGCTGGGCAAGCTGGCAGACATCCTGGAGGTAAAATAAGAGCGGAGAGAAAAGGGACTGCCCCCCGGCAGTCCCTTCTTCTTTCCGTTCAGGCCGCCCGCTCCAGCACCCGGCAGAGCATGGAGGCCGCCTCCCCCCGGGTGGCGGTCCGGGCCCCGGCGTAGGTTCCGGAGGCCAGCCCCAGGGCCTGGGCGATGGCGGCGTAGCCCAAGTCCTCCGCCGGGATGGAGTCTTTGTCCGTATAGGCGCAGATATAGATCCCGCCCAGGCGGGCGGCAGGGCCGTAGCCCGCGGCGTTCAGCAGCATGCGCGCCACGTCCGCCCGGCTGAGGACGGCGCCGTCGTCCCGCTCCGACGCGCGGAGGAGCCCCAGGCGGTAGGCGTCGTAGTAGGCGCTCTCCCGGCCGCCGTCCTCTTTTTTCACGGCCTCCGGGTCCAGGGCTCCGCCCCGGAGGCTGGAAACCAGGGCCACCAGCTCCCACTGGGTGATGTTCTTGGCGGGCCGGAACTTTCCTCCCGCGTAGCCCGCGCCGTACCGGGCCAGCTTCTCGACGTCCGCCTGGGCGGCGCTGCCGGCCAGGTCCGCGTAGGCCAGGGGCTCCCGGGCGCTGCCCCGGGCCTCCCGGACGGGTTCGCCGGTCTTGGCGTCCACGCCCACATAGTCCTCCGCCCGTTCCAGGCCGTAGGTCAGGCGAAGGCCGTAATAATATTCCACGCCCTGCTCCATCAGCTTGGCCTGGGCCGGGTCGGCCTTGGTGAGCTTTTGGGGCACGTTCCGGTACGCCAGTACGGCCTCGCAGGTCCCCGCCCAGGCGGACAGGGCCGTCTCCATGGAGACCATGCCGTTTGCGTCGTCGAAGGTCATGTTTTCATCCCAGGAGGAAGAGAGGGAGTACACGGACCCGTCCGCCGCGTCGATGCTGAGAAACACGGCGTTGCCCGGGAAGGGAAGGCCGTTGACCTTCCGGGCGAAGGTAAACCGCCAATCCGGCCCATCGGTTCCCCGGAGGGGCCGCGCAGCCTCGTCCCGGCTGTAAAGGGTCAGGTCCCGGTCCGGGCAGTAGGTCTTCAGGAACGCCTCCGCCTTTTTCAGGGCGGCCTCCTCCGCGAGCTTCTTCTCCCGGCCATAAGGGGCGGAGGACCAGACGCTCTCCACCTTTCCGGTTTTGGCGTCCACGGTGATGTTCCGGGTCAGGCGCTCCCCGCCGTCCGTCCGGGCATAGCGCAGGGTGCAGGTGACCTTTCCCTCTCCTTCCTTGGCAGGGGCGCTTTCATAGGACGCGCCGGTGAGGGCGTAGCCCCGGAGTCCGTAGGCGCTCTCCCCCCGGACGGCCTTGTCCAGGGCCTCCTGGGAGAGAACGCCCTCCATCTGCCGGACGCCCTCCTGTTCCGCCTTTGTGAAGCCCGCCTCGTCGGCGGACATTTCCATTTTGGCCGTCGGGGCCGCGCCCCCGGCGACGGCGTTCCGGGCGTCTCCCCGGTCCATTTTCGCCTCCAGCTCCGTCAAATCCAGGAGCTCTCCGGTCTTGGCGTCCGCCAAGAAGTCGTGGGCCTCCTTCTCCGGCACGTAGCGCAGCACGGCCTTGGTGTCATCGGGCTTGTCCAGCACGTACTCCAGCCGGAGTTTCAGCGTCCCCTCCAGGTCCTCCCTGACCTTGGCGGCGTCCGCCGGTGCGTCAGGAGCGGGCACGCCGCCCACCGCAGTCCCCTCCGGCACGTCCCGGTCGAAGTGCTCCACCATGCCGTTCTTCACCCGGATCGAGTAGTGCAGGGGAGAGGGCAGGCCGTTCAGGGCGACGGTCCCGGACCAGCTGCTGCCGGAAGAGCCGCCCAGAGAGAGCCCCCCTTCCTGGTCCTTCAGCTCTACCGCCTCTCCCGACCGGAGGACCCGGGAGAGGAAGTCTTCGGCGGTCTCCCGGTCTCCGTCCCCGCTGCTCTCCGGGAAGGAGGGAAAAGCGCCCCAGGCGTCGCCGGGGCTGGGGTCATATTCCCAGCGGTAGAGGCTGACGACGGTCCCGTCCTCCAGGGCGGAGACGGAGAGGGAGCGCCGCTCGCTTTCCCAGCTCAGCTCCCACACGGGGGCCAGGCTCTCGGTCAGGCTCCCGCGGAAGGTCTCATAGGACTCCGTGTCCAGGCTCAGGGCCTTTTTCACCAGAGCGGTGACTTTGGCCAGGCGGGCGTCCTGGGTCTCCGCCGCTGCGGCGGGCAGGGTCAGCGCCGCAAGCAAGGCGGCGGCCAGGGTCAGGGAAAGCAGGCGTTTCATGGTGATCCCTCCAAATCGTTGGTTTTTCCTTTAGACGGCGGGGCCCGGAAAAAAGTTCCCGGTTTTCCATGCGAATATCTCCCAAGAAAAAAGCGCCGGAGGCTTCCTCCGGCGTCTTCTCCTTCAATCGTCGCTCTCTCCGCAGGGGCGGTAGACCGAGGTCAGCACCCGCTCCGCCACCGGAGCGTCCGGTTTCTCCACCCGGAGCAGAATCTGCTCCCCGGCGATTTTTCCCAGCTCCTCCACCGGCTGGACGATGCGGTCTACCTGGTCGTAATAGAACTCATAGGCCCGGGTGTCGTAGTCCACGAAGCTCACCAGCTCCAGGTCCCGCCGGGGCCGGATGCCCTTCCCCCGGAGGTAGGCGATGGTGACGGAGGCCATGAGCCCCTGGCAGACCAGGATGGCGTCGCACCCCCGGGCCAGAAGCTGGTCCAGGCAGGGCGGGGCGCTGTCCTCCATGGAGTTTCCGTAGAGGATAAGCGCTTCATCCAGGGGGAAGCCGCAATCCGCCATGGCCGCCCGGTAGGCGGCGATGCGCTCCTGGGTGGTGGAGAGCCGGGGCAGGCCGCCCACAATGCCGATCCGCCGCTTTCCCCGCTCCTTCAGGCGGCAGACGCTGCGGTAGATCGGCTGGAAGCTGGAGACGGAAACCGAGGAGTACTTCCGGCTGCCGAAGGTCCGGTCCACCAGCACCACCGGGAACCCGGCGGGGATCAGCCCGTCCAGACGCTGGAAGTCGTCCATGGTGCTGGCGATCAGGAGCCCGTCCACCAGGCCCGCCGTCAAGAGGCGGAGATTCGTTTCCTCCCGGTCCATGTTCTCCTTGGTGTTGGCGATGATCAGGTGGTAGCCCTGGGCGGAGAGGCAGTTTTCCGCCGACTCAATGATGGTGCCGAAGAACTTATTGGAGATATCGGGCACGATAAAGCCGATGGTCTTTTTCTTCCCCGTGCGGAAGCTCCGGGCCGACGCGTCCGGGGTGTAGCCCAGCTGGCGGATGGCCTGATAGACCTTTTCCTTGGTGTCGCCGGAGACATAGCGGGTCGAGTTGATGGTGTGGGAGACGGTGGCGGTGGAGACCCCCGCCAGCCGGGCCACGTCGCTGATGGTGACTTTCATAAACCGGATCCTTTACGAAACAGAGAATTGCATTTGCGCAAATGATGACATTTTAGAAGTAGTATAGGACAGATTTTGACTTTCGTCAAGCGCTTTTGACGTTTTTTGACAGGGAAATTTTTCCCTTGCCTTTTCCCCTCTCCTGTGCTATACTCTCCCACGGCAGGTGCCATCACCCTGCCCGCCCTAGGGCGAACCAAAAAAATGGAGGAATTGAATATGATGAAAACCCGTTTCCAGGCCCGGAGGCTGGCCCTGGCCGGCCTCGTCGCCGCCGTTTACGCGGCGGCCACCCTCATCCTGCCCATCCCTCAATACGGAGGCGTTCAGTTCCGCGTGGCGGAGGCCATGACGGTGCTGCCCTTCCTCTTCCCGGAGGCCGTTCCCGGCCTGGCCGTGGGCTGCTTCCTGGCGAACCTGCTGGGCTCCCCCATCGTGCTGGACTGGGTTTTCGGCACCCTGGCAACCCTCCTGGCGGCCCTCTGGAGCCGGAGGATGCCCAGCGTCTATCTGGCGGCCCTGCCGCCGGTGGTGTGCAACGCGGTGATCGTGGGGGCGGAAATCGCCTGGTTCACCGTCCGGGACGGCGGGGCTTTCTGGCCCGCCTATGGGCTGAACGCCCTGACCGTGGGCCTGGGGGAACTGGCGGCGTGCTATCTCCTGGGCGTACCCCTGGCGAAGCTGCTGGGGAAAACCCTGGCGGCTCAGGGCATTCTGGAGACCCGTTGAGGCGAGAGCGAAAAGGGACCGCGAAAGCGGTCCCTTTGCTTATGCCCAGTCGAAGTTCCCTTTCCCCGCTCCCAGCTCAAAGTGGTACTTCCCGATGCCCAAATCCACGCCGGCGAACGCCCCGCCGTCACAGGCCAGGGAGACCCTCCGGCCCTCTCCCCGGAGGGTGAACGTCTGCCTGTTCAGGGCCGTGGGGGCTAAAAGCAGGGCCTCCACGCCTTTTGCGAACCACTCCGGAGCCTCGCCCTCGTAGGAGGCCACCTCCCCCGGCCGTTTGGACTTATGGGGAACGCCCTGCACCGCGCCATAGCCCAACGCCAGAAGGCCCAGGATTTTCTCCGCCTCCGGGGCGGCGTTTTTCCGCAGGCCCTTCCGGCTGTAGGTGCCCCCCACCCACCAGGAGTTCAGTCCCAGGGCCTGGGCGAAGAGCATTACGTCCGCCCCGCAGTACCCGATTTTTTCGTCCAGGCCGGGCCCGCCCGCCAGGATGACGTAATTGCGGACCCCCTTGGCCAGGAAGAGCTTCAGGGCCGGGCCGAAGGCCTCCGTGTTCTCCGTCACCAGGCTCATGGCCAGGCCGTGCTCCTCGTTGTTCCTCCGGATGCGTTCCCGGAGCTGCTCCAGAATGTCCCCGGGGATTTTCCGGTCCGTGTACCGACGGACCGTGTGGCGGGTCCGCATGGCCTCTTCCAGTGTCATAAAGCGCCTCCGTCTTTTATTTTAGATGAATCCCATTCTAACACGCCGCCCGGCGGGCGTGGTAAACTTTTTCAAAATTTTCAAAACCTGAGACAAAGCCCCCTCCCCCGTCGTACAATAAGTGAGAGTACTCCCAACCCAACAAATCGAGGACGACATATGGACAAGGCCAGCTTTACCGCCGCCGCACGGCGCTATCAGAATATGGTTTACCGCACGGCCCTCCACACCCTGGGGAACCCCCAGGACGCGGACGACGCCGTGCAGGAGGTCTTCCTGCGCCTCTTCCGGCACAGGGGCGCCTTCGAGAGCGGGGAGCACCTGCGGCGCTGGCTGCTGCGGGTGACGGTGAACTACTGCCGGGACCTTCTGAAAAGCCCCTGGCGGAAGCGGCGGGTGTCCCTGGAGGCGCTGCCGGAAACGCCGGTTTTCGACCGGCCCCGGGAGGAGGCCCTGTACCGGGAGGTCATGGCCCTGCCGGAAAAGTACCGGACGGTGCTGAACCTCTTTTACTACGAGGAACTCAGCGTCCGGGAGATCGGGGAGCTGCTGGAGGTGGGCGATTCCACGGTGACCACCCGGCTGGCCCGGGCCCGGCGGCGGCTAAAGGAACGATTGGGGGAGGACTGGCAGGATGAGTAACCGGGAATTTTACCAGCAGACCTTCTCCCAGGTCCGCGGGAGCAGAGAAATCCGATGGGAGGATTATGAGATGACAAGGCGTGGAAAGAGCCTGAAATGGCTGGTGACCCTGGCGGCGGCCGTCGCCCTGCTGGCGGCCCTGTCCGTCCTGGCGGTGGCGGCCAACTTCTTCGGCCTCAGGGACGTGCTGCTGCCGGAGAAGGGCAGCGTGTACGTGACGGACGAAAAAGGCGTGGTAATCCCCGGGGAGAAGGAGTTCAAGGACTTTGTCAGTCTCTCCGGCTGGGGGGACACCCCGGAGAGCCGGGCCCTGGCGGAGTGGGAGGCCTTTCAGGAAAGCTACGACCCGGACGGGTCCATCGTCTCCGCCATCGGCAACGAGCCCACAGGCTTTGAGGACCGCTACGGCTTCTACCTGGTCTACACCCAGGAGATGGCCGACAAGCTGGAAGAGATCACCGCGAAATACGGCCTCAAGCTCCACCAATGGATGGAGGTCGTTCTGCCGGAGACCTGGGCCGCCGCAGCGGGGGACTTCTGCGGGGAGAACGTCACGCCCTACTCCGGCTACATCTACGAAAACGGAACCTTCCGCTTTGACGGCGACGCGGAGCTGGGGGCCGGAGAGCGGATGGGCTATGGGACCATCGAGTACCAGTTCAGCCGCTCCGTCAAGGGGACCTTTGACGACGTGGCCCTGAATATCGGGGACCTGAGCGACTTTGAGGAGTGGGGCTACACGGCGGCGGACGGGACCAGGGTCACCCTGGGCCTGGGGGCCCGGAACCGCTCGCTGATCCTGGCGGACCTGGGGGACGGCTTCGTGCTGGTAAACGTGCTGACGGGGCGGCAGGGGGACGACGCCTTCTCCTCCGGGGCCATCGGCCGGGAGGAGCTGGAGGAGCTGGCGGACAGCTTTGTTTATTCCGCTCTCACCCCGGCGAGAGAGCCGGACCGGGCCGCTATTCTGGCGTCCAATGATGCCTACATGGAGGCGCTGGAAAATCAGCCCCTGGAGACCCTGCCCTCGGAGTCCCAGGATCCGCTGTACACCCGCACGGGCATCCAGAGCGGCGTGGCGAAGGACTTCGTGCTGCTGCTGGCGGAGCGCATCGAGGAGGGGCGGAAAGAGGAAATCGCGGACCTTTTGGTCTACCCCGCCCAGGTGGAAGTGTCCGCCGGGACCTTCACGGTGAACTCTCCCGAGGAGTTCCTGCCCTATTACGATGAGGTCGTCGGGCAGAACCGCCTGGGCCTCTCCTCGGCCATGACCTGGGAGTCCGCGCCGGCGGAGTTCCAGATTTTCAGCGACGGCAGCGGCCTTGCCTCCGTTGCGGACGGGGCCGTGTGGTTCGGGCTGGTGGAGGACGGCGTGATCCGGGTCTTTACCATCCAGACGGACCAGGCCGCCGTCCGGGCCCTGGGGGGAGGGGAGATTACCCAGGATACCGGGGCGGAGGACCTGTACGCGTCCCTCTCTATCGACGAGGGCCGGGAGTTTATTCTGGACCTGGCGGACCTCATCGACGGCGGGAAACGGGAGGAAATCGCGAACCTCCTCGCCTATCCCGCCAAGGTGACGGCCCCCGGCGGCGAGTGGATTGCAAGCTCGCCGGAGGAGCTTCTGGAGCACTATGACGAGACCATAGGAGGCAACGGCCGGGGGACCCTGGCGGCGGACCTCCGGGCGGACCCGGAGCCGGTCCTGGACGGGAGCGGGGGGCTGGCCTCCGCCGCCAGTGGGGCGGTGTGGTTTGACCGGGGAGAGAATGGGGGACTCAAAATCCTCACCCTCCAGTCGGACGTGTGGCGGTGGAGCGTCCAGTATTGGGGCGAGAAGCCGTAAGCGAAAAGGGGACCGGGAAAAATCCCGGTCCCCTCTCCTTTTACAGCTCTTCCATCAGGGCGTCCAGCGCCTCGTGGAACCGGCCCACGTGGAGGCCGTCCGTAAAGCGGTGGTTCAGCTCCATGGAGATGTGGAGGACCTTCCGGTCCCCCTCCTGGGCGTACTTCCCCCAGGCGATCCGGGGCACCGAATCGTCCGGGTCGAAATTCCGGTTGTTGGTCACCGCCGTCGTCTCCACCCAGGGCAGGCACGTGAAGAAAATCAGGTCCTGGCTGTCCTCCCCGCTGAGGAGGGTCGTCTGGGCGGCGCTCTTGGCCTTGGCGGCGGCGCAGAAGTCCCGGATATCCCCCCGGCAGGGCAGGGTGACGATGTGGAAGGTCTCCGCCCCGGGCTTCAAATCCGTAAAGCTGGGGACCCGCCCGTCGAACAGCACCAGGTCCTCTCCCCGGAGGGCGTAGCGGAACGCCTCCACCTGATTCACGGCCCGGGTGCAGAGGTACACCAGGGAATAGTAAAAGGAAAGGCGGTTCTCCCTGGCGAACCTGTAGAGCCTTGTCACATCCTGGCGGAACGTAACGGAGTAAAAGGGCTGGGACTGAGCGGAGAAGAAATCGAACAGCTCCCGCCTGGGCCAGGAGGCCTTGTCAACGATGTGGGTCATAGGGGCCCTCCTTTCTGATGAAAACAGTATACCAGCTTTTCCGCGGATTACAAGTCCTGTGCAGTTTTCCCCTTTCCTCCCCGCCGGTTTTCTGATATACTGCCCTTGAAACTCAGCCCTTGAAACTCACATCGGAAAGGCGGACAGGCCATGAACCTCTGCGACCGGGAAACCCTCCGCGCCCTGCTGGGGCGGCACGGCTTCCATTTTTCCAAGTCCATGGGACAAAACTTTCTCATCGACCCCGCCGTCCCGGCGGACATCGCGGCCGCCTCTCAGGCGGACGGCGCCTGCGGCGTGCTGGAAATCGGTCCCGGCGTCGGGTGCCTCACGGCGGAACTGGCGGAGCGGGCCGGGAAGGTGGTCTCCGTCGAGCTGGACAAAAAACTGCTTCCCGTGCTGGCGGAGACCATGGCCCCCTATGACAACGTAGAAATCGTCTCCGGGGACGCGCTGAAGCTGGACCTCGCCGCCCTGGCGGCGGAGAAGTTCGCCGGGCTCCGGCCCCTGGTCTGCGCGAATCTCCCCTACAACATCACCACCCCGGTGCTGACGAAGCTGGCGGAAACCCCCAGCTTTGAGAGCGTCACCGTCCTCCTCCAGAGGGAGGTGGCCCGCCGCCTGGCGGCCCCTCAGGGCTCCGCGGAGGTTGGGGCCTTCACCCTGTGGCTCCAGTACTGCATGGAAACGGAGATCCTCTTCGACGTCCCGGCGGAGAAGTTTTTCCCCGCCCCCAAGGTGGACTCCGCCGTCCTGCGCTGCGTCCGGCGGGAAAGGCCCGCCGTGGAGGTGGAGGACGAGGCCTTTTTCTTCCGCGTGGTCCGGGGGGCCTTCCTCCTCCGGCGGAAGACCCTGGCCAACAGCCTCTCCGCCGCCCTGCCGGAGACCGGAAAAGAGCGGGTGCAGGAGGCCATGGCCGCTCTGGGCCTCCCCGAGAGCGTCCGGGGGGAAAAGCTGACCCTAGAGGACTTCGCGGCGCTGGCCGCGGAACTTGCGAAATAAGGAGTACGAGATGGAAAATTATTTTCGCCCCCAGCTGAGCCGGGAGCACATCCTGGGGATCAGCTCCATCGGCCTGGCCCACATGGGGGACGCGGTGTTCGAGCTGCTGGTCCGCGCCTGGCTCTGCGCCCACGGCGGGGCCACGGGCCGGGGGATGCACCGCGCCGCCGTGGCGCTGGTCTGCGCCGAGTCCCAGGCGGAGAAGGCGGAGAAAATCAAGCCCCTGCTGACGGAGGACGAAAAGGCCGTCTTCCGCCGGGGGCGGAACGCCCAGGTTCACACCGTCCCCCACCACGCCAGCCGGGCCCAGTACGGCGAGGCCACGGCCCTGGAGGCCTTGCTGGGCTGGCTCTACCTCCGGGGGGAGACAGAGCGGATTAACCAGCTCTTTTGCATCATGATGGAGGAGGAGGAAGCCCATGGCGATTGACGCAATCTGCTTACAGGCCGTGACGGCGGAGCTGCGGCCCCAGCTGACGGGCCTCCGGGTGGACAAGGTCCAGCAGCCCGCCCGGGACCAGGTGGTCCTCCTCTTCCGTGGGAAGCGCCTGCTGCTGAACGCCGGGGCGGGGGCCCCCCGGCTGCAACTGACGGAAGTCCTCCGGGACAACCCGGCGGAGCCCCCCATGTTCTGTATGCTTCTCCGAAAGCACCTCTCCGGTGCCCGGTTGGCGGGCCTGACCCAGCCCCCCCTGGAGCGGCTGGTGAAAATCGAGTTCGACGCCTCCGACGAGCTGGGCCGGGCGGGAAAGCGCACCCTGGTGCTGGAGGCCATGGGCCGCCGGTCCAACCTCATCCTGCTGGACGGGGAGGACCGGATTATCGACAGCCTCCGCCGGGTGGACGCGGACATGTCCGCCGCGCGGCAGGTGCTGCCCGGCCTCTTCTACCAGCCCCCGGCCTCCACGGGGCGCCTCCCCTTCCTGGAGGAGACGGAGGCGGGCTTCGCCGCCCGTCTCAAAGCCGCCCCGGCGGAGAAGACCCTGGACGGCTTTCTGCTGGACAGCTACTTCGGCCTCTCCCCCCTCATGGCCCGGGAGCTCAGCTTCCGGGCGGCGGGGGACACGGACGCCCGGGTCTTCCAGCTGGGGGCCCCCGGCCCCCTGTGGCGGGCCCTGGAGGATTTGCAGGGCCGGGTCCGGGAAAACCGCTTTACCCCCGTCTGCCTCCTCCGGGACGGGAAGCCCCTGGACTTCGCCTGCGTTCCCGTGGGCCAGTACGGCGGCGCGGCGGAGTGCGTGACCTATGACAGCTTCTCCGCCCTGCTGGACGCCTTCTATGCCGCCCGGGAAAAACAGGAGCGGGCCCGCCAGCGGGGGGCGGACCTCCTTCGGGCCGCCTCCACGGCCCGGGACCGCCTCCGGCGGAAGCTGGCCCTCCAGGAGAAGGAGTACGCGGCCACCCAGGACCGGGACAAGCTCCGTATCCAGGGGGACCTGATCACCGCCAATCTCTACCGGATGGAGCGGGGGCAGTCCCGGCTGGAGTGCGAAAATTACTATGAGGACAACACCCCGGCCACCGTCCCTCTGGACCCCCTGCTGACCCCCCAGCAGAACGCCGCCAAGTACTACAAGCGCTACGCCAAGGCCAAGACGGCGGAAAAATACCTCCGGGAACAGATGGACCTGGCAAAGCGGGATCTGGAGTACCTGGAGAGCGTCCTGGCGGAAATTGCCCGGGCGGAAACGGAGGCGGATTACCTGGACATTCGGGCCGAGCTCCGGGAGGCGGGCTTCCTCAAAAAGCAGGGCCGGGGGAAGAAGGAGAAGTCCCGCCCCGCCGCCCCCTGGGAGTTCCGCACGTCCTCGGGACTCCGGGTGCTGGTGGGCCGGAACAACCGCCAGAACGACAAGCTGACCCTCAAGGACGCGGACCGCCGGGACCTCTGGTTCCACACCCAGAAGATCCACGGGTCCCACGTCATCCTCCGCTGCGCCGGGCGGGCCCCCTCGGAAGAGGACGTGGCCCAGGCCGCCATGCTGGCCGCCTGGTTCTCCCAGGCCCGGGAGAGCGGGAACGTGCCGGTGGACTATACCGAGGTCCGGGACGTGAAAAAGCCCGCCGGAGGCCGGCCGGGCATGGTGGTCTACACCGCGTACCGCACCGTAAACGTCACGCCGGAGGAAGCGGCGGTGGAACGGCTGAAGGTCAAATGAGGCCCCCGCGGGCCGCGGCGGCAAACGGAATCAAGCGCCCGGAAGCTCCAGAGCTTCCGGGCGCTTGGCTGTCTTTTTACTGGGGCTTCACGATGAGGTTCACCAGGCGGTTCTTGACGAAGATGGTCTTGACCACCTTCATCCCCGCCGTGGCCTTCTGGACCTTGTCCACCGTCAGGGCGGCCTCCACCACGGCCGCCTCCTCGCTGTCCGTGGGCATGGTGACGGTCCCTTTCAGCTTCCCGTTTACCTGGACGGCGAAGTCCACCGCGGACGCCACGGTCTTGCTCTCGTCGTAGGCGGGCCAGTCGCTCTGGCAGCACATCTTCCCCGTTTCGGCGGCAAAGCCGAACCTCTCCCACAGCTCCTCGGTGATGTGGGGGGCGAAGGGGCAGAGGATCTGGAGCAGGGGCTTCATGTCCCCTTTCGTGACTCCGTTGGCCGTCAGCTCGTTCACCGCCGTCATCATGGCTGCAATGGCCGTGTTCATTTTCAGGCTGTCCACGTCCGAGGTGACCTTTTTGATGGTCCGGTGCAGGATGGCCTCGTTGGCCGCGCTGGGGTTCGGGTCGTCCTTGGCGGCCTCGGCCAGATTCCACACCCGGTCCAGGAAGCGTTTGGAGCCCTTGACGGCCTCCGTGGACCAGATGGCCGCCTGCTCGAAGTCGCCCACGAACATGATATAGAGCCGCATGGTGTCCGCGCCGTACTGGGCTACAATGTCGTTGGGGTTCACCACGTTCCCCCGGGACTTGGACATCTTCTCTCCGCCCTCGCCCAGGATCATGCCGTGGCTGGTCCGCTTGGCGTAGGGCTCCGCCGTGGGGACCACGCCGATGTCATAGAGGAACTTGTGCCAGAAGCGGCTGTAGAGCAGGTGGAGGGTGGTGTGCTCCATGCCGCCGTTGTACCAGTCCACGGGGGACCAGTAGTCCAGGGCCTCCTTAGAGGCCAGGGCCTTGTCGTTGTGGGGGTCCATATAACGGAGGAAGTACCAGCTGGAACCCGCCCACTGGGGCATGGTGTCCGTCTCCCGCTGGGCGGGGCCGCCGCAGCAGGGGCAGGTGGTGTTCACCCAGTCCGTCATCTTGGCCAGGGGAGACTCGCCGGTGTCCGTGACCTCGTAGCTCTCCACCTCCGGCAGGAGCAGGGGAAGCTGATCCTCCGGCAGGGGGACCCAGCCGCACTTGGGGCAGTTCACCAGGGGGATGGGTTCGCCCCAGTAGCGCTGGCGGGAGAAGACCCAGTCGCGGAGCTTGAAATTCGTCTTGGGCCGGCCGTAGCCCTCCTTGGTGACGTGCTCCCTCATGGCGGGGATGGCCTCTTTGACCGTCATGCCGTTCAGGAAGCCGGAGTTCACCATGATTCCCGTGTCGTCCTTCAGGGCGAAGGCCTCCTTGGTGATATCTCCGCCCTTGACCACCTCCACGATGGGCAGACCGAATTTCGTGGCGAACTCCCAGTCCCGCTGGTCGTGGCCCGGCACGCCCATGACGATGCCGGTGCCGTAGCCCATCAGCACGTAGTCGGAGACAAACATAGGCACGTGCTTGCCCGTGGCGGGGTTGACCACCTCGATGCCGTCCAGGCGGACGCCGGTCTTTTCCTTGTTCAGCTCGCCCCGCTCGAAGTCGGACTTCCGCGCAGCCTCGGCCTGATAAGCGGCCACCTCGTCCCAGTTCTTGATCTGGTCTTTCCACCGCTCCAGGAAGGGGTGCTCCGGGGAGATGACCATGTAGGTCACGCCGAAGAGGGTGTCGCATCGGGTGGTGTAGACCGTCAGCTTGTCGCCGTTGGTGGCGGTGAAGTCCAGCTCGGTGCCCTCGGACCGGCCGATCCAGTTGCGCTGCTGGATCTTCACCCGGTTGATGAAGTCCACATCCTCCAGGTCGTCGATGAGCCGGTCGGCATACTTGGTGATGGCCAGCATCCACTGGCTCTTTTCCTTCCGGATGACCTCGCCGCCGCAGCGCTCGCAGACGCCCTCCACAACCTCCTCATTGGCCAGGACGATCTTGCAGCTGGTGCACCAGTTCACGGGCATGGAGGCCTTGTAGGCCAGGCCCTTCTTGAACATCTGGAGGAAGATCCACTGGGTCCATTTGTAGTAGTCCGGGTCCGTGGTGTTGACCTCCCGATCCCAGTCGAAGGAATAGCCCAGCATGCGGAGCTGCTTGCGGAAGTTCTCCACGTTGTCGTGGGTCACCTTGGCGGGGTGGATGTGGTTTTTGACCGCGTAGTTTTCCGTGGGCAGGCCGAAAGCGTCGTAGCCGATGGGGAAGAGGACGTTATAGCCCTGCATCCGCTTCTTCCGGCAGATGATGTCCATGGCGGTGAAGGGCCGGGCGTGGCCCACGTGGAGCCCCTGGCCGGAGGGATAGGGGAACTCGATGAGGCCGAAGAATTTTTCCCGGCTCTTGTCCCCGTTGACGGCGGTGAAGGGCTTCTCCTCCAGCCACTTGGCCTGCCACTTTTTCTCAATGGCGGTAAAATCGTACTTCATGTGTGATCACCTTTATTTTTAGAAAATGGAATTTCTATGATTGCTCAGGTCCTCTCAAAGCCCAGATACCGGGTCCCCTGGAAGGTGAGGCTTCCCCGGTCCCCCTCCGCCAGCATGCCGTATTCGGAGCCGCTGAGGGGAAGCTCCACCCGGTCCCCGCTCTCCACCTGGAAGGTGGCGTAATAGGAGGTGCTGGAATGACTCATGCTGTCTTGATGGTGATGGTGGGAAACCTGCGTCCGCTTGGACACCACTTCGGCGGAGACCGTCAGCCGGGGGGAGGCGTTGTTTTTGTTCCAAGTCATGACGCCCCGGACGGCGAACACGATGAACGTGCCGATGACAATGGCGAATACCGTTAGAAACAAAAACGGAAAAATCCCAAACAGGAGGTTGAAGCCCCCCATTCCAAACCCTGAACCTGCCATGTCTTCTCTCCTTTCCAAGTCAATGAAAACACCCCCAGCCTAAAACGGCCAGGGGCGTGTCGTCACTACGCGGTACCACCCTGTTCAGCCGCCAAAGGCGGCCCTTGGGGCCCGGTAACGGGGGCAAGGCCGTCCCGCCCTACCTCTCGGGCGGGAGACTCCGGGACCAGTCATGCACAGGGGCTCCCCCGCCGGCTCGCACCAGCCGCCGGCTCTCTGAGGGCGGGATATTCCCCCGTCTTTTTTCCCTTCATCGTCTTTCAACAGGCCCTATTGTACAGGGAAGGGGCGGTTTTGTCAAGGGGGAAATAGCCAAAAAACCGCCCGGGGCCGGGCCCCGGGCGGTTTTTAAAGCCGGTATTACTTCTCCTTCACTTCGTCGAAGAGCTTCAAAGCGCCCGCGTCCGGGGCCGGGGTCAGCAGGCTGACAATCACAATGGCGGCCAGGCCCACGATGAAGGCGGGCAACAGCTCGTAGATGTCCCACGCGCCGCCCATGGGGCGCACCATAAACTTCCACACGAAGATCATCACGCCGCCGGCAACCAGGCCCGCCATGATCCCCTGGCGGTTGCTCCGCTTCCAGTACAGGGCGCAGAGGATGGCGGGGCCGAACGTCGCGCCGAAGCCCGCCCAGGCGAAGGACACGATTTGGAACACGTTGCTGCCCGGGTCCGAGGCCAGGAACAAGGCGATGACCGCGATGACGATGACCGTCAGCCGGGCGATGAGCATGGTCTGCTTCTCCGTCAGCTTGACGCCGAAGACCTCCTGGACGATGTTTTCCGAGAAGGCGGAGGAGGCCGCCAAGAGCTGGCTGTCCGCCGTGGACATGGTGGCGGCCAGGATGCCCGCCAGGATGCAGCCCGCCACAATGGCCGGGAAGATCCCGTAAGAGGACAGCAGGTCGGAGAGCTTGACGATGATGGTCTCGGTGGCGCTGCCCTCCAGGAAGGGCACCTTGCCCGCGGCGGAGACCGCGTGGCCCACGATGCCGATGAACACCGCCACGCCCATGGAGATCACCACCCAGGTGGCGGCGATGCGGCGGGAGAGGGTCAGTTCGTTCTCGTCCCGGATGGCCATGAAGCGCACCAGGATGTGGGGCATGCCGAAGTAGCCCAGGCCCCAGGCCATCATGGAGATGATGCGGATGAAGCCGTAGGGGTCCGCCCCGCCGGTGGAGACGTTATAGGTCTCCGTGAAGCTGAAGAAGCCGGGGAGGGTCTGAGCGTGGGCGATCACCGCGTCCATGCCCCCCGCCTGGACCACGCCGAACACCACGATGACGGCCAGGGCGGCGGTCATGATGACGGACTGGATCAGGTCCATGGTGGCCACGGCGTTGAAGCCCCCGATGGAGGTGTAGCTGATGATGACGATGGCTCCGATGACCACCGCCGCCATGTAGTTCCAGCCGAACAGGCTGTTGAACAGCTTCCCGATGGCGGCCAGGCCGGAGGCAACATACGGCACGAAGAAAATCAGGATAATCAGGGCGGAGATGCACATAATGACGGGCTTTTTCTCCCCATAGCGCTTGGAGATGAAGCTGGGGATGGTGATGGCGTCCAGCTTCACGCTGTAGCGCCGGAGCTTTTTGGCCACCAGCAGGAAGTTCAGATAGGTGCCCACGGCCAGGCCGATGGCGGTCCAGCTGGCGTCCGCCACGCCGGAGAGGTAGGCAAGGCCGGGAATGCCCATGAGCAGGTAGCTGCTCATGTCGCTGGCCTCGGCGCTCATGGCGGTGACCAGGGGGCCGATGCCCCGGCCGCCCAGGTAGAAGCCCTCGGCGCTCTTTTTGGACCGGCGGCCGATCATGACTCCGGTGAAGATGACGAAGCAGAGGTACGCGATAATCGTACCCATGATGCAGATTTGTGCGGTAGACATGTAATCTCTCTCCTTTTCCGTTCAGTGGGTGCTATCATAGCACACTTTTTACTAGAATGAAAGACAGAACGAAGTATAGAATGTAGTCTACACTTCGTTCTGTTGGATTTCAACAAACTATCAGAATTTCAAGTCTTTTAAGCCATACAATTTTTAGGGGAAATTTCCGGCGAAAAGCAAAATCCGTCCTTTACGCCTCCCGGCGCATCGCTGTCCGAAGGGGCGGCGGTCACTCCGGTTCCTCCGAAAAGGCCTCCAGGGCCCGCTCCAGGATTTCCTCCACCTCCGTCTTTTCGCCGGGTTCGCCGACGATGTGGACCTGGTACAGCACGCCGTCCCAGATCAGGTAGGCCGTGCGGGAGCAGTACCGCTTCGTGTCCTCCGGGATCACGTGCAGCACGCCGTCCGTCTCCTGCTTCCCCAGGTCCAGGGTCCAGTCCCTGTCCGAAAGCCTGGCCTTGGCCGGGTCCCCGTACAAATGGGCCGAGAGCATCACTCGGGTCGGACCGCTGCGGTACCCGGCACCGGCGCTGACCCAGTCCACATAGCCCTCCTCGGTGCCGTACCACTGGATGTCCACCCGGGGGGCTTCCTGGAAGCCCAGGGGCATGGCCACGTAGGTCCCCTTTTCCAGCCAATCGCTGTCCTCCAGGGGATTGGGGACAGGGAAGCCCAGGAAAGCCTCGCCGGCGGCCCAGTCCTCAAAGCCCCTCTGGCACCAGCCGGGCATATGGCTGGAGACAACCTGCGCCTCCTCGCTCAAAGCGTTCCAGGCCTCCCACTCCTCCTCCAGAGCGTCCCGCAGGTCCTGGGAGAGGGACTCCTGAGAGATGGGGTCCGCCGCCTTCGGCCCGGAGCCCCCCTGGCACCCGGCCAGCAGCGCCGCGCACAGCAGCCAGGCAAGCGCCCGCCGTTTTCTCATTTCGCAGCCTCCTTTTTATCCGCGCTCCGCCAGCTCTCCAGAAACGTGGGGGTCATAACGTCCGTGTAGGCGACCAAAGAGTACTCCCCGCCGCAGAGGCACCAGTCGTACAGCAAGGCCCGCTCCCAGAGGGCGTAGGCCTTCACAATCTCGTTCACCGTCCGGTCCGTGCGGAGCTGGTCCGCCTGCTGTCCCTCGGCGATGATCTTCCGCAGCAGCTTGAAATAGGTGCGATTCCGGTCCAGCAGGTGCTTCTCCCCCCGGGTGAGGAGCTGGGTGGAGAGCAGCCGGGCCAGCAGGTCCAGGGAGATGCCCCCGTCGATCATGGCGAAGAGCTCGTGATTTAAAAAGGCCAGCTTCTCAATGGCGTCCTGCTCCGGCGAGAGGGCGGGGATCAGGGACTCGTACTTCTCGTCGAAGACGTTGGAGAGGGTGCCAAGCAAAGCGTCCTTGCCGTCGAAGTAGTGGTAGAAGGAGCCCTTGGAGGTCTCGGACTCGAAGACGATGTCCTCGATGGTGGTGTCCTCGTAGCCCTGCTCGTAGAAGAGCTTCCAGGCTGCGGAGATAATACGGCCCTTGGTGTTCCGGGCGTTCTTCCTGGGCATGGCGGGGCCTCCTTTCCGGGGGATTTTATGGTTGACAGCCCGGAATGGGGCTGGTATAATCAAAGCAAGAGGGGCACCTGTCGTCACCAGGTTCGGCTAACCTCCTACAAGTTTATAGCTTGAGAAATCGCCGTTCCTTAATGTCTGGGGGCGGTTATTTCTTTGTCATCGCGCTGATGACGCCGAAAATCACAACGGCCAGCAGGTTCAGTAACGCCAGGGTTTCCAGAACCGTCACGTTGTCACCTCCTATGTACGGAGGCCGAGCCGTTCCCCTCTTGCCTGATACTGATATACCATACTTCCCCAGTCCTGTCAACGGCGGGGCCCGCCGGGCTCCGCACTTTTTGCAAGGTTTCCAGCACGTTCTCCGGTGTTCATTTGCGGAGAGTGCGATTATAATGAGAATCAGACAAGGAGGAAGGACCCATGAGATTCTGGAAGATGAACGGGGCCGGAAACGATTTTCTCATCCTTAACAACCTGGCCGAACGCCTGCCCCACGAGGCCCTGCCCCAAATCGCCCGGACGCTGTGTGAGCGGCGGCTCTCCATCGGAGCCGACGGGCTGATGGTGGTGGAGGCCGCGGACCAGGGCGGCGACTTCAAAATGCTGTTCTTCAACTCTGACGGAAGCGTGGGGGAGATGTGCGGCAACGGGGCCCGGTGCATCTGCCGCTACGGCTTCGAGAACGGCCTTGCCAAGGAGGCCCAGGCCGTGGAGACCACCGCCGGGATGGTGTTCGGGCAGAGGATGGACAAACGGCTCTACCGGGTCCGGCTCAACGACCCCACTGCCATCAAGCTGGACTGCCCCGTGGATGTCGACGGCGTGCGGTACGCCTGCTCTTATGTGGAGCTGGGGGACCCGGGCCTGCCCCATGCGGTGGTCCCCTATCACAATCTGCGGAACGCCGACGAGCACGAGCTGCGGGAGCTGGGCCGGAAGATCCGCTGGAGCCCCGTCTTTCCCAAGGGGGCCAACGTGAATTTCTACGAGCTCACCGGGGAGGACCGCTTCTTCGAGCGGACCTTCGAGCGGGGGGTGGAGGACTTCACCTACGCCTGCGGCACGGGCACCGGGTCCGTGACGGCGGTGCTGACCCTTCAGGGCAAGGTCAGCGGCCACGCCGTCCGGGCGGACATGACCGGCGGGACGCTGTACGCGGACGCGGAACGGGTCTACAGCCAAATCACCGAGCTGTACCTGGCCGGGCCCACAAACATTGTCTGCAAGGGCGAGGTATTTGACGAAGATCTGACCTATTAAGAAGTGTGTAAATCAAGCAGGAGGGAACATTATGGAAAAGAAATCCATCGCGAAGAACTACGCCTTTTTGGCCGTCATGCTGGGGGCCATGATCCTGGGCGCCATCCTGGGCTGGGTCTGGCCCGCCGAGTCGGACGGGAGCGGAGGCATTGTCTCCGGAACCGGCGCGACGGTGCTCAAGCCCCTGGGCACCGTGTTCATCAACATGATGTTCTGCGTGGTGGTCCCCATGGTCTTCGCCTCCATCTCCAGCGCCGTGGCCAACATGGAGAGCCGGAAGCGGGCGGGGAAAATCATGGGCGTGACGGTGGGGACCTTCGTGGTCACCGGGGCCATCGCCGCCGTGATTATGTACCTGCTGATGATTGTGTTTCCGCCGGTGCCCGCCGCCTGGACGAACCTGGCCGCGGAGGAAATGGGCGAGTACGCCACCCTGCCCGACATGATCGTCAACTTTTTCACCGCCAGCGATTTCAGCGGCCTCTTGACCCGCCGGGCCATGCTGCCCCTCATCGTGTTCTCCCTGCTTTTCGGCTTCGCCGTGAACCTGAACGGCGGCAAGGAGACTCCCGTGGGCCGCTTCCTGGACGACCTGGCCGGGGTCATGCTGAAGTTCGTGAAGATCATCACCTACTACGCCCCCATCGCCTTCTTCGGCTTCTTCGCCGACCTGGTGGCCACCTACGGACCTCAGATTACGGAGAACTACGCCCGGGCCCTGGCGGTGTACTATCCCCTGTGCTTCATCTACATCTTCACCGCCTGGCCCCTGTTCGCCTGGTTCGGCGGCGGCAAGGGGGCCGTGGGGGTCATGTTCCGGCACATCACGAAGCCCGCAGTGGTGTCTCTGGGCACCTGCTCGTCTGTTGCGACCATCCCCACTAACATGGAGGAGGCTGCGGACACCGGCATCCGCAAGGACGTGGCGGACATGGTGCTGCCCCTGGGCGCCACCATGCACATGGACGGCTCCTGCTTCAGCTGCGTGCTGAAAATCGCCTTCGTGCTGGGGGTCTTCGGCCAGAAGCTCACCCTGGGGATGCTGATTCCCGTGGTGCTGGTGGCGGTGCTCAGCTCCGTGGGCATGAGCGGCGTCCCCGGCGGCGGATACATCGGCGAGTACATCATCTGCTCCATCTTCTTCCCCGCCCAGATGGAGATTGCCTTCCCCATCCTGGTGGTCATCGGCAACCTGGTGGACCCCCCGGCGACCATGATCAACGCCGCGGGCGACTACGTGGTCTGCTACATCGTCTCCCGCTTCGTGGACGGGAAGGACTGGCTCCGCAAGCAGCTGAAAAAGTAAGCCCCGGAACGGACCCCAGGGCCGGCGGGGACCTCCCCGCCGGCCCCTTTTCCACAGGGGCCCGTTCCTGAGCAAGGCAGCGCCCCCGCCGGAGTCCCGGCGGGGGCGCTGTTTTTCATGCCTGTGAAGCGGAATCCGCGCCTTCCCCTTCGGCCGGCTCCTCCGCCGGAGCCGACGGGCCGTCCTGCTTCTCTCCCCGGACAATCTCGTCGATAAGGCCGTCGATGACGCTCTGGACATACTGGCTGCATCCGTCCGCCAGCTTCTGGTCCCAGTCCTCCTGGTTTTCCTCCAGCTTCCGCTCAAGGGCGCCCCAGTCCGTGGCGCCTCCGGAGCGAATGCGGTCCCCGACGGCCCTGGCATAGACCTCTGTCTCTTGGGCGGCGTTGTCCGTCTCCAGAATGGGCGGGTTCTCCAAGTACCTGGCTCCCCTGGCCCACTGGACCAGCTTGGCCCGTATAAGGGTCAGGGCCCCCTGAATCTCCTTCTGGTCTCCCAGGCCGCACAGCTTCAGCTCCTGGAGCACGCCGGCCTGTCCGGCAAAGCCCCCGCCGTTCTGCCGCTTGGCGATGGCCTGGGCGGCCTGCCCGTCCGTCATGCCGGGGTAATACGCCTCCCGGTGGAGCTTTCCAATGTCCGTCAAGCCCTGGCTGTTCCACTGCCGGGCCTGTTCCGCCCGGATGAGGGGCCCCGTGCCCTTGACGGTCCGGGCCGCCATTTGGCCGGATCCGAAATAGTGGGCGCTGTCCCGGCCGATCACCTCCGCCTCGTAGGCGCGGAGCTCCGGAAAAGCGGCCTCAAAGCGGTCGTTCATCAGCTTGTATTTTTCCGCGTCCGTCATGCCGCTGTAGTCCGTGGCGTCGTGGAGAGTGGCCAGGGCGGAAAGTTTCTGCCTGTCCGTCATTTTGGCGAAGTTGGGCAGCTCCGGCGTCCTCGCCGCCTGTTCCGCCCGCTCCGCCTCGGTCAGTACGGATTGAAACGAGTCGGTCCTGGCGGGGGCGGCGGCTCTTTTCGCCTCCGCCGGGACGGCCCGCTGAACCGGGGCCAGGGTCTGCCGCCGGAGCCCTTGGATTCCTTCCATGCTTCGCATCCTCTCTTTGAACAGAATTTGCCGGAAAAAGGGCCGGGAGCTGTCCCGGCCCTTATAAATTCTATCGGCTCTTTTTCCCGTTTCTTTAGGGGCTTTTTCCCATCCGGAGATAAAGAGTCCCGTCCTCCGGGAGATAGGGGCCCAGCCAAAGGAGAGTCCGGCTCTTCGCCTTGTCAGGCTCAGGCGTCATTGTGGTGCACGGCGTAGAACGCGTCGTAGTCCTTCAGCATCTCCACCAGGAGGTTCGGCGTGTCCAGCCCGTAGGGGCAGCGGCTCTTGCAGGCGTCGCAGTGGATGCAGTTTTCAATCTGGTGCATCTTCTGATACCACTCGCCGGACATGAATTTCTGGTAGGGCGAACGCCGCAGCAGGGCGGACATCCGGGCCGCCTGGGGAATGTCGATGCCCGCGGCGCAGGGCAGGCAGTAGCCGCAGGAACGGCAGAAGCTCCCCGCCAGGTCCTTCCGGTCCGCCTCGATGACGGCCTGAAGCTCCGGCGTCATATGGGGATCCCGCTCCGTCAGCTCCAGCCACTGGTCCAGCTCCTCCTCCCGCTGGATGCCCCAGATGGGCACCACGTTGGGATATTCCTGCATGAAGGCGTAGCAGGCCTCGGCGTTGTTCAAAAGCCCGCCGGAGAGGCCCTTCATGGCGATATAGCCCATGTCGGCCTTGGCGCAGTCCTCCACCAGGCCCAGCTCCTTCTCCGTGGTCAGATAGCAGAAGGGAAACTGGAGAGTCTCGAAGTTCCCGGAGGCGATGGCCTCCCGGGCGACAAACAGCCGGTGGTTGGTAATGCCGATGTGCCGGATATAGCCCTTTTCCTTCATCTCCAGGGCGGCGGCGAAGGGGCCGTCAGGGTCGTTGATATCCGGCAGCTTGGCGGGGTTGTGGAACTGGAAGAGGTCGATGTAATCCGTCCGCAGGGAACGAAGGCTCTGCTCGATGTGGGCCAGCACCGTCTTTTTGTCCCCGCCGCCGCTCTTGGTGGAAATGACCACGTTCTGCCGGACGCTCTCCAGGGCCTCGCCCAGCTTTTCCTCGCTGTCCGTGTACATGTTGGCGGTGTCGAAGTAATTGATTCCCGCCTCATAGGCCCGGCGAACCAGCTTCACCGCGTCCGCCTTGGAAATCCGCTGAATGGGCAGGGCGCCGAAGGCCGTCTTCGTCACCAGCAGCTCCGTCCGCCCCAGTCTCACTTTTTCCATAGAGTCCTCCTTTTAAAAGTCCGGACCGCAGCTGTTGGTCAGGGCCTCCAAAATCTGGTAGCGGTCCATCTGGAAGGTCTTCTTCATGGCCAGGGCCTCCTCCATGTCCAGGTCCGTCAGGCGGCCGTCCAGGATGCCGATGATGCGGTTGCCCGCGCCCTCGGCCAGGACCTTCACCGCCTCATAGCCCATGCGGCTGGCGGTCTCCCGGTCCCGGACGGTGGGGGAGCCGCCCCGCTGGATGTGCCCCAGCACCGTCACCCGGGGGTCGATGCCCAGTTCGTCGTGGATGCGCTGGCTGATTTCGATGGCGCTGCCCGCGCCCTCGGCCACGACGACCATGTAATGGGTGGTCCCCGCCAGGCGGGCCCGGCGGATTTTCTCCACAATGTCCCGCTCGAAGTCCGGTTCCCGCTCGGGGATCAGCACGGCGGTGGCGCCCACGGAGATGCCCACGTACAGGGCAAGGTAGCCCGCGTGGCGGCCCATGACCTCCACCACGGAGCAGCGCTCGTGGGACTGCATGGTGTCCCGGAGCTTGTCGATGCACTCGATGGCCGTGTTGCAGGCGGAGTCAAAGCCTATGGTGTAGTGGGAGCATCCGATGTCGTTGTCTATGGTGGCCGGGATGCCCACCACCCGGAGGTCCATGCCGTCCTTGGCGGCCTGCCGGGAGATGGCCAAAGCCCCTCGGAAGGTGCCGTCGCCGCCGATGGCCACGATGCCGTCGAGCCCTAAGAGGCGGCAGGTGGCCAGGGCCTTGGCCCGGCCGGCCTCCTCCATAAATTCCAGGCTCCGGGCGGTGTAGAGCATGGTGCCGCCCTTGTTGATGATGTGGCTGACGCTGGAGGAGGTCAGGGGCACAAAGTCGCTGGTGATCAGGCCGTTCCAGCCCCGGCGGATGCCGATGCAGCCGATGCCCCGGGCGATGGAGGCCCGGACCACCGCCCGCACCGCCGCGTTCATGCCCGGCGCGTCGCCGCCGCTGGTGAGGACGCCGATTCTCTTTACCTTCTTTTCCATAAGAAAACCCTCCTGACGAATTTCACCGGGGCGGCCCTCCGCCGTGGAGCGGGCCGGGCGGCAGCCGATTTTTTCCTGTATACCATGATACCGCCGGGAAAGCGGGATGTCAAGCTGGGTTTGATTTCCAGCCCAGGACGGGGAGGACGGAAAACTGTCACCTTTTTGTTACCACTTTGGCGGGAAAACCTGTTATATTGGGTCTATCAAATCTGGATTGGAAGGAATCGTGGGATATGCGCCGTGTACTGATTTTACTGCTGGCCCTGCTGCTGCTCTCCGCCTGCGCCGCCCCGGCGGAGACGGAGGAGGCCCCGCCGGTCCCGGAAGCCCCGGAGGCCGCCGCGCCGGAGGAGGAAGCCCTGGAGGACCCCGGGGAGGAGACGGAAGACCACGTCCTTTTGACCCTGGACGCGCCCCTGGCGGACGGGCGGACCTTGCGGCTGGAGGCCTTCGGCCGGCGGGCCGACGAATACAGCTATGGCGTCCGGGAGGTGCGGGTGTACGACGGGGACGCGCTTATCCAGACTGTCCAGGCCCGGGAGGGCATTGTAAGCGAAGGGGTTGAGGACAGCGACTACACCGACTGCTGGAGCACGGAAGACTGCATGGACGAGCTGGACCTGAACTTTGACGGGGATACAGACTTCGGCCTCTTCGCCGGGCGGTGCAACAACATGATCCCCTATTACTATTGGACCTGGGACCGGGAGGCGGGGCAGTATCAATTCGCCTGCATCCTCCAGGGGGCGGAGGCCCATCCGGAAAGCGGGGAAACCACCGCCGAATATAAATCCGGCTCCGCAGGGTCCCAGTGGGTTACGGAGTACTACTGGCCTGACGGGAACGGAAGCCTGTATTTGCACCGGGTGGAACGGCTGGTCCGGGACTTCCAGCCCGATTCCGGCTATCTGGACGTAGAGCGGGAGGGCGCACGGGAAGTCTGGCTCCCCAGGGAGGGAGATTTCCTCCGCCCCCGGCCCGCCGAGTGGAGCATTGAGGCAGACCTGGTCCTGGCCAGCCGGGAGGTCCCGGTCTATGAGGGCAATGGGGATGGCACCGTCTCCTATTTTACCGAGCTTTGGGAGTTCTGGGACGGCGAGCCCCAGCTGGTGGAGCGAAAGGAGTATATCCCATGAATCACAGTCCTGACCTGCGCCTGGCCGTCACCCTGCGCCTTTTGGACGGCGAGGGCCAGCGGCGCTTTGGGCCCGGCGTGGCCGCTCTTTTGGAGGAGGTCCGGGAAAAGCGCTCCCTCCGGGCGGCGGCGGGGTCCATGGGCATGGCCTACTCCAAGGCCTGGCGCATCGTCCGCACCGCCGAGGAGGCCCTGGAGTGCAAGCTGCTGGACAGCACCATCGGCGGCCGCCACGGCGGAGGCGCGGCATTGACGCCGGAGGCGGAGGCTTTGCTGGCCGCCTATCAGGCTCTTCGGGAAGAGGTAAACGCCTACGCCCAGCGGCGCTTTCAGGAGCGCTTCCGGGACCTCTGACCCCCTCCCCGCATAGGATGGAATACATCTTATGTAATAAGGAGGTCCTCTTATGGAACCTGTCTGCAATGAGTGCGCCCAGGAGCGCCTGGAACCCGTCACCATGAACGCCCGGGTACTGCGGGTGAACTGCTGCGACCTGCTGGTCTGCGACCTGTGCGGCTGTCAGGAAGTCCTGGTCCATACCAACGACGCCTGCTGCTTCCGCCCGGGCGAGTGCGTCTGCATCGAGTACGACGGCGCGATGACCATGAGCATCCCGCCCCAGATCAGCGCGGGCTGCGTGAAGCGCGTCCCCTGCGGAGGGTGCTGCTGCTGAGAAACCCCCGGCCCTTCCTCAAGGAGGGCCGGGCCCTTTTTCCCCTTGACAGGCCGCCCCGGACGGCCTATAATCATACTCACATACCGGCTTGTATAAGCTCATGATTGGATGGGCGTCTCTACCAACTGCCGCAACAGTTGACTACAAGCTTTGGGGCCCGCCCCAAAGCCTGTGGTCTTTTTCTTTGCCGGTATTCATTCCGCGGGACTTCCGCGCACTTGGGAGGATGCCACATGCGCAGTCTTTTGATCAAAAACGCCTCCGCCGCCGTCACCTGCGACAGCCGGGACACGGTGCTGGAAAACGCCAATCTCCTGATTCAGGACGGCGTCATCGCCTACATAGGGCCCGAGCCCCGGGAAGCGGAGGAAACCCTGGACGCCTCGGGCTGCATCGCCTACCCCGGCCTCGTCAACACCCACCACCACCTTTACCAGACCTTCAGCCGGAACCTGCCCCAGGTGCAGAATCTGGAGCTCTTCGACTGGCTGACCGCCCTTTACGAGATCTGGAAGAACCTGGACGGCGAGGCCGTCTATTACAGCTCCCTCGTGGGCATGGGGGAACTGCTGAAGACCGGATGCACCACCGTCTTTGACCACCACTACGTCTTCCCCGGCGGGGCCTCCCTGGCATTGCTGGACGCCCAATTCGCCGCGGCGGAGGCCCTGGGCGCGCGCATGTACGCCTCCCGGGGAAGCATGGACTTAAGCCGGAAGGACGGCGGACTGCCTCCGGACAGCGTGGTCCAGACGGTGGACGAAATTCTGGCGGACTGCCAAAGAGCGGTGGAGAAGTACCACGACCCCTCCTTTAACTCCATGCGCATGGTGGCCCTGGCCCCCTGTTCCCCCTTCAGCGTGTCGGCGGAGCTGCTGCGCCAGTCCGCCGTCCTGGCACGAAGCTTGGGCGTCCGGCTCCACACCCACCTGTGCGAGACCAAGGACGAGGAACGCTACGTCCTGGAGAAGCACGGCAAGCGTCCCCTGGCCTATATGGAGGACCTGGGCTGGGTGGGCCCGGACGTGTGGTACGCCCACGGCATCCACTTCAACGACGCAGAATTGAAGCTGCTGGCGGACACGGGCACCGGCATCGCCCACTGCCCCATCTCCAACATGAAGCTCTCCTCCGGCGTGTGCCGCATTCCCGACATGCTGGCCCTGGGGGTCCCCGTGGGCCTGGCGGTGGACGGCAGCGCCAGCAACGACGGGTCCAATCTTCTGGAGGAACTTCGAGTGGCCTATCTGCTCCACCGCCTGTGCTCCAGTGAGAAAGCTCCCAGCGGCTACGACCTGCTGAAAATCGCCACCCGGGGCGGCGCCCGGGTCCTGGGCCGGGAGGATATCGGCTCCCTGGAGGCGGGCAAGGCCGGGGACCTGTTCCTGATCCGCCGGGACCGGCTGGAGCTGGTGGGAGCGGACCTGGACGTTTCCTCCCTGCTGGGCACGGTGGGCTTCAAGGGCCCCGTGGATTACACGGTGGTCAACGGCCGGATCGTCGTGCGGGAGGGCCGCCTTACCGGCGTGGACGAGGAAAAAGCGGTCCGGGAGGCCCGGGCCGCGGTGAGAAAATACCTGGAGCGCTGATGGTAGGGGGGCGGGCGCTGCGCAGCCCTTGGCGGCTTTGCCGCTTAGGGATGCGGCGTGCCCCTTGCGGGTGCTGTCCCGCCCCGTTTCTCCGAAAACAGGACGGTTCCGAAAGAGCAGGAGGGGACAGAGCCCCTCCCCTACTGCTGCAATTGCTTGTCCATCCGCGCCAGGAAGAAGGCCAGGCCGAACCCGGCGGCGGCGCAGAAGGCGGAAAGGGCGATTTCTCCCGCCCCGGTGTACTCCGTGGGGACGATGACCAGGGTGGAGGCGGCCACAAAGCCCAAAATGCCGTGGAAGGCCACGGCGTAATGCCGCTGGAAAAACCAGGTCACCAGGCGGGCCAGCAGCGCGATGGTCAGAAACATCCCCGGCAGGGCGGCGGAGAGGACCAGCAGGTCCAGCCGCGCCAGCCCCTCCAGCATGGGCCGGTAGAGCCCCAGGGCCATCATCACCGAGGAGGAGGTCATGCCGGGGATCACCACCCCCATGCCCCACAGGGCCCCGCAGAAGTTGTACCACCAGAAATTCGGTTCCACCTGGACGTGGGCCACCCGGCTGACGTAGAACAGCCCCGCGAACACCGCCCCGGCGCAGAGGAGGAAGCTCCCCCAGGCGGAGGCGGACCGGCCCTCCTTCCCCGCCTCCCGGAAGAGGGAGGGGGCCGTGCCCGCGATGAGGCCGATGAAGAGCCAGTAGGTCACCGCGTCGGAGAGGGTCATGGCCGCGGCGATGCCCTTGGCCACGCCCAGGAAGCCCGCGGCCCAGCCCAGGCCCAGGGGAATCAGCATCCGCCAGTACTTGGGGACCGCGCGCCTGGGCCGGGTCAGCACCTCCATGAAGGGCCGGTAGATGCCGAACACCACCGCCAGCACGCCGCCGGAGACCCCCGGCAGGATGGCCCCCGCGCCGATGAAAGCGCCGCAGAGGAAGTCCCGGAGCCAGTGGGCCCGCCGCCGCTGCCGCTCGTCCATGTTCCGTTTCCCCCTCTCCGAAGGCTCAAGATTTTACGCGGAATATGATAGCAGTTTTGCCGGAGCCTTGCAATCCGATTCTTGTTTTTCGGGCAAAATTTCTTCCGCCGTTTCGGCCCTTTTGTGGATTCCGCTGATATTTTTGGGGCCGGGCGGGGCTTTTCTGTGCGCTTCGCCGTTGACAGGGGCGGGGAAAGCGTGTAAACTACAAAGCACTTCCAACAATTGAACAGCCGCAAAGACGATGAAGAGAAGAGTACGCCGGATGAACCGTCAAAGAGAGCCCCGAGAGGTGAAAAGGGGCACGGAGGGGCCGGCCGAACATGGTCTTGGAGTTGCGCCGCCGACTGCCTCAGGGGCATAGGCCGCGACGGGAGCGCCCGTGACAGCGCGGGAGTGTGCTGGCACTCTATAAGGCCGCCTCCGCGAGGGGGCGCGCGAATCAAGGTGGTACCACGGCGCGATTCTGCGCTCGTCCTTGAAGCTGAACGCTTCAAGGGCTTTTTTGTTTGCCTGTGACTTTCCGGTAAAGGAGCTGTTACCGTGAGCGAATCCATTATCCAAATCCAGCACCTGACCAAGAATTTCGGCGGCGGGCCCGACGAGGTCCACGCCCTGACGGACATCAGCCTGGACATCCGGCAGGGGGAGATCTTCGGCATCATCGGCCTCTCCGGCGCGGGGAAGTCCACCCTGGTCCGGTGCATGAACCTGCTGGAGCGGCCCACCTCCGGCACCGTCCTGGTGGACGGGAAGGACATGACCGCCCTGGGCGAGCGGGAACTGCGGCTCCAGCGGCGGAAGATCACCATGATCTTCCAGAGCTTCAACCTGCTGATGCAGCGGACCTGCCTGCGGAACGTCTGCTTCCCCATGGAGATTGCCGGGACGCCCAAGGCCCAGGCGAAGAAGCGGGCGGAGGAGCTCCTGGACCTGGTCGGCCTTGCCGACAAGGCGGGCGCCTACCCCGCTCAGCTCTCCGGCGGGCAGAAGCAGCGGGTGGCCGTGGCCCGGGCCCTGGCGACGGATCCCAAGGTCCTCCTCTGCGACGAGGCCACCTCCGCCCTGGACCCCACCACCACCGTCTCCATCCTGGAGCTCCTCAAGGACCTGAACGCCAAGCTGGGGGTCACCGTGGTGGTCATCACCCACCAGATGAGCGTCATCGAGGCCATCTGCTCCCGGGTGGCCATCCTGGACGGAGGGCGGGTTGCTGAGCTGGGGGACGTGCAGGAGATCTTCTCCAACCCCACCACCGACGCCGCCCGGCGGCTGGTATACCCCGGCGGGGCCAGCGTCAGCCAGTATCCCGCCAGCACCCGGGCCATCCGCCTGTCCTTCAACGGCGGCACGGCCTATCAGCCCCTCATCGCCTCCGTGGCCATCGACTGCGGCGTCAAGCTGAACATCCTGGGGGCGGACACCCGGAACGTGGGCGGCAAGGCCCTGGGCACCATGCTCCTGGGGCTCCCCGACGACCCCAACGAGGCCGCCAAGGCCCTGAGCTATATCCGGGCGCAGCCCTATATCACCGTGGAGGAGGTGGAGTACCGTGGCTGAAATCTTTACCGCCGCCTTCTGGGCGGAGTACGGCGGCATCCTGGCCGAGGGCGTCCTGGACACCCTGATTATGACCGCCGCATCCACCGCCCTGGCCTATCTCTTCGGCCTACCCATGGGCATTGTCTGCATTCTGACCCAGCCCCACGGCATCCGGCCAAACCGGCCCGTCAACGCCGTGCTGGGGTGGATCATCAACATCGGCCGCTCCTTCCCCTTCGCCATTTTGATGGTGGCCCTCTTCCCCTTCACCAAGCTGGTTATGGGGACCCGGCTGGGCCTCCGGGGGGCGATTCTGCCCCTGGTGGTGGCCTCCGCCCCCTTTGTTGCCCGGATGGTAGAGACCTCCCTCAGCGAGGTGGACGCCGGAGTTATCGAGGCGGCCCAGTCCATGGGAGCCTCCACATTCCAGATCGTCCGGAAGGTCTACCTGCCGGAGGCTATGCCCTCCCTAATTCTCGGAGGGTCCATCACCCTCATTGCCATCGTGGGCTACACGGCCATTGCGGGCATGGTGGGCGCGGGAGGCCTGGGAGACCTGGCCATCCGCTACGGCCACCAGCGGAACGTCCCCTCCGTCATGTGGGTGACGGTGATTTTCCTCATCATCATGGTCCAAGCGGTTCAAAGCGTTTTCAGCCGCCTGTCGGTGCGCATCGACAAGCGTTTGAAATAAAAAGGCATTTCCCTTCCGGGCTCTCCCAGCCCCTCACGCGCGCAGAGAGGACGGAGGACGGAGGGCGGAAGCCGCAGACACCGAAGACATTCGGAACAAGTCCTTGTTTTTGAAATTGGAGGAACACATTATGAAAAAGAAGATTTTCGCTCTTACCCTGGCCCTGGTTCTGGCCCTGTCCCTGGCCGCCTGCGGCGGCAAGAAGTCCACCACCCTAAAGGTCGCCGCCTCCCCCACCCCCCACGCCGAGATTCTGAACCAGTGCGTAGATCTCCTGAAGGAGCAGGGCATTGAGCTGGTGGTCACCGAGTACTCCGACTACGTAGTGCCCAACACCGCCGTGGAAGATGGAGACGAGGACGCCAACTACTTCCAGCACGTCCCCTATCTGGACAACTTCAACGCCGAGCGGGGCACCCACCTGGTGAGCGTGGCCGGCGTCCACATCGAGCCCATGGGCCTGTACGCGGGCAACGCCGCCTCCCTGGACGCCATCCCCGACGGGGGCAAGGTAGCCGTCCCCAACGACGCCACCAACGAGGGCCGGGCCCTTCTGCTGCTGGAGGCCCAGGGGCTCATCAAGCTGGCGGACAGCACCAAGCTGGACTCCACCCCCAAGGACATCGCCGAGAACCCCAAGAACCTGGAGTTCGTGGAGCTGGAAGCCGCCCAGGTCCCCGCCGCCCTGGATGAGGTGGATATCGCCGCCATCAACTCCAACTACGCCCTGGGCGCGGGTCTGAATCCCGTGGAGGACGCCCTGGTCATCGAGTCCTCCGACTCCCCCTATGTGAACATCCTGGTGGTCAAGGAAGGCAATGAAAACAACGAGGCCGTCCAGGCCCTGGTGAAGGCCCTCCAGTCCGACACCGTGAAAGACTATATCAACAGCACCTTCGGCGGCGCGGTGGTCCCCGCTTTCTGATACTTTTTCTCGAGAGAAAAAGTATCCAAAAGGAGCTTTAGCGCGCTCTGGCAGTCTGGTGATCCACCAGACCGGAGCGACGGCAACCTGGTTTCAGCGCAATGAAGAGGCCGGAGGGAAGCCCCTCCGGTCTTTTTTGTTCGATAAGCGCCAGGTTAGCGGCAGCGAGGATAGCCGGACAGTCCATGCGTCGACCACCAAAATCCCCGCTAGCACCACGCCGCGGGCAGAAGACATGCGTACCCGGAGGAAGCACCTTTTGCGCGCCCCTCGTTTTCTCTCTTCCACCGTGCACGGCGCATTCTCTCTTTTCGTAAAAGAGAGAATGGGGGGTGCATTGGACCAGCCATCGCTGACCTCTAATCCGCCCCGCCCGCCAGGGCGAGTTTTACTTCCCCCCCGAATGGAAGTGCCGCCACACCGCCTCCGCGGCGGGCCTGGGCACCGCCGCCGCCAGGGTCTCCACGTCCGCCTCCCGGATGGCCTTGATGGTGCCGAATTTCTTCCGCAGCTCCTCCCGCCGCTTGGGGCCCACGCCGGGGATGCCGTCCAGGGCGGAGCGCAGGGCGCTTTTCCCGTGGCTCTCGTGGTGGTAGGTGATGGCAAAGCGATGGGTTTCCTCCTGAATCTGCCCGATGAGGGAGAACACCGCCTGGTTCCCCACGATGCCGATTTCCCGGCCCTCCGGGGTCACCAGGGCCCTTGTCCGGTGCCGGTCGTCCTTCACCATGCCGAAGATGGGAACCCGCACCCCGAACTCCTCCGCAACGCCCAGGGCCGTCTGGGCGTGGGTCACGCCGCCGTCGATCAAGAACACGTCCGGCAGGGGCAGGAACTTCTCGTCCCCGTCCGCCGCCCGCTGGAGCCGCCGCCGGAGCACCTCCCGCATGGAGGCGTAGTCGTCCGGCTTCCCCTCCAGGTCCTTGATGCGAAAGCGCCTATAGGCGCTTTTCAGGGGCCGCGTCCCGCTGTAGACCACCATGGAGGCCACAATGTCGCTGCCCCCGGTGTTGGAGATGTCGAAGGACTCCAGCCGCCTGGGCGGGGCCGGGAGGTCCAGCATTTTCGTCAGCAGCTCCAGGGTGTGGGCCACCCGCTCCTCGGCGGTAGTGGCCCGCTCCGCCTCCTCGGCGGCGTTCCGCTGGGCCATGGCGCGGAGCTCCGCCTTCTCCCCCCGCTGGGGGACGTGGACCCAGACTTTATGGCCCGCCCGCTTGGTCAGGGCCTCGGAGAGGCTTTCGCAGTAGCCCTCCGTCGCAAAGGGCAGCAGAATCTCATGGGGCAGAATGGCCCGGGGCAGATAATACTGGGCCGTCAGGGCGGAGAGCATCTCCTCTTGGGGTTCTTCCATGGGGGCGGAAAACAGCTCCGTCTCCCGGCCCGCAAGATTCCCCTCCTCCATGTGCAAAACGGCGTAGCAGCACTTCCCCGCTCCCCGGTAGAGGCCCCAGATGTCCGTGTCGGCGCAGAGCCCGGCGATGACCGTCTGCTTTTTGGAGAGGGCGCTGATGGCGTTGATCCGGTCCCGGAGGGCCGCCGCCTGCTCGAAGCGCAGGGCCTCCGCCTCCGCCTCCATCTCCCCGGTCATCTCCCGGAGGAGCTCCCTGGCCTTCCCCTCCAGCATCTGGGCGGCCTGGCGGATGCGGCGGTTATACTCCTCCGCCTTCATCTCCGGGCGGCAGAAGCCGTCGCACCGGCCCATATGGAAATTCAGGCAGGGCCGCTCCGCCCCGATGTCCCGGGGGAATTTCCGATTGCAGGTGGGGAGCCGCAGGGCGGCGCACACGGCGTCCAGGGCCTGGCGGGTCTCGAAGCGCCCGCCGAAAGGGCCGAAGTACCGGGCCCCGTCCCCCGCCCACTTGTGGACCATGGAGAACCGAGGGTAGGATTCCCGGGAGAGGCGGACGAAGGGATAGCCCTTGTCGTCCTTGAGCAGGATGTTATAGCGGGGCATGTGGCGCTTGATGAGGGAGTTTTCCAGCACCAGGGCCTCGAACTCGCTGGAGACGAAGATGGTGTCGAAATGGTCAATCTGGGAGACCATCTGCCGGGTCTTGGCCGTGTGGGAGGCGCTGTCCTGGAAGTACTGGCTGACCCGGTTCTTGAGCTTTTTCGCCTTGCCCACGTAGATGACCTTCCCGGTCTTGTCCATCATCAGGTAGACCCCCGGCAGCAGGGGCAGGTCGTTGGCCTTTTCCTTCAGTTCGTCCCTGGTCATGCTCCACCTCCATGCAGATAAAAAAAGACCACCCCGCGCTGACGGGCAGCACGGGGACGGTTCATTACTCTCCGAAGTTGTCTTTCACCAGGTCCACCAGCGCGGTGACCGCCTCTTTCTCATCGCTGCCGTCCGCGATCAGGGTGATGGGGGTTCCCTTCACGATGCCCAGGGACAGCACGCCTAACAGGCTCTTGGCATTCACGCGGCGATCCTCCTTCTCGACCCAGATGCCGCTCTTAAACTCGTTGGCCTTCTGGATAAAGAACGTGGCGGGGCGGGCGTGCAAACCAACTTCGTTGTTGACCGTGATTTCCTGCGTGTACATGTTGCAGCTCTCCTTTTTGTGTCAAATCAAATCAATGGTTGACCACGAGTCTTTCCTTTACCATCATAACCGCTTTTCCGTCTCCCGTCAATGGACAATTGCACAAACATTTTAAAAAATTTTCCTTGGCAGTAAAATTCTTTTTGTTAGTTTACTCCAATTTTGACGGAAATTATACGTCATTTCGCCGAAATTTCAAGAGTTTTCCATTGACATTTCCGGAGCCCTCCCGCCCGGCGGCAGTTTCCCGCCCGGGCTCCGCCGCTTTCTAAAAAAAGCCTCCGCCCCCTGAAAGTTCCGCGGTTGGCCCGGGCCGGGCCGGGGACAATAGCGCCAGGGTATCGCGGACACGGGGCGGCGTTTCGTCCCGCGGGCCGTCAAAGAGGCTCAAGGGCTCCGCTCCTGAGTTCCTTTGACGGCAGGGCCGGGGCCCCGTCCATCCGGCGGGGTCCCGGGCCGGAAAGATCGAAGGAGGAGTATCCCATGAAAAATACTCTGATGTTCCTGCTGGTCTCCCTGCTCCTGGCGGTCTGCCTGACCGCCTGCGGCGGAAGCCAGACCAGCGGCAATATGGACGGCTACGGCTCCACCGGCCAAACCGGAAGCGCGGCGGGTGGAAACGGCTCCGTCAACGGAGGAAGCACGGTCGGAAGCGGTTCCGTCAGCGGCGGAAGCAGTTCTGCCGGAACCGGCTCCACGGGGAGCGGCTCTGTAAACGGCGGCGAAAGCTATGGAAGCGGCTCCGTCAACGGCGGCTCCGCCGGGGACGGCCTGCTGGACGACGCCCGGAGCGCCCTGGACGGCGAGTTCTAAGCGTCCCCTTTACCGCCGGACCGCCGGAAGGATTCTGCGTCCCTTCGGCGGCCCGGCCGTCCATAACGGGCTTTTCTTTTTTCTCCGTCTCCTGTATACTATATGCGGATAACGAGAAAAGGAGGCCCGCCCATGCCTGAAAAATTTGCCATGAGGCCCATCGCCCGTATCCGCAGCGATTTCGCCGGGAAATTCGGCGTCCCCCGCCAGAGCGGCCTGGTAGAGTCCCTGGAGGCCCTGGTGGTCTTCGAGCCGGAGTACCGGGACCCCGCCGCTCTCCGGGGGCTGGAGGGCTTTTCCCATATCTGGCTGCTGTGGGTCTTCGACCGGGCGGTCCGGGAGGGCTGGTCCCCCACGGTGCGCCCGCCCCGGCTGGGGGGCAACGCCCGGCTGGGGGTCTTCGCCACCCGGTCTCCTTTCCGGCCCAACCCCATCGCCCTGTCCGCCGTGGCCCTGGCGGACATGGAGGAGACCCGGGAATGGGGGACCGTCCTCCGGGTCCGGGGGGCGGACCTGATGGACGGCACGCCCATCCTGGATATCAAGCCCTACCTCCCCTACGCCGACTGCCGGCCCGAGGCCCTGGGGGGCTTCGCCTCCGCCGCCCCCGACGGGGAGGCGCTGGCGGTGGACTGCCCGGCGGGGCTGTGGGATCGGGTCCCGCCGGACCGGCGGGAGGCCCTCCGGGCTGTGCTGGCCCTGGACCCCCGGCCCAAGTACCAGGATGACCCGGGACGGGTCTACGGCTTCGGCTTCGCCGGGCTGGAGGTGCGCTTCTCCGTGGAGGGGGAGACCCTGCATGTCTTAGAGATTGAAAAAGCGGGAGGCTGACCTTTGTCAGCCTCCCGCTTAGGTTCACTCCAGCTTCCGCACGAAGTTTCCGAAGACCCGGACCCGCTCCTGCACGGTGACGAAGGCGTGGTCGTCCCGCTCGTGAACCGCGTGGAGCAGCTCTTCGATCTCAAACTTGGACAGGCACACCACCAGCACGTGGAGCCCCTTGCCGCTGTAAGCGCCGACGCCCTCCCAGTAGGTGACGCTGCGGCCCAGCTTCTCGATGATGAAGCGTCCCAGCTCCTTCTCGTCCTCCTTGGTGAAGATCATGGCCTGGACGTTCACGTTTTGCTGGTGCATCCGGTCCAGCACCATGGCGGAGAAGAAATTGTAGATGACGGAGTAAATGGCCACCTCCGGGATGAACAGCACCAGGCAGGCGGCGTAGAGGAAGAAATTGAAGGTCAGGGAGAACTTGCCCACGGTGAAGCGGCTGCCCCGCTTGCTCAGGCACAATCCCACGATGTCCAGCCCGCCGCCGCTGCCGCCGCAGGTCAGCACGATGCCGCTGGCGGTGCCCACGATGATGCCCCCCAGCAGGCAGGAGGTCAGGTAGTCGTCCACAATGGGAACCGACGGCGAGGGGATGATACTATAGAAAAAGGAGAAGGACACCGTACAGGCAATGGTCTTAAAGGTCATCCTGGGCCCCAGGGTCTTCCAGCCCAGGAGCAGGATGGGGATGTTGCTGAGGAAGTAGAGAACGCCGGCGATGTCCGCTTCCAGACCCAGGGTGTTGTGAAGCAGGGTGCGGATGAGCTGGCACAGGCCCATCAGGCCGCCGGAATAGAGCCCCAGCGGCACGATGAACAGGCGGAGGGCCAGGGCCACCACGCCCTCCCCCAGCATGGCGGCCAGAAGCCGCAGCCAGCGGTTGTGCAGGGAATTATACATCATGTCCTTCATGTCGTTCCTCCCGGTCCGGCGCTGCCGCCGCTCCATCCGCGGGCCCCGGCCCTCTGGAAGGTTCGGGGCTTTCTTTGTTCTCTTCGTTGAACGCTGGCTATGATTATAGCCGCTTCCAGGGAAAACCGCAAGAGAAAACTCAGGACAGAATTGCCGAATTACAGGGGAAATCCTGTATCTTCCCGTCAAAAGTCTACAAAGCGTACCGGAGGCAGCGGTAGAGCCGGTCCCGGGCCCGGCGGAGGGTCCGGGAGACGGTGGAGCGGTTCACCCCCAGCTCCCCGGCAATCTGGGGGATGTTCATCCCCTGGTCGTAATAAAGCTCCAGAAGCTGGCGCTGCCGGGGCGTCAGCTCCTGCTCCCGGGCCCGGCGGAGATTCCGGCGCAGGCGCTCCAGGCGCTCTGAGTTGTCGGCGGCGTGCTCCCGGGTCCAGACCGTCATGTCGCCGATCCATTCGCTGGCCCTGGTGTCAAAGGATCCCTCATAGCGTGTATTTTTCATGTTTGTGATAGCTCCTGTCGTAATAATGGGCGGTCAGAACCGCCAGTTCCCGGGCCTCCCGCCAGAGGGGGGTCAGCTCGTCGATGCGCCGGCGGAGGCGGAAGGCCGCCTCCGGGTCCGCCTGGGCCCGCTCCAGACCCCGCAGCTCCACGATGCGCCCGTGGATGGCGGCGGCGCTGCGGCGGTAAGAGGCCGACATCTCCAAAAGAGTCATGGCCGGGCCTCCCTTCCCCGGACCTCCCGGCAGGGGGCCAGCTCCCGCCGGGCCAGGTCCGGAAAGCACATCCCGCAGGAAAGATGGCCGTTGCAGGCCCAGTACTCCTCGCCCCGGAGAATCTCCCGGCCGCACAGGGTGCACCGGAGGGCCGCCCGGGCGGGGCGGCGTCTTGTGTGGATCATCCAAATCCTCTCCTTTGAAAAAAGCGTAAAAATAGGGAAAATTTTTGTTGACAAACGGAAAGCCGTCTGCTAGAATAAGCAATGCTGTTGGAACTGCTGGTGTAGCTCAGTTGGTAGAGCAGCTGATTTGTAATCAGCAGGCCGGGGGTTCGAGTCCGTCCACCAGCTCCACCTTCTTTCCAACGCGCAATTGAATATGGGGGAATTCCAGAGCGGTCAAATGGGGCAGACTGTAAATCTGTTGTCACTGACTTCGGTGGTTCGAATCCACCTTCCCCCACCAGCTCGGGAAAAGCCCTGAGGCGATGAAAAAAGCCTCAGGGCTTTTTTCATGCGCCGGACGGGCTTTTCCCGAGCTTTCACCTGCGAACCGCGTTGCTGGGTTCGCAGGTGATTCTTTTTTACGGGGGACGAAGGACGGGAAACGGGGGACGCGCCGCGGCGCTGCGCTGGCGGCGGGGGAGCGGGGACAGGGTGGAAAAGCGGGAGTGGAAATTACAAGAAACTTGGCGGTAATTACAAACTAGCACATATGTTCTAGATTGTCAAGAGGGAATTTACAAGAAACTTGTAAAAATAGATTGACAGAACTTTGACAGGCTGGTAAGATGGGGAAAATGGAAGGAGGGTTCGGGGATGTCGTTTGGCGAGAGGATGCGGGCCCGGCGGGGGGAATTGGATATGACCCGGGTGGAGCTGGCCGCTCTGCTGGGGGTCTCCCCCTCCGCGGTGGGGAATTATGAGACGGGGGTCAGCTTTCCCAAGGAGGAGATTATGCTGCGGCTGTTCGACTCCCTGGAGGTGGACCCCAACACCTTGTTTCAGGACAGCTTTCAGTTCAACAAGGGGGCCCTGGATCCCAGAGAGCAGCGGCTGCTGGAGGGCTACCGGGGGCTGTCCGCCCTGGGGCGGGAGACGGTGCGGACCATGGTGGAGGCGCTGTGCGCTTATCGGGACGAGGCGGAGGCGGGCCCCGGGGCGGCGGAGCCCCGGATGATCCCGCTGTACCGGACCCCCGCCGCCGCCGGGTATGCCGCCCCGGCCTTCGGGGAGGATTACGACCTCATCCCCGTCGCGGGGGACGTGCCCCCGGCGGCGGAGTTCGGCGTGCGGATCCAGGGGGACTCCATGGCCCCCTACATCGCCGACGGGTCCGTGGCCTACGTGAACCGGGACCCGCTGAAGGCCGGGGACGTGGGCGTCTTCTGCGTGGACGGGGACATCCTGTGCAAGCAGTATTACAAGGACCCGGCGGGAATCGTGTACCTCTTCTCCCTGAACCGGGCCCGGGCGGACGCGGACGTGGTGCTGCCCGCCTCCGGGGGGCGGACGCTGGCCTGCTTCGGGCGGGTCATCCTGCGCGCCTTCCCCCTGCCGGGCCGGTGAGAATTTTGTGAAAAAATGTCTTTACTTCACGTAGCTCTTTTGGTAAACTATACGTTGCGTAATTTAGTATCAGCCAAAGGAGCGTCCGACTATGAGTTCAGAGTTTTCCCGCACGTTGTCCCTGCTGCGGCAGGAAAAGGGCGTCAGCCAGCGCCTGGCCGCCGGGGAGCTGGGCATTTCCCAGGCCCTCCTCTCCCACTATGAGAACGGCATCCGGGAGCCGGGCCTTCGCTTCGTGGTCCGGGCCTGCGATTACTACGGCGTTTCCGCCGACTTCATTCTGGGCCGCACCCTCTCCCGGGAGGGGAACATGCTGACGGAACAGGACATCCTGGACGCCGCCGAGCCGAAGAGCACCCTCCGGGGCAGCGTCCTGGCCACCCTCCAGAGCAAGCTCCTCTCCGGCGCGGTGGGAGTCCTCTTCGAGCTTCTGGGCAAGCTGGGGGACAAGGCCGTTATCAACGCCGCCGCCGCGTATCTGGGCAGCGCGGTCTACCAGCTCTACCGGCACCTGTACCGGGCCTCCGGGGCCAACGAGGGCTACTTCGCCCTGGACCCCAATACCTGCGTCCTGGGGCTGGCCGACGCGGACCGGAAGCTCTCCGAAGCCCGCTACGCCGCCGCCCTCCGGGACCTGAAGGCCAAAAAGGCCGAGTTCCCGGACCTGTCCTCCCCGGCCATCAACGCCGCCTACCCCGGGCGCTGCCAGAGCCTGACCCAGGTCCTCAGCACCACGGATTCCCGCCTGACCGCCCTTGCGAAGCAGCCTGAAAAATGAGCTTTCAATCGTTTGGCTTCCTGGCCTTTCTTGTGATTACCGCCGCCGTCTGCCTGGGGCTTGCCCGGTGGGACCGCTCCATCGCGGCGGAGTGCCTGACCCTGGCCTGTTTGGTGTTCTATATCATCGGGGGCGGGTGGGCCGCGCTGCTGGTGCTGGTCCTGGGGCTGGCGGTGTCCGCCGCCGCCGTCCGGGTTCTCACCACGCCGGACTTCTGCATCCGGCCGGAGGGGGACGGCCCCACGGCTTACGCCTATCCACGGACGAACGTCCGCCGCCGCCGCTGCCTGCTTCTGGCGGCGGCTTGGCACGTGGGGGTCCTGGCGGCCTTCAAGTACACGGGCTTTTTCACCGGGGGGCGCTTCTCCCTGGGCTGGGCCCCCCTGGGCCTCAGCTTTTTCACCTTTCAGCAGCTGTGGCTTTTAAAGGAGTCCTACGCCGGCGGCTTCCGCCCGGAGCGGAGGGACCTGCGCCTCTACGCCTTCTTCTTCCCCACCGTGGTCTCCGGGCCCATTCTGAAGCCCCAGGCGTTTTTCCCCCAGCTCCACGGGGAACGCTTTTTGAACCCGGACGGGCGGGACTATGCCGCCGCCTGTTACGCCATTGCCTCCGGCATGGCCAAGAAGGTGCTGCTGGCGGACAACCTGGGAACGGTGGTGGACAGCGGCTGGTCCCACCTGGACCAGCTCTCCGCCCCCGCCGCCTGGCTGGTGATTTTGGGCTATACGCTCCAGCTGTACTTTGACTTTTCCGGCTACTGCGACATTGCCGCCGGGGCGGCGCGGCTGCTGGGGATCCGGCTGCCCGTCAACTTCGACTCTCCCTACCGGAGCCTCTCTGTGGGGGAGTTCTGGAAGCGGTGGCACATCACCCTGACCTCCTTCCTCCGGGAGTGCCTGTACTTCCCCCTGGGGGGGAGCAAACAGGGGACCGGGCGGACCTATCTGAACATTTTGGTTGTCTTCCTCGCCAGCGGCCTGTGGCACGGGGCGGGGTGGACCTTCCTGATTTGGGGCGGGCTCCACGGCCTGGGCCAGATCGTGGAGCGGGCCTGGGGCCCGGGCCGGGAGAGGCTGCCGAAGCTCCTCCGCTGGGCCGTGACCTTCGCCTTTGTCAACGCCGCCTGGGTCTTCTTCCGGGCCCCCGGGGTCTCCCAGGCGCTGACCCTGCTGAAAACCGCCGTCACCGCCGACTTCCGCCCCCCGGCGGACTGGCTGATGGCGGAGGTCTTCGCCAAGGAGGCGGAGGCGTTCGGCATAGTGTTTCCGGCCCTCCGGGCCTGGACGGCCCCGGCGCTGACCTATGGGCTCTTTGCCGCCGCCATGCTGGCGGCCCTGTGGCCCCGGAACGCCGCGGGGCAGATGGACGCTTTCAAGCCCACCGCCCGGCGGGCCGTGGCCCTGGCCGGGCTCTGCGCCTGGTCCGTGCTGTCCTTCACCGGGGTGACCACCTTCATCTATTCCAATTTCTGAGGCCGATCAATGAACAAGACTTATGAGCGCTGGGCCCGCCGCTTCCTGGCGGCGCTGCTGGCGGCGCTGGCCCTGTGCGGCGGGCTTGTGTACGCCGTGGACCCCTGCCTGTACTACCGGATGCCGGAGAGCCGCCTTCCCGCTTTCTTCAACGAGCGCTACCAGGCGGCGGGCATGGCGAAGAACGTGGCGGCGGACACGGTCCTTTTGGGCACCTCCATGGCCGCCAACTACCGGGCGAGCTGGATTGAGGAGTTTTACCACGGTCCGGGGCTCCGGATTACCATTCCCGACGGGTACTTCTCCGAGTTCGGCCAGGTGGTGGACCTGCTCTTCCGGGAAAACCCGCCGGAGCGGGTGCTGTTCGCCCTGGACTTGAACACCCTGATTCGGGACGACCGGGGCGCAACGGACGCGATGCCGGACTATCTTTACAACCGCAATCCCCTGGACGACGTGAAATACCTTCTGAACAAGGACTCCCTCTACTACAGCCTCTACGCCCTCCAGACCAGCCGCCAAGGGGGCGGGCAGACCCTGGACGAGGGCTTTACCTGGGACAGGACCTCCCTCTGGGGGAAGTACGAGACCCTGCGGACCTATGACCGGCCTCCGGTGTCGGAGGAACGGACGCCGGAAAACGCCTACCTGCAATTTACACAGGAAAACTTGGCGGTGATGGAGGACTGGTTCCAGGACCACCCGGAGACGAAGTTTGAGATTTTCCTGTCCCCTTACAGCATCCTCTCCTGGGACCGCTGCCTCCGCCGGGGGGACCTGGACGCCCGGCTTACGGCCCTGCGGACGGCGTGCCACACCCTGAACCGCTGGCCCAACGTCCGGGTCCACGCGCCGCTCTTTGCCAAGGACATGGTGACGGAGCTGAACAACTACTGCGACTACATCCACCACTCCGGCGAGGCCGGGAAGTGGGTGCTGGGGAACGTGTGCGCCGAGAAGTTCCTCCTCCGGGAGGAGGACGTGGAGAAGACCCTGGCGGACTGGCGGGAGTTTGTGATACACTATGACTACGACGCGCTGTGGGACGGCGAGTTCTGGGAGCGGTGGTACGAGGACCATGACCAGCCGCCGGACTGGTGCAAGAGCTGAAAAAGGAGGGCCCCATGAAAAAAATCCTGCCCATTGTCCTGGCTTTCCTCATCGGCGCGGCCGCCGGAGCACTGTTTGTCATGCCGGGCTTTCATAAGAGGACGGACATCGATCTGCAAAAGTTTTCCGTCTCTGACGACGGGTCCATCGTCACGGTACAGACGTTTCCCGAGGGTTCCATGGGCTTCATCCGGGCCATGGAGGCCAAGCAGTTCGGCGATGAGATCCACTGCTCCTTTTACAGCTGCTTCGGCGGGCTGAACAGCAGCATTGGGTCAGAATACAGGTTTGACATTCAACCGGATGATTCCGCCGAACGGATATACTTCGACCGGGGGACAAGTCCCGACGTTCTAGTCCTGGAGCGGGACCCGGACACCGGCGTGTGGGCGGCGGTGTATCCCCATCTTCCGCAAGTATGACACCATCAAGACTTCCCCAAGGAGGCTTTTTTCTATGATAAACCAAGACCACATCCGCAACTTTTCCATCATCGCCCATATTGACCACGGCAAGTCCACCCTGGCGGACCGGCTTCTGGAGAAGTGCAACGCCGTCAGCCAGCGGGAGATGGAGAGCCAGCTCCTGGACAACATGGACTTAGAGCGGGAGCGGGGCATCACCATCAAGGCCCGGGCCGTGCGGCTGAACTACACCGCCGCCGACGGGGAGGACTACGCCCTGAACCTCATTGACACCCCGGGCCATGTGGACTTCAACTATGAGGTGTCCCGGTCCCTGGCGGCCTGCGAGGGGGCGGTGCTGGTGGTGGACTCCACCCAAGGCGTGGAGGCCCAGACCCTGGCCAATACCTACCTCGCCATGGAGCACGAGCTGGAAATCCTGCCGGTCTTCAACAAAATCGACCTCCCCGCCGCCAATCCGGCTCAGGCCAAGCAGGAGGTGGAGGACATCATCGGCCTCCCGGCCCTGGACGCGCCGGAGATTTCCGCCAAACAGGGGGTCAACATCGACGCGGTGCTGGAGGACATTGTGAAAAACGTGCCGCCTCCCTCCGGAGACGAGAGCGCCCCCCTCAAGGCCCTGATTTTTGACAGCCAGTACGACAGCTACCGGGGAGTTATCGTCTACATGCGGCTTATGGAGGGCTCCCTTCGGGCGGGGCAGACGGTGAAAATGATGGCCTCCGGCGCCAGCTACCAGGTGGTGGAGTGCGGCCACCTGCTGCCGTTGGGGATGGAGCCCTGCGAGTGCCTCCGGGCGGGGGAGGTAGGCTACTTCACCGCCTCCATCAAAAACGTCCAGGACACCCGGGTGGGCGACACCGTCACCGACGCGGCAAACCCCGCCGCCGAGGCCCTCCCCGGCTACCGGCCCGTGCAGCCCATGGTCTACTGCGGCATCTACACCGAGGACGGGTCCAAATACCCGGACCTGCGGGACGCGCTGGAAAAGCTGCGGCTCAACGACGCGTCCCTGGCCTTTGAGCCCGAGTCCTCCGTGGCCCTGGGTTTCGGCTTCCGGTGCGGCTTTTTGGGCATGCTCCACATGGAGGTCATCCAGGAGCGGCTGGAGCGGGAGTTCGACCTGGACCTGGTGACCACCCTGCCCTCCGTCATCTACGACGTGTACAAGACCGACGGCAGCCTGGTCCGGGTGGACAATCCTCACAACTACCCGGACCCGGCCTCCATTGAGCGGGCGGAAGAGCCCTATGTAAAAGTGTCCATCATCTCCCCCAACGACTACGTTGGCAACATCATGCCCATGTGCCAGGAGCGCCGGGGGGAGTTCAAGGACATGCAGTACCTGGACACCCACCTGGTGGAGCTCCACTATCAGATGCCCCTTAACGAGATCATCTACGACTTCTTCGACACGCTGAAAGCCAACACCAAGGGCTACGCCTCCCTGGACTACGAGCTCTCGGGCTACCGGCCCAGCGAGCTGGTGAAGGTGGACCTGCTGCTGAACGGGGACCAGGTGGACGCGCTGAGCTTTATCGCCCACAAGGACAAAGCCTACCCCCGGGCCCGGAAACTCTGCGAGAAACTGAAGGAGAACATTCCCCGCCAGCTCTTCGAGGTGCCGGTACAGGCCGCCATCGGCGGGCGGGTCATCGCCCGGGAGACCGTCAAGGCCATGCGGAAGGACGTGCTGGCCAAGTGCTACGGCGGCGACATCACCCGGAAGAAAAAGCTGCTGGAAAAGCAGAAGGAGGGAAAGAAGAAGATGCGCTCCCTGGGCTCCGTGCAGATTCCCACGGAGGCGTTTTTGGCGGTGCTCAAGCTGGATGAGTAGGGGAGGGGCTCTGTCCCCTCCCGCCCTTTCGGGGCCTCTCTTTTCCGACAGACGGGCCGGGGCAGAGCCCGGCCCCTACAAGATATCCCGAAATACGAAGGACCGCCTTTTGGCGGTCCTCCCCTTATCCGATGCTGATGGCGCTGACCGGGCACTCGTCCCGGGCGGACTGGGCGGCGTCCATCAGGTTGTCGGGGATCTCCCCGCCGTGGGCGAAGCCGTCGTCCCCCATGGTAAAGACCTCCGGGCAGTTCCCGGCGCACAGGCCGCAGCCGATGCAGTTTTCATTCACCGTCGCGTTCATAAAACGTCTCTCCAATCAAAACAAAAAATCTGCCCCGTCCCAGGGGAACGGGGCGGCAAGGCTAGTGTGCCTCATTTTTTGATTTTCAGTCCTTCAATACGTCCACGGTTTTCACGCCGTAATACCGAAACAGGGCCAGGGCCTCCGGTCCAATCCGCTCCCCGGTGACGGCAATGGGCACCGCCGGGGGACAGCTCACCGTGGGCGCGCCGCAGATTCGGCCCAGGCTCTCCTCCGCCGGGACGGTCTCCTGGGGGGCGAAGAGCGCCTCCCGGACGGACAGCGCCCGCTCTCCCCTGGCCGGGGGCGGGGCGGGGCGGGAACGGGCGGGGCCCGGGGCCGCCGGGCCCGGGGCGGCGGCCGCCGTTCTCAAAGCCGCCTCGTCCGTGGCCCCGGAGGCCATGAGGACCACATGGTCCCGGTCCGCGTACTCCGGCTCCGCGCCCCCGGCCCGCAGCAGGTCCGCCAGGGCGGAGCCCGCCCAGCCGGAGGCCGCCGCGTCAAAGGTGAGCTTCAAGGGCTCCTCTCCCGCAAAGGCCCAGCCCCGGGCGGACAGTTCCCGCTTCACTTCCGCCAGTCCCCCGGCGGCGGCGCGGATGCGCGCCGGGCCCTCCCCGGCCAGCCAGGCATTGCACAAATCCAGAGAGGCCAGGGTCAAATACGACGGGCTGGTGGAGCCGAAGAGGGCCAGGGCGGCCCTGGCCCTCTCCCGGAGGGCCGCCGGGGCGGCTTTGGAAACATGCAGGTACGCCCCGCCGGTGAGAACCGGCAGGGTCTTGTGGGCGGAGTCGCAGACCAGGTCCGCCCCCTGGTCCACGGGGTGGAGGGAGGGGGACAGGAAGCGGAGATAGGCCCCGTGGGCGTTGTCCGCTAGCAGCAGGGTCCCGTGACGGCGGCAGATCCCCGCCAAAGCCGGGACGTCCTGAAAATTCCCCAGGTAGTCGGGGCTTGTGACATAGACGGCGGCGGGGGGTGCCGGCAGGGCGGAAAGGGCCCGGTCCAAACCCTCCGCCGTGACGGGACAGGCGCAGAGGGAGGCGCTTTCCTCCTCCGGCCAGAGCCACGCCGGCTCGAAGTCCAGCAGGGCGGCGGCGTGGACAAAGGACTTGTGGACGTTCCGGGCGGCCAGGATCACCGGCGGCGTGCCCGCCGGCCGGCACTGGAGGGCCAGATGGAGCATCGCCTTGACGCACTGGCTGGAGCCCTCGGTGGAGTAGAAGGTGGCGGCGGAGCCGAAGAGGGCGGCGGCGTGGCCCTCGCTCTCCGCAATAATCCCCGCCGCCTCATAGAGGGAGTCCGCGCCGGGAATCTCCGTGAGGTCCCACTGTTCACAGCCCAGGGGCCCCCGGCCCTTGTGGCCCGGCATGTGGAAGCGGGCCCTGCCTTCCCGCCGGCAGCTCTCCAGGAAGTCCCAGATGGGGGTGGTCATGCCTCCGGCTCTCCCGCGTCCTCCGCCAGGGCGGCCTGGAGCATAATGGCGCACTCCATCCGCTTGCGGAAGAGCTCGCAGCCCTCCTCGTAGACTCCCCGGATGGACCCGGAGGCGTGGTAGGCGTTGGCGGCGCAGCCGCCGGAGCAGTAGAGCTTGGCCCAGCAGCCGGCGCACTCCGGCCGGGCGTAGGCGTTGCAGGAGCGGAATTCCTCCCGGAGGGCGGTATTCGTCACGCCGCTCCACACGTCCCCCAGCTTGTACGCCTCCTCTCCCACGAACTGGTGGCAGGGGTACAGGTCTCCCCAGGGGGTGACGGCCATGTACTCCGTGCCGGAGCCGCAGCCGGACACCCGCTTGTAGACGCAGGGGCCCCCGGTGAGGTCCAGCATGTAGTGGTAGAAGGTGAGGGGGCGGCCCTCCCGATGGCGCTTCAGCATCTCCACGGCCAGAAGCTCATACTGCTCCTTGACGGTTTCCAGGTCCTCCGCCGTCAAGGCCGCCGGGTCCCCGGGGGCGCACACCACCGGCTCCATGGAGAGCTCGGTGAAGCCCAGATCCGCCATGTGGAAGAGGTCCTTTGTAAAGTCGGGGTTTCGGTGGGTGAAGGTGCCCCGCATATAGTACCGGGTTCCCCCCCTGGCCTTCACCAGCTCCTGGAACTTGGGGACGATGCGGTCGTAGCTGCCGTTCCCCGCGCAGTCCACCCGGAGTGCGTCGTGGATCTCCTTCCGCCCGTCCAGGGAGAGGACCACGTTGTCCATCTCCCGGTTGGCAAAGCCGATCACGTCTTGGTCAATCAACATCCCGTTGGTGGTCAAGGTGAAGCGAAAATGCTTGTGGTGCGGTTCTTCCTGGGTCCGGGCGTAGGCCACCAGGTCCTTCACCACCTGCCAGTTCATCAGCGGCTCGCCGCCGAAGAAGTCCACTTCCAGATTGGTCCGGCTTCCCGAGTGGGCGATGAGGAAGTCCAGGGCCTGCTTCCCCACCTCGAAGGGCATCAAGGCCCGGTCGCCCCGGTATTTGCCCTGGCTGGCGAAGCAGTAGGCGCAGCTGAGGTTGCAGGTGTGGGCCACATGGAGGCACAGGGCCTTCACCACGTCCCCGGAGCGCTGCTTGAAGGTCCCGGCGATATCGGCGAAGGTGTCCGGCGTATAGAGCTGCCCGGATTGCACCAGGGCCTCCACGTCGGCGACGCACCCCCGGAGCTCCGCCTCCGTCACATCGGGGCGGTCCGGGTACTTGGCCAGCAGGGCCCTTACAATCTCCTCCGGCGTGTGGTCCGGGTAGAGGGCGATGACGTCGTAGGCCACCTCGTCCACCACGTGGACCCCGCCGGAGCAGCTGTCCAAAACGATATGATAACCATTGAGCTTGTATTGATGTACCATGGGAGTCCTCCTAACACGGATGTTCAAGGAAAAGCGCCGCCTCACCGGGCGGCGCTTCGCGTTTTTACTTCTGCTCGCACTTCTGATTGGCGACGCCGCAGGAGGTCTTGCACGCGGACTGGCAGGAGGTCTGGCACTCGCCGCAGCCGCCCTTTTTGGCGCTCTCGCAGAGGCTGCGGGTCTCCAGGGTCTTGATTCTCTTCATGATCGTTACTCCCATCTGATTGAATTTGAAGCGCTCCGCTTTTGGAAAAAGCGGCCTTTTGTCTTCGTCAGTTTAGCATAGGACCGCCGGAAAGTCAAGAGGGCCCTTTGCCGCCTCGGGCAATGCACAGGGCCCCGCCGGCGAAGACGCACAGGTCCGCCAGGTTAAAGACGTAGCGGTCCAGGGGCTTTGGGGCCCGGGGAAACTGGAGGTAGTCGCAAACCCGGCCCTCCGTCAGGCGCTCCTGGAGATTGCTGAGGCCCCCGCCCAGGATCAGCCCCGTGCCCAGGGGGCAGCGCCGCCGCCGGGTCCACAGCAGGCCCAGGGCCGCCGCCGAGGCCAGGGGCAGGATCTCCGCCGGAATGGGCAGGGAAAAGGCCGCTCCCTCGTTCCACATGGACTTCAGCCGGACCCGGCCTCCCAGATGGTCCTCGTCCCGGCGGCCGGTGCGGTCCAGGTATGCCCGGGCGGCGGCGCAGCCGGAATACGCCGCCAGGGCGGTAAACAGCGTTCCTCCCATGCTCATTTCTCCTCCTTCTGCTTCTCCGCCTTTTCCATGGCGGCCCGGAGGGCCCCGTGGCCCCGGCAGTTGTTGCCGGCCAGAATCCGGGCGATCTGGCCCTGGACCGCCTCCACCTCCTCCCGGAAGGCGGAGGCCGAAACCCGGAGGGCCCCGTGGCCCAGGATGATGAGCTGTTCCGGTCCGTCGGAGGTGGCGACCCGCACCCGGTGGCGCTTCCCCAGCTCGTAGGTGGCCCGCTCGATGTAGGCGTCCGCCGTCTCCGCCTCCTTGGTATAGACCACGTGGATGCTGTGGTACTTCTCCACGGACCCCTGGCCGCCCCGGACCTTATAGGCATCGAAGACGGCGATGATCCGGCAGCCCCGGCAGCCCTGGTAGTTGCACAGCAGGTCGCACAGGGCCTTCCGGGCCGCGTCCAGGCTCTCCCGGGCGATGGTCTTCAGCTCCTCCCAGGCGAAGATGATGTTGTACCCGTCCACCAGCAGGTATTCCGGACCGGCGGGCTGCGGGCTGCGGGCGGGGCGGCGCTCCGCCGCCTCCGGGGAAACGGGCCGCCGGGGGGCCTTGGGGGGCAGGAAGTCCCGGCGCTTCACCGCGCCGTAGGTCCGCTCGAAAATGGCTTGCAGCTCCTTGTCCTGCTCGATGGTCCCGGCGTAGGCGGCGCTCCGGCGGGTCTCCGGCTCTCCGGCCTCCTGGGGCTCCGGGGCGTTCAAGCGGATCCCGCTGTCCACGTGGGCCTGGGCGGGAACCTGGCTCCATTTCACCGTGTACCCCGCGCCGTGAGCGCAGAAGATGGAATCCGGCGTGTTCTCCACGTCCCGCTCCGGATCGTAGCCGATGGCCTCAATGACCGCTTCCGGGTCCCCACAGGGCCGGTACCCGGCGGGGCGGAGGCTCAAACGGCCCTGACCCCGGGTGTAGGCCGCCAGCTCCCGGGCGTAGTCCCCCATAGCGGCCACCGGGGCCTCCCCGGCGAGGGCGGCCTCGTCCCCCAGGGTTTCCGGCGGCTCCGTCTCGCCGCCCATCTGCTGCACGTCGTTCAGGGCCCGGCCCAGCTGGGCGGCGGGCAGCTCCAGGCGGAAGGCGTACCAGGGCTCCAGCAGCACGCTCTGGGCGCTCATGAGACCCTGGCGCACCGCCCGGTAGGTGGCCTGGCGGAAGTCGCCGCCCTCGGTGTGCTTCTCGTGGGACCGGCCTGCCGTCAGGGTAATTTTCATATCCGTAATGGGGGACCCGGTGAGAACCCCCAGGTGGGGCTTCTCCCAGAGGTGGGTCAGGATGAGCCTCTGCCAGTGGCCGTCCAGCTGGTCTTCCGGGCAGGCCGTGGCGAAGCGGAGGCCCGCCCCCCGGGGCAGGGGCTCCAGGAGCAGGTGGACCTCGGCGTAGTGCCGCAGGGGCTCGAAGTGCCCCACGCCCTCCACCGGGGCGGCGATGGTCTCCCGGTACACCACCCGCCCCGCGCCGAACCGGGCCTCGACGCCGAAGCGCTCCGCCAGGCGGCGGCGCAGAATCTCGGTCTGGACCTCTCCCATCAGCTGCACCCGGATGCTCCCGGCGGCCCAGGAAACCCGCAGCTGGGGGTCCTCCTCCTCCAGGAGGCGAAGGGCCTTCAGCGCCGCGGAGGGGTCCGCCTCCGTCTCCATTTGATAGGCCAGCACCGGCTCCAGGGCGGGGACGGTCCAGGCCGTCTCACAGCCCAGCCCCTGGCCCGGCAGGGCCCGGCTCAGCCCCGTGACGGCCACGACGGAACCAGCGGGGGCGCTGTCCACGGGACGGAACTTCTCCCCAGAGTAGAGGCGGAGCTGGTCCGCCTTTTCCTCCCAGATTTCCTCTTCCGGGACGTCGGGCCGGCGGTTCGTCAGCACGTCCTTGGTTTTCAGAACGCCGCCGGTGACCTTCATCCAGGTCAGGCGCGCCCCCCGGCCGTCCCGGGAGACCTTGAAGACCCGGGCCCCGAAATCCTGGGGATAGGTCCGCAGGGGCGCGTGGCGGCGGAGGGTTTCCAAAAGTTCCCCCACCCCCTCCAGCTTCAGCGCGGAGCCGAAGAGACAGGGGAACAGCTTCCGCCCGGCGATCAGGTCCGTCAGGCTTTCATCCGCCAGGCGGCCCGTCTCCAGATACTCGTCTAGGGCTTCCTCGCCGCACACGGCGGCCTCCTCCGCCAGGGCGTCCGGCGGCAGGGAGAAGTCCGCGCAGCCCCCGTCCAGGCGGGCTTTCAGCTCACTCAGCAGGGCTTTCCGGTCCGCGCCCGCCAGGTCCATCTTGTTGACGAAGAGGAACACCGGCACCTCGTACCGCTCCAGCAGCCGCCAGAGGGTCCGGGTGTGGGCCTGAACCCCGTCGCTGCCGCTGACCACCAAAACGGCGCAGTCCAGGACCTGTAAAACCCGCTCCGCCTCGGCGGAGAAGTCCACGTGGCCCGGGGTGTCCAGCAGGGTGACCTCCAAATCCCCCAGGGAAAATTCCGCCTGCTTGGAGAAGATGGTGATGCCCCGTTCCCGCTCCATGGCGTCGGTGTCCAGAAAGGCGTCCCGGTGGTCCACCCGGCCCAGGCGGCGGATGGCCCCGCTTTGGTACAGCAGGGCCTCGGAAAGGGTGGTTTTCCCGGCGTCCACGTGGGCCAGGACGCCCATGACCAGTTTTTTCATGCCGTCGCTCCTGTCAAGAGAAAGTGGCCCGCCGTCAGCAGGGCGTAAATCACCGGCTGGTGAAGCATATAGATGAGGAGGGACCGCCGCCCCATGGCCGTGACAATGGGAACCCGCCGGGTCTCCCTGGCCTCCTCCGGGTGGAGGCGGAAGAGAAACCACCCCGTCAGGAAGAGGAAGAACCAGGGGAACAGGGAGAAATAGTCCGTGGAAAAGAAGTCCGCCGGGGGGAAGCCCAGCAGGGCGGTGAAGTAATTCCGGTACAGCCCGGCGGGCAGGACGGCGAATCGCACCCCCTCAAAGCCTAAGGTTCCGGCGTTCACATCCCGGGTCAGCAGGAACAGCAGGAAGCTCCCCGCCGCCCCCGCCTGAGCGGGAACGCGCCCCAGCGCCGGGGCCAGGGGAATCAGCAGCAGGGAGGAGGCCCCCAGCAGGGTCAGCACGCCGCAGAAGACCAGGTTGCCGGGCACAAATGCCCAGGTGACGGCGGTGATCAGCGCCCCGCAGAGGAAGACCGTCAGCCCCCGGCGGAGCTTCCGGCGGCCCAGGGCCCAGCAATAGCCGGAGAGGAGAATGAAGGTCCAGCAGATGCTCTGCTGCCACACGTGGGCGGCGAAGCCATGAAACCAGGGCCAGTCCGCGCCGAACATATAGACTATATCCCAGGCGGCGTGATAGAGGATCATGCTGATAAGAGCGAAACCCCGGATCGTGTCCAGGGTTTCGGAGCGGCGCGGCCTCATCAATAAGCCACGCCCCAATAGATGTCGGTGGTGCATTTCTTCCCGCACACGGGGCACACGCCCTCCGTGCCGCTCTGCTGGAGGGGCATGCAGCGGGAGCTGACCCCGGCCCGCTCCTTCATGGCCAGCTCACACTCCAGGGAGCCGCACCACTTGGAGCGGAGGAAGCCGCCCTTCCCCTCGGCGATGGCCTTGGCCTCCTCCGGGGTGGAGATATCGAAGGTGTTGTCCTCCCGGTTTTGGAGCGCCATGGCGTACATGTTGCCGTGGACCGCGTCCAGGAGCTTTTTCACCGTCTCCTCCAGCGACGCCAGGGGGACCGTCACCTTTTCCCCGGTGTCCCGGCGGGCGACGACGCACTGGTCCTTCTCCATGTCCTTGGGCCCGATCTCCACCCGCAGGGGCACGCCCTTCATCTCGTACTCGGCGAACTTCCAGCCGGGGGAGTTGTCGGAATCGTCCATCTTGGAGCGGACGCCCGCGGCCTTCAGCCGGTCCCGGAGGGACGCGGCGGCATCCAGCACGCCGGGCTTGTGCTGGGCCACGGGGATGACCACCGCCTGGATGGGGGCCACCCGGGGGGGCAGCACCAGGCCGTTATCGTCTCCGTGGGTCATGATGATGCCGCCGATCATCCGGGTGGACACGCCCCAGCTGGTCTGGTGGGGGTGGTGCAGCTGGTTGTCCTTCCCGGTGTAGGTAATGTCAAAGGCCCTGGCGAAGCCGTCCCCAAAGTAATGGCTGGTTCCCGCCTGGAGGGCCTTGTGGTCGTGCATCATGCACTCCACGGTGTAGGTCTCCTCGGCCCCCTTGAACTTCTCCTTGTCCGTCTTCCGGCCCCGGAGGACGGGCATGGCCAGGAAGTTCTCCATGAAGTCGGCGTAGACGTTCAGCATCCGCATGGTCTCCTCCCGGGCCTCGGTCTCGTCCACGTGCATGGTGTGGCCCTCCTGCCAGAGGAACTCCCGGTGCCGGAGGAAGGGGCGGGAGGTCTTCTCCCACCGCAGGACGCTGCACCACTGGTTATAGAGCTTCGGGAGATCCCGCCAGGAGTGGATGATGTTGGCGTAATGCTCGCAGAACAGCGTCTCGGAGGTGGGGCGGACGCAGAGCTTATCCTCCAATTTCTCGCTGCCCCCCAGGGTAATCCAGGCGCACTCCGGGGCGAAGCCCTCCACGTGGTCTTTCTCCTTCTGGAGGAGGGATTCGGGAATCAGCACGGGCAGATAGACGTTCTCGTGGCCCGTCTCCTTAAAGCGGCGGTCCAGCTCGTTTTGGATGTTCTCCCAGATGGCGTAGCCGTAGGGCCGGTAGATGAACATACCCTTGACGGAGGTGTAGTCGATGAGCTCCGCCTTTTTGCAGACGTCGGTATACCACTGGGCGAAGTCCTCGTCCCGGGCGGTGATGGCGTCCACTTGTCTCTTGTCCATAGCCATAGCGTTTTCAGTTCCTTTCCATATTTGGTGTCCAAATAACCCCTTTATTGTATCCGCCCGGGGCGGGATTGTCAACCGTAAATCCCCCATGCCTCCGTCCCGGCAGGATGTTCCAGGACAAAATTTACACTTTTCACAGATACCCCCTTGACATTCCCCCTGGTGGAAGGTGTATCCTGAAAAGGCACCTACAAGAGCGCCCCGCCCCCCGGCGGGGCGGGAAAGGAAACCGAATATGAAACAGAGAATCCAAACCCTCAGCGCCCTGCTGCTGGTCCTGGCCCTGAGCCTGAGCCTCGCCCTCCCCGTCTCGGCGGCGGAGTCCACGGCCCTGGACGAGGCCGCCCGGGCCGCCGTCAGCAGCGCCATGACCTACGGCCAGGCCACCCAGGCCAGCTGGGCCGTGTGGCAGGACGGGAAAATCGTCTCCTCCGGCTCTCATCAGGCCAAGCAGGCCGGAGGCACCGAGGCCCTGGAGGGCAAAGGCGGCGTGTACGGCATCGGCTCCGTCAGCAAGATCTTTACCACCGTGGCCGTCATGCAGCTGGCGGAGGCCGGGAAGCTGGACCTGGACGGCCCCGTGGTGAAGTACCTGCCGGAGTTCAAGATGGCGGATCCCCGGTACAAGGACATCACCGTCCGCATGCTGCTGAACCACTCCTCGGGCCTCATGGGCTCCTCCCTGGGCAGCGGCATGCTCTTTGACGACGACACCCCCACCGCCACCAGCGAGCTGCTCAGCCGCCTTTCCACCCAGCGCCTCAAGGCCGACCCCGGGGCGTACAGCGTCTACTGCAACGACGGCTTCACCCTGGCGGAGCTGGTGGTGGAGAGAGTGGCGGACGTCAACTTCCAGGACTACCTCCACGAGAACATCTTCGACAAGGCCGGACTGAAAGAGACCTATTTCCCCGGCGACAGCTTTGAGGACCGCCGGGTGGACATCTACCAGCCCGGGGACAGCCGCCCCCTGCCCAAGGACTGCCTGGGCATCGCCGGCGCCGGCGGGCTCTACGCCACGGCGGAGGACCTGGCCGCCTTCGGCGGGGCCCTCACCAAGCAGGGCCTTTTGAAAAAGTCCTCCCTGGACGCCATGGCCGCCCCGGAATACGCCAAGGGCCTCTGGCCCGAGGAGGGCCCCGACGGCCTGGCCTTCGGCCTGGGCTGGGACAACGTGGAGTGGTATCCCTTCGACCTGAATAAAACCACCGCCCTGGTGAAGGGCGGCGACACCCAGCACTACCACGCCGGGCTGGTGGTCCTGCCGGAGCAAAAGCTGGCGGCGGCGGTCCTCAGCACCGGGGGCACGTCCACCTACAACGAGATGGCCGCCTCTCAGATGCTCATTTCCATCCTGCGGGAGAAGGGTCAGGAGGTGGTGGAGCTCCGCCTCCGTCTCCCCACCGCCAAGAAGGCCGCCATGCCCAAGGAGCTGCTGGACAGCGCGGGCTATTACGGCGCCCTGACCGTCTATGAGGTGGCGCTCAGCGAGGACGGCGTTTTGACCATGCGCTATCCCGCCATGCCCAACCTCCCGGAGCGGAACTTCTACTACTATGACGACGGCACCTTCCGGGACGAGAAGGGGACCTCCGCCCTCCGCCTGGTGAAGGAGGACAACGGCCAGACCTATCTCTACCAGTGGTCCCTGACCGACCTCTCGGGCCTGGGCTACCTGCCCTCGTCCAACTACGCCGCCATGAAGCTGCCGGAGAACCAGGTGGACCCGGCCCTGCAGGAAAAATGGGAGTCCCTGATGGGCGGCGCGGTGCTGCCCATGAACGAGCGCTACAGCTCCCAGGTGTACGCCTCCCTGGGGGCCCTGCTCCAGGTGGAGCCCGGCGCGGTTGAGAGCGCCCCTGGCTACATCGGCTCCCTGCGCATTGAGGACGAAACTCACCTCCGTTACGTGGTCCAGGTCCCCGGCAACGCCGGGCGGGACGGCTCCGACATGGAGGTCCGCAAGGACGCAAAGGGGAACCTCTGGTTCTACCAGTCCACCGGAAGCGTCTTCATGGACATGAACGCCGCTCCCACCCTCTCCACCGGCAGCGAGGGCAAAGCCGCCTGTACCATCCAGCCCGACGGCTACGCCCGCTGGTACAAAATCGGGGAAAACGCCAACGGAAAGACCATGACCGTCCAGATGCCCAAGGACGCAGGTTTCTGGGTCTATGACGCCAAGGGCGCCATCACCGCCTCCTCCGTCCTCTGGGACGACGATTCCGCCAAGCTGGCCAAGGGCGGCCTGATCGCCTTCGCCGGAGACCCCGGCGCGCGCTTTGAGCTGACCTTCCAATAACTGCAAGAAGCCCTCCGCCATACGGCGGAGGGCTTTCCTTATTCATCGCTCAACCCAAGGACAGATACAGGTTCAGGTACCGGCACAGCTCCTCCAGGGGCAGGTAGGTGGTCCCGTTCTCCTTCAGGCAGGGGGCGGAAAGGGTCATCTCCCCCAGCTCCGGGGTCCAGAGGACGTCGTCCCCCGGCTGGACGTAAAACACCACCTCCGTGTTCTCGTCATACACCACCGCGCCCCGGTTCTTGTCCCAGGAGACGCTGTACCCGGCGGCCTCGGCGATGGCCCGGATGGGGGCCATGGGGCCGTTCTCCGTCCGCTTGCCGGAGAACTGGGGCACGCCCTGGTCCCGCTCCGCGTCAAAGCCGCCGTTCACCGCCAGGCGCACGTCGCGCATGGTGGCCAAGGCGCACACATAGCCCTGGTACACGCCGGGGAGAAGCTGGATTTTCTCCGCCGCGCCGTCCTTGTCCTTCCAGGCCAGGACCCGGGTGCCGGGGGCCAAGTCGTCCATGCCCACAATCTGCTTGGTCAGCCAGGGGGTGTAGGCGGTCTTCTCCGTCACTTCCAACTCCCCGCCGCCGGTGAGGGGGAATCTGGCATTGCCCGTGCCGCCGGGGGCGGGGAACACGGCCCGCCCGGCAATCTCACAGAACTCCGGGGCGGCGGCGTCCGCCGGGACGTTGCCCACGACGGCCAGGGCGGAAACCTGGGGCGGCATGCTCAGGGCCATGGCGGGGCCCGTCCAGACGTAGAGGGTATCCCCCTCCTTGACGGTCTTCAGGTCCAGGGGCAGGCCCGTGGACGCGTCCACCGCCGGGGTCCGCTCTCCCACGTGGACCACCACCTGGTCCAGGGAGCCGTCCCCGCTGTCGTTCTTCAGATAAATGCCCTCCCCCTCCCAGGGGGAGACCTTGCCCCACACCCGGACAAAGGCAGGGGCCTTCTCAGGGGCTTCCGAAGTCTCCTTCGCCTCCTCGGCCGCGGCGGGGAGGCACAGGGCGGCGGACAGGGCCGCCAGGGTCAGCAGTACGCTCAGCAGCTTCTTCATAAAAACTCCTCCGTTTTTGTTCCACATGTGATAGGTCCAATATATCATATTTTTACCGGGCGGGCAAGGGACTCAGCCTGCGGGCTCGGGGTAAGCCACCTCCGGACTGGGATACCCCAGGTCGGAAATCTGTATATCTCCCATGTGCCGGTAGGGAATCTCCAGGGGCTCCGTGCCGCCGGTATAGGCGTTCATCCACTCCTCCAGGGCCGCTCCGTCCACCGGGTCCGTGTCCCAGAGCCGCCCGTCCAGGCGGCCGTCGGAGGGCGTCCGGTCATTCTTATACCACTCTCCGGTGAGGATGTAGTAGACCAGTCCGTCCCCGTCGGCGTCCACATCCCGGGGGAAGGCGGCGGCCAGCGTCTCGTCTCCCTCGGTGCACTCCAGGTCCCAGGCGTCCACGCTGCCGATCTCCTCATACACGCCGCTTTCCTCGCTGTACCGGTAGAGGGTGACGGGCCAGAAGCGCCCGGCCCAGCCCTGGCTGTGGGACCAGTCCGCCGCCGCAGTCCCGTTTTCATAGAAGGTCAGGGCGGGAAACTCGGAGAGGACCAGCCGCAGCTCCTCCTCGGGGTAGTCGTAGGTATAGACCAGCCCCTGCATCCCGGCCATGCAGGCCTGATCCCAGCAGACGATCAGTTCCTCGGCCCCGTCGCCGTTCAAATCGGCCAGGGCGAAGCGGTTTCCCTCGGCGGGGCCCAGATCCGAGGCGCGCTCCAGCTCCTCCCCGTCGGGGCGGAGGCCCAGCAGGTACATGTCCCACAGCGCCTTGCCGTAGGCCAGCATCCGGGCCTCGTCCTCCTCGGCGGTGATGGAGGCCCCGGGCTTGGGCTCCGGCGGGTCCTCCGGCTGTTCCGCCGGGGCGGGGTCCGTCTCCGGCGCGGCGGCCGCCTGGACGGCGGGGTGCTTGGCCGTGGTGATAACCGCCGTGCTGAATTGGCCCGCCCCGCAGGCGCTGAGGGTCCCCAGCAGCAGCCCGGAAATAAAAATTCCGCAGAGCATCCAGATAAAGTGTTTCATGGCCTCTCTTCTTTCTGTCGTAATCTGTCTTTTTTATTATAGACGTTTGAGCGGCGGCTTTTGTTACAAACTTTTCTGAAATTTTGTCAAAATTTTCTCCCCGTATGCCAGCCCTTTCCTGTACATATACTATAGAAACCAATCAGCGCGAAAGGAGAACCCTATGGAAGCACATTACCCCTTCACCCTGCCGCCCCTGCCCTACGGTTACGACGCCCTTCTGCCGGACATCGGGGAGCGGACCCTGCATTTTCATCATGACAAGCACTTTCAGACCTATATCGACAACCTGAACAAGCTGCTGGAAAAGCACCCGGACATTCAGGACTGGCCCCTGGAACGGCTGGTCCAGGAGTGGCCCCGCCTGCCGGAGGATGTCCGCCAGGGCGTGCGGAACAACGCCGGGGGCGTGTACAACCACGACCTTTACTTCAAGACCCTGGCCCCCGGATCCCCCTCCTCCCCCATGGGCCCCCTGGACGACGCCGTCGTCCGGGACTTCGGGGACCTGGCGGGCCTGAAGACCGCCATGAAGAACGCCGCCCTGGGTCAGTTCGGCTCCGGCTGGGCCTGGCTGGTCAGCGACAGCGAGGGACGGCTGTCCGTGGTCAAGACCCCCAACCAGGACGTTCCCCTGCCCCTGGTCCCCCTGCTGCTGTGCGACGTGTGGGAGCACGCCTATTACCTGGACTACCAGAACCGCCGCCCGGACTACTTCGAGGGCTGGTGGCGCAAGGTGAACTGGCCCGCCGTCTCCCGGGCCTATGACGCATTGATGGAGAACCGGCCCCGGCGGGCGGAGTGAAAACTTCCTATTGACAAATCCGCCCCGTCTGCGTATGATAGGCCTTACAGGTGTCATGACACCTGTAAGGCCTTCTGCTTTTTCCAAAGAGTTCGCAGAGGCCCCGAAAAGAAACTACGAAAGAGACAGGTGCTTCCCAATGGAAAACGTCAAGGCGTTTTTGAAACGCAAAAACATTGTCCTCTCCGCCCGCCGCTACGGCATCGACGCCCTGGGAGCGATGGCCCAGGGCCTCTTCTGCTCCCTGCTCATCGGCACAATCCTGAACACCGTGGGCTCCCAGTTCCACATCGGCTTCCTGACGGCCCAGATCATCACCATCAATGAAGTGGGCTACACCATCGGGGGCATGGCCTCCTTCATGAGCGGCGCGGCCATGGCCGTGGCCATCGGTTACGCCCTCCAGGCCCCGCCCATGGTCCTGTTCTCCCTGGCCACGGTGGGCTACGCCTGCAACGCCCTGGGCAAGGCCGGGGGACCCCTGGCGGTGCTCTTCGTGGCCATCATCGCCGCCGAGTGCGGCAAGGCCGTGAGCAAAGAGACGAAAGTGGACATTCTGGTGACCCCCATTGTCACCACCCTGGTGGGCATCGGGGCGGCCTGGGTCATCGCGCCCCCCATCGCCGCCGCCGCCAGCGCCTTCGGCCAGCTTATCATGCGGGCCACGGTGCTCCAGCCCTTCCTCATGGGCATTCTGGTCTCCGTGCTGGTGGGCGTGGCCCTGACCCTGCCCATCTCCTCCGCCGCCATCTGCTCCGTCCTGGGGCTGACGGGCCTGGCGGGAGGGGCCGCCGTGGCGGGCTGCTGCGCCCAAATGGTGGGCTTCGCCGTCATGAGCTTCCGGGAGAACGGCTGGGGGGGCCTGGTGAGTCAGGGCCTGGGCACCTCCATGCTGCAAATGCCCAACATCGTGCGAAACCCGAAAATCTGGATTGCTCCCACGGTGACCTCGGCCATCACGGGGCCCATCGCCACCTGCCTCTTCCGCCTGGAGATGAACGGCGCGGCCATCAACTCCGGCATGGGGACCTGCGGCCTCTGCGGCCAGCTGGGGGTCTGGACGGGGTGGATCGCCCCCAGCGAGACGGCCCTGGCCAACGGGGGGTTGGCCATCGTCCCCGGGGCCATGGACTGGGCCGGGCTGATTTTGATTTCCTTCGTCCTCCCCGCCGTCATCTGCCCCCTCGTCAACCAGCTCTGCCGGAGGGCGGGCTGGGTGAAGGACGGGGATTTGACCCTGGCGGGCTGAGCCGGACGGCAGATGGAAGAAAGCGGGAGGCTTCCCTTTTCAGAGGAAGCCTCCCGCTGTTCTATTGTTCCTTCCGGTTTTGCCTCCAGGTGAAGCACACCGCCGCCGCCAGCAGCAACAGCAGAACGTTCATCCCGTTCCAGGCGTCCGGCGGCGGCGCGGCCCCCAAGCGGTACAACGCTCCGTTAATAAAGGCCGTCAGCCATGCCAGCAGCAGGCACGCGGTTCCCAGGGCCCGGGAGGTCCTGCCCAGGCGGCGGAAGGCGGCGTACAGCAGCCACAGGAACACCAACGAAATGAGAGCCACCGCCGTCCCCACGGTGAACACGGCCCGGACCCTCAGCAGGCGGCTGAGTCCGTACAGATAGGGGACCGTGAACACGCTGAGGGCCCCCAGGCACCCCGTCAGACTCCCCCGCTCCAAAGCGGCCAGCGGGAAGAGCAGGGCCCACCCGTAGGCGCAGGAGAGAGCCACGATCCGCGACCAGCCCAGAGCGCCGTTCAGCGCCGTGTCGCAGATGAAGCACACCAGCGCGCCGGTGAACAGCCCCCCCGTCAGCAGCAGGGCCGGCCACCGCCGCCTCTCCCCCCGGCGGGCCGTGCCGAAGGCTCCGGCGGTTCCCTGGTTCATATTCCCCATCCCCTTTCCTCTTTGCATCCTATTCTAGCACAGCTCCCCGGCAATTTCCATCCCCTTTTTCCCCCGGGAAAATTCCCCGCCACCTTTCCCGACGGGTTTTTCCTTTCTCCGGCGCTACAATGAGAGGACAACATCTCGAGGAGGGACAAGCTGTGGCACACGGGACATTGGAACGGGAGAGGACAGGGCGGCTGGTCAATCTGGGCGTCCGCTTCTTCCTGGCGGCGGCCCTGGCCGCCGGGCAGACCGCCGGAGGGGCCGCCCCCTTCGCCCTGGGCTGGGTGGCGGCGGCGGGACCAGGGCCGGAGGGCATCGCGGCCCTGGCGGGGGCCTTCGCCGGGAACTCCACCCTGCCCGTCATCGGCATTCCCATGAAGGGGGGAGCCATGGACGGCCTGGACGCCCTGCTGGCCACCGTCCAGATGCCCAGCGGCATCCCCGTGGCAACGGTGGCCATCAACGGGGCGAAAAACGCCGCGGTGCTGGCCGCCCAGATCCTGGCGGTGTCCGACGAGGAACTGGCCGCCAGGCTGGACCAAGCCCGGGAGAAGATGGCCGCCCAGATCGCCGAGAAGGAGGCCAGGCTCCAGGCGGAGCTGGGCTGCTGAGGAGGGAACGCGGATGTCCCAGGAACTGTCCCGAGCGGAGCTGACCGAGCTGGTGAAGGCCATCCAGACCGTCCGGGAGCCAAAAACCGGGCGGACGC
>CATNDJ010000004.1:0-53937 GCA_950097265.1 uncultured Oscillibacter sp.
TTATAGAAGAGAGCCCGCCGTGTTTTCACGGCGGGCTCTCCCGCTTCAGGCCAGCTCCGCCACGGCGACGTACACGTTGGAAATCTCGTACCAGGCGGCGAAGTCCACGCTGCCCGTCTGGGGCAGGTGGAAAATTTTCTGGAAGGCCGTCACCGCCTCCTGGGTGGCGGGGCCGTAGACGCCGTCCGCCGGGGTCTTGGGAATGGCGGGGAAATTGTCCGCGATGCGGTTGAGCTGGCTCTGGATGGTCCGCACCGCCTCCCCCTCGCTGCCCAGAGTCAGGACCTCGCCGCCGTAGGACAGGGGCACGCCCTCCACCTTCTCCGCGCTCTTGAGGTAAATATCCGAGCCGTAATACTTCTTCAGGATGCTCACCGCGTCCCAGCCCTGCTCTCCCAGAGCCTGGGAACCCCACTGGCTCAGGCCGCTGCACTGAGTGCGCCGCCCGTCGCAGTACTGGGTAAAGAGGGGCTGGGCGATGCCCTCCTTGGTAACGTAGGTGGTAAAGAGATCGTCCACCACCACGCCGATCTCTTCAAAGATGGTCCGCCCGTGGGAGTAGGACTGGTCGAAGGCCGTGGAGCCGGTGATGGTGAAGTCATAGCCCTTCCCCCGGTACCACTCCGTATACACCCGGTTCAGGGTAAAGGAAATAATGGCCAGCACGTTGGCCTTGATGGCCTCCGTCCGCCAGGTGGAGTAGATTTCGCTGCACGCCACGTTCTTTACATAGTCCTTGAACCGCACCCAGTAGTTCTGGGCGGAGGCGTCGTCGGGCCGCCCGGCGTGGACCACCACAAACTCCGGAATCACCGGCTCCGGCAGGACCACCAGGCCCTCGGGCTCCGGCAGGGGCTTGACCTCCTCTTCCTGGGGGCGGGCGGAGGGCTCCCCCCAGAGGGCGTGGGGCGGCAGAAGCACGTTGTGTACGTTAAAGCCCCCGGCCCGGGCGGGGGCCAGAGGGGCCCGCTGGACGGCCCGGGCGGCGGGCAGCAGCTCCACGCCGCCAATGTGGAGGGTCTCCCGCTCCGGGGCGAAGGCCGTCACGTTGTAGACGGCGTAGGGCCGCTGCTCCGCCGCCCCCTCCTCCACGGACCACTCCATGGGCGGTGCGGGCAGCTCGATAAACGGAGTCTGGCCCGAGGAATCAGTGGCCACCTCCTCCAGCACCGTGCCGTCCGCAGGGTCCGTGATGCGGACCCGGGCCCCCGGGATGGGGTCCGGAGTCTCCCCCGCCGTGACAAAGATCTGCAGGCTGCCTTTGTCCGTATAAGTTGGATTCATAAGGTTGCTCCTCCTTTCCGTATACTATCCTATGCGGGCGGTTCCCTCCGGCTACCGCCCAAAGCATCGGGACAGGAGGGCTGTATGGAATACATCATCAAATACACAGGGGACGTCCTCTCCCTTGGCTACCCCACGGAGCTGCTGGACGCCCAGTTCGCCATCATGGAGCTGGGGGAGGAGTCCCCGGAGCGGCTGCTTTCCCACTGGCAGGTCACCTGCTACGAGCCCGCCCGGCGGCTCAGCAGCCTGGCGGACCGGAGCCTGGAGGCATCCTGCATTCCCCCGGTCCAGCGGGAAACCGGCCTGGGACTGACAGGGCGGGGGGTGCTCATCGGCTTTGTGGATTCCGGCCTGGACCTGGGGCACCCGGAGTTTCTGGGAGAGGACGGGACCAGCCGGGTGGCGGCCCTGTGGGACATGACGGCGGAGGGGACGCCTCCCAAGGGCTTCCTCCGGGGGGCCGCCTATACTCAGGCGGAGATCGCCGCAGGGCTGGCGCCCTCCGCCGACCAGTCGGGCCACGGCACCGCCGTGGCCGCCGTGGCCGCCGGGCGGAGCGGGGCGGCCCCCGGGGCTTCCATCGCCGCCGTGAAGCTGGCTGGAGCCCGGACCACGGACGTGATGCGGGCCGTCAAGTTCCTCCTGGACCAGGCGGAGGAACGGCGGATGCCCTGCGTGGTGAACCTGAGCTACGGCACCAACTGCGGCTCCCATCAGGGGCAAACGCTGTTCGAGTCCTACATCGACCAGTCCTCCCAGCGGGGGCGGAGCGTCATTGTCTGCGCCGCCGGGAACGAGGGCTCCGGGGCCCACCACTTCCGGGGGCGGCTCGTGGAAAACGAGACCCTGGACGCGGAATTTACCGTCTCCACCCAGCGCACCCAGATTTACCTCTCTCTCTGGAAGAACTTCGCCGACGACGCGGTGTTCGAGCTGGTCCTTCCCAACGGCCAGACCACGGGGCCCCTGACGGAGGGGACCCGGTTTCTCCGCTTCGGCCCCATCCGGGCGGCCGTCTTTTACGGCGTGCCCACCCACTACACCGCCACCCAGGAGGTTCTGTTTCTCCTGGACGCCCCGCCGGGGGAGCTGGACGGCCTCTGGAACCTGCGGTGCTTCGGCAAGAAGGTGGCCGACGGCCGGTTCGACGTGTGGCTGCCCACCATCGAGGAGGTCAGCGACCGCACCGCCTTCCTCCAGCCGGAGCCGGATTTGACCATCACCCTCCCGGCAACGGCCCTGTACCCCATCTCCGTGGGGGGCTTCCGGCCGGAGACGGAGACCGTCAGTCCCTTCTCCGGCCGGGGGGACCAGGACTGCGCGGGCCGGGTCCTCCTGGACCTGACGGCCCCGGCGGAGGCGGTCCGCTCCGCCAAGCCGGGGGGCGGCTACGACGTGTTCACCGGCACCAGCATGGCGGCCCCCTTCGTCTCCGGGTCGGCGGCGCTGATGATGGAATGGGGCGTGGTCCAGGGAAACGACCCCTTCCTTTACGGCCAGCGGGTAAAGGCGTTTCTCTGCAAGGGAGCCCTCCGCAGCCCCTTCCTGGCCTACCCCAACCCCCTGTGGGGCTATGGGCGGCTGAATCTCTGCGGGACCATGAACGAGCTGGTAAGTCATTTGGAAAGGGGGCTTTGACCATGGCCTTATCACCCGAGGCGATGGCCTTCATTCACGCGCCGGACACCGTGGATTTCGTCACCCGGGCCACGGACGCCTTTTTCGCCTACGCCCAGCGCTCCTCCGAGGTGGTGGTGGGGCAGATGCTCTCCGGGCGCTACGTCCTGGGCTACATCAAGCAGGAGAACTTTCACCACCTGGAGGAGGCCCTGGGGGCCGCCTTCGTCAGCTCTGTCTCCGTGGTGCTGGGCCTCCTGGACCGGCCCGCCCTGGAGGCCGCGGGAGTCTCCCAGGTCCAGAGCCAGCCCTACCTGAACTTAAAGGGCCGGGGGGTGCTCATCGGCTTTTTGGACACGGGCATCGACTACACCCAGCCGGTCTTCCGCTACGAGGACGGCAGCAGCAAAATCCAATACATCTACGACCAGACCGCCGAAGGGGAACCTCCGGAGGGCTTCCTGATGGGCCGGGAGTACTCCAAGGCGGACATCGACGCGGCCCTGGCCTCCCAGGACCCCTATGCCGCCGTCCCTCAGCGGGACGAGGACGGCCACGGCACCTTCCTGGCCTCCGTGGCCGCCGGGCGGGAGACGGAGGATTTCACCGGCGCGGCCCCCGACGCGGAGATCATCGCCGTGAAGCTCCGCAAAGCCCGGCCCTTCTACCGGGAGCGGTACTGCGTCCCGGCGGACCAGGAGAACGCCTATGAGTCCAGCGCCGTCATGGTGGGGGTGGAGTACATCCTGCACAAGGCCCGGGAGCTGGGCCGCCCGGCGGTAATCTGCCTGGGCCTAGGCACCAACGCGGGAAGCCACGACGGAGCCAGCGTCTTCGAGGAGTACCTGGGGAGCGCGGCCCTCCTGCCGGGAATCTGCCTCTGCGCCGCGGCGGGGAACGAGGCGGAGGCCCGGCACCACACCGGCGGCGTCCTCCAGCCCGGGGAGGAGCCGGGGACGGTGGATTTGAAGGTGGGGGAAAACGCCGGGGACGTGTACCTGGCCGTGTGGAGCACCGTGGCGGACCGGCTGTCCGTCTCCGTCCGGTCCCCCTCCGGGGAGCTGGTGGGCCGGGTGCCCGCCCGGCCGGGCATGGGCCCCGCCGCCGACGTGAAGCTGGTGCTGGAGGCCGCCCGGGTGCAGATCGAGTACCACTTCCCCGTGGAGGGCAGCGGGGGGCAGCTGACGGTCATCCGCATCCTGGGGGCCACTCCCGGCGTGTGGACCATCCGGCTCCACGGGGACATCCTGCTGAACGGCAGCTATCAGGTATGGCTGCCCATGACGGGCTTTGTCTCCCCCACGGTGGAGTTTTTGGCGGCCACGCCGGGCTATACCGTCACCAGCCCCGCCTCCGCCGTGGGGGTGATCTGCTGCGGGGCCTATGACAGCAACAGCAAAAGCCTCTACGCCAAGAGCTCCCGGGGTCCCGCCTGGGACGGGCGCATCCTCCCGGACCTGACGGCCCCCGGCGTGGGCGTCCGGGGGATTTACCCCTACGGCCCGGGCCTGATGAGCGGCACCAGCGCGGCGGCGGCGGTGCTGGCGGGAACCTGCGCCCTGCTGCTCCAGTGGGGCGTCCGGGAGGGGAACGACCCGTCTATGGGAACGTATCAAATCCGGGCCTATCTCATCCGGGGATGCCTCCGCCGGGCGGATATGGAGTACCCCAACAACCAGTGGGGCTACGGCTCCGTCCAGCTGATGCAGACCTTTCATTTGATGCGGGAGCTGTGAGGAGGAAACGGAAAGGGCCCGCCGCAGCCGCGGCGGGCCCTCAAGCCGTTCCACGTACGGATCAGCCGTCCTGAACGACGCCCCTGGAGGATTTCGGCGTGTTCGGCGCGGGAACGCTGGCCTTGGTCACCGGGGGAAGCTCCACCGCCCCCGGCGCGGCGGCGGCCGGGACGGCCTTCACTCCGGCCGCGTCCAGAATATAGAACGTGGGCGCTCCGTCCGCCCCTTCCGTCAGCCAGACCAGCTTGCCGTTGTACGACACGGGCTGGCAGTCGGAAATGTGACCCTTCGCCGTCATAATGGGACCCAGGGTCCCGTTGTCCGAATAGGTCCGGTAGTGCAGCGTGTCGGACTGCAGGATGTCCTTGGTATAGTCGCACCAAATCACATAACCCCCGTCAAGGCCCGTGGAGACCAGAAGCGGCGGGACCGCATTCTGTCCGGCGCTGGCCTTCACTAAGCTGGACTGAAAGGTGTTCTTATTTGTGAAGCTCAGGTAGACGTCCCAGCTTCCCTCGAAACCCTTCTGTGTGGCCTGGCTGCCTCGGCTGAAGGCGGTGACATAATGGTTTGTGGTCTCCTCCAGGCCGCCCAGGCGGACGCCGGTATAGTTCGCGCCCTTTTGTCCGGGGATATCAAAGATTTTTTTCTGTTCATACGTCCCCGAATTGTAAATCTGCATGGGGTCGAAATCCACCAGGAGGGTCTGGAGATTCACGGCGCGGTAGGGACTGGCGTCCCCAAGGTCCACGGCAACAATTCTTTTCTGCTGGTCAATCAGGATGTATTGGTCAAAAGAATGGCTGACATAGAAGGGGTCCAGATGTTCATAGGTCATGGAGTCCTGATCGATCTGGAATACAAAGCTGGACTGGTGGTGCTTTCCATCTCCGAAGTCATAGGCCGTGTGACAGGTCATGACATACAGCCTGCCGCCGCTTTCCGCGCAGCGCAGCGTCCCTGCACGGAAAATTTCGTATACGTACTCGTCATAGAAGCTGGCGCTTCCCAGGCGCCGCCAATCCTTGGAGTATTTGACGACCCGCATGAACTCCACCGCGGGGCTCTCCTTGCTGTTGTGCTGGCCATAGATCAGGAAGTTGTACCGGCTTCCCGCGAAAAATCCGCCCCACAGGGGCAGCTCCATGGGGAAGGTTTTCTTGCTCACAAGCTGGTAGGAGCCGTTGTATTCCTCCGCTTCCACGTTGGCGCCATTGTATTCCACCCGTGTCAAGCCACCCTTGCCGTTTGGATACAAGTAGGTCAGTATGGGATTCGCGGCATACCCTTGATAGTCCTGCCGGTTGGCGAGCGTTGTTCTGGGCGTCACGCCCGCCGCCAACGCGGCGGGGGACAGCCCCAGCGCTAGGACCAGGGCGCAGAGCAGGGCCGTCAGGCGCTGGAATCGCTTGCTTCTTTTCATGGAACAAATCTCCTTTCGTCCTTTGAGCCCTCTTCCCCCGCCGGAGAGGGGCGGGAAAAGAGTCTCTCTATAAAGAAGTACCAAAAGGGGACCTCGTGGTTTTATGATTTCCAAATTTTTTCACCCGCTTTTTCCACTTCTCTATTTCGCACAAAAGCGGCTCTAATTTTCTGTATAAAAAGCTGACCGCCTTCGGGGCCCCGTCCGGGGGCGCTCCGGGCCGTTTGTGGTTTTTGTCGAAAGCAGGCACTATCTCTTGTGCCTGTAACAAAGATGTAACATACAAATTGTGGTTTGGGCTTGCAAGCGGAGGAAAAATATCTTACAATAGGGCTTGAGCCTTTTCGGGCCGAAAATTTTCAAACGAAACGAGGTGCGCGCGCATATGAAAAAGACGCTGGCCGCTTTTCTCCTGGCTCTGCTACTGCTGACGGGCGGCGCCTCCGCTTTCTCCGACGTGGACGAGGGGCTGTACTATGCCGCGCCCATCGCCTGGGCTGTGGAGCGGGGCATTACCACCGGGACCTCCGAGGACACCTTCTCCCCCGACGCCCTGTGTACCCAGGGACAAATCCTCACCTTCCTCTGGCGGGCCGCCGGGTCTCCCCAGGCGGACGCGGAGATCCTTCCCCCCGGCCTTCCGGCGGACTCCGTCAGCCCCAGCTTTCGGGAGGCCGTGGCCTGGGCCTATCAATCCGGCGTCCTGGGCGGCGCGGCCGGCCTGCTGAATCCCGCCGCCCCCTGCGGGCGGGGGATGGCCATGGGCTTCCTCTGGCGCTACGCCGGATCCCCCGCCGCCAGCGCCCCCAACGCCTTTACCGACGTGGACTCCGGCACGGACCACGCCCAGGCCGTGGCTTGGGCCGTGGAAACCGGCATCACCTCCGGCACCTCCGAGACTACCTTCTCTCCCGACGAGCCCTGCACCCGGGGGCAAATTGCTACGTTCCTGTACCGCTGCCTGAACGGGACCGGGGAAAAGGTCCAGCTCCCGGAAGAGCCCGTGCCCCAGTCCCCCGCCCCGGAGCCGGAGGAGGAGGCCCGTCCCCTGCGGACCTATGCCGGAACCGGCGAGGCCCGCTCTCTGGGCCTGGACGGCAGCGAGTTCACCAGCGAGGGCCTGTATGAGGCGGAAGTCACCGTGGACGTCTACTCCCCCTACGAGGCAGTCTTCACCATCCAGATCCCCTTCCCCCTGTTCCAGGCGTGTAACTACCTTGTCCGCTTCGACAACCCGGAGAAGCCCGAGGCAAGTTATATCTTCATCTTCCTCCGCTGGGACGAGGCCTTCGCCGATATGATTCCCTGGGAGGGAGACCACGACAGCTTCCGCTTTGTGGACACCAGCGATCAGGACGGCTTTCTCTCCGTCCACCAGGACGCCGACGGGGACGACCGGATCGGCGGAACGCTGGTCCGCCGGGTCACCTTCTCCCGGGGCAGCTACTTCACCTTCGACATGCTGGACGGGTACGCCCCCTCCTGCTTCGTCAGTACCAATCCGTAAAGCCCATTGAAAAAGGACTGTGCCCTCCGGCACAGTCCTTTTTTGTCCGATGCGTCAAACCCCGTCCTTCGCCTGGAAGACCGCCTTCATGCCCTTGTAGGTCTCGTAGCAGTCCAGCTTGGCCACCGTCTCGAAGGGAGCGTGCATGCTCAGCACCGGGACCCCCGCGTCCAGGGTGCTGATGTTCCGGTTGGCCATATACATGGCCACGGTGCCGCCGCCGCCGGCGTCCACCTTGCCCAGCTCCGAGATCTGCCAGATCACCCCCGCCCCGTCGAAGAGCCGCCGGACGTAGGCCACGGTCTCCGCATCCGCGTCGGAGGCCCCGGACTTGCCCCGGGCCCCGGTGTATTTGCAAAGACCCACGCCGTAGTTCATCTGAGACTCGTTCCGCTTCTCAAACACGTCGGGATAGTTGGGGTCGTAGGCCGCCGTCACGTCGGCGCTGAGGCAGAAGGACTTGGCGAAGCAGGCCCGGAGAGTCCCGCCCTGGGCGGCGCACAGGTCCTCGATGAAGGTATCGAAGGCGGCGGACTGCATGCCCGTCACGCCGTCGGAGCCGATCTCCTCCTTGTCCGCCAGGATGCACACGGCGGTTCTCGCCGGGGTTTCCTCCAGGTCCAGCAGGGCCTTCAGGGCGGCGTAGGCGCAGACCCGGTCGTCGTGGCCGTAGGCCCCGATCATGGAGCGGTCCAGACCGATGTCGCAGGCCTTCACCGCCGGGACGGCCTCCAGCTCGGCGGAGCTGAGGTCGTCCTCCGCCATGCCGTATTTCTCGTGGAGCAGCTTCATGACGGCCAGCTTTACCCGGCCGGACTCCTCCTCCCCGCCGATGGGCTCGCTGCCCAGCAGCAGGTTCAGCGTCTCGCCGGGGACAGCCTCCGCCAGGGGCTTCTTGTTCTGGGCGGCCCCCAGGTGGGGCAGCAGATCCGTGATGACCAGCCGGGGCTCCCCCTCCTCCTCGCCGACGCGGACGGTGACGCGGGTCCCGTCCTTCAAAATCACCACGCCGTGGAGGGCCAGAGGGATGGTGACCCACTGATATTTCCGGATGCCGCCGTAATAATGGGTCTTGAAATAGGCCAGCTCGCTGTCCTCATAGAGAGGATTGGGCTTCAAATCCAGCCGGGGAGAGTCGATGTGAGCCGCCGCCAGCTGGATGCCTTCCGAGAGGGGCTTCTGCCCCACGCGGGCCAGCATGACGGCCTTGCCCCGGTTGCAGGCGTAGAACTTATCCCCGGGATTCACCGCCGTCCCCGCCTCATAGGGCCGGTAGCCGGCGGCCTCCGCCAGGCGGACGGCCTCCGCGGCGCAGAGGCGCTCCGTCTTGCTCACATCCAGAAAGCGCTTATAGCCGGCGCAGTAGTCCTCCATCGCCTTCCGGTCCTCTTCGGTGAGAAGATCGTAGCCGTTCTTCTTGGTCGAGAGGAGCTGCTTCTTCAGCTCCTTGTATTCGGATTTTTCCATAGTAAGATGTTACCTCCTAATATTACCCATGCCTTTTCTCCTCCTGGACGGCCTCCACCAGGCGCTCGAAGAACAGGTAGGCGTCCCGGCGGAACTCCTCCGGGGACTCCGTGGCGTTGTTCAGCTCACAGTCGCACTTGCCCCGGTAATACTCGTCCTGCTTCTGCGCGCCGATGCGCAGGCGGGCGTATTGCTCCGTAATGTGGTCCCGGGCCATGATGCGCTTCACCCGCAGCTCCGTGGGGGCCGTCACCGCCACCGTGCGGTCGCAGAGGCGGTCCAGGCCGCTCTCGAAGAGGTTGATGGCGTCCAGGGCGCAGAGCCCGTCGGCGGCCTCCACCATGGTCTCCAGCTCCGGCAGGAGAAAGCGGTAGACGATGGCGTTTAACTGGTCCAGCCGGTCCCGCTTGGCAAAGACCTCCTGCCCCAGCTTCTTCCGGTTCAGCCTGCCCTCGGCGGTGAAAACCCCGGGGAAGCGCACATTGATGGCATTTTTGAAGTCCTCGCTCTCCTCCAGCACCTGGTGATAGACCGCGTCGCAGTCGATGACAACCCCTCCCAAGTCCCGGATAGCCTGAAGGGCGCTGCTCTTCCCCGCGCCGGTGCCTCCCGTGATTCCCAGAATGATCCGCTGGCTGTCCGCGTTGACGATGTGGAAGCCCGCCGCCTTTTTCAGCCGGTTCCCAATGGCCAGGCCCAGGCCCCGGTTGTCCGGGCACTGGGCGAAAATCTCCGTCACCTCGCTGCTGTCGAAGCTCCGCAGGGCCTCGAAGACCCGCTGGGCCTGGACCAGCTTGTCGCTGCATGGGCCCAGGGAGCGGACCACCTGCTGGGGGAAGAGGTGGGCGTACTCCTCAAAGCAGATGACGCCGGCGGTGGGGCCCGCCTGCTCCGCGATCTTCCGGGCGGAGTTCATGGGGGAGCCGGTGACCACCGTCACCGAGGCTTTAGGGGCGTAGTGGCGGTACTTCATCCCCGGGGCGCCGGGGCGCTCCTCCGGCCGGAGGGAGGAAACCACGGCCCGGTCCACGTCCACGTGGCCGATGAGCCGCTCGATGTCCTCCACAGGCAGCCCGCCGGGGCGGAGGAGCCGGGGGGGCTCCCGGGTCAGGTCCAGCACGGTGGACTCCACGCCCACGGCGCAGGGCCCGCCGTCCACCACCATGTCCACCCGGCCTCCCACGTCCTCCAGCACGTCCTGGGCCGTGGTGCAGCTGGGGCGGCCGGAGGTGTTGGCACTGGGCGCGGCGATGGCCATGCCGGCCTCCCGGATGATGGCCAGGGTTACCGGGTGGTTGGGGCAGCGAACACCCACGGTGTTCAGCCCCGCCGTGGTCTCGTTGGGAACCGTGGGCTGGCGCTTTAAAATCATGGTCAGGGGCCCCGGCCAGAACTTCCGCGCCAGGGTATAGGCCACCGGGGGAATGTCCGCGCAGTACCGGGGCAGCCACTGGGCCCCGGTGACGTGGAGAATCAGGGGGTTGTCCTGGGGCCTCCCCTTCACCTCGAAAATGCGCCGGACGGCGGCGGGGTTGGTCCCGTCGGCCCCCAGACCGTACACCGTCTCCGTGGGGATGCCCACCAGCCCCCCCTCCCGGAGAATCTTGGCGGCGGCGGAGATCTTGTCCTCAATCTCCTTCTGCTGTCCCTTGGTGTCCCGCAAGTCGTAATAAATCGTCTGCATATGCTTCGCCTCTATCTCTTCATCCGGGCTCCCGCCCGCTTTTTCATGCCGTAAAGCCTTCTTGCGGCCTCCTCACTCCCCGCCGCCCTTCAGCCGCCGGGCCTGGTCCGCCGCCGCCAGGGCGTCGATGATCTCGTCCAAGTCCCCGTTCAGCACCGCGTCCAGCCTGTGCACCGTCAGCCCGATGCGGTGTTCCACCACCTGGCTCTGGAGAAAGCGGTAGGTCCGTACCTTCTCGCTGCGCCACGCGCCGCCCACCTGGCTTTTCCGCTCTGAGGCGGCGGCGGCGTCCCGCTTCTCCCGCTCCTGCCGGTAGAGCCGGGAGCGGAGGACCCGCATGGCCTTATCCTTATTTTTGTACTGGCTCCGCTCGTCCTGGCAGGTCACCACCGTCCCCGTGGGCAGGTGGGTGACGCGGATGGCGGATTCCGTCTTGTTGACGTGCTGTCCCCCCGCGCCGGAGGAACGGTAGGTGTCGATCTGGAGGTCCTTGGGGTCGATGGCCACGTCCACCTCCTCCGCCTCCGGCAGCACCGCCACCGTGGCGGTGCTGGTCTGGATGCGCCCGCTGGACTCCGTCTCCGGGACCCGCTTCACCTGGTGGACGCCGCTCTCGAATTTCAGGCGGGAGAACACGTCCTCTCCCTCCACCAAAACCACGGCCTCCTTCACGCCCCCCAGCTCCGTCTCATTGACGCTGAGGACCTCTGTCCGCCAGCCCCGGCGCTGGGCGTACATGGCGTACATCCTGAGGAGCTCCCCGGCGAACAGGGCCGCCTCCTCGCCGCCCACCCCGGCCCGGAGCTCCAGGACGGCGTTCCGCCCGTCGTTGGGGTCCCGGGGGAGGAGAAGCCGTTTCAGCCTCTCCCGGAGCTCCTCCGCCTCCGCCTTGGCGGCGGCGAGCTCCTCCTGGGCCAGGGCCTTCAGCTCCGGGTCCCGGAGTAGGGCTTCCGCCTCCTCCCGGCGGCGCTCCGCCGCCTCCAGGGCGCGGCCCGCCTCCACCACCGGGGCCAGCTCCTTCAGCTCCCGCTGAAGGGCCGCCAGCTTCCTCCCGTCGCCGTAGACGGCGGGGTCCGCCAGCCGGGCCTCCAGGTCCTCCCGCCGGACCGCCAGCTCTTTTAATCTCTCCAGCATCCTGCCCCTCCCAGACAAAGAATTTCGACGCTCTGAGGGGAGGCCTACCGCCCGGTGCTCTGCAAAAACTCCTGGGTCTGGCGGAGGAACTCCTCCTGCCAGAAGGCGTAGCCCACGGAGCCGCTCCGCAGGGACACCGCCGTCCGGTGGCCGCAGGGGACGTAAGCGTCCATCTGCTCGAAAATCTCCTCGTTCTTATCCTCACAGCCCCGGGTCAGCACATAGGAGGCGTTGCGGATATGTTTCCCATTTTCCTTTAAAAAACTCCGCACCACGGAGCTGCACCGCCCCGCCCACACCGGGGTCCCCACCACCACCAGCCGGTAGTCCGTCAGGGGAAACCGGGCGGAGCACTTCACCGGGGGCAGGGTCCGGCGCATGGCGTCCACGCCGCACCGGAGCCAGCCGCCCCAGCCGCTGCGGTCCACATTGTCCTGGAGCTCCACCAGCTCCGCCCCCAGGGCTCTGGCGATCTCTTCCATGGCCGTCCGCGTATTCCCCGTCCGGGAGTAGTACACGCACAGCACGTTGTTCCATGCCACTTGGCGTTCATCTCCTTTGGTCCGTATATCAGTCGAACAATGCCGTTTTCACCACGGCGAAGGCCTCTCGCAAATAGTAGTTGGCGGTGAGCCACCACCAGGGCAGCTCCGCCGGGACGTCAACGATGTTCAGCCCCTGCTTCTGGGCGATCATGTGGGCCCGGAAGCAGTGGAAATCGTTGGTCACCACGGCGATCACCGCCGTCTCCGTGTCCAGGCCGCGCTCCTCCAGCAGCGCCTTGGAAAAGGCGAAGTTTTGAGCCGTGTTGGCGGACCGCTCCTCCAGGAGAAAGCGGGCGTTCTCCGCCCCGTCCTCTCCCCCAAGCGCCCGGCGCATGGCCTCCGCCTCGGTAATCCGCTCCCCGGGGCCCTGACCGCCGGAGAGGACCACCGGGACCTCCGGGTGTTTTTCCAGATAGTCCTCCGCCGCCCGGATGCGGCTCCACAACGCCGCGGAGGGAGTCTCGCCGTTGACCCCGGCCCCCAGGACGATGACCGCGTCCACGGGAACTCCGGAGTTGTCCGCCTCTCCCCGGAAGACAACGGCGGCCTCGATGCCCGCAAGGCACACGACGCCAAGGCCCGCTCCCGCGAGAAAAACGCGGTAACAGATCTTCCCCGTCCGGGACTTTTTTCCCCAGTGGCAAAGAAGCAGCCCGCAATACCAAACCGCCAAAATGCCTAGGAAAAGATACCCGGTAAAGCGCATTCCGTTGGGAATCAATACCAGCGCCAGCCCTGCACAGGCCAATAGCAGCCGTCCAATCCGGCAAAGCCGTTTTGCCGTCATGCCTCCCCGGCCTCCTCGCTGAGCTGCTCCCAGCGCTCGTAGAGGGCGTCCAGGTCCCCCTGGGCGGCCTCCCGCTCCGCCGTCAGCTCCGTCAGCTTTTCGTAGTCGCAGGCCGCGGCCTCCATGTCCGCCTCCAGGGCGGAAATCCGCTCCTCCGCCCTGGCGATGTCCCGCTCACAGATGGTCAGCTGCCGCCGGGCGTTCTGCTGGGCCCGGTTTCCCCGGGCGGGGCGCTCGGCCTTCTCCTTCCGGGGCTGCGGCGGCCCGGCTTTCGCCGCCTCCTCCTGGGCCTTCATCTGCCGGTACTGGGCGAAGCCGCAGGGGTAGTCCGTAATCGTTCCGTCCGCCAGCTCCCAGATCCGGGTGGCGAAGCGGTTGATGAAATAGCGGTCGTGGCTGACAAACAGCAGCGTCCCGTCGTAGGACTCCACCGCCTCCTCGATCCACTCCCGGGAGGCGATGTCCAGATGGTTGGTGGGCTCGTCCAAAATGAGGAAGTTGATCTCCCCATCCATCAGCATGCACAGCCGGAGGCGGCTCTGCTCCCCGCCGGAGAGCACCGACACGGGCTTGAACACGTCCTCCCCCCGGAAGTCATAGGACGCCAGGCGGTTTCGGGCGCTCTGGGCGGAGAGGCCCCGTTTCGAGGCCATCATATTCTCCACCAGATTCCAGTCCGGGTGGTCGAAATGAATGATCTGGGGCAGGTACGCGGGCTTCGCCTGGGGGCCCAGCTTGATCCGGCCCTCGTCGGGGTACAGCTCCCCCATGATCATTTTAATCAGGGTGGACTTCCCCGTCCCGTTGTCCCCAATGAGGGCGATGCGCTCGCCCCCCTCCACCTTCAGGGTGATGCCGTCAAACAGGCGCTTGTCCCCATAGGACTTGGCCACGTTCCGGACGCCCAGCATCTCGTCCCCGTGGAACTCGGCGGTGGAGAACCGGGCGTCCATTTTCCGGGCCTTGGTGGGCTTGGAGGTGGTGCGCATCCGCTCGATGCGCCGCTCGATGTTGATGGCCCGGCGGTAGGTCTTGTCCATGCCCATGAAAGCCCAGACCCGCAGCTGCTCCGCCGCCTTTTCCAGCTGCTGGATTTTCGCCTGCTCCTTCTGGTACTGCTTCAGCCGTTCCTGATAGCGGCGCTCCTTCTCCACAGCGTAAAAGCTGTAGTTCCCGCTGTAGAACTCCGCCTTCCCGTCCTCGATCTCGATGACCCGGGTCACCACCCGGTCCAGAAAATAGCGGTCGTGGGAGATGGCCAGCACGGTGCCCCGGAAGCCCCGAATATACTCCTCCAGCCACTCCGTGGCGTGGAGGTCCAGGTGGTTCGTGGGCTCGTCCAGCAGCAAAATATCCGTGTCCTCCAGGATGAGGCGGCCCAGGTTCACCCGGGTCTTCTCCCCGCCGGAGAGGCTGTCGAAGAGCTGCTCCCGCTGCTCCGGGGAGATGGAGAGGCCGTTGGCGATTTTATTCACCGCCACGTCGGTGTCATAGCCCCCGAAGACCTCGAACCGCTCGGCCAGGGACCCGTAGCGCCGCAGCAGCGCCGGGTCGGTTTCCCCCGCCGCCATGCGGCCCTCCAGGGCCTCCATCTCCTTTGCCAGGCTCTCCAGCCGGGCAAAGGCGGAGCGGAGCACGTCTTCCACGGTGTACCCCGCCGGGTACACGGGAATCTGGGAGATGAGGCCCAGCCGGTGGCCCGAGGCGATGGAGACCTGGCCCTCGTCGTGGTCCAGCTCTCCCGTCAATATGCGAAACAGGGTGGTTTTGCCCGCGCCGTTCCGGCCCAGCAGGCCCACCCGCTCCCCCTGGTCAATCTGGAAGGTCAGGCCGTCCAGGACATTGTGCCCCACCTCGAAGGACTTGACCAGGGAGCTGATCTGTATCTCAATCATAGCGTTTTGTCGTTCATTCTCCAGTTTACGTTTCCAAGAGCCGCTTCACCAGCCACTCGAATTTCATGGCGTGGGAGGCCTTCACCAGCATGACGGTGCCCACCGCCCCCAGCTGCCGCCGGAGCTCCGGCAGGGCCTCCTCCTTGGTGGGGAAATAGAGCACGGACCCGCCGCTGAAAGCCACGCCGTCGGCGATCTTTCCCGCCAGGGCCCCGCTGCCGATGGCGAACACCAGGTCCACGCCCAGCATGGCCGCCAGGGCCCCCATGTTGTAGTGAGCCCGGTTCCCGATGGCCCCCAGCTCCCCCATGTCTCCCAGGACGGCCACCCGCTTGTCGCAGTCCGTCCGGGCCAGGATCTCCAGGGCCGCCGCCACGGACTGGGGGTTGGCGTTGTAGCAGTCGTCCAGAAGCATCCGCCGCCCCGAGAGGCGGAGGACCCGCATCCGGCTCCCCGAGGGGACGTAGGAGGCGGCCCCCCGGGCAATCTCCTCCCGGCTCAGGCCCAGGGCCTCTCCCACCGCCGCGGCGATGGCGGCGGCATAGGCCATGTGCTCCCCGGGGGCGGGAATGTCCAGCGGGTAGCGGTCCTTCTCCGTGACCACGGTGCAGCGGATGCCCTCCACACCGTGGTCGGCAATCTCCGTAATCCTGGCCTGACAGTGCCCCGACTTGCCGCAGCGCACGGTCCGGAAGGGAACCGCCACCGTGTCCAGCAAAGCGTCGTCCCCGTTCAGGACGGCCAGGCCCTCCTTTTTCAGGTGGGTGAAAATCTCGCACTTGGCCTTTAAGATGCCCTCCCGGCTGCCCAGGTTCTGGATGTGGGCGTCTCCGACGTTGGAGATGACGGCGATATCCGGCCGCACCATCTCCGTGAGATACTCAATCTCCCCAAAGTGGTTCATGCCGGTCTCAATCACCGCCGCCTGGTGCTCATGGGTCAGGCCCAGCAGGGTCAGGGGCGTTCCCACGTCGTTGTTATAGTTCTCCGGGGTCTTCCATACCTTGAGCTTTGCCCCCAGCACGGCGGCGATCATCTCCTTGGTGGTGGTCTTCCCCACGCTGCCGGTGACTTGAATCACCGGAATGGAAAACTGGTCCCGGTAAGCGGAAGCCAGGGCCCGGAGGGCCAGCCGGGTGTCCGGCACCTGAATGTAGAATTTATCCTCCCGGAGGGTTTCCGGCGCCCGGGCGCAGAGGCACCCTGCCGCGCCGGCGTCCAGGGCCGCGTCGATAAAGTCATGCCCGTCGAACCGCTCTCCCACCCAGGGCAGGAAGAGGCATCCCGGGGTCAGAGCGCGGCTGTCGGTGCAGACCGCGGCGGCGGCCGGGACGTTCTCTCCGGGGTTCAGCCACACGCCGTCCACGGCGGCGGCGATCTGACGGGCAGTCATGGGCTCCATTCCATCGTCCTCCCCGCGCCCCGAGGGGCGCGCTTTCTCTTTTTATTGATGTATCAGCGGCGCTGGATATCCAGGGACAGGCGCACAATCTCCTCGCACAGCTCGCCGTAGCTCATGCCCACGGCGGCGGCCTCCTGGGGCACAAAGCTGGTGGGGGTCATCCCCGGCAGGGAGTTGACCTCCAGGCACCAGAGCTTCCCGTCCTTGTCGAGAATCATATCTGTCCGGGAATACACCTGGAGCCCCAGAGCCTTGTGGGCCCGCAGGGCCAGCTCCCCGGCGGCGGCGGCCTCCGCCTCGGTCAGCGGGGCGGGGCAGACCTCCTTCGCGCCGCCCCGCTGGTACTTGGCGGCGTAGTCGAAGTCCTTCCCGGCGGGGGTGGTCTCCGCGGCTGGCAGGGCCCGGTCCCCCAGCACCGCCACCGTCAGCTCCCGGCCGTAAATCCGCTCCTCCCAGATGACCTCCCCGCCGTACCGGCGGACCTCCGTCAGCGCGTCCCGGAGCTCCCCCCGGTCCTCCGGCAGGAAGACCCCCAGGGAAGACCCGCCGGTGGTGCATTTCACCACGCAGGGCATTGGCAGTTCCTGGGCCAGGCGGCAGGCCTCCTCCGGTCCGTATTCCAGCACGCCCCACCGGGGGGTGGGAACGCCCTCGGCCGTCATGATCCGTTTCGCCACCGCCTTGTCCATGGCCACGCCGGAGGCCAGGTAGCCGGACCCGGTGTAGGGCACCCCCAGCAGCTCCAGGGCGGCCTGGACTCTGCCGTCCTCCCCGTCCCGGCCGTGGAGGCCCAGAAAAACAATATCCGCCAGCTGGCACAGCTCCAGCACACCCGGCCCGAAGACCCGGGGGCTTTGGTCCCTCCGGCTCCGCCGGACGGCCTCCAGGTCCGGGGCCGTGGTCTCGATTTTCGCCTCGGGACACAGGCCGTCCTCTGCGTCGAAGAGGGCCTCCGGGTCCGCCGGGAGCTCCTCTACGCCTAAAAACAAATCTACCAGAATGGCCCGGTGGCCCCGCTCCCGCAGGCAGCGGCAGATGCCGGTGCCCGTCACCAGGGAGACGGCCCGCTCGGTGGAAAGGCCCCCGGCCAGCACAACGATCTTCATGCAGCATCCTCCAGCAATGGTAGTACTTTCATCTTATTATAATCCGTTATAGTTTAGCACAAGCGGCGGGTGAATACAACCGGCAAAACGCTTTTTTTACATTCCGGCCTCAAATCCCGGAAAGGGCTTGACATGGACTGTACTCCATGTGATACACTGTGTGCCAAACAACTCGGGTAAGGAACCACGGAAAACGAACGGAAAAGGAGAACGACTACTATGGCTGAGACGTCTAAGGTCTATTTCGCGGACTTCCGCTGCCCCAGCTGGCGGGAGAACCTGCCCCAGAAGCTGGCCCGGCTGATGATGACCGCCGGGTTTGGGGACATCGACATGGAGGACAAGTTCGTCGCCGTCAAGATGCACTTCGGCGAGCCGGGGAACCTGGCCTATCTCCGGCCTAACTGGGCCCGGGCCGTAGCGGACCTCATCAAGTCCCAGGGAGGCAAACCCTTCCTGACGGACTGCAACACCCTGTACGTCGGCGGGCGGAAAAACGCCCTGGACCACCTGGAGTCCGCCTATGTCAACGGCTTCAGCCCCTATTCCACCGGCTGCCACGTCGTCATCGCCGACGGGCTGAAGGGCACCGACGAGGTACTGGTCCCCGTGGAGGGCGGCGAGTACGTGAAAGAGGCCAAAATCGGCCGGGCCGTCATGGACGCGGATGTGTTCGTCAGCCTCACCCACTTCAAGGGCCACGAACAGGCCGGCATGGGCGGAGCCCTGAAAAACATCGGCATGGGCTGCGGCTCCCGGGCGGGCAAGATGGAGCAGCACAACTCCGGCAAGCCCTTTGTAAAGGCAGACAAGTGCATCGGCTGCCGGGCCTGCGCCAAGATCTGCGCCCACGGCGCACCCCAGTTCGGCCCGGACGGAAAAGCCTCCATCGACACGGACAAGTGCGTGGGCTGCGGCCGGTGCCTGGCGGTCTGCCCCAAGGACGCCATCGACTGCCTCTACGACGAGGCCCCCACCATCCTGAACAAGAAAATTGCCGAGTACACCAAGGCCGTGGTGGACGGGCGGCCCTGCTTCCACGTGTCCCTGGTGCTGGACGTCTCCCCCAACTGCGACTGCCACGGGGAGAACGACGTGCCCATCGCCGCGGACGTGGGCATGTTCGCCTCCTTCGACCCGGTGGCCCTGGACCAGGCCTGCGCCGACGCGGTGGTCTCTCAGCCCCCGATGCCGGGTTCCGTGCTGTTTGACGACGGTTTTGACTGCACCTGCGGCGACGTCTTCCAGGCGGCCCACCCGGACACCCACTGGCAGTCCTGCCTGGAGCACGCGGAGAAGCTGGGGCTTGGAACCCGGAAATACGAGCTCATCAAAATTTAAGCATTCCCCAGAAAGGGGCGCGGCTGGCCGCCGCGCCCCTTTTTCCAGTTCTATCCGCCCCGTCCCCCTCATAGGATAGGCTATCACGACCGAGAGGTGGACAACATGACGACGAAAAACGACGTGCTGCTGGAGGGCCTGGCCCTGGGGGAGCCGGAGTGGTCCCACGAAAACCATGGGGCGCAGTTCTACCGCCTGTATCTTCAGGTCCCCCGGCTCAGCGGCCAGGTAGACGTGCTTCCGGTGCTGCTGCCCGGGGCCCTGGCGGCCCAGGCGGCGGAGGGGCGGCTGCTCCGGGTCCGGGGACAGCTCCGCTCCTTCAACAACCGCAGCGGCGTGGGCAGCCGCCTGGTGCTGACGGTCTACGCCCAGGAGCTCCAGCCAGGGCTGGACGAGCCCCAGAACCAAATCGCCCTCTCCGGCGCCCTGTGCAAGCCCCCCATCTTCCGCCGGACCCCCCTGGGGCGGAGCATCTGCGATTTGATGCTGGCGGTCCCCCGGCGCTACGGCCGGGCGGACTACCTACCGGTCATCGCCTGGGGCCAGCTTGCGGTAAAGGCCAGCCGCCTCCGGGTGGGGGACCCCCTGGCCCTGGAGGGCCGGGTGCAGAGCCGTACATACCATAAGGCCCTGGAATCCGGGGAGACGGAGGAGCGGACGGCCTATGAGGTGTCCATGATGCGCCTGTTGGACTCGGAGGAGACATGAAAAGGGCGAAGGCCCCCCGCTTACGCGGGGGGCCTTCGCCTTTAAAAAGGAAAGGAAGAAAAGGAAGCTGCCAGGTTTAAAACGAGGGATTACAGGAAGCTCATCAGGTTGAAGGCCAGGATGAGGCCGGAGAACACGATGGACACCGTAGAGCACAGCTTAATCAGGATGTTCAGGGACGGACCGGAGGTATCCTTGAAGGGGTCGCCCACGGTGTCGCCCACTACCGCCGCCTTGTGCTGGTCGGAGCCCTTGCCGCCGTGGTGTCCGGTTTCGATGTACTTTTTCGCGTTGTCCCAGGCGCCGCCGGCGTTGGACATGAACACGGCCATGGCGAAGCCGGAGACGGACACGCCGCCCAGCAGTCCCACCACGCCGGTGGGCCCGAGAATCAAGCCGGTGGCGATGGGCACCACGATGGCCAGCACGGCGGGAGTCACCATCTCATGGAGAGCGCCCTTGGTGCACAGGCCCACGCAGGAGGCGTAGTCCGGCTCGGCCTTGTACTCCATGATGCCGGGGATTTCCTTGAACTGGCGGCGGACCTCCACCACGATGGACTGGGCCGCCTTCTGCACGGCGTTCATGGTCTCGGCGGTGAAGACGAAGGTGAGCATGGCGCCGATGAACAGGCCGACCAGGACGGTGGGGCTGGTCAGAGTGAAGTTCAGGATTTCGTCGGTGTTCTCCTGGACGATGTTGACGTAGCTGACCAGCAGGGCCAGGGCGGTGAGGGAGGCGGAGCCGATGGCGAAGCCCTTGCCGGTGGCGGCGGTGGTGTTGCCCAGGGAGTCCAGGGCGTCGGTCCGCTGCCGGACGGTCTCGGGCAGGCCGCTCATCTCGGCGATGCCGCCCGCGTTGTCGGCCACGGGGCCGTAGGCGTCCGTCGCCAGGGTGATGCCCAGGGTGGACAGCATGCCCACGCCCGCGATGCCGATGCCGTAGAGGCCCTGGTTGAAAGCGGCGGTGAAGTGGCCCGCGCCGTCCACGATTTGGACGGTGCCGCCAGCGGCGAAGTAGCTCACCAGCACAGCCACGGCCACGATGAGAATGGAGGTCATGGTGGACTTCAGTCCCAGGGAGATGCCGCCGATGATGATGGTGGCGGAGCCGGTCTCGGAGGCCGCCGCCAGCTCCTGGGTGGGCTTATAGGTGTCGGAGGTGTAGTACTCGGTGAAGTAGCCGATGGCGCAGCCGCCGATCAGGCCGCAGAGGATGGCGATGTACACGCCCCAGCTTCCCAGGATGAAGTAGGTCAGGGGGGCCGCCAGCACGGCCGCCAGCACGGCGGCGGTGTAGGTGCCGGTACGGAGGCTCTTCAGCAGGGACTCCTGGGTGGCGTCCTCCTTGGTCTTCACCAGGAAGGAGCCGAAGATGGAGCAGATGATGCCGCAGACCGCCAGGGCCACGGGGAGCAGCATGCCGTTCCAGCCGTAGCCGCCCACGGCGCCCAGGGCGAAGGTGGCCAGGATGGAGCCCACATAGGACTCATAGAGGTCCGCGCCCATGCCGGCCACGTCGCCCACGTTGTCTCCCACGTTGTCGGCGATGGTGGCGGGGTTCCGGGGGTCGTCCTCGGGGATGCCCGCCTCAACTTTACCTACCAGGTCCGCGCCCACGTCGGCGGCCTTGGTGTAGATGCCGCCGCCCACACGGGCAAACAGGGCCATGAAAGACGCTCCCATGCCGTTCATAACCATGATGTTGCCCAGGGCCACGGGGTCGGTCACGCCGAAGGCGTACCGCAGCAGGAAGAACCACATGGTGATGTCCAGCATGCCCAGGCCCACCACGGTGAAGCCCATGACGGAGCCGGAGGAGAAGGCCACCCGCAGGCCCTTGTTCAGGCTCTCGGAGGCGGCCTGCGCGGTCCGGGCGTTGGAGTTGGTGGCGATCTTCATGCCGATGAAGCCCGCCAGCATGGAGAAGATGCCGCCGGTGACGAAGGCGAAGGGGGTGAACTTGGAGAGCATCTTGCCTCCGGTGGCGAAGGCGATGACCAGAAGAATGACGAAGACCACCACGAAGACCTTGAACACCGTGGTGTACTGCTGCTTTAAGTAAGCGTTTGCGCCGGCGCGGATATTTGCCGCAATTTTACGCATCTTTTCGCTGCCTTCTGAGTAAGACAGCACTTTTTTTGCCTGCATAACGGCAAAAAGTCCGGCGACCAGCGCGCCTATGAAACCGATCCAAAACATGTTTTCCATAGTTTTTTCTCCTCCCTTTGGTTTGCAGCCCTTGACTGTGTAGGCTTATTGTAGCATATTCGAACATTTTTTCAAGAGACCAAAGCACTTTTTCTTACGCAAACGTTGTATTTCTTACAATTGCCCAAAAAGTTCCTATTAAATATGGGCATATTGCTTCACTATCCGGGAAAATTTTCGTAAATCTGCCGGTTTTATAGCGCAAATTTTGACATTTCTATAACAATCTCTCCAGTTCTCCCGCAGGGCCCTTCCATAAATTTCACATTTCTACGCAAAAATCAAGAATTTTGCGTAATTTTTTGCGCTTCAGACAGAGGAAGCGCGTTTTGCATCACGCACCTCTTTACGAAAACGCTCCCCTTGAGCCGCCAAAGCCCAAGGGGAGCGCTTTTTTCGGTATGTTTCTCAGGAGACCAGCCGGAAATCCGTGAAGACCCAGCGGTCGTCCACGAAGGCGTAGGGAAAGGACCAGCTCTCCAGGCCCACCACGGTCTCCCGGTCCTCGCCCAGGAGGTCCACCGTCACGTTCACAAAGCAGACCGCCTCTTCCGTCTGCTCCACCTCCACCCGGGCCTGACCCTTTCCGGAGTCCGGGTCCCGGCTCTCCCCGGCGGCGAAGAGGACGCCGTTTACGTCCCGGTACTGAATCCGGGCGCTCCGCCCGTCCAAAAGCCGGTCCGTCAGCTCCTGGGAGAACACACCCCGCAGGCAGGCCCGCAGGTCCTCCAACTCCTCCATGCCCTCCATATCCACCCGGTAATAGGCCGCGCCGTTCACGGAGACGGACTCTCCGGAGGTAGGCAGGGGCGCCAGGTCGAACCAGCCGTACACCCGCTGGGCCCGCTCATAGGCCGCCAGCACCTCCGCCTCCGGCATGGGCCGGGCGGAGGACTCCACCAAGGAGGAGCTCATATGGTCCGCCTGGGCCGCCGGAGCGGGCGCGGTCCTGGAGACGGGGGCGGGGGACGCTTCCTCCGCCGGCGCGGCGCAGCCCGCCAGCAGCAGGGCGCACAGCAGCGCGGACGCAATTTTTTTCACAGCGCCTCCCCCCTTTCTTCAGCCTGGGCGTTCCGGCTCCCCGGAAAGCGGGCGTCCGCTTTTCAGGGGCCTCTTCCTAGTTCAAATGTATCATATCCGGCGGCAAAACGCCATAAAAATTTTCCATAAAATCCACGATTTTTCGCCGCCTTTTTTGGCGTGTTCATACAGCATCTGGTAGCCAATGGAAAAGGCCCGCCGGGCCCGCCGCAACATCTTGCGCCGGGCCGGAAAGCGCTCCCTTCAAAACGAAAAGGAACCCCTCACGGGGTTCCTTCATGGCTTTCCGAAAATTCCAATGCGAGGCAATATGATAGGGGCCGCGGCCGCCGTTTCCGGGGGCCGTCATATCGTCAACGGGCGCACAGGCCCGATTCGCGGAAAAAGAAAAATCCACGCCGACGGCGTGGCTTCCGGTTTTCAGCGATCGCTGTGAGTCCAAGGCTCATCCAGAAAGATCATGTCGTCCAAATCATCGGGATACGCTTGTGTAAAGATTTTCATATCTGTGGTCTCCTCTCTTGAAATTTCTGTAAAGTACTATACCACACCGGTCAACATAATGCAAGTGGAATTTTCTGTATTTCATAATTTTTTCACATTTTCCCCCGGCGAGTTTCGTCAGTCCGCCCTAAGGTCGGCCTTTTAGCGGCGGGGCGCACGAAGTTTTCTGTGTCCCCCGTCCCTTCTTTGTGTATTTTTCCTCTCGCCAGGGCAATACTCCCTGTGCTATACTTGAAAAATCGAGGAATCATCGCTGTTTGAAGGCCCGGAGGTGTTTATGGCAAGGCGTTCCAAACGGCCCCGGCGCCGCGGGCGGGGGGTGCTGTTCCTGCTGGCCCTGGCGGTTCTGGCGGGACTTTTTGTCTATTGGAGCAACACGGCTTTGCAGGCCGCCTCCTTCTCCCCCGTCCTCCCGGACCTGCCCCGGGGCTTCGACGGCTGCCGGATCGTGGTGCTGGGGGACCTGCACTCCACATACTTCGGCGAGAAAAACGAGAAGCTCCTGGAGGCCGTCCGGGCCCAGGAGCCGGAATACATCTTCCTAGTGGGGGACCTGCTGGACGCCTTCCGGGACGTGCCGGAGGGCTACGCCGGGGAGACGGCGGCGGGCCTGGCGGACATCGCCCCCGTTTACTACGTCACCGGAAACCACGAGTGGGCCGTGGGGGACGTGCCGGAATTGAAAAAGACCCTGGAGGCCCGGGGCGTCACGGTGCTGTCCAACGGGTTCACGGCCCTGGAGCGGAACGGGGACAACCTGGTGCTGGCGGGGATTGACGACCCCAACGGCTACGCGGATCAGAAGTCCCCGGAGGCCGTGGCGGAGGAGGTCCGGGCCGCTTACGGGGAGGACGCCTTCTGGATGCTGCTGGCCCACCGGAACGACCGCTTTCCGGAGCAGTACAGCCTCCTGGGGGCGGACCTGGTGATCTCCGGCCACGGCCACGGCGGGGTGATCCGCCTGCCCTTCACCGACGGGCTGGTGTCCACGGACCGGACCTTCTTCCCCTCCTACACGGCGGGACTCTATGAGGAGAACGGGTCCGCCCTCTTCGTCACCCGGGGGCTGGGGAACACGGGGCCCAGCTTCCGCCTGTTCAACCGCCCGGAGGTGGCCCTGGTCATTCTCCGGCGGGGATGAAAGGCTCTTCCCGGAGGGCGTTGGAAATCTGAGCGCCCATGCGGAAGCCGTAATAAAAGGAATAGAGGCCCCGGATCACCGCCGGGTCCCCCCGGAGGTAGTCCGGCCAGTCCTTCTGGGCCGGGATGACGACCTGCTGAAAGTAGAGGTCCTCAACGATTTGAGGGATATCGGTCATAGTATCAACCTCCAACCATTCATTTCTATGTATTAGAATACCACATAGCTATGTATTTTGTCAAGGGGGAACTATGGAATTAAGTGAAAAAATTCGGATGCTCCGAAAAGAGCTCAAAATGTCACAGCCCACCGTAGCAAAGGAAATGGGGCTGACAATGCGCGGATACCAGAATATTGAACTGGGGGCAGAACCCCGGTACAGTTCTCTATTCCGCATCGCAGAGTATTACGACGTCTCCGTGGACTGGCTCATGGGCCGGACGGAGAACCGCTATGCCCACAGGAGCTGAAGCCATGCGGGAATTTCAAGCCGGAACATTTGACATCGCCGTGGTCGGCGCGGGCCACGCCGGCATCGAGGCCGCCCTGGCCGCCGCCCGCCTGGGGATGGAGACCGTCGTTTTCACCATCAACCTGGACGCGGTGGGGAACATGCCCTGCAACCCCGCCATCGGGGGCACGGGCAAGGGCCACCTGGTCCGGGAGCTGGACGCCCTGGGGGGCGAGATGGCGAAGGCCGCCGACGAATGCTGCATCCAGTACCGCCTTCTGAACAAGGGCAAGGGCCCCGCCGTCTGGTCCCTCCGGGCCCAGGCGGACCGCCGGAAGTACCAGGGCCGCATGAAGCGCACCCTGGAGCGCCAGGAGCACTTGACCGTCCGCCAGGGGGAGGTTGCGGCCCTCCGGGCGGAGGAGGACGGGAGCTTCCGCCTGGTCCTGGCCACCGGGGCGGTCTTCGCCGCCCGGGCCGTCGTCCTGGCTACGGGGACCTACCTCACGGGCCGGACCATCGTGGGCGAGTGGGTGGAGGACTCCGGCCCCGACGGCATGCACGCCGCCGCGCGGCTGACGGAGTCCCTGCTGAAGCTGGGCCTCCCCCTCCGCCGGTTCAAGACCGGCACGCCCCCCCGGGTGAATGCCCGGACGGTGGACTTTGACGAGATGGAAATACAGCCCGGAGACGCGCTGCCCGTGCCCTTCTCCTACTCCACGAAGGACCAGCCGGAGAACCGGGCCGTGTGCTGGCTCACCTGGACCACGGAGGAGACGAAACGGGTGGTCCTGGAGAACCTGGACCGGGCCCCCATGTACTCCGGGGTCATCGAGGGCGTGGGGCCCCGGTACTGCCCCTCCTTTGAGACCAAGATCGTCCGCTTTCCGGACAAGCTCCGCCACCAGCTCTTCGTGGAGCCCATGGGCCTGGACACGGAGGAGGTCTACATTCAGGGCTTCTCCTCCTCCATGCCGGAGGACGTGCAGGTCCAAATGCTTCACAGCGTCCCGGGCCTCCGCCGGGCGGTGATGACCCGGCCCGCCTACGCCATCGAGTACGACTGCATCGACCCCCTGGCCCTCAGCGCCGCCCTGGAGGTCAAGGCCGTTCCGGGCCTGTACGGCGCGGGGCAGTTCAACGGCTCCTCCGGCTACGAGGAAGCGGCGGTCCAGGGCTTCGCGGCCGGGGTCAACGCCGTCCGGAAGCTCCGGGGCCAGGACCCCTTCGTCCTCTCCCGGGCGGAAAGCTACATCGGCGCTCTCATCGACGACCTGGTGACCAAGGGGACAAACGAGCCCTACCGCATGATGACCTCCCGGAGCGAATACCGGCTCCTTCTGCGGCAGGACAACGCGGACCTGCGGCTGACCCGGCGGGGCTACGACGTCGGCCTGGTGAGCGAAGAGCGCCTCCGGGCCGTGGAGGAGAAATACGCCGCGGTAGACCGGGAGATCCGGCGCCTGGCCCGCACGGGGGCCTCGCCCTCTCCGGAATTGGCGGCCTTCCTCCGCTCCAAGGACACGGCGGACGCCCCGGGGGGCTGCCCCCTGGACGCGCTGCTGCGGAGGCCCCGGATCCACTATGACGAGCTGGCCCCCTTCGACCCGGGGCGGCCGGACCTACCCCCGGACGTGCGGGAGCAGGTGGAGATCTCCGTGAAGTACGAGGGTTACATCCGCCGCCAGGAAAAGCAGGTGGAGGATTTCAAAAAGATGGCCTCCCACCGCCTGCCGCCGGACATTGACTACGGCTCCATCCAGGGCCTCCGGCTGGAGGCCAGGGAGAAGCTGGCGGCGGTCCGGCCCCTGGACCTGGGGCAGGCGTCCCGCATCTCCGGGGTCTCCCCGGCGGACGTGGCCGCGTTGATGATTTATTTAGAAAAATAGGGGCCGCGGTTTTCAAGCCGCGGAACCCGTCAATACTGAATAGGAAAGGAAGCGCCGCTCTATGCTGATCGACATGACCCACACCATCACGCCGGATATCCCCTTCTTTCCCGGCACCCCGGCCCCCGGCCTCTCCCCCGCCTGCACCCTCACCCGGGACGGCTACCGGGAGACCCTGCTGGCTATCTCTTCCCACACCGGCACCCACATGGACGCCCCCGCCCACCTGCTCCAGGACGGGCGGACCCTGGACATGACGCCCATGTCGCAGTTCTCCGGCCGGGCCACGGTACTGGACGTGTCCGGAGAGGGCCCGGTTATCACGGAGGCGTTCTTGCAGTCCAACTACGAGGCCATCCACTGCGCCGACTTCATCCTCTTCTACACCGGCTGGGAGGACCGCTGGGGCACGGAGAGCTTTTTGGAGGACACCTTCCCCGTCCCCGACGAGGCGGCGGCCAGATACCTGGTCTCCCGGGGGTTGAAGGGCGTGGGCACCGACGCCATCAGCATCGACCGGATCGGGGACAGCCGCCTGCCCGTCCATCACATCCTGCTGAAGGACAGCGTGCTGAGCATTGAGAACCTGTGCCTGAAAAAGGTCCGGGGGCGGAAGGACTTTTTGTTCTTCGCCCTGCCCCTGAAGTTCGAGGGCGCCGACGGCGCTCCCGTCCGCGCCTTCGCGGAGCTGCGGGAGGCCCACGAGGCGGACCGGAGAAGACGGTAACGAGGGAGACCATATATGAGGAAACTATTTGCCATCATCGTCTGCAAGCTGGGCCGGGCCGTGGGGAAGCTCATCGGCAAGGGCAGCTCCATGCCGGGGAAATTCGCCCTGAAGATCTGCCCGGATATTCTCAGAAGGGTGGAGCTGCCAAAGCACATCATCGCCGTCACCGGCTCCAACGGCAAGACCTCCACGGTGGAGATGATCGCCGCCGTCCTCCGGGCGGACGGGAAAACCGTGGTCTACAACGAGGAGGGCTCCAACCAGATTGAGGGCGTGGCCACCCTGGTGCTGACCCACGCCACTCTGGGGGGGAAGGTGAAGGCCGACGTGCTCCTCATCGAGTCCGACGAGCGCTACGCCGCCCGCACCTTCCAATTTTTCCACCCCACGGAGTTCGTGGTGACCAACCTCTACCGGGACCAGCTCACCCGGAACGGGCACCCGGAGTGGGTCTACGACTCCATCCTGCCGGCCCTCCACCCCGAGACGGAGCTGATTCTGAACGCCGACGATCCCCTGTCCTCCTGCTTTGCCCGGGGGCGGGAGCGGGTCAAGTGGTTCGGCCTGGACCGGTGCTCCGTCTCCTCGGACGCGCCCTCGGGGGTCTATCACGACGGAGCCTACTGCCCGGTGTGCCATGCCCCCATGGAGTATGACTATGTGCACTACAACCACATCGGGGCTTTCCGCTGCCCGAAGTGCGGCCACAAAAAGCCCCGGACCGACTATACCGTCACGGCGGTGGACCTGGAAAAGGCCCTGGTGACCATCGACGGCGGGGTGGAGATCGCCCTGGCCTTCCGGAGCATCTACAACATCTACAACATCCTGGCGGCCTACGCCGCCTGCCGGGAGTGCGGTGTGTCCGGCGAAACCGCCGCCGCCGTCTTGGGCAGCTACCTGCTGAAAAACGGCCGAATGCAGACCTTCCGCCTGGGGGCCCATCACGGGACCCTTCTGACCAGCAAGCACGAAAACTCCATCGCCTACGACACGAACCTGCGCTACATCGCCGCCTCGGAACAGGACTGTGCGGTGCTGGTCATCGTGGACGCGGTGAGCCGGAAGTACTTCACCAGCGAGACCAGCTGGCTGTGGGACATCGACTTCGAGCAGCTGAACGCCCCCCATGTGAAGCGTGTGGTGCTGGCGGGCCGGTACTGCAACGATCTGGCGGAGCGCTTCTCCTACACGGACTTGGAAAACTGGTCCGTGGAACCGGATATCTCTGCGGCGGCGTCGGAGCTGAAAAACAACGGGGACGAGGAGCTGTTCGTGGTCACCTGCTTCTCCGACCGGGACAAAATCCTCAGCCGCGTGGAAAAGGAGGCGTGAGGCATGGACGTGCGGATGATCCACTTTTACCCGGACCTGATGGACCTCTACGGCAGCCGGGCCAACCTGCTGGCTCTGAAGCGCTACCTGGAGCGCCTGGACTGTGACGTTACGATCGAAACCGTCGTCCCCGGCGGCGGCGCGGACATGGCCCGGGGGGACTTCTTTTACATGGGCGCGGGCACGGAGCGGGCCGCCCGGGCCGCCATGGAGGACTTCGCCCGCTATGCGGAGCCCCTGAGGGCCGCCGCCCAGGACAGCGCCGCCATGCTTTTCGCCGGGACGGCCATGGACCTCATCGGCAAGACCGTGAAGGAGCCGGACGGCAGCGCTTACGAGGGCCTGGGGCTGGCCTCTTTCACCACGGAACACGGCAAACGGCGCATCGTGGGGGACGTGTACGGCCATACGGACCTCTACCCCGAGGCGGCGGTGGGCTTCATGAACAAGTGCGGGACCGCCGCCGGCGTGGAGACTCCCCTGCTGACGGGGCTGGACCTGGGCTTCGGCAACGAGAGGGAGCATGGCCCGGAGGGCTTCCACTGGAAGAACGTCTTCGCCTCCCAGCTCACCGGCCCCCTGCTGGTGAAAAACCCCAAGCTGCTGGAGACCGTGGCCGCCGCCATCTACGCCCGCCGGGGCAAAACGCTGCCGGTGGACCGCCCCTTGGACCGCTGGGCCCAGGCGGCCTACGCCGTCACGGAAGAGCAGCTCCGCCTCCGGGCCCAAGCAAAATAAGCGCGCAAAAGCGGTTCACATCCGGCTCCCGCTTTTTCCGTTCTCTCCCTTCGCTTCCAGACTTTGAGGGTTGCCCCGGGTCCCGGTTTCCGGTATGCTTGTTGGTGAACTCCACACAAGAAAGGAAACGTAAGGAAACCTATGAAACAAAAACTCTTATGCGGACTTCTCGCCGCCGCCGCCCTGTGCCTCCCCGTCCAGGCCGCCCGGCCCGCCGGCCTTCAGGTGGACGGCGAGCTTTTGGATCTCCCCGCCTACGTGGAAGAGGGGACCGCCTACGCCCCCCTTCGGGAGCTGCTGGAGGCCCTGGGGGACTGGAACGTCTGGTGGGACGGGGACTGCGCCCGGGCCGTCTCCGGGGATGCGTCCCTCACGGCGGAGCCCGACGGCAATATCCTCACCGTCAACGGAACCCGCTACCCCTGCGTCATCGACGTGGTGGAAGGCCGGACCTACGTGCCCCTGCGCCTCACGGCGGAGGCCCTGGGCGCGAATGTCCAATGGGACCCCTGGCTGGACGGCGCGGCGGTGACCTCCCCCGGCGCGGAGCACGACGCCATGGACTACTACTGGCTGTCCCGTATCATTCACGCCGAGAGCGGCGGCGAAACCCTGGAAGGCCAGATCGCCGTGGGCAACGTGGTTTTAAACCGGGTGGCCAGCGGGGACTTCCCCGACAGCGTCCCGGAGGTCATCTTTGACGGCCAGCACGGCGTGCAGTTCGAGCCGGTGGCCAACGGCACGGTTCTGAACGAGCCCACGGAGCTCTCCCGGGAGGCGGCCCGGCGGGCCCTGTCCGGGGAAAGCGCCGCAGGGGACGCCCTCTACTTTTTCGCCCCGGCCCTGTCCCAGGGGAGCTGGATCGACTCCAGCCGCACCTACAGCCGGACCATCGGCTGCCATCGCTTCTACCAGTGACCCAGCGCCCCGGCGGGCCTCCGCCGGGGCCTTTTGTGATAATCGCTTGATAATAGGCATAAATTCTCCCCGCATTTTAGGGAATTTATTTCTTGTGCGCCCCCCTGTTTTTCCTATATTCTATAAGAAGGAAATTTCCCGGCCCGCGTTTGCGCCGAGGCTCCCAAAAAATGGTATACCCTCCCCGTTTCGGGGCATCCTGTGGGAAGCGGCGTCAGGGCCGGACAAAGGGGCGATTTGATATGTTGAAGAGCGAGTACTTGCAGCGGGTCTACTCCCAGGTAGTCACCCGGGACCCGGACCAGAAGGAGTTCCACCAGGCGGTGCTGGAGTTCCTGGAGAGCCTGGACCAGATCATCGGCCGGCACCCCGAGTATGAGGAAAAGGGCATCGTGGAGACCTTCGTGGAGCCTGAGCGCATCATCACCTTCCGGGTGCCCTGGGTGGACGACCGGGGGAAGGTCCAGGTGAACCGGGGCTACCGGGTGCAGTTCAACTCCGCCATCGGCCCCTACAAGGGGGGCCTGCGGTTCCACCCCACGGTGAACCTCTCCATTTTGAAGTTCCTGGGCTTTGAACAGATTCTGAAAAACAGCCTGACCACCCTGCCCATGGGCGGGGCCAAGGGCGGCGCGGACTTCGACCCCAAGGGCAAGAGCGGCGAGGAGGTCATGCGCTTCTGCCAGAGCTTCATGACGGAGCTCCAGCGGCACATCGGCCAGTTCGTGGACGTGCCCGCCGGGGACATCGGCGTGGGCGCCCGGGAGATCGGCTACCTCTTCGGCCAGTACCGCCGGGTTCGGGGGACCTACGCCGCCGGCGTGCTGACGGGCAAGGGCCTGAGCTTCGGCGGCTCCCTGGTCCGGACGGAGGCCACGGGCTACGGACTGTGCTACCTGACCCAGGAAATGCTGTCCAAGATGAAAGGAGACAGCTTCCAGGGCAAGACGGTGGTCATCTCCGGCAGCGGCAACGTGGCCATCTTCGCCTGTCAGAAGGCAACTCAGCTGGGGGCGAAGGTCGTGGCCCTCAGCGACTCCAACGGCTATATCCACGACCCCAAGGGCATCGACCTGGACGTGGTAAAGGACATCAAGCTGGGCCACCGGGGCCGCATCAAGGAATACGCGGACCGGGTTCCCGGCAGCACGTATACCGAGGGCTTCCGGGGCATCTGGAACGTGCCCTGCGACATCGCCCTGCCCTGCGCCACCCAGAATGAAATTGACGGAGAAATTGCCAAGGTCATTGTGAAAAACGGGACCATCGCCGTGGCGGAGGGGGCCAACATGCCCTGCCGCCCCGAGGCCATCCAGGAGTTCCAGCACGCGGGGATCCTCTTCGCCCCCGCCAAGGCCGCCAATGCCGGGGGCGTTGCCACCAGCGGCCTGGAGATGAGCCAGAACTCCATGCGCTACGCCTGGAGCTTTGAGGAAGTGGACCGGCGGCTGAAAACCATTATGACCAACATTTTCCACAATATTTACTCCGCCGCCGAGGAGTGCGGAAAGCCCGGCGACCTGGTGCTGGGGGCCAACATTGCGGGCTTCATGAAAGTGGCCGGCGTGATGCTGTCCCAGGGACTTATTTGATTTCTGAATTTCGGCAGTAAAAGGGCCGGGAGCTATAAGCTCCCGGCCCTTGTTTATTCTTCGGGTTCTTTCGTCTCCGCCGTTTTCCCGGAGTAGACCTCCAGGAACGCCTCCCGTTCCATGGTCTCGTGCTCCAGGAGGTAGGCCGCCACGGCGTCCAGAACGGCCCGCTTCTCCGTCAGGATGTCCTCGCAGCGCCGCCCGGCTTCGTCCACCACCCGGCGGACCTCCTCGTCGATCTGGGCGGCCACGGCCTCGGAGTAGCTCCGGCCCTGGCTCAGGCGGCGGCCGATGAAGACCTCGTCGTGGCCCCCCTCGAAGGACACCGAGCCGATGGTCTCGCTCATGCCGTACACCGCCACCATCTTCCGGGCGATGTCCGTGGCCCGCTGGATATCGTTCCCCGCCCCGGTGGAGATGTCCCCCAGGCAGAGCTTCTCCGCCACCCGGCCTCCCAGCAGGGCCACGATGCGGTCCTCTAAATAGCGCTTGGACAGGAAGGTCCGGTCCTCCTCCGGCAGGGCGATGGTCATGCCCCCCGCCTGGCCCCGGGGAACGATGGTGATCTGGTTCACCGGGTCGTGCTCCGGCAGGGTCTCCATCACCACGGCGTGGCCCGCCTCGTGCCAGGCGGTCAGCTCCCGCTCGTGGGGAGAGATGACCCGGCTCCGCTTCTCCGGCCCGGCGATGACCTTGATTTCCGCCTCTTTAAAGTCCTCCATGGTGATATAGTCCCGGTCCCGCCGGGCGGCCAGCAGCGCCCCCTCGTTCACCAGGTTCTCCAAATCCGCCCCGGTGAACCCCGAGGTGCCCTGGGCCAGGGTCCGCAGGTCCACGTCCTCGGACAGGGGCTTGCCCTTCACGTGGATTTTCAGAATGTCCTCCCGGCCCTTGATGTCGGGAAGGCCCACGTAAATCTGCCGGTCGAACCGTCCGGGCCGCAGCAGGGCCGGGTCCAGCACGTCCGCCCGGTTCGTGGCCGCCAGGACCACTACGCCCTCGTTGGCGGCAAAGCCGTCCATCTCCACCAGGAGCTGGTTCAGGGTCTGTTCCCGTTCGTCGTGGCCGCCGCCCACGCCGGTGCCCCGCTGGCGGCCCACGGCGTCGATCTCGTCGATGAAGACGATGGCGGGAGAGGTCTTCTTCGCCTGGTCAAAGAGGTCCCGGACCCGGGACGCGCCCACGCCCACGTAGAGCTCCACAAAGTCGGAGCCGGAGATGGAGAGGAAGCCCACCCCGGCCTCCCCGGCCACGGCCTTGGCAAGCAGGGTCTTGCCCGTGCCCGGAGGGCCCACCAGGAGGACGCCCTTGGGGATGCGGGCCCCCAGGGAGATGAACCGCCGGGGGTCCCGGAGAAATTCCACAATCTCCCGGAGCTCCTCCTTCTCCTCGTCCGCCCCGGCCACGTCCTCGAAGCGGACCTTCTTGTCCTTCTCCGAGAGGGACCGGGTCCGGGCGGAGCCGAAGCGGGCCATGCGGTCCGCCCCCATGCCGCCCCCCTGGCCCCGGAGAAGGAAGAGATAGCCCATGCCGCCCACCAGCGCCGCCGTCAGGACGAAGGGCAGCAGAATCTCCAGCCAGTTGGTGGAGTGGTCCTGCTGGTAGTCGTAAGAGGTGATGATCCCCTTGGCGGCCTGCTCCTCCACCAGCCCGCCGAGGCTGTCGTAGAACAGGTCGAAGTCGTAGAGCTCATAGCGCAGGGTGTTCCGGCCCTCCGGCTCCCCCCGCAGCTGTATCAGCAGGGTGTTGTCCCGAATCACGAAGGACTCCACCTTCTCCTGGCGGAAGAGCTGCTCCACCCGGGAGAACTCCACCTGATCGCCCTGGGCGTTCATCTGCCAGATCCAGCTCAGGCACAGCAGGATCACCAGGCCCAGCATCAAAAAGCTGAAGCTGGAATTGCGGTTTTGCTTGGACACGACGGCATTCCTCCTTTAGGCTGTCCCGTGACAGCGGGGCGTTACTTCCCGGCGTAGACCTCCGGTTTCAGCACGCCGATGTAGGGGATGTTCCGGTACATCTGGGCGTAGTCCAGACCGTAGCCCACCACGAACTCGTCGGGCACCGTGAAGCCGGAGAGGTCGGCGGTGATGGCCTTGGTCCGCCGGGCGGGCTTGTCCAGCAGGGTGACGATGGTGATGGAGGCCGCTCCCTTGGTCAAAAAGTACTCCTTCAAAAAGGCCAGGGTGTTCCCGGAGTCCAGGATGTCCTCCACGATGATGAGGTGCCGGCCGGTGATGTCCTGCTGGAGGTCGTGGTTGATCTTCACCCGGCCGGAGGTGGCGGTGGAGTTTCCATAGGAGCTGACCGCGATGAACTCCACGTCGCTCTTGAGCTGGCAGGCGCGGACCAGGTCCGTCATGAAGACGAAGCTGCCCTTCAGCACCCCCAGGAACAGCGGTCTCTTCCCCTGGAACCGCTGGTACAGCTCCTCGCCCAGCTCGGCCACCCGGGCCTTCAGCTCCTCCTCGGTCACCAGCACCTTCAGAATATCTTGCTCCATTTCACTGCGCATCATGTCCGTCCTCCTCAATCTGTTTTTCTGTTCTCTCAATTTTCATAAACCGGCAGGGCTCCCCGCCCGGCCGCGCGAAGGCCGTATCCACGCCCAGCCGCCACACGGCGGCCAGCCGCCCTCCCACGTAAACCGCAGGCAGGCGGTCCCGCTCCGCCGGGGAAATCCGGCGGTCCAGGCACAGACGCTTGACGCTCCGGCTCCCCCGGCTCCCCGGCAGGGTCAGCCGTTCCCCGGCCGGGCAGGGACTCACGGTGACCGCCGGGCTCTCCCCCGGCCCGCCGGAGAAGGCGATTCCGTCTCCCTCCCCCGGCCCGTCCAGCAGGGTCAGGGTGTAGTCCCCCCACCGGAGGGGCCGCCCCGGGATCAATCGGACCTCCCTCAGGTCCCGGGGCCGGGTCTCCAGGATGAGCCGCCGGCGGTCATGCCGGGCCGTAACGCCGTGGGGCAGGGAAAGGCTTCCCCCGGGAGGCAAATCCAGGACGGCGTTCAGATGGACCGCCCCGACATCCTTCCGTCCCACGCCCAGGAGGTCGAAGAGCCTCAGAAGCATCCGGGGCCGCACCGCCGCCGGGGCCTCCGTCAAAGCGTCCATGGAGAGGGCCGCCCGGCCCGCCCGGACCTCCGCGTGGGCCGTACGGGCGGCGGCGTCCGCCTCCAGGGAACGGTCCGCCTCCCGGAGCCGCTTAGCCGCGCCGCAGATGTGCTCCGCCGCCCGGGGGTTCAGCTCCTTCAGCAGGGGCATGACCCGAAGCCGCAGCAGGTTCCGGGCGGCGGCCTCCGGATCGGCGTTGGTCTTGTCCTCAATGTGGGGAATGCTCCATCGGGCGGCGTAAGCCTCCAGCTCCTTCCGGGTCACGTCCAGCAGCGGGCGGCAGAGCCCGTCCCGCTCCCAGTCCATGCCCGTCAGGCCCGCGAGGCCCGTCCCGCGAATCAGGTTCAGCAGGACGGTCTCGGCGTTGTCGTCGGCGTGATGGGCGGTGTAAAGGCGTTCGCATCCCGCCTCCCCCGCCGCCCGGCGCAGGAACGCATAGCGCAGATTCCGGGCGGCCTCCTCCATGGACAGCCCCTCCCGTTTGGCGTATCCCGCCACGTCCTCCCGGCCGGTGCTCAGGGAAATCCCCCATTGGGCGCAAATCTCCCGGACGAAGGCCTCGTCCCGGTCCGCCGCTTCGCCCCTGAGCCGGTGGTTAAAGTGGGCGGCGAAAACCCGTCCGCCCCGCTCTTCGCACCACGCGCACAGCATGTGCAGGAGGCACATGGAGTCTAAACCCCCGGAGACGGCGCAGAGGACCGCCTCTCCCCGCCGGGGCAGGACGGTGTAAGGGGCCCGCTCCAAAAGCTCAGTCCTCGCCGTCATAGCGCTTGTCCAGGGTGGAGAACTGGGTGTACTCCGGCATCCAGCGGAGCTCCACCTTGCCGGTTTCCCCGTGGCGGTTCTTGGCTACAATACATTCCGCAACATTGTGCTTTTCCGAATCCTCATTGTAATAATCGTCCCGGTACAAAAACAGCACGATGTCCGCGTCCTGCTCGATGGCGCCGGACTCCCGGAGGTCCGAGAGCATGGGGCGCTTGTCGTCCCGCTTCTCGTTGGCGCGGCTGAGCTGGCTCAGGCAGATCACCGGCACGTTCAGCTCCTTGGCCATGATTTTCAGCATCCGGGACATGTCGGAGACCACCTGCTGGCGGTTCTCCCCCCGGCTGCTCCCCCCGGCGGAGGTCATCAGCTGAAGGTAGTCCACCACCACCAGGGCCAAACCGTCCAGCCGGCGGCACTTGGCGTTCATGTCCGCCACGGACAGCAGGGGGTTGTCGTCGATGCGCACGTCCAGCCGGTTCAGCACCGTGGCCGCCCCGGCGATTTTCTCCCAGTCCGTCTCCCGGAGGAGGCCGGTGCGCAGGCGGTTGTTCTCCACCAAAGCCTCGGAGCTGAGGAGCCGCATGGCCAGCTGCTCCCGGGACATCTCCAGGGAGAACACCGCCACGGTCTTCCCCCCCTTGGCCACGTTCAGCGCCACGTTCAGCGCCAGGGAGGTCTTGCCCATGCCCGGCCGGGCCGCCAAGAGAATCAGGTCCGACTTGTTCAGCCCCGTGATCTTCTGGTCGATGGCGGACAGGCCCGTGGAGAGGCCCGGCAGGTGGTTCTCGTGCTCGCTCATCTCGCTGAGGCGGTCCAGCACGTCGGGGAGGACCTGGCGCAGGGGGACCATCTCCTGGGCGCTCTGGCCCCGGCGGATGGCGTAAATCTTCTGCTCCGAGGCCTCCAGAATCTCCGCCGCCTCCCCCATGCCCTCCTGGACCAGGGCGGTGATCTCCCCCGCCGCCTGGGCGACCAGCCGGAGCAGGGCCTTGTCCCGGACGATGGCCGCATACTCCATGACGTTGGCGCTGGTGGGGGTGATCTCCATCAGCTGGGCCAAGTAGGACCGGGTGTTGCCGTCGGTGAGCCCGGCCTTCTGCATCTCCTCAAAGACGGTGATGCCGTCGATGGGCCGGGCGTAAGAGAACATGGTGTAGATGGTCTCGAAAATCTCCCGGTTCTGCCGCAGGTAGAAATCCCCGGGCCGGAGCCGGTCCATCACGTACTTCACACAGTCCGGGTCGATGAGCATGGACCCCAGGACCGCCTGTTCCCCCTCCAGGCTGTGGGGCATCTGGCGCAGGAGCAGGTCTTCGTTTGCCATGGCGAACCGCCTCCCTCAATGCTGCCCGGAGCGGGCGTTACTTTTCCTCGAATACGGATACGTAGACGGTGGCCGTCACCTCAAAGCCCAGCCGGGCCTTGACCTCGTAATTTCCGAAGGCCTTGATGGGCTCTTCCAAAGCCAGCTTCTGCTTGGGAATGTCGATGCCGAACTGCTTCTGGAGCCCCTCGGAGATTTCCTTGGTGGTAACGGCCCCGAAGAGCTTGCCCCCCGCCCCCGCCCGGGCGGTGAGCTTCACCATGCACTCCTTGAGCTTCTCGGCGGTCTCCTCCGCCAGGGCCTTCTGGCGGGCCTCCTCGGCCTTTTTGGCCTTCTCTTTCAGGTTCATGGTGTTGATGGCGTCCGCCGTGGCGGGCACGGCGATTTTCCGGGGCAGGAGGAAGTTCCGGGCGTAGCCCTCGGAGACCTCCACCATCTGGCCCTTCTTGCCCTGGCCCTTCACGTCCTGCTGTAAAATGACTTTCATATGAAAAACTTCCTTTCTATCCTCAGACCAATGGTCCGTTATTTCTCAAAGTAAGCGTCGATGGCCTGGGTCAGCTTCTCCCGCACGTCCAGAATGTCCCCGTTCTCGATGCGCCCCCCGGCGGTGGCGGAGTTGCCGCCGCCTCCCAGGGCCTCCAGGATGACCTGGACGTTGATTTCTCCCAGGGACCGGCCGCTCATCTGCACCGCCGTCCCGCTGCGGTAGACCACGAAGGAGGCCTTGACCCCCTTCAGGGTCAAAAGCTCGTCCGCCGCCTGGGCGGCGGCCACCCGGTCCACGCCGTCCTGGCCCACCACGGCCAGGGCCACGTCGGGCCGGTACAGCTCCGCCTGGCGGATCACGTCGTACTTGGACACCATGCCCTTCAAATCCCCCTGGAAGAGGCGCTGCACGTCCGCCGTGTCGGCCCCCGCCCGGCGGAGGAAGGCCGCCGCCTCGAAGGTCCGGCCTCCCGTGCGGAGGGTGAAGTGCTTCGTGTCCAGCACGATGCCCGCAAGCAGGGCCTCCGCCTCCTCCCGCAGGAGGCCGGCGGGCTCGACGAGGTACTGCAGCAGCTCCGTCACCAGCTCCGAGGCGGAGGAGGCGTAGGGCTCGTGGAAGCTGAAGGCGGCGTTTTCGATATAGCTGGCGGCCCGGCGGTGGTGGTCGATGACCGCCACGCGGCTGCTGGACTCCAGAATCTGGGAGCTTTCCACCAGGTCCGGCCGGTTGGTATCCACCACCACCAGCAGCGTCCCCGGACGCATTTTCACGAAGGCCTCCGCCGGGTTCACAAACACGTCCTCATACTCCGGCAGCGCCCGCAGCATGGCCAGCACGGACTGGGCGGCGTTCTTCTCCTGGTCGATGACGATCTGGGCCCTCCGGCCCAGCTTCCGGGCGGCGCAGCACACGCCCACGGCGGCCCCCACCGCGTCCATGTCGGCGAAGCTGTGGCCCATAACGTAGATATCCTGGGAGTCCGCCAGCAGCTCTCCCAGGGCGTTGGCCATGACCCGGGACTTGACCTTGGTGCGCTTCTCCGTGGTCTTGGCCCGGCCGCCGTAGAAGGCGAAGTCCGTCTTTCCCCGGACCACCGCCTGGTCTCCGCCCCGGCTCAGGGCCATCTCCAGGGAGAGGGCGGCGTTTTTGTACAGGGCGGGGATGCCGCTCACCTCCCGGCCCAGGCCGATGGAGAGGGTGGGGTGCCCCCCCTCGCCCACCTTGATGTCCCGCATGGCGTCCAGGACGGAGAATTTCTCCTCCACAAAGTGGTTATAGTACCGCTCCTCGAAGAGGAAGAGGTAGTGGTCCCGCTCCGTCTTGATGAGCAGGCCGTTGCCCACGGCGGCCCAGCTGCTCAGCTTTTCGTCGATCTGGGCCAGGACGGCGCTCCGCTGGGTGTCCGCGCAGGCGTTCATCATATCCTCGTAGTTGTCCACCATGACGATGCCCACCACCAGCCGGGTGGCGTCGAAGTCGTCCCGGAGGCGGTCCATCTCCGTGGTGTCCACCCAATAGGTGGTGGCCACCAGGTTTTGTTCCCCGCTGCGGCCCTTGGCCCGGACCAGGCTGCCGTAAACCCGGAAGCGGCGGTTGTTCATGCAGACCCGTTCGGGGCACTCCTGCCGTCCCTCCAGCAGCCACTGGACGGGAAATTCCGGCGCGGCATCCTCCACCTTCATCTCGAAGAGGTGCTCCCGGACCCCGGCCAGCTGCTGGAAGTTCTCGTTGCTCCAGATGACCTCCCCCGTGTCGGGGCGGAAGACCATAATGGGCAGCGGGGAGTTGATGAGGGTGGATTTGCTGGCCGTGTCTACGTTTCCCGTCACGTTGTCGATATACTGCAAGACGCTCTGGCGGCGCTTTTTGCTGCTGCGGACGAAGTAGGCGTACAGCGCCACGGTGGCCACGCCCTCCGCCAGGGCCAGGGGCGGGCTGACGGTGACGGCGGCCAGGGTGAAGGCCAGGAGGCAGAGGAAGTAAAACTGTAAATTGGGCTCCAGCAGGCGGGAGAGTTTCTTATTGTTCATGGCGCGCTCCTTGATTCCTTGATGAAGAAGTAAGCATACCGATGGATTTTATTAGTATAGCAGTTTCGCGCAGAAAACACAAGTGTTGGGGCCGGGCAATTTTCCCCTTGACATTTCCCCGTTTTTCCTGTAAACTAAGCACCGTTGTAAAGCGGCATGGCTTTACACGGCGGAAAGGGGGCGTTTCCCGTGATGAAGAATCAGACCTATCGCATGACGATGCTCTACGATTTTTACGGGGAGCTCCTCACCGAGCGGCAGAAGGAGTTCTTCGACCTCTACTACAACGAGGACCTCTCCCTGGCCGAAATCGCCGAAAACGCGGGCATCTCCCGCCAGGGCGTCCGGGACGTCATCGTCCGGGCCGAGGCCGCCATGCAGGAGGTGGAGGACAAGACCGGCATCATCAAGCGCTTCCTGACCCGGGGCGCCCACGTGGACGCCATCGCCGCCGCCGCCGAGGAGATATCGACTTTGAATTACCGCTATTACGAGGACCGGCGATTGACGGAGCTGGCGGATACCATCCGCCGGGAAGCCGCCGCCTTAAAGGAATGAGCTTATGGCATTTGAAGGATTGACCGAAAAACTGAACGCCGCCTTTAAGCGCCTCCGGGGCAAGGGCCGCCTGACGGAAAACGACGTCCGGGAGGCCATGCGGGAGGTCCGCCTGGCCCTTCTGGAAGCCGACGTGAGCTACAAGGTGGTCAAGGACTTTGTGGCCTCCGTTACCGAGCGGGCCGTGGGCTCCGACGTGCTGGACAGCCTCACCCCCGCCCAGCAGGTGGTAAAGATCGTCAACGAGGAGCTCACCGCCCTCATGGGAGGGGCCAACGCCAAAATCGCCATGGCCAGCTCCGGCCCCACCGTCGTCATGATGGTGGGCCTCCAGGGCGCGGGCAAGACCACCACCACCGCCAAGCTGGGCGGCCTCATGCGCCGGCAGTACCAGAAGCGGCCTTTGCTTGCCGCCTGCGACGTGTACCGCCCCGCCGCCATTGAGCAGTTAAAGGTCGTGGGCGGCCAGATGGACCTCCCGGTCTTCGAGGAGGGCCAGGGGGACCCGGTGCAGATTGCCGGGAACGCCATCCGCCACGCCCGGGACCACGGAAACGACATGGTCTTCCTGGACACCGCCGGGCGGCTCCACGTGGACGAGAATCTGATGGACGAGCTGAAGCGGATGAAAGCCGCCGTCCATCCCAACGAGATTTTACTGGTGGTCGACGCCATGACGGGCCAGGACGCGGTGAACGCCGCCTCCGCCTTTGACGAGGCCCTGGGCATCGACGGCGTCATCCTCACCAAGCTGGACGGCGACGCCCGGGGCGGCGCGGCCCTGTCCATCCGGGCGGCCACGGGGAAGCCCATCAAGTTCGCGGGCACCGGGGAAAAGCTGGACATGATCGAGCCTTTCCACCCGGACCGCATGGCCTCCCGCATCTTAGGCATGGGCGACATGCTCTCCTTCATCGAGAAGGCGGAGCAGGCCTACGACGAAAAGCAGGCCGCCAAAATCGAGGAGAAGCTGCGGAAAAACCGCTTCACCCTCCAGGACTACTATGACCAGCTCCAGCAGCTGAAAAATATGGGCGACCTGAGCCAGCTCCTGGGCATGATGCCCGGGAACTTAGGCAAGCAGATGCAGGGCGCGTCCATTGACGAGAAGGCCATGGCCCGGACCGAGGCCATCATCCTCTCCATGACCCCCCTGGAACGGGAGAACCCCCAGGTGCTGAACGCCAGCCGGAAAAAGCGCATCGCCGCGGGCTGCGGCCTGGAGGTGGTGGACGTGAACCGCCTGCTGAAGCAGTTCGACATGATGCGGGAGCTCACAAAGCAGCTGTCCAAGGGCGGGCGGATGCCCGGCCTTGGGGCCCTGGGCGGCATGGGAGGAAAGGCCCCCTCCCGTCTCCACGGCTTCGGCCGGAAAAAGCGATTCCGTTAAGCTATAAGTGCGAAGCATTTCCATTTATAAAATGCAGCATTTATAATAAATCAATTCATTTTGAAAACTTTTGGAGGTAACAACATGGTCAAAATCAGACTGCGCCGCATGGGCGCGAAGAAGGCTCCCTTCTACCGGGTCGTGGTGGCGGACTCCCGCTTCCCCCGTGACGGCCGCTTCATCGAGGAGATCGGTACGTACAACCCCTGCGTCTCCCCCGCCGAGATCAAGATTGACGCGGAGCGGGCCCAGGCCTGGATCAAGTCCGGCGCCCAGCCCACCGACACCGTCCGGGCTCTGCTGAAAAAAGTGGACGTCCTCTGATCTGGAGGACAGCGCATGAAGGACTTGCTGCTCTATATCGCCCGGAACCTGGTGGACGACCCGGACGCGGTCACCGTGACGGAAACCGCCTCCGGCGATCAGGAGCTGACCCTTGAGCTGCGCGTCGCCCCCGACGACATGGGCAAAGTCATCGGGCGGCAGGGGCGCATCGCCAAGGAAATCCGCACCGTGGTCCGCTCCCGCGCCCAGCGGGAGGGGCTCAAGGTATCCGTCGATATCATGGACTGAAAAAGACCGGCGTGGGGAATCCCACGCCGGTCTTTCCTTGTTCTGTTCAAGCCAGGATATCCGCCGCCAAAGCGTCCGCCAGGGCCTCCAGCCCTTCCCGCTGGGCCTCCTTCACGGAGGACTTCAGGCTGACGGTCCCTTCCAGGACGGTCATGTCCTTCATGGTCCCCAGCAGCTCCGCCATCTGCTTCCCCGCCACGGGGGCCCAGGTGCCGTTCTCTATCAGGCCCACCGTGCGGCTTCGCAGCCCGTGGGATTTCAAATCCCGGATGAAGTTGTCCATGGGGGTGTAAATCTCCCCGTTGTACGTGGCGGAGGCGAACACCAGGTGGCTGCACCGGAAAGCCTCGGCCACCAGGTCGGACACGTGGGTGTGGGACACGTCGTAGAGCTTCACGTCCCGCACGCCCTTGTCCGCCAGCCGGGCCGCCAGCAGCTCGGCGGCGTTCTCCGTGTGGCCGTAGATGGACCCGCAGAAGACGGCGGCGGTCTTGTCCTCCGGGGTATAGCTGCTCCACCGCTGGTACTTCTCCACAAACCACCCGATGTTCTCCCGCCAGATGGGGCCGTGGAGGGGGCAGAGGTATTGGATATCCAGCCCCGCCGCCTTTTTCAGCAAGGTCTGGACCTGGGCGCCGTACTTGCCCACGATGTTGGTGTAGTACCGCCGGGCGTCGGGGAGCCACTCGGCCTCGAAGTTCACCTGATCGGCGAAAATGTTCCCGTTCAGCGCGCCGAAGGTACCGAAAGCGTCGGCGGAGAAGAGAACCTTTTCCGTGGTATCATAGGTCACCATGACCTCCGGCCAGTGGACCATGGGGGCCATGACGAAGGTCAGGGCGTGCCGCCCGGTGGAAAGGGTATCCCCCTCCTTTATGGTGTCGCAGCGGTCCGTGACGTCCGCGTCAAAAAACTGGCCGATCATGGAGATGGCCTTGGCGCTGGCCACTATCCGGGCCTCCGGGTGGGTGCGGAGCACCGCGCCCAGGGTGGAGCAGTGGTCCGGCTCCATATGGTTGACGATGACGTAGTCCAGAGGGCGGCCCTCCAGGGCGTGCTCCAGGTTCTCGTAGAAATGCGCGCCCACGGCGCTGTCCGCCGTGTCCAGCAGGACGGTTTTCTCGTCCCGCAGCAGATAGGCGTTGTAGCTCACGCCCCGGGGCACGGGAAACACGTTCTCAAACAGGCTGAGCCGCCGGTCGGACCCGCCGATGAGCAGGACGTCGGGTGTGATATTACGTACGTTGTGCATGACGCTCGTTCTCCTTTGCAGATTATCGTTTTTGCAAGGTTAATCTACCCCAATTTCCCCGGTTTGTCAAGGGTCCGGCGGGGAGAAGGGGAAGGAAAATCGGGGTCCCCTCCGGCTGGAATCCTCCTTGTATTTTTTTGAAAAATATTGTATGATGGGGAAAAGGCCCGGGACGCCCGGCAGCCCGCCTTTCCGGCGGGACAAGATCTATGAAGGAGGCCATTCTATGGAAGAGAAACGAATGATGAAGGTCACCGTGGACGGCGAGTCCTACGACTATCCCCATGGGACGCCCTTCCGCGCCATCGCGGCGGATTTTCAGGACCGGTTCCCCTGCGACATCCTGCTGGTCAACCGGGACGGGAAGCTCTGCGAGCTCCACAAGACCCTGGACCGGGACTGCTCGCTGCAAATGGTCACCGCCCAGGACCGGCCCGGCATCCAGACCTATGAGCGCAGCGCGGTCTTTCTGATGCTGAAGGCCTTCTACGACGTCGCGGGCCGGGAGAACGTGGAGCGCATCTCCGTGGAATACTCCCTCAGCAGCGCCCTCTTCATCCTGGCCCGGGGGAAGTTCACCTTGGACCAGGCATTGCTCGAGAAGGTGGAGGCCCGGATGCGGGAGCTGTCCGCCGCCGCCCTGCCCATCGAAAAGAAAACCCTGAACACCGACGACGCCATCGACCTCTTCCGGGAGGCCCGGCTGATCCACAAGGCCCAGCTCTTTACCTTCCGCATCAACTCTCACGTCAACGTCTACTCCCTGGACGGCTTCGTGGACTACTTCTACGGCTACATGGCTCCGGACACCGGCTACATCCGGTGCTTTGGCCTGGAGCTCTTTGAAAACGGCTTTGTCCTCCGCCTGCCCACCCAGAAGGACCCCACCCGCCTGGGGGACTTCAAGCCCTCTCACAAGGTCTTCCGGGAGCTCTACCAGTCCACCCTGCGTTCCGAGGCCCTGAACGCCTCCAATGTAGCGGAGCTGAACACCGCCATTTCCCAGGGCGGGGCCACGCCCCTCATTCTGGCCCACGAGGCCATGATGGAAAAGAAGATCGGCGACATCGCGGCGGAAATCGCCCAGCGGAAGGAGGTCCGCTTCGTCATGATCGCGGGGCCCTCCTCCTCCGGCAAGACCACCTTCTCGCACCGGCTGTCCACCCAGCTCCGGGCCTGCGGCCTGCGGCCCCATCCCATCGCCACCGACAACTACTTCGTCAACCGGGACAAGACCCCCCGGGATGAAAACGGCAACTATGACTTCGAGGGCCTGGGGGCCATGGACGTGGAGCAGTTCAACCAGGACTGCATCCGCCTTCTGAGCGGCGAGACGGTGGAAATCCCCACCTACAACTTCAAGAAGGGCCAGCGGGAATACAACGGGAACTTCCTGCGCCTGGGCGCGGAGGATGTGCTGGTCATCGAGGGCATCCACTGCCTCAACGACGAGTTCACCCGCTCCCTGCCCAAGGAGAGCAAATACAAAATCTATATCAGCTGCCTGACCACCTTGAACATCGACGACCACAACCGCATCCCGACGACGGACGCCCGGCTGCTCCGCCGCATCGAGCGGGACGCCCGGACCCGGGGCTACAGCGCCCAGGCCACCATCAAAATGTGGCCCTCCGTCCGCCGGGGGGAGGAACGCAACATCTTCCCCTTCCAGGACAGCGCGGATACCATCTTCAACTCGGCTCTGATTTACGAAACCTCCCTGCTGAAGCCTTACGTTCAGCCCCTGCTCTTCGGAGTTCCCCGGGACAGCGAGGAGTACATCGAGGCCAAGCGCCTCCTGAAATTCCTGAACTACTTCCTGCCCATCCCCGCGGACAACATTCCCAAGACCTCCCTGATGCGGGAGTTTATCGGCGGCGGCTGCTATCACGCTTAAGCGGGCCCTAATCCGGCGACAGGCGGTGTGTTTTTATGTCGAACGCTCTTCAGCCCTGGTGGCAAAATAAAATCGCGTACCAGATCTACCCCAAGAGCTTCCTGGACGGCAACGGGGACGGAATCGGGGATCTCCCCGGCGTCCTCTCCAAGCTGGACTACTTGAAGGACCTGGGGGTGGACATCCTCTGGCTCTCCCCGGTCTATCCCTCCCCCATGGTGGACCAGGGCTACGACATCTCCGATTACTACGGCATCGACCCCCGCTTCGGAACCATGGAGGACCTGGACGCCCTCATCCGGGAGCTGAAGCGCCGGGACATGCACCTGGTGATGGATCTGGTGGTCAGCCACTGCTCCGACCAGCACCCCTGGTTTCAGGAGGCCCTCCGGGACCCGGAGGGGAAGTACGGGCGGTACTTCTATTTGAAGCCCGGCCGGGACGGCGGGCCCCCCAACAACTGGCGGGCGGAATTCGGCGGAAGCTGCTGGGACCATCTGCCCGGCTCCGGCCTCTACTACTTCCACACCTTCGCCAGGGAGCAGCCGGACCTGAACTGGGAAAACCCGGAGGTCCGCCGGGAAATCTGCGATATGGTGAACTGGTGGCTGGACAAGGGGGTCTCCGGCTTCCGGCTGGACGCCATCATCAACCTGAAAAAGGACCTGAGCTTCCGGGACGGCCCCGCCGACAGCCGCGACGGCACCTGCGCCGTCGCGGCGATGCTGCCCCAGACCACAGAGATCGGGGCGTTTCTGAACCAGCTGAAGCGGGAGTGCTTCCGCCCTCACGACGCCTTTACCGTGGGGGAGGTGTACAGCATCACTCCCGAGCGGGTGCTGGAGTTCGGCGGGCCGGAGGGCTATTTCTCCACCCTCTTCGACTTTGCGCATTTCCTCGCCGGCCACCGGGGGACCTTCTGGTATCAGCACAGGCCCTTTGATTTCCGGGCCTGGCGGGACGCGATTTTCCAGGCCCAGGAGAACGCCGGGGACGCCGTCTTCCTGGCCAATGTTCTGGAGAACCACGACCGGCCCCGGGCCCCCGGCATCTTCCTGCCGGATGGGGACGAGGGCTATGAGAGCGTCACCGCCCTGGCGGCGCTGTCCGTCCTCCTGCGGGGCATCCCCTTCCTCTATCAGGGTCAGGAAATCGGCATGCGGAACGGGGACTTCCGCACCGTGGAGGACTTCGAGGACCTGAACACCCGGGACCAGTACCAGGCCGCCCGGGCCGCCGGGCTGACGGAGGCGGAGGCCATGGCGGTCTGCCGCCGCCACAGCCGGGACAACGCCCGGACCCCCATGCAGTGGACCGGCGGCAAGCACGCCGGGTTCACCACCGGCACGCCCTGGTTCCCGGTGAACCCCGATTACCGGGAGCGGAACGTGGAGGCCGACGCCGCCTCGCCCCGCTCCGTCCGGAAATGGTACAAGCGCCTTTTGGCTTTGCGGAAGGACCCGGAGTGGGAGGACGTGCTGGTCCGGGGCGGCTTCCGGCCCGCCTTCCGGGAGGAAGCGGAAATCTTCGCCTATTGGCGGACCGGGGAGGCCCCGGGGAAACGGGTCCTGGTCCTCTGCCATTATGGCCGGGGCCGGGCCTCCGTCCCCTTCGCAGAGCCCTTCCGGGTGCTGCTGAACAACTGTGACGGCCTGGAGAACCGGGAGGGCCGCCTGTGGCTGAACGCTTATCAAGCCGTAGTCCTGGCCTGCGGGGCCGGAGAGGAGGAGGCGCCGTGATCCGCAATATCGTCTTTGACATGGGCAACGTGCTGATCCACTGGAAGCCCGCGCTGTTCGTGGAGGACCTGGGCGTCCCGGAGGAGGACAGGTCCCTGCTGCTGCGGGAGGTCTTCGGCTCCGTGGAGTGGATTCAGATGGACCGGGGAACCCTGTCCATGGAGGACGGGCTGGCAGTGATCTGCCGCCGTCTGCCGGAGCGTCTCCACGGCCCCGCCCGGGAGCTGACCTTCGACTGGTGGCGGCGCTGGCTGCTGCCCGTGGAGGGCATGGCCGGCCTGGTGCGGGAGCTGAAGGGCCTGGGGTACGGGATCTACCTCCTTTCCAACGCCAAGGAGGACCTCCCCCAATACTTTGACGGCATCCCGGGCAGCGAGTGCTTCGACGGAAAAATCGTCTCGGCGGACTGGAAGCTGCTGAAACCCCAGCCGGAGATATACCGGGCGCTTCTTCGGGAATACGGCCTCCGGGCGGAGGAGTGCTTCTTCATCGACGATCTGAACATCAACATTGAGGGGGCCTGGTTCACAGGACTGGACGGCGCGATTTTCGACGGGGACCTGCCCCGCCTTCGCCGGGCTCTGAACGCCGCCGGGGTCCCGGTAAAACTCTGACGGAAAACACCCGCCTGAAGCGTTCTGCTTCAAGCGGGTGCTTTTTCATTCGTCCCTGGGCCCCAGGACCACGGCGGCCACGCCGCAGAGGATGCCGCCCACGGCGAACACCCACCAGGCTTTCCCCCATAAATCCAGCGCCAGGCCCAGCCCCACGTAGATGGCCGTGGCCAGCAGCATGATGACGGCGCAGGCGGTGCTGACCAGCTCCCTTTTCCGCTTGGCCTCCGGCGTGGGGTCGTTGTCCCGGTTGTACCCGGCCACGTCGTATTTGTCGTGCATGATGCCCCCGTAGATGAAGGACCACACCGCTCCGGCCACGATGAACAGAAATACGCCGGTGATATAGCCATCCCAGGGCGGCTCCTCCCCCAGGAAAGTGGCCCCCAGGATCAGCAGCACCACGCCGAAGATAACGGCCCCCACGCCCCCGGCGATGTGCCAGACGAATTTCTGCCCAAAGGACTCCTTCTCTTCCTGAGTGTAGAAATCGGCGATGACGGGGTGGCTTTTACAGAAATTCTCGTGCTGGATGCCCGAGGCCACCAGAACCACCGTGCCCACGCAGGCCGTCAGCAGCAGCGCCGTGGCGCTCCACACCTCCGGCAGTCCCGCGCCCTCCAGCAGCAAAGCCAGACCCACGCCGGAGATGATGCCCGCCACCGCCAGGGAGACCCGCCGGGCAAAGCGGTTCATAAAGCCGTCGTATTTCGCCGTGTCCGCCACCCGGCTCTCCTCCACGCTCCCCCGCAGGAGGGTATCTAAATTCACGTCGTACAAATCGCAGACGCGCAGCAGAGTCTCCATCTCGGGGAAGCTCTGGCCCCCCTCCCACTTGCTGACGGACTGGCGGGACACGTCCAGCTCTTCCGCCAGCTGTTCCTGGGTCACCCCGGCCTGGGCCCGGAGAAATTGTAAATTTTCGGAAAATGACATCGGACAGCCTCCTTTATATTTGGTGCCTTTATTCTGCCTGAGCGGCGGGCGCAAGACCAGGGATTTCCTGTTGCGTTTGAAGAAATCCATGTAAACTTTCGGTTGCGTCCCCTATTATAGCAGAAATGCGTCGGCATTTTTGCTGCCATGTGCCATCTTTTCCGGTTGCCCCGTTAGGGGCGAGGAAAAGGGAGCAAATAAATAAAATAGCCGCTCTGCGGCTATTTTACCAGGTTTTCCCGGCAAATGAAAGGGCCTGCGGTTGCGTTTCCCCCGGAAATATCGTATAATCAAGCTATCAAAATTCGACGTGCGGGAGGTAGTCCTATGAAGCTGGCGGCGGCGGCCCAAATGCGGGAACTGGACAGGAGAGCCATTGAAGGATATAAAATCCCCTCCATCGATCTGATGGAGCGGGCGGCGGCGGAGGTGGCCCAGGCGGCCTTGGACGCCCTGCCGGACAAGCCCGGGAAATGCCGGGCGGCGGTGTTCTGCGGCGCGGGGAACAACGGCGGGGACGGCATCGGCGCGGCCCGGCTGCTCTTTTTGACGGGGCTCAAGGTTCGGGTCTTCCTGGTGGGGGACTACGGCCGCCTCACCCCCGACGCCATGGAGGAGACGGGCCGCCTCAGCGAGTGCGGCGTGGAGCTGGAGGCGTTCGACCCGGAGGATAAAGCCCAGGCCGCCTGGGCCCGGAGCTGCCAAGTGGTCATCGACGCGGTGTTCGGCGTGGGCCTCTCCCGGGACGTCGCCCCGGAGTCCAAATTTGCCGCCGCCGTGGACCTTATCAACGCCTGCCGGGGCACGGTGATCGCCGCCGACATCGCCAGCGGCGTGGAGGCAGACACGGGGCGGATCCTGGGCCGGGCCGTCCGGGCGGACCGCACCGTTACCTTTACCCTGCCCAAAATCGGCCAGGCGGCGGGGGACGGGGCTCTTTTCTCCGGGGAAGTGGCGGTCTGCGGCATCGGCGTCCCCGCCGCCCTGGTGCGGGAGCTCCCCTGTCCCGTCCAGACGGTGGAGACGGACTTTGCCAGGGCCGCGGTCCCGCCCCGGAAGCCCGGCGGCCACAAGGGGGACTTCGGAAAGGTCCTCATGGTAGGCGGCTCCATGGGCTATACCGGCGCGCCGTACCTCGCCGCCTCGGCGGCGGTCAAATCCGGCTGCGGCCTGGTGTACCTGGGGGTTCCGGAGAGCATTTGGGCGGTTGAGGCGGCAAAATGTGTTTCCGCTATGCCTTTCCCTCTGGCGGACCGCCGGGGCAGGCTGAGCCGCCGGGCCCTGCCGGAGCTTCTGGAGCGGCTGGAGCCCTGCGGCGTCCTGGCTCTGGGCCCCGGCCTGGGCCGGGACGAGGACACGGCGAGGCTGGTACGGGAGGTCCTGGAGAAGGCGGAAAAGCCCGTGGTCCTGGACGCGGACGGCATAAACGCGCTGGAGGGACATATAGATAGTCTGGACAGCCGCCGGGGGCGGATCACCATCCTGACCCCCCACGGCGGGGAATTTGCCCGCATCGGCGGGAAGGCCGCCGGGGACCCGGTGGGCGCGGCCCGGGCCTTCGCGAAGGAGCACGGCTGCATCCTGGTCCTGAAGGGCCACCGGACCGTCACCGCCGGGCCGGAGGGAAACGTGCTGGTGAACACCACCGGAAGCTCCGCCCTGGCCAAGGGGGGCAGCGGCGACGCGCTGGCGGGGCTCATCGCCTCCCTGCTTGCCCAGGGGGCCAGCCCGGTGATGGCGGCGGCGGGAGCCGTGTGGATCCACGGCCGGGCCGGGGACCTGGCGGCGGAGGCGCTGACGGCCTACTGCGTGACGCCCGGGGACGTCATCGCCGCCTTTCCCAAAGTGTTTTCGGAGCTTCAAGGAAATCGAACATAGAGGAGGTTTTCCGGTGCGCCTTTGGAAGTGCGTACCAATGATGACCCTGCTTTTGCTACTGTCCGCCTGCGGCGGAGGCGGCGCCGGCGGCGGGGAGGCGGAGGCGGCGGACCTGCGGGACCGCTACCATGACTGCGCGGGCTGCTCCATGGAAGCTGTGGTCTCCTGCGGTCAGGAGGGCCTGGCCTGGGAGGCGGAGCTCCGGTGCGAGTATGTCCCCGGCGGGGAGAGCACCGTGGAGATCCTGTCCCCGGAGACCATCGCCGGGGTGAAGGCCGTGCTCAGCGACACGGACTGGCGGCTGGAGTACGAGGATGCCAGTCTCAATGCCGGGACCCTCAGCGACGAGGAAATCAGCCCCGCCGCCTGCCTGCCCCGGCTGATGAGCGCTCTCCGGGACGGCTGGCTGCTGGAGGAAAACCGGGAGGAGTGGAACGGCCTGCCCTGCCTCCGCGTCACCGTGGACCAGACGGGGGTGAAAGACGGGAAAATCCTCTCCACCGTCTGGCTGAACCTGGCGGACGGGACCCCGGTCCGGGGAGAAATCGCCGTGGATGGCGAAATCATTTTGACGGCGGACTTTACGAGCTTTGCCTTTTATGATACAATGACGGAGAACAGCGCCTGACGCTTCGCACGGCTCTCCCCCTCCCCGCATAGGATGACGTGGGGCGAGGACGCCGGAATTTGTCCCTCCCGCAGCCGCAAGATTCCCGGAAGAGGCGTATAAATTCCGAAACTGCGTGGGAGAATGAGAGTGGCCTCACCGGAGAGGAAAGCCCTTCCTCCCCGATGGCGGGTACTTCTTTCGGCGGAGTGTGAACTTTGTGGATACGAGTGTCAAGCGTGGCGATATTTACTATGCCGATCTCTCCCCGGTGGTGGGCAGCGAGCAGGGCGGCGTCCGGCCCGTTCTGATTATCCAGAACGACACCGGAAACCGCTACAGTCCCACCGTGATCGCGGCGGCCATTACTTCCCAGACCGGGAAGACCCGGCTGCCCACACATATCGACCTCCCTGTGGACCAGAGCTGCGGCCTGAGCCGGGATTCCGTGGTCCTGCTGGAACAGGTGCGGACCCTGGACAAAAAACGGCTCCGGGAGCGCATGGGCCACGTGGAGGAAAATGTGATGAACAAGGTGGACACGGCCATCGCGGTCAGCTTCGGGCTGCCCCACGACCAGTTGGTTTGAGGTTCCCTCCCGGCGGAAGACCCTTCCGCCGGGAGGGCGTACAGAGGAGGTACATATGAAAAAAGACAGATGGCTGCTGCGCTCGGTGGTCCTGCTGGCCCTCAGCGCCGCGCTGATGACCGGCGTATCCCTGGCGGCGGAGGCCGGGTCCTCCCAGGACCCCCTGGTGACCCTGAGCTATTTGAACGACACCTTTTTCAACACCATCATGGAGCGGGTGGATCAGAAAATCGCCCAGCGGACAGGACAAGCCCTCCCCGGCGGGACCTCTTCCGCCGCCTCCTTCGTGGTGGTAACCCTCAGCGAGGGGCAGACCCTCACCGGGGGCGTGGGCTGCGAGGTGATGCTGCGGGTAGGGTCCGCCGTCTGCGTCTCCCCCTCGGATCCGGGGCTCATCGACGAGACCACCGCCGCCGCCCTGGCAAACGGCGGGGCCCTGATCCAGAATCACCTGTACATGATGACCATCGAGGGCCGGGGCGTCCGGGCCGCCGCGGGAACCACGAAAGTTCTGGCCCGGGGGAGCTACACCGTGGCCTGAACCACATAACCGGACCCGCTTGCGCATACCATTGCGTAAGCGGGTCTCAGTCTGTCAAAACACATTTTGCCAGACTGAGCAAGTTTTCAAAACTTTTTCAAAGTTTTGAAAACTTAGGATTAAAATGGCGCAGGAAACCCCTCCTGGGTTTCCCGCGCACACCCTTCCTTCCCGTCTTATGACATCTTTGCGCATTTGATTAAGTTTTATGACGGAGGGAGGAGGGCGGATATGGACAAATTTCCCTTATTGCTGGAGGGCAGGCCCGCCGGTGAGCTGACCGCGGAGCGAGAGGGGCTCTACACCTGGTTCTCCGCCCGCTGCCCCCTTCCGGAAGGGAGCCTCTGGTGCGCCTGGGCCGTGGGGGACCGGGGGGAACTCCGGCTGGGGGTGCTGGAGCCGGAGGGAACCCAGGGGCACATCCGCCGCCGCTTCTCCGGGCGGCTCACCGCCCCCCTGGGCCGCCTCCTCCGGGGAGAGGTCCGCCCGGCAGGAGCGCAGCAGCCGGAGCCTTGGGAGCCCGCCCCCGCCCCGGACCGGCTTTTCCAGGCCCCCTGGCTCCGCCGGAGGCTGACGGGGATGCAGGGAGCCCTGCTCCTCCGGGTGGGGGAGACCCGCTGTCTGGCCCTGCCCTACGACCCGGCGAAGCCCTTTCCCTTAACGACTCTTTTCTGCTTCGCCCGCATCCGCAGCATCGGCGGAGCGGCTTACGCGGTCTTCGCCTTCGACGGACGGGACCGGCCTGTTTTCTGACTCCGCCCCGCAAACCGGCAGCAGCTTCCATAAACAGGAAAATTTTTTCAAAAAGATTTGACAAAATTCTATCAATTTTGAAAAGCCCGTGATATAATACACCCGAACGTTCCCGGGATGCCTCCGAAACCGCCCCGGGAAGTACCGAAGGTTCCCGTAGGTACGGACGCGGGCCGCCGGAGCGCCGGCGGAGGATCAGGAGGTCCTTTATGAAATGTCCCTATTGCGGCTTCAATGAGAGCAAGGTCATCGACTCCCGGCCAGCCGATGAAAACAACAGCATCCGCCGCCGGAGAGAGTGCCTCTCCTGCGCCCGGCGTTTTACCACCTACGAGACGGTGGAGAGCCTCCCGGTGGTGGTGGTGAAGAAGGACGGCAGCCGCCAGAGCTTCGACCGGGGAAAGGTCCTGGGCGGTATGATACGGGCCTGTGAAAAGCGGCCCGTCCCCGTGGCCCGGCTGGAAAAGGTGGCCGCGGAGATCGAACAGGAGCTCCAGAGCTCCATGGAACGGGAGGTCAGCACGGAAGTCATCGGCGAGCGGGTCATGGAAAACCTGCGGGCCATCGACCAGGTGGCCTACGTCCGCTTCGCCTCGGTCTACCGGCAGTTCAAGGATATAGACAGCTTCATGGAGGAACTGACCAAGCTGCTGGCGGAGCAGAACCAGCGGTAAGGGAACGGCGGGCCGCCGGAAAAATT
>CATNDJ010000004.1:53951-109247 GCA_950097265.1 uncultured Oscillibacter sp.
CGGCGGCCCGCCGTTTTTCCCTTTGCAAAGGGGAAATTCTTTGTTATACTATGTCCTTAGATTGGAGGGCGTTTATGCTGTATCACATTCTCGCCGTGGGCGACGTGGTGGGGGAACCGGGGCTCCGCCACCTGGAGAAGGTCCTGCGGCCCCTGCAAAAGCTCAAGGGCGCGGCCTTCACCGTGGTCAACGGGGAAAACGCCTCCGGCGTGGGCCTCACCCGGGACCAGGCCGAGCGCATCCGGGACGCCGGGGCCGACGCGGTGACCCTGGGGAACCACGCCTTCGGCAAGGCCCAGATTGGGGACCTGCTGGATGAAGCGCCCTGGCTCCTCCGCCCCGCCAACTACTCCGGCAGGGCTCCGGGCCACGGCTGCGAGATCTTCGACCTGGGGGCGGTGCGCATCCGGGTGATGAACCTCATCGGCCGCTGCGGCCTGGCCTGGGGGGCGGACAACCCCTTTACCCTGGCGGACCGGCTGCTGGACCGGGGGAAGGCGGACTTCACCCTGGTGGACTTCCACGCCGAGGCCACCAGCGAGAAGCTGGCCCTGGGCTACTACCTGGACGGGCGGGTCTCCGCCCTCTGGGGCACCCACACCCACGTCCCCACCGCCGACGGGCGGGTCTACCCCAAGGGCACCGGCTACATCACGGACCTGGGAATGACGGGGCCCGTAGAATCCGTGCTGGGCATCGAGCCCCGGCAGTCGGTGGAGGGCTTTCTGGGGGGCCTGCCGGGGCGGTACCGGCACCCGGAGGGGCCCTGCAAGATGGAAGGGGCCGTTTTCACCCTGGACAGCGCCACGGGGCTCTGTGCCGCCGTGGAGCGGTTTGACATCCGATAAAGCGACAAACATAAAGAGAGGTAATTTCAGCCATGTCTATCGAGAAAGTAAGAGCTTACTTCAAGGCCTTCGGCATCGAGGACCGCATCCGGGAATTTGAAGTCTCCTCCGCCACGGTGGAGCTGGCGGCGGTGGCCGTGGGCGTGGAGGGCGCCCGGATCGCCAAGAGCCTGAGCTTTAAAATAGAGGACAAGCCCGTTATCATCGTGGTGGCCGGAGACGCAAAAATCGACAACAGCAAATACAAGGCCCAATTCCACACCAAGGCCAAAATGCTCACCCACGAGGAAGCCCACAGCCTCATCGGCCACGACGTGGGCGGCGTGTGCTCCTTCGCCCTGCCGGAGGATGTGAAGGTCTATCTGGACGTGTCCCTGAAGCGGTTTGAAACCGTCTTCCCCGCCGCGGGCAGCGACAACAGCGCCATTGAGCTGACCTGCGGGGAGCTGGAGAAATACTCCTCCAACTTCGTGGAGTGGGTCGACGTCTGCAAATCCTGGCAGGCGGAGGGCTGATATGCTGAAATTCATCCACGCGGCGGACTTTCACCTGGACAGCGCCTTCGCGGCCCTGCCCGCCGGAAGGGCGGCGGAGCGGCGGAGGGAGAGCCGGGAACTGCCCTTCCGGCTGGCGGACTATGTGAACGCCCACGGCGTCCAGCTGGTGCTGCTGGCGGGGGACCTCTTTGACAGCGCCGCCCCTTACCGGGAGACCGGCGAGGCCCTGGCGGAGGCCCTGGGGCGCATGAACGCCCAGGTGTTCGCCGCCCCGGGGAATCACGACTGGTACGGCCCGGTCAGCCCCTGGGTCACGGCAGACTGGCCGGAGAACGTGCATATTTTCCGGGAGAACGCCATGACCGCCGCGGACCTTCCCCAGCTGGGCGTGACGGTCCATGGGGCGGCCTTCACTTCACCGGAGCAGGGGACCGGCCTCCTGGCGGGCTTTTCCGCGCCGGAGGACGGCCAGGTCCACATAGGCCTTCTCCACGGCGAAATCGACCCGGCGGAGGACCGCTACAACCCCATCCGGCGGGAGGAAATCGCCGCCTCCGGCCTTCAGTATCTGGCCCTGGGGCACCTCCACAAGCGGGGAGAGCCCGGGACCTATGGCAAAACCCTCTGCGCCTGGCCCGGCTGCATCGAGGGCCGGGGCTTCGACGAGCTGGGGGAAAAGGGCTTTTACGAGGGCGTCATCGACGGGGGAACGGTCTCTCTGGCCTTCGTGCCCTTCGCCCGGCGGCGGTACGAAATTTTAGACGTGGACGTGACGGGCCGCTCTCCCCGGGAGGCCCTGGAGGCCGCCCTGCCGGGGGACACGGCGGAGGACCTTTACCGCGTCCTCCTCACCGGCGAGGCCGGAGAGGGCGGCGCGGACGCCAAGGCCCTGGAGACGGCCCTGGCCGGGCGGTTCTACGCCCTGGAGGTCCGGGACCGCACCCGGGTGGCGGCGGACGTCTGGGCCCGGGCCGGGGAAGACTCCCTCCGGGGCCTGTTCCTCCGGGAGCTCCGGGCGAAATGGGACGCCGCCGGGGACGCGGCGGAGCGGGAAGCCGTCTCCCAGGCGGTGCGCTTCGGCCTGGCGGCCCTGGACCACCGGGATTTGGGCTGAGGCAGATTTTAGGGGATTTTGTGAAAAAGTTCTTGCAATCCCGGAGAGAGTATGATATCCTATTCAGGCTTACAAAGGGCGGTCCTCTGCCGCGCCCGGGAAAGCCGCGGGAAAAAGCGGGCAAGAACGCCTATTATAACAGGAGGAAACATCCATGGATCTCATCAAGGAACTGAACAAAGAGGCGCTGGGCAAGGAGACGCCCAAGGTGCAGATCGGCGACACCGTCCGCGTCCACGTGAAGGTCAAGGAAGGCTCCCGGGAGCGCATCCAGGTCTTCGAGGGCACCGTCATCGCCAAAAAGCACGGCGGCATCGAGGAAACCATCACCGTCCGCCGCATCTCCTACGGCGTGGGCGTGGAGAAGGTGTTCCCCGTTCACTCTCCCTCCATCGACACCATTCAGGTCGTCCGCAACGGCGCCGTCCGCCGGGCCAAGCTGTACTACCTGCGGGGCCGCGTGGGCAAAGCCGCCAAGATCAAGGAGAAGCTGTAAGGCGCAGGAGAATCAAAAGAGAGGCGTACGCCTCTCTTTTTTTCCTCTTGCATTTCTCCGCGCCCTGTGCTATAAATAGTAGATGATACCATATCCCTAACCGCGATGAACGGGAAAATAACGATCACGCACCGCCAAGAGAGGAAGGGCCGCCGGCTGCAAGCCCGTCCGCGGAGCGCCGTTTGGTTCGCCCGGGAGCCGCCGTGGAGACACGGCCGGTCCGCCCTCCGTTACCGGGGCCTCGAGCGCGCGCCCCCGGGCGCGAATTTGGGTGGTACCGCGGAAGGACTTGCCTTTCGTCCCATGGTTTGGGACGGAGGGTTTTTCTTTTTTCCTCCCCGGCATTTTCGGATTCTCAGAGAAAGGACCTGACCGCACATGAACTCCCTTGCCCTGGCGCTGGCGGCGTCCCTGACGCTGTCCGCTCCCTTTTTCCCCGCCGCCGTCTCCGCCGCCCTCCCCGAGCGGCCCGCCGTTCAGGCCCGGGAGGCCGTTCCGGAAGCTCCCAGGGTCTATCCCTCCTCCCCGGAGGGCGCGCCGGTGACCTATGAGCTCCGTCTGCCGGTGCTCATGTATCACCACGTGGTCTACGACTGGCAGGAGTGCAACGAGATGACCGTCACCGCCGGGCGGCTGGAACGGGACCTTCAATGGCTGGCGGAAAACGGCTACCAGTCCGTCCTGCCCCGGGAGCTGGCGGCGGGGGCGCCCCTGCCGGAAAAGCCCGTCCTCATCACCTTTGACGACGGCTACCGCAGCAATTACGAGCTGGCCTATCCTCTCCTCCAGAAGTACCGGGCCAAGGCCGCCATCGCCGTTATGGCCTACATGCAGGACAACCCCGGGGGAAACTTCCTCACCTGGGACATGTGCCGGGAGATGTCCGCCTCGGGGCTGGTGGAAATCGGCTCCCACGGCTACGCCACCCACAACCTGGACGGGCGCATGGGGAATTTTGTCCCCGGTCAGGCCAACGGCGTCCAGCGGCGGAAGGGGGAGAGCGACAACGACTTCTACTGCCGGGTTCTGGACGACCTGCGCTACAGCTTCGACCGCATCGCCCAGGAAACCGGGACCCCGCCCACCTTCTTCGCTTACCCCTTCGGCAAGACAGATCCGGACGCCGACGCCTATCTGGAGGGTCTCTTCCCCCTGACGGTGGTGACGGGCCCGGGAAAGTACGCCGCGAACCTCTCCAAGGGGCTCCACAAGCTGCCCCGCTTCACCGTCACCATGGAGCGCCCCCCTGCGGCGCTGCTGAAAAAATCCTAAGTCATCACATCCGAAAAAGGAGTACCGCAATATGAAAGAACAGTTAGAAGCCATCCGCAAGGGGGCTCTGGAGGCCATCGGAGCCTCCCAGGAAACCGCCGGGCTGGAGGCCCTTCGGGTCAAGTACCTGGGCAAAAAGGGCGAGCTTACCGCCGTGTTAAAGCAGATGGGCGGCCTGTCCGCCGAGCTCCGGCCCGTCATGGGCCAGCTGGCCAACGACGTCCGAGCCAGCCTGGAAGCCGCCATCGAGGCCCAGTCCGCCGTCCTCTCCCAAAAGGCCCTGGAGGCCAGGCTGGCCGCGGAGGCCGTGGACGTGACCATCCCCGGGAGCAAGCCCCCCATGGGCCACAAGCACCCCATGTATTCCGTCCTGGACGAGATGAAGGAAATCTTTTTGAACATGGGCTTTGAAATCATGGACGGCCCGGAAATTGAGCAGGCGGATTACAACTTCACCAAGCTCAACGCCCCGGAGAACCACCCCTCCCGGGACTGGACCGACACCTTTTACCTAAAGGAGGACTCCTCCGTCCTTCTCCGGTCCCAGACCTCCCCCATGCAGATCCGGGCCATGGAGGGCTGCGGCGTGCCCATCCGCATGATCTCCGCCGGGCGGGTGTACCGCAAGGACGAGGTGGACGCCACCCACTCCCCCATGTTCCACCAGATCGAGGGCCTGGTGGTGGATAAAGGCATTACCATGGCGGACCTGAAGGGGACGCTGAACGCCGTCATTCGGGAAATTTACGGCCAGGAGACCGTCACCCGCTTCCGCCCCCACCACTTCCCCTTTACGGAGCCCAGCTGCGAGGTGGATATCCAGTGCTACAAGTGCGGCGGCAAGGGCTGCCCCACCTGCAAGGGCGAGGGCTGGATTGAAATCCTGGGCGCGGGCATGGTTCATCCCAAAGTCCTGCGGGGCTGCGGCGTCGACCCGGAGGAGTACTCCGGCTTCGCCTTCGGCATGGGCCTGGAGCGCCTGGCTTTGGGGCGCTATAAGATTTCCGACATGCGGCTGATTTTCGAGAACGACACCCGGTTCTTAGAGCAATTTTAACCCACCGCCAAACTGAAATGAGGAGATACAAGCTATGAAGCTATCCCGTAAATGGTTGCAAGAATTTGTGGACGTGGGCCCGGTGAACGACCGGGACTTCGCCGAGGCCATGACCATCTCCGGCTCCAAGGTGGAGGTCACCGAGGACCTGGGAGCGGAAATCAAGAACGTCGTCGTGGGCCGCATCGACAAGATGGAGCGCCATCCCGACAGCGACCACATGTGGGTCTGCCAAATTGATATCGGCCAGGACGAGCCCGTCCAAATCGTCACCGGGGCCTGGAACATCCATGAGGGAGACCTGATCCCCGTGGCCAAGGACAACTCCTGGCTGCCCGGCGGCAAGCACATCACCCGGGGCAACCTCCGGGGCGTGAAGTCCAAGGGGATGCTCTGCTCTTTGAAGGAGCTGAACCTGGACGAGCGGGACTTCCCCTACGCCGTCATCACCGCCGCCGCCCTGCTGAACGACTACAAGCCCATCGACCCGGAAAAGCCCTCCATTCCGGCGGACATCCAGCCGGGGCACAAGATTTTTGGGCCCGTGGTCTGCGGCAGAGTAATCAACCTGAGCAGCGCCGGAGAAAACGGCTGGTCCTGCGGCGTTGATATCGGGGGGACGCTGCAATCCTTTTTCACCCCTTGCAGCAACGTCCACGAGGGCGACCTGGTAGCCTACAACACCAAAACCTGTTCTATCTGCACCCTGGCGGACCTCCGCGCGGAGCAGAAGGAGTTCCCCCACTGCATCCCCGACGGCATCTTCGTCCTCCACGAGGACTGCAAGCCCGGAGACGATATCCGCCCCGTCATCGGCGCGGACGACCGCGTGGTGGAATTTGAAATCACCCCCAACCGGCCGGACTGCCTCAGCGTCATCGGCCTGGCCCGGGAGGCGGCGGTGACCTTCGATAAGCCCCTCAAGCTCCACGACCCCGAAGTCAGGGGCGGGGCGGAGGGGGCTCTCCCGGAGCTCCTGGACGTGGAGACCCCGGATCCGGACCTCTGCCCCCGGTACACCGCCCGCATGGTGCGGAACGTGAGGATTGCCCCCTCTCCCAAGTGGATGCGGGAGCGCCTCCGGGCCAACGGGGTGCGGCCCATCAATAATATTGTAGACATCACAAACTACGTCATGCTGGAATACGGCCAGCCCATGCACGCCTTTGACTACCGCTATGTCAAGGGCGGGAAAATCGTGGTCCGCCGGGCCCGGGCCGGGGAGGAGCTGACCACCCTGGACGGAAACGTCCGGAAGCTGACCCCCGACATGCTGGTCATCGCCGACGACACCCGGGCCGTGGGCCTGGCGGGCGTCATGGGCGGACTGAACAGCGAGATTGTGGAGGACACTGCGGACGTGGTCTTCGAGTCCGCCAACTTCGACGGGGCCTGCATCCGGAAAACCGCCCTGGCCCTGGGCATGCGCACCGAGGCTTCCGCCAAGTTCGAGAAGGGCCTGGACATCCTCAACACCCTCCCCGCCGTAAACCGGGCCTGTGAGCTGGTGGAGCTGCTGGGAGCCGGCGAGGTGGTGGACGGCGCCATCGACATTTTGAACTTCGCCCCCAACCCCGTCACGGTGAAGTTCGAGCCGGAGAAAATGAACCGTTTCCTGGGGGTGGACATCCCCGAGGCGGACATGCGGAAAACCCTGCTGGCCCTGGGCTTCGGCCTGGAGGGAGATACCATCACCGTGCCCTCCTGGCGCTCCGATGTGGAACACTGGTCCGACATCGCCGAGGAGGCCGCCCGGTTTTACGGCTACAACAACATTCCCAACACCCTCTCCGCCGGGCTGGGTGAGCGCCGGGGCTGGAATCCCGTCCAGCAGGCGGAGAACGCCGCCGGGGCCCTCTGCCGGGCCGCGGGGTACAGCGAAATCATCACCTACTCCTTCATCTCCCCCGCGTACTACGACAAGATCAACCTCCCGGCGGACTCCCCCCTGCGGAACTCCATGAAGATCCTGAATCCCCTGGGGGAGGACACCTCCATTATGCGCACCACCACCCTGCCCTCCATGCTGGAGATCCTGGCCAGGAACTGCCACTACCGGAACAAGTCCGCCCGCCTCTACGAGCTGGGCCGGACCTACTTCGCCAGGGACGACGGCTCCGGCATGGCCGACGAGCCCAAAGTCCTCTCCCTGGGGGCCTACGGAGGCGGCATGGACTTCTTCCAGATGAAGGGGGCTGTGGAGGCCGTGCTGGAGGGCCTCCACATTGAGGGCTTCCGCTTCGAGGCGGAGACCGGCAACCCCTCCTACCACCCCGGCCGCTGCGCCAGGATCTACCGGGGGGGCTTCCTCCTGGGCGTCCTGGGCCAGATCCATCCCTCCGTGGCGGAGAACTACGGCGTGGACTGCGAGCTCTACGCCGCGGAGCTGGACTTCAACACTCTCTACGAAAACATGGGCGGCACCCCCGTTTATCATCCCCTGCCCCGTTTCCCCGCCGTCACCCGGGACATCGCCCTGGTATGCGACAAGTCCCTGCCCGTGGCGAAGCTGGAAGACTGCATCTGCCGGGGGGCCAAGGGCCTTTTGAAGGCCGTCAGCCTCTTCGACGTGTACACCGGCAAGGGCGTCCCCGAGGGAAAGAAGAGCGTGGCCTTTAATCTGGAGCTCCGGGCCGACGACCGCAGCCTCACCGCCCAGGAGGCCGACGAGGACGTGAAGGGCATCCTGGACCTGCTGGCGAAGGAGCTGAACTCCGTTTTGCGCTGAGTCGCAGGGGCTTTCAGTAAAAATCTTTCGTAAAATTCCCGCCGAAACCCTTTACAGTTCAGGAAAAAACGAGTATACTAGGACGTAACCAGAAAGGAAGGTGGTGTACCTATGGACGATTTCACCAGAAAGTTCAGTCTCGCTTTGGAAAAGGACGAGGAGATCCATCAAATCCTCTCCAGCGTCTACAAATCCCTGGAGGAAAAGGGCTATAATCCCATCAATCAAATCGTGGGCTATATCCTGTCCGAGGACCCCACCTATATCACCAACCACAACAACGCCCGGACCCTGATCCGCAAGATCGACCGGGACGAGCTCTTGCAGGTGCTGGTTCGGAAGTATCTGGGCCAGTAACAAAAAGAGTTACAAATTGTCATCATTTTCGACGCGCGTCCCGTGGAATACGGCCCGCCGCCCCCCAAGGCGGAGGCCATATTCCACGGGATTTTTGCCGCTTTTGTCGATAGCGCATAAATATTTTTTTGCTTTTTCGTCAAATTGCTCAGCTTCCAATGTTGACAAAACGGGAAAAAGATGTTACAATTTGGTTACAAAATCTTTCAGGGAGGTTTTTATGGCTGGAAGCAAGAACAGCAAAACCGAGGGTCTTATGTACAAGGGCCATCCGCTTCGCCGGGCAGGGAACCTGATTTACTACGGCACGATGGCTGAAAAATATATCATCATGATGCAGGTGCTGGAGACGAAGAAGGAGCAGGACCTGGACCTGGCCTCCAAGGTCTCCATTCAGCTCCAGCTCACGGACCCCGACCTGAAATCCCGTGACCGGGTGGTCAAAAGAAGCGAAAAGGACAGCCTCTACGCGGCGATGGACATCGCCACCGTCTGGCTGAACCGGGCCTTAGCGGGCAAGGAGAAATAAAACCGGCCGCTTACCCCAACCGTTTTACAAAAGATACGAGAAAGGAAGCTACCACTTATGAATCGACTTGCTGGAAAGGCCGCCAAGGTTCTGGCGCTTACCTTGATGACGATGCTCTGCCTGACGCTGACGGCTTTCGCCGCCGACGGGGACCCCCTGGTGGTGGGCATCGGCAAAACCACCGGCTCTTCCCTGCGCCTCCGGTCCGCCCCCTCTCTAGACGCCTCCGTTATCACCATGCTGGATAAGGATTGGATCATCGCCGTGCTGGGCGAGGAGGACGGCTGGTATCACGTGGCCCACAACGGGGACGACGGATACGTCTCCGCCGACTTCTTCACTATGAGCGAAGAGACCGAATTTGAGTACTACGGCCGGATCAACGCCCGGGGCGTCAACGTCCGGGCCGAGGGCAGCCTGGACGCCGAGATCGTAAACAACCTGGGCCTGAACTCCGGCGTTACCGTGGTGGGAATTGAAAACGGATGGTACCACATCACGGGTACATACGGAGAAGGCTACGTCCGCAGCGACTACATCAGCCTGACCAACCAGACCCCCCTGACCCCCGGCGCCAGCGTGGGCGACAGCAGCATCGTGGACTTCGCCCGGCAGTACCTGGGCACCCGGTACAGCTACGGCGGCGCGGCCCCCGGCGGCTTCGACTGCTCCGGCTTCACCATGTATGTGTACAAGCAGTTCGGCGTGTCCCTGCCCCACACGGCCACCGGCCAGTGGCAGAGCGGCCTGGGCACCCGGGTGTACAGCCTGAACGAGCTTCAGCCCGGCGACCTGGTGTTCTTCAACGACCCGGCCCGGAACGCCGGCAAGGCCTGCTCCCACGCGGGCATCTACATCGGCGGCGGCCAGATGATTCACTCTTCCTCCTCCCGGAGCGGCGGCGTGATCTACTCCGACCTGACCGACGGCTACTACAATACATACTTCGTGGGCGGCATTCACATCTGATTTTTTCCAGTTCTCCAGAACCAGAATATGATGAGCGGCACGGCGAAACGCCGTGCCGCTTTTTTGCACCGCCCAGGGGGATTCAGGCGGGTTTTCCCCAGGCAACCGGGCCGGTTGCGGGGGCGGTTGGTGGACGCAACCGGCGCAACCTGCTATACTGTGCTTATGAAACATGTTTCGACTCACACAGGGAGGATACACAAATGAATATTTCCGATATCATCAAGCAGGCCCGGGAGGGCCTGGGGCTCACCCAGGAGGACCTGGCGGAGAAATTAGAAGTCAGCCGCCAGGCCGTCAGCAAGTGGGAGCTGGGAGCCTCCGTCCCCAGCCCGGAGAATCTGGCGCTCTTGGAGGAGGTGCTGGGGGTTGAGTTCCCCGCGCCGGAGGCGGAGGCGGTTCCCGAGGAGGTGGTCTCCGCGGTCCCACCCAAACCGCCCTTCTGGAACTGGAAGCGGGTTGTGCTCTTGGTTTTGGGGGTGCTGGCCGTGTCGGCCCTGTTCTCGGCCGCCCTGTTCACTGCCCTCAAGGCGGAGACGAACGTGGACGCGCCCCGCCGGGCGGAACCCTATGTCACCGGCATTTATTTTTACGACGAAGACGCTGCGCCCCTCCAGACGGACCTGGGGGACGGGTGGAACCGCTTCACCGCCGGGGAGCGGGTGCTGGTGGTCGTGGGGTTTGAGGACAGCCCGGAAAACTCCGTCAACGCCGTCTCCCTGTTCCTGACCCCCACGGGAACGGAGACCCTGGACCAGCGGCGGCAGATCGCGGTCCAGGCGGCGGGAGAGGGCAGGGACTTCGCCCTCTTCGCCTGGGATATCCCGGCGGAGGGCCTACAGGCACACCTGGAGGCCGTGCTGGAATGCGGCGGCGGCATCCGGGTCACGAGGACGCTGAACGTCACGGCGCCCCCCTCCTTCCTGGAGACCCCGGAAATCCCGGGAATCCTCACCCTGAACGCCGAAGAGATCGGCGCGTTTGAGGGCGACACCGGCTATTATTTGCTGGAAGCCTATGGGGCCCCCTTCGCGGAGGTGGAGTGGACCTCTTCTAACCCCGATGTGGCCCGGGTGGCCAACAACGGCTATGTTTTCATTGAGGGCCCGGGCGAGGCCGTCATCACCGCCACCTGGGAGGATCAGACCGCCCAGTGTGTGTTCCACGTGCTGGCCTCCGGGGAGGAGGTCCCGCCGGACTACCCGCCGTGCATCGTGACACGCGTCTGGTAGAAAAAAATCAGGGCCTTGACGGCCCTGATTTTTTGTGTCTCAAATACTCAACCTTCCTCGGCCAGCTTCCGGCCCATGAGCACACCCATGGCCGAGGACATCATCAGGCCCCGGGTCCAGCCGGAGGAGTCTCCCAGGCAGTGGAGGCCCTGGAGGCTGGTATTAAAATCTGTGTCCATCTTCACCCGGTTGGAGTAGAACTTCAGCTCCGGGGAGTAGAGCAGGGTTTCATAGGAGGCGAAGCCCGGCACCACGTAGTCCATGGCCTGGATGAAGTTGATGATGTTCATCATGGCCCGGTAGGGCATGGCGGCAGTGATGTCCCCCGCCACCACGTCCGGCAGGGTGGGCCGGATGTTGGACTGGGCCAGCTCCTTCTGCCACGTCCGCTTGCCATCCAGGATGTCCCCGAAGCGCTGGACCAGGATCTGGCCGTTGGCCAGCATGTTGGTCAGCTCACCGACCTTCTGGGCGTAGGCAATGGGCTGGTTGAAGGGAATGCTGAAATTATGGGAGCAGAGGATGGACAGGTTTGTATTGTCGCTTTTGAACTCCTTGTAGGAGTGCCCGTTTACCACCGCCAGGTCGTTGTCGTAGTTCTCCTGGCTGACGAAGCCCCCGGGGTTCTGGCAGAAGGTCCGGACCTTGTTCTTGAAGGGCTTGGGCCAGCCCACCAGCTTGGATTCGTACAGGACCCGGTTCACCATCTCCATGACCTCGTTCCGTACCTCCACCCGGACGCCGATGTCCACGGTGCCCGGGGCGTGGGCGATGTTGTGTTCCGCGCAGAGCTTCTCCAGCCAATCCGCCCCCCGGCGGCCCGTGGCCACCACGGTGTGTTTGGCGGAAATCTCAAAGTCCTGGCGGCGGTCGGAAACCGTCACGCCCTTGCAGACGTCGTTTTCCAGGATGAGATTCCGGCACTCGTGGCCGAAGAGGATCTCCACGCCGTTTTCCTGCAAATAGCGCTCAATGCCCAGGTAAATATCGTGGGCCTTCTCCGTGCCCATATGGCGGATGGGGCAGTCCACCAGCTTGAGACCCGCCTGGATGGCCCGTTTGCGAATCTCCTTCCGGTCCTCCGGATACTCCAGGCCCTCGATGTGGGTGTCCGCGCCAAAGTCCAGGTAAATTTTATCCGCGTAGTTGATGGTCTCCTGGGCCAGGTCCGTGCCGATGAGGGTGGGCAGGTCCCCGCCCACCTCGTAGCTCAACGACAGCTTCCCGTCGGAGAAGGCCCCCGCGCCGGAGAAGCCGGTGGTGATGTGGCAGTAAGGTTTGCAGTTCATGCATTTATTCGTCTGGTGCTTGGGGCAGCGGCGGTTTTCAATGCTCTGCCCCTTCTCCACCATAACGATTTTCTGCCTGCTCCCTTTTTTCAGCAGCTCTAGGGCGGTGAAAATACCGGCGGGGCCGGCTCCCACGATGACGACGTCTGCTTTCATAGCGGCTTCTCCTTTTTATAGATTCTTTTTAAAAGTAGTTTTTGTCTCTCATTTGGCCGACAGGTCCTTGGCCCGCCGGACGATGGTCCAGGGGGGCACCTGCCGGGGCAGTTTCATGCGGAAGACGCTTCGGGGCGTCCGGGGCTCGAAGAGGGGCAGGCCGTCCGCGTCCGCCATCTCCGGGACCACCATGGGGAAGGGCCGCACGTCCGGGCCCACCAGCTCCACCGTGTCCCCGGTATGAAACTTGTTGCGGAGGGACAGTGCGGCGTTCCCCTCCCCGTCGCAGTCCGTGACAACGGCGGCCACCTGCCACTCCCGGACGTACCGGGCGTCATCGTAGTACTGGCCCGGCGGACCGTAGAAAAAGCCGGTGGAGTAGGGCCGGTGGCTGACGTGCTCCACCTCGTCCCGCCAGACGGGGTCCAGGGGCTCCCCCGCCGCCAGGGCGTCCAGGCCGTGGCGGTAGGCGGCGGTGATCACGGCGGCATAGTAGGCGGACTTGGCCCGGCCCTCGATCTTCAGGCTGTCCAGGAATTGGAGGTCCGCCAGGTGGTCGATCATGCACATGTCCCGGGAGTTCAGGATATAGGCCCCTTGGCCGTCCTCCTCAATGGGGAAGAACTCGCCGGGGCGCTTCTCCTCCACAAGCGCGTACTTGTACCGGCAGGGCTGGGCGCAGGCCCCCCGGCTGGAGTCCCGGCCCGTCATATAATTGCTGAGGAGGCACCGCCCGGAGTAGCTGACGCACATGGCCCCGTGGACGAAGGCTTCCAGCTCCAGGTCCGGGGGCGTTTTGTCCCGGATGGTGCGAATCTCCTCCAGGCTCAGCTCCCGGGCCAGGATGACCCGGGAGGCGCCGGCATCGTGCCAGGCCCGGGCGCACTCGTAATTGGTGACCCCGGCCTGGGTGGAGACGTGGCGGGCGGCGTGGGGGGCGTACTTCCCCGCCAGCCGGAAGGCCCCCAGGTCCGCCAGGATGACCGCGTCCACTCCGGCGGCCTCCAAAAGCTCCAGGTGGGCGGGGAGGCGGTCCGCTTCGCCGTTGCGGGGCATGGTGTTGACGGTGCAGTGGACCCGGACGCCGTGGGCGTGGGCGAAGGCCACGGCCTCCGCCAGGCCTTCGGGGGTGAAGTTCCCCGCGAAGGCCCGCATGCCGAAGTCCATGCCCGCCAGATACACCGCGTCCGCCCCGTAGAGCACTGCCATGCGCAGGCGCTCCATATCCCCCGCCGGGGCCAGCAGCTCCGGTTTAGTTCCCATAGTACTCGCTGCTGCTTACGAAGCTCAGGTGTTCGTTGTAGGTCTCGAAATAGTGGTGCTTGTTGTCTTTGCCCAGGGCGTAGTAATAGTATCCCGTTTCCTCCGGCTCCAGGGCGGCCTCAATGGCGGCCAGGCCGGGGTTGGCGATGGGCGTGGGGGGCAGGCCCGGGTACTTGTAGAGGTTATAGGGTGTGTCCGTCTCCAGGTCCGACTGGGTGATGGCCCCCTCGTGGCCCGGCAGGCCGTAGAGCAGGGAGGCGTCCACCTGCAGGAGGCCGTTGGTCCCCCCCTTGTCGCCGGGGCCGTCCAGGCGGTTGTAAATGACGGAGGCGATGTTGGCTTGGTCCGTTCCGTCGGTCTCCCGCTCGATGAGGGAGGCCACGGTGACGATTTCCCTCAGGTCATAGCCCTTTTCCTTCCAGGCGGCCAGCAGCTCGTCGTCCAGCTTGCTGTTGAAGTTTTTAATGAGGCGGTTCAGGGCGTTCTGCGGCTTTTCGTTCACGTAGAACTCGTAGGTGTCCGGGAACAGGTAGCCCTCCAGGCGGCTGACGTCCTGGGACTCGTTGTCAATAAAGTCGTAGTCAAATTTGGCGGTCTGGGCCGCTTCCGTCAGGGCCGCCTCGGTGTTGACCCCGTTTTTCGCCAGCACGGCGATGGTCTGGGCCACGGTGTAGCCCTCGGGGATGGTGACCTGGACGGTCTCCGCCGTCATGTTCCCGGCGGAACTCCGCATCCCCAGCACCAGGGCGTGGTAATCCATGTCGGTGTTCAGGGCGTGGGAGCCCATGCCGATTTTCTCCTCGGCCTTGGTAACGTTGGCGTACAGCTTGAAGAACCAGGGGTACTCGATGAGCCCTGCGGCCTTCAGCTTATCGGCCACGGTGTCCACGGTGTCGTCGGCAGAGACCTCCACCACCATCTCCACCGGCGGGGAGCCCGCCCGGTTGAAGGAGCAGAAGTCGCTGAACAGCAGCCAGCCCGCGCAGCCCAGCAGCGCTGAGGCCAGGGCCACGAAAATCAGGTGCAGCAGGAGGAACAAAAGCGGGTGCATCCTCCGCCGCCTCCGGCGGCGCTTCTTCTGAGGCGGGCGCTGGGAAGACGGGCGGGACGGAGCGGACGGCTCCCGCCGGACCTGCCCGGCATCCCAGCTGGCGGTGTCGCTGTTGTGGTATTCGGCCATGTTGAAAAACCTCCTCGCGCGGCGTGCTCCCCGTGAAAACTCCCCCCGCTCAAAAAAGGACAGGGCAAATTTTCAGGGGGTCAGGCTCCCGGCGGGAGCCGGAAGCATAGGATATCTCAAATCCAAGGTCCCGACGCCGCCTGCCGCGGCCCCGGGTCCAAAGAAAGGTGACTGAGTATGTGCTTTAACAATGGAAACGACAATGGGTGCCTGTGGATCGTCCTGATCATCATCCTGTTCTGCTGCTGCGGCTGCGGCGGGAACAGCTGGGGCGGAAACAACTGGGGCGGCGGATGCGGCTGCAACGGAGGCTGTGGCTGCGGAGGCTGCAACGGCGGATGCGGCTGTGGGTGCTCCGGCGGGTGCAACTGCGGGTGCTCCGGCGGGTGCAACTGCGGGTGCAACTGCGGCTGCAACTGCAACTGCGGCTGCAACGACTCTTGCTGCTGACGTCGGAACAAAGTCTGCTACGCTCGGAACCGCCTTGCGGCGATTCCGAGCGCCGCTCCCTTGCTCCTCTTCTCCCACCGCGGCCGCTTACCCGTAAAGGGCACACCGCATCTGTAAGGCGGCGATGCCGCCAACATCTGCGTAGTCGCTGGGCCGCGGCGGGGTGGGGACGGGGAAACGTCCGGCAGGGCGGGACGCTCCGGCGTCCCGCTTTCGCCGCCCGTCAGCGGGACAGGCAGTTTAAAACAAGCTCCAGCGCCTCCCGGTGGATGTCCTCCGGCGCGCGGGGAACCCCCCCGGCGGCGCAGCTCACCACGGCCCAGCCCTGGGCCCGGACAATCTCCCCGGCGCACTCCCGGCAGCGGCGGAGGTAGCCTCCGTCCCGCTCGTGGATATCGGCGGAAGTGCGCGTCTCCGCCTCCCGGCGGCGCAGAAGCCGGTTCGCCGCCTCCGTGGGCATGTCCAGGTACAGCACCAGATCCGGCTCCGGAAGCCCCAGGCGGCGGTACTCCAGGTCAAAGAGCCAGTCCAAAAAGCCCTGCCGTTCCCCGTCCGGGAGCTTGGACGCCTGATGGACGGCGTTGGAGGTGGTGTAGCGGTTAGCCACCACCACGCCGCCGGACTCATAGAACCCGCCCCAGTCCTGCTGATAAGAGGCGAAGCGGTCCACAGCGAACATGACGGAGGCGGCGCAGGCGTTTACGTCCCCGGGGGCTCCCCCCAGGGCCCCGTGAAGGTAGAGATTCGCGGGCTCGGCAAAGGGATTGCCGTACCGGGGGAAGTCAATCTCCCGGCAGGAAATGCCCCGGGCCTCCAGGCCCTGGCGCAGGAGTCCCGCCTGGGTGGCCTTGCCGGAACCGTCGGTGCCCTCCAGAACGATCAGCTTTCCCCTCATTTCCGTCTCTTCTCCCTCTGCACATGGACCAGGAACAGCGGCAGCTTTATCATCCGCTTCGCCCGGCGGGGGTCGCTGCACAGGCGGTAGAACCACTCCAGCCCGTGGTCGGACCAGAACTTCGGGGCCCGCTTCACCACGCCGGCAAACACGTTCAGGCTTCCCCCCAGGCCGCAGAGGAGATGGGCTCCGGTTGCCCCGCCGTGCCTGCTTATCCAGAGCTCCTGTTTCGGGGCCCCCAGGCTGACGAAGACGCAGTCCGCGCCGCTCCGCCGGATAGCCTCCACCACGGGGCCGTCCTCTTTGAAATAGCCGTCATGGGTCCCGGCAATTTTCAGCCCGGGGTACTTCTCCGCCAATCTTTCTCCGGCGGTCTCCGCCACGCCGGGCTTGGCCCCCAGGAGGTAGAGGGACAGGCCCTCCGCCGCCATGCGCTCCATCAGCCCGGATGCAAACTCAATGCCGGGGACCTTTTCCTTTAAGGGCGTGCCCAGCATCCTGGCTCCCTTCACCACGCCGACGCCGTCGGGCAGCACCAGGTCCGCGGCGTTCACCGCCTGCCGGGCGGCCAGGTTTTCCCGGCAGATCTCCACAATCTCCGGGTTGGGGGTGACCACGTAATGCGTCCCGGGGCTGCGGAGCAGCTCCATCCCCCGGTCCACCGCCTCGCTCTTGGTCAGATTGTCAAAGCCCACGCCGAGCACATTGATTCGCACAAGCTCACCTCATTTGTACAAACTGGTATCTGCGCATATCATTACCATTTTATAAGCATTATAGCATAGGTCAAACCTCTTGTCCATCGCCAAATGCCTCCCCGGCCGTCTTCCTCCCCAGGGAGCAGGGCAATTGGGCCAGCACCACCGCTGCCAGCATCAGCGCGCAGCCCAGGTACTCCCGGCCCGTCATCCGGCTGCCCAGGATGAGGGCCCCGGCGATGGCGGCGAACAGCGACTCCATGCTCATCAGAAGAGACACCACCGCAGGGTTCGAGTCCTTCTGGGCCAGAATCTGGAGGGTGTAGGCCACGCCGCTGGAGAACACGCCCACGTAGAGCACCGGCCCCAAGTACCGGGGCAGCAGCTCCAGAGGCGGCGGGGCCTCCATGAGGGCCCCGGCGGCGGAAACGACGGTCATGACCGCAAACTGGGCGCAGGACAGCGCCACGCCGTCCACCTTGTTGGTGAAGTAATCCACCACCAAAATCTGTGCCGTGAAGCAGAAGGCGCAGACCAGCACGTAGAGGTCTCCGCCGGTAACGGTCAGCTCCTCGGTGACGCAGAGACAGTACAGCCCCCCCACCGCAAGAAGCACCCCCAGCCACAGGGCCCGGGGAACCTTCTTCCCCAGGGCCAGCCCCGCCAGGGGCACCAGGACGATGTACAGCGCCGTAATGAAGCCCGCCTTGCCGGGGGTGGTGGTCTCCAGGCCCTTCTGCTGGAAGAAGCTGGCCACCGAAAGGGCTCCGCCGCAGCAGAGGCTCCCCACGATCAAATCCCGGCGGGACCCATAGGAGACGCCTTCCTCTCTCCTGCTCCGCCGCCAGAGAGCCCGGAGGCCGCACAGCCCCAGCAGGAAGAAGAAGGCGATGACCGCCCGGGCGGTGTTGAAGGTAAAGGGACCCATGTACTCCGCGGCCACGCTCTGGGCCACGAAGGCAGTGCCCCAGATCATGGCCGTGACCAGGGGCAGGACGTTTTGACGCACTCGGTTGACTTTCATTTCTCTTGCTCCATGTTCTCTTCTGTGATATACTAAATCCGATATGCGGCCCGGGGCCGCGCAAAATAGTATTCTAGCACCGAGGTGAGAAAATGGCAAGGCTTTCCCGTGGATTTTACAACCAGGACACCCTGGAGGCCGCCCGGGCCCTGCTGGGCAAAACCCTGGTCCGCCGCCTGGACGGCGAAATCCTGGCGGGGCGCATCGTGGAGACGGAAGCCTACGTGGGCCGCTGCGACAAGGCCTGCCACGCCTACAACTACCGCCGGACGGCCCGGACGGAGACCCTCTTCGCCCCGCCGGGGACGGCCTATATCTACCTCATCTACGGGATGTACCACTGCCTGAACTTCGTCACGGAACCGGAGGGGGAGCCCGCCGCCGCGCTGCTGCGGGCCCTGGAGCCCGTGGCGGGCGCAGACACTATGACCCGCCTCCGGTACGGGGACAAGCCCCTGACGGCCTACCGGGAAAAGAACTTCCTCAACGGCCCCGGCAAGGTCTGCCGGGCCCTGGCCCTGACCCGGACGGAGAACGGGCTGGATTTGACGGGGGATACGCTTTTCATCTGCGACCGTCCGGAGGACGCGGGGCTGCCCCCCTTCCCGGTCCCGAAGAAAGAGCGCATCATCGCGGGGCCCCGGATCGGGGTGGACTACGCGGAGGAGGCCCGGGACTTCCCCTGGCGCTTCCGCCTGGTAAAGGAGGATTGAGCCATGTTTTTCTTCGATATGGACGGAGTGCTGACGGACTCCAACGGCGTGTGGAAAAAGGTGGACCGGGAGTTCCTGGCCCGCCGGGGGATGAAGTACACCCACGCCTACTATGAGGGCGTGGCCCATGTCCCCCTGCCCCTGGCGGCGGTGTTCACCAAGGAGTTCTGCAAGCTCCCGGAGAGCTGCGAGGAGATTGTGGCCGAGTGGATGGACCTGGCGGCGGACTCCTACGCCCATGTTCCGGTAAAGCCCGGCGTCCGGGCCTATCTCAAGCAGTGCAAAAGCGAGGGGCGGCGGATGGCGGTGGTGACCTCCAGCGTGCCGGAACACTGCCACACGGCCCTGGAATCCCTGGGGCTGGAGAAGTACTTCGAGCGGATCACCTTTGCTCACGAGCTGGGGATGCAGAAAAGCAAGCCGGAGATTTGGCTGACCGCCGCCAAAGCCGCCGGGATCCGGTCGGAGGACTGCACCGTCTTTGACGACAGCCTCGCCGCCTGTCAGGGGGCCAGGGCCGCCCGGATGCGGGTGGTGGGGGTCTACGACGGCCTCTTCGCCCAGGACGAGACGGAGATGCGGGGCTACTGCGACGTGTATATCAAGAGCTTCGAGGAGCTCCTCTGGATGCCGGAGCGGAAGAAGCGGAAATAAACGTCACGGGAGGACCGGATTTCCGGCCCTCCCGTCCTTTGGCTTTATATGGCGCTTTGCCATTCCGGCGGGGATCCCCCGCACTGCTTCCATCTATCTGCACCGTCCCCGCCCGCCGCATGGCGGCTTTTTCGCCTTGCCGCAGCTCTTGCCGCGAAGCCGCCTCCGGGCGCGGGAGGAGAGATCCTGCGGGACCCGGCGGGTCCCTATTTTATCAGCCGTAGAAATAGCGGAACAGGTCCTCGAAGGGGTTTCCGTAATATCCGCCGTTTCCACCGCCGGAATTGTCGTTCCGGTTTCCGGGATACTGCTGGGTTTCCTGCTGCTGGGCCTGGTCCTCCCTGGGAGCCGCGCCCCAGGTGATCTCCACCGTGACCGTCCCGTCGGGGCGATAGACCTCCAGGACCGCGGTATCTCCGGCGGAGTATTTCTTTTTCGCCAGGTTCAGGTCCTCCACAGACTCAATGTCCGTATCGTCCACTTTTGTAATCACGTCGCCCATTTTCAGTCCCGCCTTGCCGGCGGCGCTGTCCGGCTCCACGTAGGTGATGAACACCCCGGCGTCCACGTCATAGTGGTACTGGGCCGCCCAGTTCTCCGTCATGGTCTGGGGCGTGATGCCCAAGTAGGCCCGGTTGGAAACATAGCCGTTGGCCATGATGTCCTTGACCATGGAGAATACGTCGTTCATGGGGATGGCGAAGCCCAGGCCCTCCACCGTAGTGCCGCCGGAGGACTGCGAGTACTTGGCGGAGACGATGCCCACCACCTCTCCATACTGGTTGAAGAGGGGCCCGCCGGAGTTTCCGGGGTTGATGGACGTGTCGGTCTGAATCATGTTGAAGGGGGTTCCGTCCACGTTGATGGCCCGATCCACACAGGAGACCATGCCGCCGCTCATGGAGAAGGTCAGCTCTCCCAGGGGGTTGCCGATGGCCAGCACGTGGTCCCCCACGTTCAGGTCCCCGCTGTCCCCCAGGGTGACGGGCTGGAGGTCCTGGGCCTCCACCTTGATGACCGCGATGTCGTAGTCCTCTTCTCCCCCGATATAGGTGGCGCTGTATTCCTCTCCGCCGTAGGTGGTGACGGTTACCGTTTCCGCGCCCTTCACCACGTGGTAGTTCGTGAGGATGTATCCGTCCTTGCTCAGCACGAAGCCGGACCCGGCGGAGGCGGACTGCACCGGCTGGCTGAAAAAGTTGTACCCGGCGGTAGCGGAGGTCCGGATGGACACCACGCTGTTCACGTTGGCCGCGTAGACCTCCGCGTCGCTCATGGCCGTTTTCCCGTCCACATTCCGAAGAGCCACCTGGGTGGCGGGGCGGTTGGAGACGTTGATTTCGCTCTCGTTCCCTCCGCCGTAGCGGACGGCGGCCCACACGGCCCCGCCGCCCGCCGCGCCGCCCAGCAGCGCGCACACCAGGGCCAGGGCGGTGATCTTCAGGCCCAGGCGGTTTTTCTTCACAGGCTTCACCTCAATTTCAGGCCCCTGGGGGCCGGGCTGTCCCGCCGGGCGGACGGTCTCCCGCTGGTGGGAGAGCTCGCTGCCGTCCTTGCGGTAGGTGTAGTTGTACAGATTGTGTTCATCGTTATACATAATCGGCTTCCTCCTTCATTATGTATCCCGTCTTCGCTTTTCTTAGAAGCTAAGATAACAGGAATTCGTGTCGAACGTGTGAACTGGGATTGTCTGGTTTTTGAATTTTGGGAAATTCCGCCGCCCTCCGGCTTGGGTCCTCCCCGATTTGATGGCCTTAGTATAGGCGGGAGAACTTAAAACTTGCTGAAAGAAGTTTGAAGGATTTTTGAACATGGAACCCCTTGCCAGCCGGGGGGCGGCTGTGCTATAATGGAAGCAACACCCTTGTATTCAGGAGGTTTCCCATCATGAGACTCAAAAAGCTTCTGCTCTGCGGCCTGGCCCTGGCGCTGCTGACCCTGCCCGTCTCCGCCCATGGCCACCACGGCGGCGGCTGCCACGGCGGACGGCCCGTCCGTCCCTCCCAGCCCGCCAATCCCACGGTCACCGTCTGCAAAGTGGAGGGCTGCGCCATTGCCGGGCGGCATGTCCACAATGGGGTCACCTACTGCGGCTATCCCCACGAAAGCGGCGTCTGCGACAACAACTGCCGGGCGCTCTGCCCCCTGGAGGGCTGCCCCGAAACCGGGCGGCACAGCCACAGCGGCGTGACCTACTGCGGCTACGCCCACGAAAACGGCTTCTGCGACGGCAACTGCCGGGAGCTTTGCCCCGTGCCCAACTGCCCCATTGACGGGCGGCATGTCCACGACGGCGTGACCTACTGCGGCTATGCCCACTGCAACGGCTTCTGCGACGGGGCCTGCCGCCCTCTATGCACCGTGGACGGCTGCGCCATTGAGGGGCGGCACGACCACAACGGCGTCCGCTGCTGCGGCTACTACCACTTGGGCGGCTTCTGCGACGGCACCTGCCGGGCCCTGTGCCCCGTGGAGGGCTGCACCATCGAGGGACTCCACAGCCACAACAACGTCTCCTACTGTGGGGACCACCACGCCCACGGCTTCTGTGAGGGCGTCTGCCATTAAGAGCCAGGAGTCCTCCTCCGGGACCGCCTTACGGCGGTCCCGTTTTTCATGCCAAAATTTTCTTCCCCCCAAACCGCGCATACTCTCTCCTCTCCGGCGCACACTAGGACTGCGCAGACGAGGCACAACCATCTCTCCTTTCACCGCGGGAACACGCCGGGGGGAAAGGCGGGACAGCCCCTCGGCGCGTCAGAGCCTGTTCCGCACCTCCCCGCACGCGTGAGATGCGGAACAGGCTCTTAAAAACTCTTCATGCGGGAGGACCAAACTCATGACCAAGGACTGCACCAACGGCGGATGCGCCTGCACGCCCAACCAGAGCATCAAATGCACGGTAAACAACTGCGCCCACCACTGCCAGGACTCCGGCTACTGCGGCCTGAGCACCATCCAGGTGGGCACTCATGAGACCAACCCCACCATGGTGGAGTGCACCGACTGCCAGAGCTTCAAACTCAAATAAGCGGCCGGTCCCTCTCCCTTCCCGGCCCTCTGGGAAGGGGTACATACGAAGGAAAGGGGGAAGGCGGTATGAAAGCATCCCGGACGGCCCGGCTGGCGGGCGGTGCGGCGGGCCTGGCCAACGGCTTGTTCGGCGGAGGCGGGGGCATGGTCTTCCTGCCCATTTTGTCCCGCTGGGGGAACCTGAGCCAGCGGAAGCTCTACGCCACCTGCGTAGGGGTCATCTTCCCGGTGTGCCTGGTATCGGCGGCGGTGTACCTCTGGACGGGCGGCGTATCTCTGGCGGCGGCCCTGCCATATCTTGCCGGGGGGCTCATCGGGGGCTTCCTCGGCGGAAAGCTCTACGGGAAAATCTCCACGAAGTTCCTGAAGTGGCTCTTCGCCGCCTTCCTCTTCTACGCGGGGGTGAAGTATCTGCTGTGACGGACTGGCTCATCCCCTTCCTCTGCGGCCTGGGGGCCAGCGTCATCTCCGCCTGGGGCGTGGGCGGCGGGACGCTGCTGCTGCTGGTGATGACCCTCTTTCTGGGGGTGGACCAGCGGACGGCCCAGGGGATCAACCTGCTGTTCTTCCTCCCCACCGCCGCCAGCGCCCTGGTCTGTCACGCCCGGAGCGGCTGCCTGGACAAGCCCACGCTGAAGGCCGCCGTGCCTATCGCCGTCATCGCCGCCCTCGTTGGGGCCTGGGTCTCCAACGCAGTGGACGTGGAGATTTTGCGGAAGCCCTTCGGGGCTTACCTCCTCCTCTCCGGGGTCAGCCTGGTGTGGCCGAAAAAGGAAGACAAGACCTGAAAAGACCGCCCGAGGGCGGTCTTTTCAGGCTGTCAAAAAAAGTATTTTTGCCAGCCTGAGCAAGTTTTCAGAACCCGTGGGAAGTTCTGAAAACTTATGATTTAAAACGAAAGGAACCCCTCCTGGGTTCCTCTCGTAACTCTCTTCCTTCCCGTCGTTTGGCCCTTTACCGTTTTTCGACAGTACGCATCACAACCCCAGAATCGCCGAGGCGAAGCGGAAGTAAATCAGCAGGGACAGCGCGTCCACAATGGTGGTGATAAAGGGCGAGGCCATCACCGCCGGGTCGAAGCCGATGCGCTTGGCCAGCAGCGGCAGGGAGCAGCCCACCAGCTTGGCGCAGAGCACCGTCCCCACCAGGGTGGCGCAGACCACCAGGGCTACCTGGGGCGTCACCGTGGGGTTTTGCAGCAGCCAGCGGTCCACCAGCATCATCTTCACAAAGTTGGCCGCCGCCAGGCACAAGCCGCAGCAGACGGAGACCCAAAATTCCTTCCAAAGCACCTGGAACAAATCGCTGAACCGGACCTCTCCCAGGGACAACGCCCGGATGACGGCGGTGGAGGCCTGGGTGCCGCTGTTGCCGCCGGTGCCGGAGAGCATGGGGATGAAGGAGGTCAGAATGGCGCAGGCCATGAGGGACCGCTCAAAGTGGGTCAGAATGATGCCCGTGAAGGTGGCGGAGAGCATCAGCAGCATCAGCCAGGGAGTCCGGGCCTTCCAGGTCTCGAAGATGCCGGTTTTCAGATAGGGCTTGTCGCCGGGGAGCATGGCGGCCATCTTTTCGATGTCCTCCGTGACCTCTTCCTGGAGGACGTCGATGGCGTCGTCCACCGTGACGATACCCACCAGGCGCTCCTCCTTGTCCACCACCGGCAGGGCCAGGAAGTCGTACTTTCCCAGGGCCCGGGCCACGGCCTCCTGGTCGTCCAGGGTCCGGACGGCAATCAGGTTCCGCTCCATGATGTCCCCGATCACGTCGTCCTCCTCCGCCAGAAGCAGGGTGCGGATGGTCAGAAGGCCGATGAGGTGCCGCCGGTCGTCGATGACATAGCAGATGTTGATCGTCTCCTTGTCCGGCCCCGTCCGGCGGATGCGCTTCAGCGCGTCCTCCACCGTCATGGTCTCCTTCAGGTCCACAAACTCCGTGGTCATGATGCTCCCGGCGGAGTCCTCGGGGTATTTCAGCACCTCGTTGATGCTCTTGCGCATCTCCGGGTCGCAGTGGCGCAGGATGCGCTTCACCACCCCGGCGGGCATCTCCTCCACGATGTCGGCGGCGTCGTCCAGGTAGAGCTCGTCCAGGACCTCCTTCAGCTCCGTGTTGGAAAAGCTGTGAATCAGCAGCTCCTGGTCGTCGCTGTCCAGCTCCACGAAGACCTCCGCCGCCAGCTCCTTGGGCAGCAGTCGGAAGACCACGGGCACCTTCTCGTCCAGGTCCCGGCAGAGGCCGGCGATATCCGCCGCCTCCATGGTCCCCAGCAGGTCCCGGAGCTCCGCATAACGTTTTCGGCCGAACAGCTCCTCAATTTTTTCCAGCAGCTCCGCCCGTTCCTCGTGCAGTTCAAACATGCCGGGACCTCCTTCCCTCGCGAATGGTGTAAAAACGCAAAAATCTCCAATCGTCCCGCGCCGGTACGACTGGAGAATCTCCCTCTCTGACAGGCGGGCGCCCCGCCCCTACCGTTCGAGCTTTAGCCTCACAAGGCGGTGAAATCGCGTTAGATGATACCTTGACGTTCGATATCGCCTGTTCAAACCAACTGGTGATGTCTCCATCACTTCGCGGCAGCGACCCATATCCTTGTGGCAGCCTTACCTACCGGACCCTATAAAGTTTTTCCATGTATATCTATATTATGCCTATTTCCCGCCCCTGTCAAGGGCGCGGGCCGGAAAATCAAAGCGCAGAGAGGACCGCCGCTTCCCGGCAGCCCTCTACGTCTTTCGCAGCATCGCCCCGTCGCTTGTACCCGGGGGAAGAGCGCTCTTTTGCCTACTTTTCTCTTGAGAAAACCAAGGTCTGGGGCAGGGCCGCCGGAAGCGGGGGAAGGATCCTCTGTTCCAGATAGATATCCTTCAGCCGCCGGCCCACCTGTTCCAGGCTCCGGGACTCCGCCACGGCCCGCCCGGCGGCGGTGAGGTCCGGCAGGGTTTTATCCAGCAGACCCGATACAATTCGTTGAAATTCTCCGTTGTCCGACGCTTTGTATACATTCTCCCCGTCTTTCAGCCAGCCGCCGTAGACCGGGATGTCCCGAAGCACCGTGGGCACGCCGCAGGCCAGGGCCTCTAGGACCACGATGCCCTCGGTCTCCTCATGGCTGAGGAAGGCGAACACATCCGCCCCCTGGTAGGCCTCCCGCAGCTCCTCCCGGCCCACGTAGCCGGGGAAGAGCACGTTGTCCGGGGCGTTTTCCATGGCCCGCACGATCTCCTGGGGAATCAGCTTGGGATTCGTCCAGCCAAACCAGAGGAATTTCGCCTCCGGGAGGCTCCGGGCCAGCTCCAGAAACTCGGGGAGTCCCTTCCGGGCGATCATGTGGCCCACGGAGACCACCACTTTTTCCTCCTCTCCCAGCCCATACCGGGCCCGGAGGGCGGACCGGGCGGCAGAGTCCGGCCGGAAGAAGGCCGTGTCCACGCCGTTGGAGATGCTGTACACCGGCTTTTTCAGCCCGTAGCTCTCCAGCAGCTCCCGGGAGTACTCCGTGGGCGTCAGCACCACGTCCCCCAGGCCGTAGCAGAAGGTGATCCAGCGCTTGAACAGGGGCGCCAGGGCGTTGGAGCCCTTGAAGGAGGAGCGGAAGTCCTCCATGGTGGAGTGGCCGTACCAAACCACCTTCCGCCGCCGGAGCTTGGCCCCCAGGGCGGCCAGCACGGAGTCCGGCAGGATGGTGTTCACGTGGACGGCGGCGGCGTCCGCCGTCCAGCGGTCCGTGGTGGGCACGCCGGAGCGCCGCAGGCACTCCCGCTGGTGCCGGATGGCCTGTCCCACGCCGCTTTTGCCCACCAGCTTTTCTCCGCCTCCGTAAATGTAGATGCGCATACAACCTCCTTGCCCCAGTGGTTTGAGCCTGTGTCCGCGTCCGGGGCGCAGGGCTTCCGCTCGCTGGTGCGCCGCTGTTTTCCGGCCTGCGGCCCGCCTGTTTTCTTGATGGTCTCCCGATTTTAGGCGCACAAATCCAAGCGGACGGCCCGTCCGCTTTTTTTACTCGTATTGAGTCTGTCACGTAAACCGCCGGTCTATGACGGCAAATTTTTCAAAAGCCAGGGAAGAGCACCTTCCAGAGGGCCACCAGGCCCATGCTGTACAGGGCGATGTTGAAGGGCTTCCCCAGGAGGATGATGGCCGTGTAGCGCCGCCAGGTCATGCTGGTGGTGCCCGCCAGATAGCAGAGAAAGTCGTCCGGCGCGATGGGCAGGAAGATGGACCAGAAGAAGAGCTTGGCAAAGCGGTCCCGCTTCTCGGTCCAGGCGTCGTACTTCTCGATGGTCTTCTCGGAGAACAGCAGGTACAGCAGGGGCCGCCCACAGTTCTTCGCCACGGCGAAGGCCAGGAGAGAGCCGGCGCAGATGCCCACATAGTTATAGGTAAAGCCCCAAATGGGCCCGAAGAGGACCACCCCCACCAGGCACCCCAGGCCCCCCGGCAGGATGGGCACCACTACCTGTACGGCCTGGAAAACGGTGAACAGCAGCGCCCCGGCGGGGCCCCATTTGCCCACCAGCTCCTGGAGCTTTTCCTGAGAGGTCAGGACTCCCGCCTGCCAGCCCCAGACGGCCACCGCCACGCAGATCGCAAAGCCGATGAGGGACGCCGCCTGGAGGGCCCGCTTCTCAATGGGAACCGTTTGCTGTTTCATGCCGGTATCCTCCCCAGGGAGCTCCGCTCCATTTGCTCCAGGTAGATGGCCTCCACCCGCTCCGCAAAACGCCGGGCGGAGTACTCCTCCCCGGTTTCCCGGGCGGCCCGGGACAGGGCTTCCCGCCGCTGGGGATGGGCCAGGAAGTCCTCCAGCCGGGCCCGGAAGTCCGTTTCATCGTGATACTGCCAGCCGTTCTCCCCGTCCCGGACCACGCCCAGCAGACAGGGGTCCGCCCGGCAGAGCACCGGCACCCCGGCGGCCAGGGCTTCGGCGTAGGTGAGGCCCTGGGTCTCGCTGGTGGAGGCGCTGACAAACAGATCCCCCAGCTGATACCAGTCCGCCACCTGCTCCGCCGGAACCATGCCGGCGAAGACCACATCGGGAGCGGCAAGCCCCAGGTCTGCCGTCACGCCCTCCAGGCGCTTCCGGTCCGGCCCATCCCCCACCAGGAGCAATGTCACGCCCCCCGGCCCCATGCGGGCCCGGAAACGCAGCAGTTCATCTATCCGCTTCTCCTCGGCCAGGCGGCCCACGAAGACCAGGACGGTCCGGTCCCGGGGGATGTCCAGGCTGGCCTTGAGAACATTCTGCCGCAGAGGGTCCGCCTCGCTCCGGAAGCGCCGCAGGTCAATGCCGGAGGGCACCACGAAGACGGGCTTCTGAACGCCGTAGCCCTGGAGCAGCAGCCGCACCTTCCCTGTGGGGGCGATGAGGCAGTCCGTGTGGGAGGCGGCCCAGCGGGTGAAGATGGCGGCGGCCTTCTTCCCAAAGCGGACGTTGGGGGAGAAATAGTGGGTGTAGTCCTCGTACACCGTGTGATAGGTGTGAACCAGGGGGATCTCCAGTTCCTCGGCGATGCGCCGGGCCAGGAAGAAGGTGGAGAACTCGCACTGGGAGTGGACCACGTCGGGGCCCCACTCCACAATTTCCCGGACCCACTTTCCCGCCAGGGCCGTCCGGAGCCGGGCCCCCGGATAGATGAGGCCCGCCGCCACGGAGCCAAGATACGTCACGCCGTCCCGTTTATAGGACCGGCGGTTCTGGGAGAGGGTCAGCACCCGGACCTCGTGGCCCCGGGCCTCCAGCTCCCGGCGGAGGTTCTTCACCGAGGTGACCACGCCGTTAACGGCCGGGATGTACCAGTCGGATGTAATCAAGATTTTCATGGCAGACCTCGCTTCTCATGTCTCAAGTATATTACGGGATACACCGGCGGGATTCTTCATGATTTTTGAAAAATTTTCCCACCTGTGTTATTGTACTATCGTATTAGCAATAATAATACAGTTAATACAGCTTGTCAAGGGGGGACGGAAGTTTTTTTCCTGGGCGGGACCCGGTATGTTACCTGACAGCATACACCATTAACTGGAAAAGGAAGTTACAAAAAGGGTACAATTTTGTAACCCCTCGTTATTTTTGCCGATCTCCCGGGAGAAGAAAAAACGCCCTGTCTCCATTGACAAGGCGGCGGATTTGTGTATAATGAAGATAGAAGGACGCTGCCGCATGGCAGTTGGCCCTCACAGATCAGTCGTGAAAATCACGTTGACCGTTCGGGAGCTAGCCGGACGGTCAACACGCTTTTATGGTGAGTATGCAGGCCCAAAAGGCCAGACACACCAGAAACCGGAGTACTATGTACAGCCGTTTCCTTCCCATCAGCTTCACCCCCTTTCGCTGTTCCGCAAAAGGGAGGGCCAACCGCCTGTTTATGCAGCAGCGTCCTTCTGAACATTATCATACCATCAGCGCCGCGTCTTGTCAAATTTCGGGCCCGCCGGGGGCCCTTTTTCTATGCCCAGCGTAGCACGGAAATGTGTCCAGAGTCTTTCTGAAATCTTACAGTTCCGTCAGATTGAAAAAGCGGGCCCCGCCGTCGGATTCCTCCGGACCGGCGGGGCCTGACAAAGAGAGGGCTCAATTGCTGCCGCCGACGATCCTGCCGTAGGCCCGGGCCGTCCAGGCGAACACCAGGGCGTAGATCAGGCAGAACGCCGCCAGGGTCCCCGCCGTGCAGAGGGCGAAGAGCTTCACGTCGTGGAGGTTGAACAGCTCCAGCATCTTGGAGAGCATGGGGAAGGCCATGAGGATATGGAGCCCCGACGCCCCCAGGGGCAGGAAGAACACCAGGAGAATCTGGCTGTGGATGGAGGCGTTGATTTCCCGCCGGTTCATGCCCACCTGACGGAGAATGAGATAGCGCCGCTGGTCCTCGTAGCCCTCGGAGATCTGCTTATAGTAGATGATAAGGACGGTAGCCAGCAGGAAGAGGAGCCCCAGGAAGACCCCCAGGAACAGGAACCCGCCGTACATGGCGTAGAACTCCTGGGCATTGTCCTGCTTGCTGGTGAAGCTCACGCCGCCGTCCCGCTTGCTCAGCTCGAACACAAGCCGCTCCGTCTGGGCCAGCTTTTCCTGGTAGCCCTCCCCGGCCAGGTTCATCTGCACCCGGAACTGCCGGGCGCTGCGGGAGGTATCCAGGTCCATGATCTTCTCCGCCGTCTCGCGGTCCGCCACCACCAGGAAGAGGGTCGAGTCCTCCTGCCCCAGCAGGGAGGTGGTGGCGTGATGGACGGTTTCTGTGATCTGTTCCCGGACGTGGAAGGAGTAAGAGACGCTGTCAACGCCGGTTTCCTTGGGGATGTCCTCCGGCCAGTCGGAGAAATAGCTGGTTATGGTGAAGTCCGCCGGGAAGTCCGGCAGATTCCGGGGGCAGGCCAGGACCTCGTCCGGGGCCAGGATATAGTCGCTTCCGGTGAGACGGTTGTAGTCCTCCGCCGTCACCACCTCCACCTCCGTGCGGAGGCAGTTGGCGATCAGGTTCAGGGAGACCACCCCGTCCCGGACGCCGCAGTAGACCCAATAGCGGGTGTAGTACCGGGAGTCGGTGAAGCCCCCGGAGGCGTTGGCAGCGGCGTGGACCTCCGCCATGTGGTCCATGGGGTCCCCCGGCATGTTTTCCAGGTCCTGGAGGAACTCGATGTCATAAGGGTACATCTCATTCAGGGAGTTCTCCAGGCCGATGTTCAGGGCCACGGTGGTGGACACCGTCACCAGCACCATGGTGGAGAGGATGCAGATGCTGGCCAGGCCCACGGCGTTCTGCTTCATCCGGTAGAGCAGGCCGGAGACGGCGGTAAAGTGCCGGGTCTGGTAGTAAAATTTCGGGTTGGCCCGGAGGCGCTTCAAAACGGCGACGGACCCGGCGGTGAAGAGGCAGTAGGTGCCGGTGATGACCAGGATCACCGCGGCGAAAAACCACAGCATGGCCTCGATGGGGTTCTTGGTAAATATAGCCAGGAAGTACCCGCCTCCCAGGGTCAGCACGCCCAGGATGACCAGCAGCCACTTGGTTCTGGGCTCCCGCTCCCCGGCGGAGGCGCTGTGGAGCAGGTCCACCGGCTTGGCCCGGCTGAGGCGGAAGAGGTTCAGCACCAGGGTCAGCAGGAACAAAAAGCCAAAGAGCATGGCCGTCTCGGTAATGCCCAGGAAGGAAATTTCCATGCCGAACTGGGCGGGGATGCGGGCCAGCTTCAGGAGCAGGAGAACCACGGCCTTGGAGAAGAGAATGCCCAGAAGCACGCCCCCCGCCAGGGTGGCGGCGGCGCAGAACAGGGTCTCCCACAGGCACATCCGGGCGATGTGCCGCTTTTCCAGCCCCAGGATGTTGTACAATCCCAGCTCCCGCTGGCGGCGCTTCATGACAAAGCTGTTGGCGTAGAGCAGGATGACCGCCGAGAGCCCCGCCGCTACCAGGCAGCCGATTCCGGCGAAGGATTTCAGGTACATGGCCCCCCGGACGCCCTCCAGGCCCTGGTTATAGGCCAGAAACCGCAGGATGTAATACATGGCCGCCGTCACCACGCAGGAGAGGAGGTAGGGCCCGTAGAACCGCCCGTTTCTGGCCAGGTTCACCAGGGCCAGGCGGGGGAAGAAGCCGGACTTACGCACGGGGCTCACCGCCTTGCGTCAGCACCGTCAGGGTGTCGGAGATTTTGGCGAACTGGGCCTCGGCGCTCTGCCCGCCCCGGTAGAGCTGGTGGTAGACCTGCCCGTCCCGGAGGAAGAGGACCCGCCCGGCGTGGCTGGCGGCCTTGACGGAGTGGGTGACCATGAGGATGGTCTGGCCCCCCCGGTTGACCTCCCCGAAGAGCTCCAGCAGGTTGTCGGAGGCCCGGGAGTCCAAGGCCCCGGTGGGCTCGTCGGCCAGGACGATCTGGGGGTCCGTGATAAGGGCCCGGGCCACGGCGCAGCGCTGCTTCTGCCCGCCGGAGACCTCGTAGGGGTACTTGCTTAAGATGTCGGCGACGCCCAGCTGCTCCGCGATGGGCTGGAGCTTCTTTTTCATCTCCCGGTAGTCCCTCCCCGCCAGGACCAGGGGCAGGAAGATGTTGTCCTGGAGGGAGAAGGTGTCCAACAGGTTGAAGTCCTGGAACACGAAGCCCAGGTGAGACCGGCGGAAGGCCGCCAGATCCCGCTCCCGGATGTCCGAGAGGGCCCGGCCATTGAGAAAGACCTCTCCGGCGGTAGGGCGGTCCAGGGCCGCCAGAATATTTAATAAGGTGGTCTTGCCGGAGCCGGACTCGCCCATGATGGCCACGTACTCCCCGGGCTCCACGGAGAAGTTCACGTCCGCCAGGGCCGTGACCTGGCTGCCGCCGAAACGGGTGGTGTAGATTTTTTGAAGGTGCTGTACTTCCAGTAAAGACATATCGGGTTCCTCCTCTTGGGTGATGAGCCGATTATAGCAGACGCGGCGGCGGGATGCCATGGCTTTGCCTTACAGTTTGGGGCGGCGTCTTACAGTTTTGTAAGATACCGGAGCAATGTTCAAAAAATGTTGGTGACTTTTTCCGGGGAACGGGGTATAATGCTCTTTAACTCAAAAACTCATATTTAGGAGGGAGCTCCCTTGAGAAAGCTGAACAGCGCCATGGAGCGCTTCGCGCTCCGGCACCCGGGCTTCGGTATCCCCAACCTCATGCTGTACATCGTCATCGGCAACGTTGTCGCCTTCTTCCTGCTGCGCATGACCAATTATCAGGCCTATATGGCCATGGCCTTTGAATGGGGCAGCATCCTCCACCTCCAGCTCTGGCGGCTGGTGAGCTTTATCTTCATCCCGCAGTCCACAGACCCCTTCGGCCTGATTTTGTCTTTGTACTTCATGTACTTCATCGGCTCCATGCTGGAGCGGGAGTGGGGTACGCCGAAGTTCAGCCTCTACTATTTCTCCGGCGTGATTTTGACCATCCTCACCGGCATCATCAGCCACTACGCCTTCGGCGCGGGCGTTCTGGCGGGGACCTACTATGTGAACATGTCCATGTTCCTGGCCTTCGCCGCGCTGTACCCCGACGCTAGGCTGATGCTGTTCTACGTCATCCCCGTCAAGGCCAAGTGGCTGGCATTGGCAGACATCGCCCTCTTCGCCGTGGACATGATCGCCGCCCTGCTCCGGGGGGACTGGCTCAGCGCCCTGCTGCCCGTCATCGCCCTTTTGAACTTCCTGATTTTCTTCTGGTGTGAAATCGTGGACCAGTTCGACCGGCAGAGGGCCTATTCCCGGCACCGGAACTCCCACCAAACCATCCAGTTCAAGTCCGCCGTCCGCCGGCAGCGGAAGAAGGAGGCCCAGCAGGGCTACCGGCACAAGTGCTCCGTCTGCGGCCGCACCGACACGGACTATCCGGACCTGGAGTTCCGGTACTGCTCCAAGTGCGCCGGCTACCACTGCTTCTGCATCGACCACATCTTCAACCACGAGCATTTCAAGGAGTGAACCCTTTTGAGAAATCCGCTTCCAAAACCTAAGGCCCGCCTGTCCCTGCCCCTGACGCTTCTGGCGGCGGTTCTGCTGGCCGGGGGAATCACCCTGCTGGCCCTCTGGTGCCAGCCCAATTCCTTCCGGGGTCTTCTCTCCGGCTTCCTCCGCCAGCCGCTGCTGATCGTCCTCAACGCCCTGCCCGTGGGGCTTCTGCTTCTGGCGGCGGCGGCCCTGTTCCGGAACGTCTTCTTCGGCGCGGCTCTGGTGAATCTGGCCGTGTGCGCCCTGTCCATCGCCAACCGGGTGAAAATCGAGGTCCGGGACGAGCCGGTGTTCCCCCGGGATTTCGCCCTTTTAAAAGAAGTGGGCAGCGCCCTGGGCAGCTATGACATCCGCTTTCCCGTTCCCCAGATTCTGGCGGTGGTCCTGGCCACCGCCGCCCTGCTGGCCCTGGGGGTTTTCATCGGCTGCCGGCCCTTCCCCGCGGAAAAGCCCCGGGGCTGGGCGGGAAGCCTCCTGGGCTTCGCCGCCTCCCTGGCGGTTTTGACGGGGCTGATTCTCACCGTTTACGCCTCTAAGGACCTCTATCAGTCCTTCCAGGTCAGCAACGCCGAATACGTCCCCGCCGTCTTCAACGATCTGGGCTTCCCCTACGCCTTCTGCCACCACTTCACCACCTATCTGGTGGACCGGCCCGAGGGCTTCCGCCGGGCCGAGGCGGAGGGCTGGGAGACCGGGGACGCTCCCGGTCAGGGGAGGGCCGTCAGCGTCGTCATGGTGATGAACGAGGCCTTTTCCGACGTCACGGACTCTCCGGCCTTCCGGTATCCGGAGGAGGACGACCCCCTGGCCAGCCTCCACGCCCTCCGGGAGGACCCCCATGCCCTCAGCGGACACGTAGTGGTCCCCGGCTTCGCCGGGGGCACGGCCAACACGGAGTTCGACGTGCTGACGGGCATGCAGACCAACGCCCTCTCCTCCTCTGCTACCTCCGCCATGCGGGTGGTGAACCGGAATCTGGACAGCCTCTTCCGGGTCTTCGGGAACGACGGCTACGAGACCTCCTTCTACCACCCCGGGGACAACTGGTTCTACAACCGGGAGAACGTCTACCGCTGGTTCGGCGCGGAGGAGACCCGTTTTGTGGAGGACATGGAAAACCCCGAATACAAGGGCCGCTGGGTTACCGACGGCTACGCCGCGGGCCTCATTGAGGAGGCCTTTGAACAGGCGGAGGGTCCCCTGTTTCACTTCACCACCACCATCCAGAACCATATGTCCTACACCGCCGATAAGTACGGTCCGGACTATGACTTCCCCCCCACGGGGATTCCCGGCCTCTCGGAGGAGGTGGAGACCCTCCTGAGCGTCTACGTGGAGGGCGTCCGGGACGCGGACGCCATGCTGGGCCGCCTCTGGCGGTACTTTGACGCGCAGGAAGAGCCCGTGGTGCTGGTCTACTGGGGGGACCACCTGCCCTATTTGGGGAACGACATGCTGGGCTACAAGGAGCTGGGGCTGGACGTGGCTCCGGGCCCGGAGGGCCAGGAGAACCTGACGGCCTATAAGACCCCCTTCGTTATCTGGGCCAACGAGGCCGCGGCGGAGGCCCTGGACTGGGACCGCGCCGCGGAGGCCCTGGACCTGCCGGAGACCCTTTCCGCCTGCTTTTTGGGAGCCGCCGTCCTGGAGCTGACGGGCCGGGGAGAGGAAAGCCCCTGGTTCGCCTTTCTGAACAGCCTCCGCCGGGAGCTCCCGGTGGTGCAGAAGAACGTCTTCCAGCAGGCGGACGGCTCCGTCTTGGAGGAACTGAGCCCCCGGCAGCAGGAGCTCATCCAGAAGTGGCGGAAGTGGAGCTATTACAAGCTCCAGTATAAGGAGGTCCCATGAGGGCCCGGCCCCTGGCCCTGTGCGGCGTGCTGGCGGCCCTGGCCGTAGCGCTGCTGGCCCTGGGGGGCGTGATTCCCGGGATGGTCTTCTGCGCCCCCATCCTGGCCATGGGCGCGCTGCTGCCCGTGCTGGAGGAGCTGGGCCCCCGGGCCGCCGGAACGTCCTACGCCGCCGTGGCTATTCTGGCCCTGCTGCTGGTCCCGGACCGGGAGACCGCTTTTGTCTACCTGTTCTTCGGCTGGTATCCCATCCTTCGGCCCAGGATCGCCGCCCTGCCCTCCCGGCCGGTGCGCCTCCTGGCCCGGCTGGCGGTGTGCAACATCGCCGCCCTGGTGCTCTATGGCCTGGTGCTGCGGCTCATGGGCCTGACGGCGGACCTGCTGGACTCCGTCTGGTATTTCAACGCGGCGCTGCTGGCAGCCGGAAACGCGGTCTTCCTGCTGACGGACGCCACTCTGGCCCGGCTGACCGGCATCTGGCACTGGAAGCTGAAAAAATATCTCTACCGATCATAACGAGGTGATTCCATGAAAACCGCGCTGGTCCTGGAGGGCGGAGCCCTGCGGACCATCTATTCCTCCGGCGTGTGCGACGCCTTCCTGGACGGCGGGCTGCCCCTGCCGGACTACACCCTGGGCGTCTCCGCCGGCATCGCCTACGGCGTCAGCTATCTCTCCCGGCAGAGCCGCCGGAATCTCCAGCTCATCTGCCGCTACGCCAACGACAAGCGCTACATGGGCTTTCGGAATCTGGCGAATCCCCAGAACCGCTCTTACTTCGGCCTCCGGTTCGCCTATGAGACCATCCCCAACGAGCTGATCCCCTTTGACTACGACGCCTTCGCCGCCTACCCCGGCCGGGCGGAGGCGGTGGTGACGAACCTCACCACCGGGGAGGCGGAGTATCTCCCCGTCCCCCGGCGGGACTCGCCGAATCTGCTGCTGGAAGCCACCTGCGCCATTCCGCTGATGTTCCCCGTCATTAACATCGGAGGCCAGCCCTATCTGGACGGAGGCTGCGCCGACGCCATCCCCTGGCGGCGGGCCTTCCACGAGGGCTGCGGCCGGGTGGTGGTGGTGCTGACCCGGGAGCGGGACTACTATAAAAAGCCGGGCCGGGCGGACGAGGTCATGGCCCGGGCCTTTCGGAAGTACCCCTATTTTCAGGAGACCATGCGGACCCGGTCGGAGCGCTACAACGCCTGCCGGGAGGCCCTGTTCGATCTGGAGCGGCAGGGAAAGGTCCTGGTCATCGCCCCGAGAGACACCCTGGGCTGTTCCCGGACGGAGAAAAATCTGGACACCCTCCGGGCGCTGTGGCAGGAGGGCTACTTCGACGGGCGGCGGGAAATCGAGCGGGTCCGGGAGTTCTGGGCGGGAGAATGAGGGAAATTTCAAGGAGGGTCCCCGAAACTTTTCCTTGACATTTCCCCAAATTCCGATATAATAAATAGGCTTGCAGCTGCAGGCATATCCTTGCTCTCATCGGAGAATGAGGGCCATTTGTCCAAAAGGAGGTGCAAACATGGCAAAGGTTACTGCCAATTATGAGGTCGTATATATCATCGACCCTGCACAGGGGGAGGAGAACATTGCCGCTCTCGTGGCGAAGTTCAAGACCCTGGCTGAGCAGAACGGCTCCGCCGTCGAGGTGGAAGAGTGGGGTGCCCGCCGTCTCGCCTATCCCATCGACTACAAAAACGACGGCTACTACGTGCTGATGAGCTTCACCAGCGAACCGTCCTTCCCCAAGGAGCTGGACCGCGTTCTCGGTATCACCGACGGCATCATGCGTTCCCTGATCGTCTGCAAGGGCGAGTGAGGAGGAACCTCGGATGCTGAACAAGATCGTTCTCATGGGCCGTCTGACCCGTGACCCCGAACTGCGCCGCACCCAGAGCGGCACCGCCGTCACGTCCTTCTCCATCGCCTGCGACCGGGACTTCAAGTCCCAGAGCGGCGAGAAGGAGACGGACTTCATCGACGTGGTGGCCTGGCGGAACACGGCGGAATTTGTCAGCAAGTACTTCGCCAAGGGCCGCATGGCCGTGGTGGAGGGCCGCTTGCAGATCCGCGACTGGACCGACCGGGAGGGCGGCAAGCGCCGCAGCGCCGAGGTCGTGGCGGACAACGTCTACTTCGGGGACTCCAAACGGGACAGCGGCGGAGAATACGGCGGCTCCTACGGAGCGCCCCCCGCCTACGGCGCCCCCGCCGCATCAGGCAGGGCTCCTGCCTCCGGCTTTGGAGGAGGGTCTGATTTCGCCGAGATCGGCGAGGAGGACGGCGAGCTGCCGTTTTGAATTTGATGGATTCCGGAGGGCAAGTCCCCCTCCGGGCACCGGAATAAAGGAGGAAATCTCATGGCTTTCGATCGTGAATCCCGGCCCGCCCGCCCGACGCGGGGCAAGCGCCGCAAGGTCTGCCAGTTCTGCGCCGAGAAATGCGAGCACATCGACTATAAGGACGCCGCCAAGCTGCGCCGCTTCATCTCCGAGCGCGCCAAGATCCTGCCCCGCAGGACCACCGGCACCTGCGCCATGCATCAGCGCCAGCTGACTGAGGCCATCAAGCGGGCCCGTCAGATCGCCCTGCTTCCCTACGTCACCGACTGACGGAGGAACAAGGAACTGAAAACGTCCGGTCCGTCCCCCGCGGGGGCGGGCCGGGCCTTCCCTGAGGCAAAAATTTCTTTTCCGGCGGAAAAGGACTTGATTTTTCCCGCCGGTTCGTTTATAATAACAACGTTGTAAAAGTGGAATAGGCAGGGTTAGTACATCGGTAGTACAACGGCTTCCCAAGCCGTGGAGGCGGGTTCGATTCCCGTACCCTGCTCCAGCTCAGAAATTCCCACCACCGCTCCGGTTTCGCCGAAAACGGAGCGGTGGTGGGAATTTCTTCGCTCCCCCGCCGGAACCGCTGTGCTTACGTTCCGGCGGGGACCCATAGGTGTGCCTTTTTTGAATCAAGGATTTCCGGGGGTTCAGCAGGATACCCCTTTCTTATTCTCCCGCTGTCTGCTCCGTCACGATCTTCAGCTTAGCCAGCTCCACCCGGGTTTCACCCAGCTTTACCGCCGTCACCGTGGCGGGGTCGATGGGATGAGGGTATCCGCCACCCACATTGCCGCCGCAGGTTCCCTCCGGCGAGGTGATCATGCTGCTCCCGCCGCCCCGCTGGGAGAGGTCCACATATTTGCCGTCCTTGGTCCACAGGCCCTGGACGACCTTGTGCAGCGCCTTGCTCACGTCCTGATGGTCCAGCTTGTCCGGGTCGGCGGCGGGCTCTGGCTCGCCGGGCCTTGTGACATGGATGGAGTTCACCGAAGTCACGACCTCGTAGTCAACGTTCATCTCAAAGGGCCCGACTTCAAAGCCCGTGAATCGGAAGGGGACGCCCTCCGCCGTGACCTTCACATCTCCTGTGTACTTCATAGCCGGGAGGACGTTTCCCAGCTTGAAGGTGAAATCCATAGGTCCCTTCAAAATCGTGTCCTTCGGTCCGGGGCCGGTGCGCTGATCGCCGCGCCATGTGACCTCGCCCTTGCCGTCCTCATAGGTGGCGATATTTTCCAGGTGCAGCGTCAGCTCCGGCTGTTTCAGATAGTCGCGCAGGGACATGCCGGCTTCAAAGGTGAGGGTATTCCCCTCCCGGCTGAGCAGGTAGAAGTCCAGCATGCCGTGGAAGCGCCAATAGCTGACTTGTCCCTCTTCCAGCCGGGTCTGGATAGACTGCTCCAGCAGCTCCTTGGAGAGTTTCTCGCTGCGGGCCTCCTCGTCCTTGCGGACGTACTCTTTCCACGTTTCCTCCGGCAGCGTCAGGCTGCACTCCTCCGTATAGAGGTTGGTTTTCTCGGCAACCTCCTTGGGGATGCCGGGGGCCTTCACCGCCAGGGACAGGCGCAGGGTGTCCCCGTCCCAAACCGCGCCGTTCAGCGTGGCCGTCACGCCGCCCACGGTTTTGCTCTGCTTGATGGCCGTGCCCATTTTGGCCAGGACGGCCTCCACGGCCTCCGGCGCGGCGGGGTCCTGCTCAAACCGGGGGAACCACTGGGAGAACTGCCCCGCGGACTTCGCGGCGGCGGTTTTTTCTGCCTTGGGCTCCGCCGCCAGGGCGGCGCAGCTCAAGGACGCCAGCAGGGCCAGGGCCAACAGGCCCGAGATCAGACGTTTCCAAGTTTTCATAAGAACCTTCCTTTCTGTTCCGGCGGGCAGGGAAACGCCCTCCCCGCTCCGTTCTATCTTCTAAACGGAGGGGGAGGGCGTTGTATCCCAGGAATTTCAAAAATTCTGAAAAAAATTTTTTACCCGGTCAGCCGCTCCAATTCGCTCAGCTCCACCCGGGTTTCGCCCAGCTTCACCGCCGTCACCGTGGCGGGGTCGATGGGGTGGGGATAGTTGCGGCCCACATTGCCGCCGGGGTCTTCTCCATTCGGTCCCATGGTCAAAGACATGCCGGAGGGCATATTCTCGAAGTCCACATACTCGCCGTCCTCTGTCCAAAGTCCCCTGATAATCGTATGGAGCGTACCTCTCACGGCCATTTCGTCCAGCTTGTCCGGGTCGGGTTCCGGTTCCGGCTCGCCGGGTCTTGTGACGTGGATGGCATTCATCGGGGCTAAGACTTCATAGCTGAGGTCCATGTCGAAAACCCCGATTTCAAAGTCCGTGAACCGGAAGGGGATGTCCTCCGCCGTAACCTCTGCATCTCCCTCGTATTGGATGGAAAGAATGGGTTTCTCCAGGGTGAAGGTGAAGTCAAAGGGGCCCCGCAGGACCGGGATTTCCGGCTCCGGGCCGGAACGGACCCCGTCCAGCCAGGAGACTCCCCGGTCCTCGACCTTCTCGACGTACTCGTAAATGGCGATGTTCTCCACATGCAGCGTCAGCTCCGGCTGGTCCACATACGCGTCCAGCGGCATCCCGATGTCAAAGGTCAGCGTATCGCCCTCCCGGCTGCGCAGGTCGAAGAGGGGGTAGAGGAACGGGGGCTCCAGGTCCATGTAGAACCGGATGTGTTCCTCCACCTTCTCCGGGGTGGGCGTCTCTCCAAGCCGTTCAAATTGCGCCAGGGCGTCCCCTCTGAGGTACTCCCTCAGCTGCTCCTCCGGCAGCTTCAGGCTGCACTCCTCATAGTAAATATTGGAATCCTCCGTGAGCTCCTCGGGAAAATCGGGGCTCTCCAGCACCAGGGACAGCCGGACATACTCCCCGTCCCAGATAGCGGCGTTCAGCGTGGCCGTCTCACTGCCCGCGGTCCTGCTCTGCTCAATGGCCGTGCCCGTGCGGGACAGGACCTCCTCCGAGACCTCCGGGTCCCTGGGGTCCACCCCCATCCGGGGGAACCACTGGGAGAACTGCCCGGTTGCCACGGCTACGGCGCAGGCGGAGAGGAGCAGCAGGGCCGCCACGATGGCGATCAGCCGCCAGTTCAGCCGCCGCCTCCGGCGGGGCCCCATGGCCTCCCGGCGGCGCATCCAGCCCCAGGGGTCCGCCAGGAGCCGCATCCGCTCCCGGAGGTAGGAGGGGGAGAAGTCCGGCTGGGCGGTATCCGCGTTTTGCAGAACCCGCTCGTACTGGGCCAGGTTGGCGTCCATCAGCGCACGGCGCAGGGACGGTTCAAACCGCGTCATAAGCATACCCCTCCTTTTCAAGCTGGGCCCGCAGCATGGCCCGGCCCCGCATCACCCGGCTGGCCACGGTGGACTCGTTGACGTTCAGCCGCCGGGCAATCTCCCTATTTGTCTGCTCCCCCACGCACTTGAGCTCCAGAATCCGGCGGTAGCCCTCCGGCAGGGCGCGGATGAGGGACACCAGGTAGTCGTACTCGTCCTGGCGGTCCTCCGGGGCGGGCGGGTCCCAGTCCTCGGGAAAGGCCACGGTCCGCCGCTCCGAGCGGAGCAGGTCCAGGGCGCAGTTTTTCGCGGCGGTGACGGCGTAGCCCTCCGTCTCCCCCCAGGGCAGGGCGGACACCCGCTCCCAGCGTTTCAAAAGCTGGAACCAGGTCTGCTGGGCGGCGTCCTCCGCCCGGTCCGGGTCCCCCAGAATACGCAGGGCCACGGCGTAAACCTTCTTTTCATAGGCCTCATAGAGCTTCGTGAACCTTTGCTGGTCCTCCTCAGTCTCCAGCATGGCGAGGAACATGGCAAGCATAAGCGGTCACATCCTTTGTCTTTGGTTTAGGGGCTGTTTGAAAAATGCCAAAACACCCTGGCGGCGCTTCATTTGGTAAACGGCTGGGAGGGAAAAAGTATCCCGCCCGCGGCAAAATTTTTTCGGGACCCGGCGGGCCCCCCGGGGGGACTTGCGCGCGGCCCGGGAAAATGATATACTGGCTTCCAGTAAGGGAGGATGAGCCATGGAATCCATCGAATATCTCTGGAAGGACCGCAAGCGCTTTTTGGGGATGCCCCTGTCCTTCACCCGGTACCGGCTCAGCGAGGACCGGCTGTTCTGCGAGACGGGCTTTCTCAACGTGAAGTCCGACGAGGTGCTGCTCTACCGGGTCCGGGACCTGCGGCTGACCATGAGCCTGGGACAGCGCATTTTCGGGGTGGGGACGGTATGCGTCGTGTCCTCGGACAAGAGCATGCCCCACCTGGACCTGAAAAACGTGAAGGACCCCAGGACCGTCAAGGAGCTGATTCACCGGAACGTGGAGGCCGCCAAGGACAAGCGCCGCATGCGGGCCACCGAGCTGCTGGGCGGAGAGGACGGCCCGGAGTGTCAGGAGTACGACGGGGACCTTGATCTGGAAGAGGAAGAGACCTGACGTATCCGGGGAAAAAGCCCCTTCCGCCGTGCGGAAGGGGCCTTTTGGCATGGGACGCCGCCCCGGGCGGTCAGCCCTCCAGATTTTCCGCGCAGAGAATATCGATTCGCCCTTGGAACTGTTCGGGTTCCAGGGGCTTCTTTTTTCGCAGCAGGTCCCGCAGAAGCAGCAGGGGCGCGTAGCCCTGCCGGTTCAAGTCCTGGGGGATGGTAAAGTCCACCGCGCCGGAACGGATGAGCCGGCGGATGCTCTCGTTGATATCGTGGCAGACCACGTGGACCCGGCCCGTTCGCCCGGCCCGCTCAATGGCGGCGCAGCAGCCGGAAACGCTGAGGTTCGCCATATAGACCCCACGGAGGTCCGGCCATTTTTCCAGCGCATCCCCCACCACCCGGAGGGTGGTTTCATAGTCGTTGCAGGTCTCCCGGACGATCACCTGTTCCTCCGGGAAGCCCAGCTCCGCCAGCCGCTCCCGGAAGCCGTCCAGCCGCTGGCGGTGGCCGTCGAACTTGAGGTTTCCGGCGGTGGCCAGGATGGGCCCCCGGCCCGAGACGCATTTATAGAGCAGCCCGGCGGCCACCCGGCCCGCCTGACGGATGTCCTGCCCCACGAAGTGGGTCCGGCCGCTCTCCGGCAGGTCGGAGTTGAAGGTGACGCAGGGAACGCCCTCCGCCGCCCTGGCGGCAATCCAGCTCTGGATGGCCGGGTCGTTGACGGCGCAGACGGCGAAGCCCTCCGCACCCTCGTCCCGCATGTCCTCCAGCAGCTCCACCGCCTCCTGGGGCAGGTCCGTCCCGCAGCGGCGGATCAGCACCCGGGTATGGGAGGACTCCAGCTCCTCACAGGCCCGGTGGACCCCCTGGGTCACCTCCGTGCGGAACTGGCCCTCCCAGTTGGGCAGCAGGACCCCCAGGGTCAGGGGCCGGAAGGCGGCGTCCGCCTGGCGCCGGTAGACCTCCCGGGGGGAGACGTAGCCCAGCTCCCGCATGGCCTCCAAAACCCGCTTCCGGGCCGCCTCTTTTACGTGGGGCCGGTCGTTCAAAACCCGGTCCACCGTCCCCCGGGAGACCCCCGCCAGCTCCGCCACCTTCTGAATCGTCGGCCTGTTTCTCATTGGAAGCGCCTCCTTCTGTGCTTTTGCACAATCTTTATTTTATCATATACGAAAACACACGCTCTGTCAATGTGCAAAAAAACCGACCGCTTTTTCATGTGATTCGCCGAATTTGAAAAAAGCGCTCTCCCGCCCTTGACAAATTCGCCGTTTGTGTTATTATGTGCTTAACTTAAGTTGTGCAATGCACAAAAACTTCATCCCTTCCACCCGCATGACAGAAAAGGAGGATCCCATGGCGCTGCAAAAATCAGCCTGCATAGAACCGATGTACAGCGAGCTTCCCTTCCTGGAGCGTTTCCGGGCCGCGAAAGAGGACGGCTTCGACTTTGTGGAGTTCTGGAGCTGGACGGACAAGGACCTGGACGCGGTGAAGGCGGCGGCGGAGTCCGCCGGAATCGGAATCGCCGGCTTCAACGGGGACGCGGAGCTGTCCCTGATTGACCCGGAGCACAAGGAGGCGTATCTGGCCTTTCTCCGCCGGTCCGTAGAGGCGGCGAAGAAGCTGGGGGCCCGGTCCGTCACCATCCACTCCAACGGACTGGGAGAGGGCGGAGCCGTCATCAACCACTACGACGGGCTCAGCGATACGGTGAAGCTCTGCGCCATGTTCGACGCCCTGAAGCAGTGCGCGAAAATCGCGGAGGAAAGCGGCGTCTCCATGAACCTGGAGCCCCTGAACGTCACCACGGACCACGCGGGGAACTTTCTCCAAACCACCCGCATGGCGGCGGAGATGACCCGGCTCATCGGGTCCCCGAGGCTCAAGGTGCTCTACGACGCCTACCACATGCAGCTCAACGAGGGCAGCCTCTGCGACAACATCCGGGCCTATGGAGACCAGTTCGGGCACATCCACGTGGCCGACGCTCCGGGGCGGCACGAGCCCGGCACCGGGGAAATCAACTACGCTCAGGTGCTGGCCTGCCTGGAGGAGACCGGCTACGCCGGCCTGGTCGGCTTCGAGCTGATTCCGAAAACCACCACCGCCGAGGCGGTGAAGGCGATTATGAAACTCTGATTTTAATAAGGAGAGACGGCATATGAAAACCATCAAAATCGGCATCATCGGAGCGGGCCGCATTGGCCGGGTCCACGCGGAGAACATCGCGAAGTTCGTCCCCGAGATGGAAATCAAGACCATCGCCGACCCCTACATGAGCGAGGAAACCGTGGAGTTCCTCCGGCGGCTGCGCATCCCCAACATCGTCCAGGACGCGGACGAGATTCTGAACGACCCGGAAATCCAGGCCGTCGTGGTCTGCTCCCCCACGGACCTCCACGCCGAGTATGCCATCAAGGTGGCCGAAGCGGGAAAGGATGTGTTCGTGGAGAAGCCGGTGGACTACCGCATCGAGCGGGTGCGGGAGGTCATCGCCGCAGTGAAAAAGGCCGGGGTCAAGCTCCAGGTGGGCTTCAACCGCCGCTTCGACCACAACCACCGGGCCGTCTATGAGGCCGTCCGGGCCGGCAAGGTGGGCAAGGTCAACCTGGTCAAAATCAGCTCCCGGGACCCCGAGCCCCCCACCATCGACTATGTGAAGGTCTCCGGCGGCATTTTCTACGACATGATGGTCCACGACTTCGACATGGCCCGCTTCCTGGCGGGGTCCGAGGTCACGGAGGTCTTCGCCTACGGCGGCGTGCTGGTGGACCCGGCCATCGGCGAGGCGGGGGACGTGGACACCGCCGTGGTGTCCCTGAAATTTGCCAACGGGGCCATGGGCGTCATTGACAACAGCCGGAAAGCCGTCTACGGCTACGACCAGCGGGTGGAGGTCTTCGGGTCCGAAGGCGCGGTCATGGACTCCAACGACACCCCCGACAACGCCACCTTCTACGGGGCGGACGGCACGGTCTCCGGAACCTGCTACAAAATCATGTGGGACCGCTACACCATGGCCTTCGCCGCCGAGCAGAAAGCCTTCGCCGAGGCGGTCATCCACGATACGGAAACCCAGGTCACCGGAGAGGACGGCCTGGCCCCCATCCTCATCGCCGCCGCCGCCACGAAATCCCTCAAAGAAGGGCGCCCCGTCAAGCTCAGCGAAATCACGGAATGACCCCGGCGCTTCCCGTTTTGAATATGTGAAGGAAAGAGGTAACTTTGCCATGAAAAAGCGTATGCTCTCCCTGCTCCTGGCCGCTCTGATGCTCCTCACCCTCTCCGCCTGCGGCGGCGGGGAAGGCTCCTCTGCGGAGGGCTCCGGGGACAAGGATGGAGCGCTGAAAATCAGCGTCATCCTGAAAACCACCGCTTCCGAGCATTGGCAGCTCATCATGGCCGGATGCAAAAAGTTTGAGTCCGAGCACCCGGACGTCTCCATCGACATCACCGGCCCGGCCAGCGAAACCTCCTACGACGACCAGCAAAACATGATTGAAACCGCGCTGAGCAACGGCGCGGTAGACGCCATCATTATCGCTCCCCTCCAGTCGGAGACCGCCGCCACCCTCATCGCCGGGGAGACCCGCCCGGTCTTCGCCCTGGACACCAACATCGACGCGCCGGAAGTCGTCTCCTTCATCGGCACCGGAAACGAGGCCGCCGCCAAGCTGGGAGCCACGGAGGCCGTCAAGGCCGCCAAGGCCGCAGGCTGGGAGACCATCGAGTGCATCGAAATCGCCGGCGTCCAGGGAGACGCCACCAACACGGCCCGGATGAACGGGTACATGGCCGGAATCACGGAAAACGGCGGGACCTTCCTGACCGGCGAGATTCAATACGCCAACGCCGTGGCGGACCAGGCCGTTACCTGCATGGAAGCCATCGTCCAAACCCACCCGGAGGGAATTGCCATCGTCTGCGCCAACAACGACGACATGGCCGTGGGCGCGGTCCGGGCCGCGGAGAGCAGCCCCGGCTTCTCCAACACCGTCTTCCTGGGCTTCGACGGCTCCACCGGCGCGTGCCAGGCCATCCTGGACGGCCTGCTGACCATGTCGGTTGCCCAGCAGCCCTATGAGATGGGCTACCTGGCCTGCCAGACCGCCTATGACAAGCTCCAGGGCAAGGACGTGGAGGCCGTAGTGGACCCCGGCATCGAGGTCATCTCCCCGGAGAACGCCCAGGCCCGCATCGACAAGGTCAACGGATACCTGGCCGAGCTGAAGTAAGAAACGCCCCCGTGCCGCACGGCACGGGGGCGCTGTTTGATTTTCAGGATTATTCCTTCAGCCGGAACTTGGACACCATCTCCCTGAGCATGGCCGCCTGGCTGGAGAGCTCCTCACTGGCGGCGGCGCTGGCCTCCGCCGTCGCCACGTTGCTCTGCACCACGCTGGCAATCTGCCCGATGCCATGGGTGATTTCCTCGGCGTTGACGGTCTGCTGCCGGGTGTACTCCGCGATGCCGCTGATGAGGCTGCTCATTTTGTCCGCCTGGGTTACCACCGCCAGCATGGAGTCCGAGGTGTCCTGCGCCGCGCGCACGCCCTCGTCCATAGACTCCACCGTCTGGCCCAGAAGGGCCGTGGTCTCCTGGGCCGCCTCGGAGGACTTCCCGGCCAGTCTGCGGACCTCGTCCGCCACCACGGCGAAGCCCTTTCCGGCGGCGCCCGCCCGGGCGGCCTCCACGGCGGCGTTCAGGGCCAGGATGTTGGTCTGGAAGGCAATGTCCTCGATGGTCTTGACAATTTTGTTGATTTCTGCGGACCTGTCGCTGATCTTCCGGATGGCCTCGGTAAGCGTCCGCATCTTGTCGCTGCTGTCCAGCAGGCCGTCCTTTACGGTGCGGGCAATGTCGTCCGCCTCCAGAGCGCCCTGGGCGACTTTGTGCACGCTGTCGGACACGGAGTCGATGTGCCCCGCCAGGGTTTCCACCTCGGCGGACTGCTCGCTGGACCCCTGGGAGAGGGTCATGGCGCCGCTGGAGACCTGCTCCGCCCCCGCCGCCACATCCCGGGAGGCCGCCCGGAGCTGCCCCATGGTGCCGTTCAGGGACCGGGAAATTTCCTCCAGGGAACTCTTGATTTTGGAGAACTCCCCGGTGTACTCGTTCTCCAGGGAGAAGGTCAGGTTGCCCTCCGCAATCTCGTACAGCGTCCGGGAAATCTCGTCGATGTAGCGGACGTATTCCCGAAGCCGGAGGGTGACGTGGTTGAAGTCGTCCGCCAGCACTCCCAGTTCGTCCTTGGACTGGTAGTGAATTTCCTGGTTCAGATCTCCCTCGGCGATGCGGGTGGCCACGCGGCTCAGCTCCGCCACCGGCCGGCCGATGACGCGCCGGACCTGAATCATGACCAGTACCAGCATGGCCGCCACGGCCAGCAGCGCCAGCACGATAATCCCGAACGCCAGCTGGTAGAGCTCCTGCAAAACCTCAGACCGGGACACGTAGGCCACGGCCTTCCAGTCGCTGCCCGGCACGTCCGCCACTTGGATATATGTATTGCCGAAGACCGACAGCCCGGTCTGTCCCCCGCGGATCTGCTCCGCGGCGTAGCCGTAAATCCCGGAACCGATCTCGCTCAGCTTCTCTCCGGTCATGGCGGGGTCCTGGTGCCCGATGATGGTATCTGTGCGGGTGTCCACCAGGAAGATGCCGCCGGTCTCCTCCAGCCGGACCTCGCTGACAATCTTGGAGATGGAGTCCAGATAGACGTCCGCCGCGGCTACGCCCCGGACGGCTCCCCCGCGGTCCCTCAGCACGCCGGAGGCGCCCACCACATAGGACTTGCTGTCCTCGTCAAAATAGACGTCGCCCAGAATGAAGTCCTCCGACTGGACGCCGTTCTGATACCAGGATTTCGACAGGGCGTCGAAGTCCGGGCCCGGCACGAAGGAGGCGTGATACAGAGATCCGTCCGTCAGGGCCACGTAGAGCCCGGCGGGATAGGCGCTGTCCGGGTCCACGGTGTGCTGAATATACGCCTTCATGGCGGGGACGTCCATGTCCCCGTATTCAATGGTGTCCCGCTCCAGCTCCAGGGCGGTCAGGGTTTTATTCATCCAGGCCCGGGTCTCCTGAAGGGTCTTTTCGGTCGTGGCCTGAATCAGATTTTCACTCTTCTCCAGCAATGCGTGGGACATCTGGACGTAGACCACCGCCAGCAGGGCCGCCACCGCGATGACCACGCTGCCGATGATGGCGAAGACGAGCTTTCCCGTGATGCCCCAGCTTCTGCGTGCGGGGGCTTTCCCGTTTTTTTCCGTTCTCTTTTTCATACGCTCATTTCCCCTCATAGATTTTCCGGCCTGCCCGCCGGGCGGCGGAACGCCGCTTGGAAACGCGCGGTCTCCCGCAGAGCGCGGGCGCGCGGATAGGCATGATGCTTAATTATATCAGGCGGTGCGGGAAAGCACAAGACGTTCCCGGGAAATTCTGCACCTTAGAATACAAGCTGCACCAGCAGCATGTAGCACAGCGTCCCCCCGGCGATGGAAAGCAGCATCTGACGCTTCCAAACGTGCAGGCCGGCGACGGCCGCAACGGAAATCAGCTCCGGGATTCCATGGCTCCCGGCAGACAGGCTCACATCCTTCAGGCAGTAGACCACCAGCAGGCCGAACACGGCGGAGGGCAGCACCGTCCCCAGGTATCGAATGTATTTCGGCGTGGGCTTCCCCGAGGGGAAAAGGAGGAACGGCAGAAACCGCGTCAGCACCGTTCCCAGAATCACCATGCCGATGGTCATCATCTGCCGAGGCGCCGTCATGCCGCCCCGCCTCCTTCCTCAAGCCGCCCCCGCAGGCCGGTGAGAGCCGCCAGGATGGCCAGCATCGCGGGAATCATGAAGCCGTCCGCACCGAACGCCGCCAGGCAGAGCAGGGAGAGCCCCACCCCCGCCAGGGCGCCGGTGTGCCGCTTCTCCTTCAGCCACTGCTCCATGAAGATCACGACAAACATAGCCGTCATCACAAAGTCAAGGCCCTCCGTGTTGAAGTGAATCAGGGAGCCGAAGACGCCGCCCAGAGTCGCGCCGGAGAACCAGTAAAAGTGGTTGAGCAGGGTCACGAAGAACATGAACCAGCCCCGGTCCACGTCCTCCGGAATCTCCGCCGTGCAGTTGATGGAAAAGCTTTCGTCGCACATCCCGAAGATCAGATAGGGCTTTTTCCAGCCTGTCCCCCGGTACTTGTCCAGCATGGAGATGCCGTAAAACAAATGCCGGGCGTTGACCATCAGCGTCATGGCCAGAGCCTGGAGCGGGCTGAACGCCCCCAGCAGCAAATTCACCGCCACAAATTCCATGGAGCCGGCGAAGATGGTCAGGCTCATCAGCATGGGATACCAGAAGCTGAACCCGGATACGTTCATATAGATGCCGTAGGTCATCCCCAGGAACCAGAACCCGGCAAAAATCGGGATGGTGTAGGGAAAGGCGCACCGGAACGCCTTCCGGATGGTTTTCGGCTTACCGTGCATATCGGACCCTCGCAAACCGCAGCCGGCATCCGCCGGCTTTACTCTCGCCATCTCCGCCCGCAAACCGGCAAAGCGCCTTCGGGCGGAAAACGAAGAAATTCCCCGTCCGGCGGAGCTTTCCGCCAAAGGCGGGAAGCGCAGCGGTAAGGGGAACTTCCGAGCCGTCTAGTGTTGACAAAAAGATATAGACTGCGCATCCGCCCCAGAATCGGGCCGGAATCCAGCGCAGCGAATCCGGCCCGAAAGAGAAGAAATTCCCACCGAAGTGCAGTTTTCGCCGCAAGGCGGAAACGGAACGGCGGTTGGAATTTCTGAGCTGGTGCCGGTGGTGGGACTCGAACCCACACGGTATCGCTACCAACGGATTTTGAGTCCGTCACGTCTACCAATTCCATCACACCGGCAAATCTTCACTTATTATACAAGCTCTCCCCGGAAAATTCAAGAGGGACTTTTCAAAATCCCTGGAAATCCCCCCTTTCCCCCTCACTCTACGAAGCATAGGGTGACATTTCCCCGCCGCCGTGGCATACTGTTGCCAAAGGAGTTGATGGAATTTGGATGCGAAAGCCACCGGCGCGCTGATCGCCCAGCGGCGGAAGGCGCTGGCCTTCAGCCAGGCGGAGCTGGCGGAGCGGCTCCACGTGACGGATAAGGCCGTCAGCCGCTGGGAGACCGGCCGGGGCATGCCAGGCCTGGACAGCCTGGAGCCTTTATCCGAAACCCTGGGCCTGTCGGTCAGCGAGCTTTTAAGCGGGAGGGAACTGACAAGCGAGGAATTGCCGAAGGCGGCGGGAGGACAGATCATGGAGAGCATGAAGCGGGAAAAGCAGTGGAAGTGGCTGGCGTGGCTGGCCATGGCGGCGGTGACGGCGCTGGCCGTCTGGGGTGCCGGCGTGTCCGCCCAGGCCAAGCAAGAGCAGGCGGAGCGGGACGCTCACTACGCCTCCTCGGTCTACTTCGAGGACGGCGAGGCCCTGGCCCAGAGGACGGCGGAGTACTTCCAGGACCGGAACACCCGGTTCGACCCCGAGACCCTGGAGGTTCGGAAGCGGGCGGAGCGGGGGGATTCCATGGCGCTTCTCTGTGCGGACAAGGGCGGGGAGTGGTGTATGAGCGTCTGGCAGCGGGACGAGCTGTTTCCGGACCGCTACCGCCCCATCGGCGGCAGGAGCCAGATGGACACGGGCATGAAGGGCGCCATGGTGCACAACTTCGGGGACGCGGAAAACGCCGTGGTGGTAGCCTCCGGCGCGGAGCTCCCAGAGGAGGTATGGAGTTATACCTGGGTTGACGGCGGCACGATCTATAGAAGCAGACCCTATACCGATCAGGAAGCGAACAGCCACGGAATCCTGGACATTTATGTTATGACCCTGGAGGACTCCTATAATCCCGTAGGCCCCAAGCTCATGCTTTATGATGACGCCGGGAAGTGGATCTGGGACGATTTTAGGTGAGAAGAAACAAGAAGCTCCCCTCCGCATTACAACGGAGGGGAGCTTTTCTCCAGTATATTACAGGCCGTATCAGCATATCAGAAGGTCACCACGTCCTGGGCGGGCTTCTGGCAGGAGGCGATGGACAGCACGTGCATCACCGGGCCCTTGCCCTGGTAGGCGTCGTGGTTCTCCACCGCCATGCGGACGGTGACTTCCACCCAGTCCCGGTTTTTGTAGTCCTTCAGGCCCACGCCCTTCGCCACCAGCCCAAGGAACTGGATGTCGTTCTCACAGCAGACCATGGCGAAGCGGCCGGGGCAGTGGACGCCGGGGTACTTCTTGGAGTGGCACATGAGGAGCTTCATATGGACTTCCTTCCCGGCCCAGCGGTCCGGGTGGTCCATCACGTCCACGTACCAGACGCCAAAATCGTCGTCAGGAATATCTACCACCGGCTGGCTGAGGTCGAAGGGGCACTCGTCCCCGGTGAGGTAGTCCTCGCTGCTGCCGTCCACGTTTTCAAAGTAGATGTCCGCCCGCCGGTTCACCATCCGGAGGTTCCGCTTCCGCAGGGCCTCCCGGAGCTCCGGCGTTGCCCGGTTGAAAACCAGCAGGTCCGCGTTGGTGATTTTCTCCATCATGAGCTGTCCCATGTTCTTGGCGTAGAGCTCGAAGGTCCCTGCCTCCACAAAGGTCATGATCTGATAGAGCACCCAGTTGGCGGGGAGGACCTCCCGGTATAAGCGCTCCATCTGCCACATGCCGTTGTACTCGATGAGGACCTGCTTGGGGCGGTATTTCTTCTCCAGCTCCTTCATCCGGGAGCAGGTCATTTCCGCCTCGTCCTCAATGTCCACAACGGTCACGTTGTCCAACGCCTGTGGGTTGTATTCTTCCTCCCCCTCCTCGCAGCGGAGGAGCAGGGTTTTATCCTGGCGGGCGAAGCCGTCCTCCAGGACGCCGTTGATGAAATTGGTCTTGCCGGAGTCCAGGAACCCGGCGACCAGATAAACGGGAATATCCATGGTAAAGCGCGTTTCCTTTCCCGGCTCACAGACCGAAGAGCCGGGCCAGCTTGTCTTCCTTCAGCTCCGCTCCGATGACGCAGAGGCGGCCGGTGTAATCAGGGCGTCCGGCCCGCACCTCGTGCTCTTCGGGCACGAAGTCAAATTCAATCCAGGTCCCGTCCTCGCCGTTCACGATGCCCTTGGCCCGGAGGATGCTGCCGTACTCGCCGGAGTCCAGGGCGGAGAGGATCTGTTCGACGCCCGCCTTAGTAAAGGCCTTGGGGGTCTCCCTGCCCCAGGAGGTGAAGACCTCGTCGGCGTGGTGGTGATGGTGGTGGCAGGAGCAATCCGGGTCGTCGCACTCGTGGCCGTGGGGATGTTCATGGGCCCCGTGTTCCCCGTGGCCGTGGTGGTGCTCATGGGCCTCGGATTCCCCGTGGTGGTGCTCGTGTTCCCCATGGCCCTCGTGGTCGTGGTGGTGGGCGTGCTCCGCCTCTTCGGCCTCGTGCTCCGCCCGCATCTTCGCCAGAAGCTCGTCCGCCAGGGAGACCTTCTCAATGGCGGAGAGGATGGTTTTGCCGTCCAACTCGTCCCAGGGAGTGGTGAGGATGGCGGCGTCCGGGTTTTTCTCCCGGAGCAGGGTCACGGCGGCCTCCAGCTTCTCCCGGCTCAGCTTCTGGGTCCGGGAGAGGACGATGGTGCCGGCGGACTCGATTTGGTTGTTGTAAAATTCGCCGAAGTTTTTCATGTAGACCTTGACCTTGGAGGCGTCCGCCACGGTGACGAAGCTGTTGAGCGTCAAGCCCGGGGCCTCGGCGGCGGTGTTCTCCACGGCCACGATCACGTCGGAGAGCTTGCCCACGCCGGAGGGCTCGATGAGGATGCGGTCCGGGTGGAACTGGGCCGCCACGTCTTTCAGGGCCTTGTTGAAGTCTCCCACCAGGGAACAGCAGATGCAGCCGGAGGACATCTCGGAGATCTGAACGCCGGATTCCTTTAAAAAGCCGCCGTCGATGCTGATCTCTCCGAACTCGTTTTCAATGAGGACCAGCTTTTCCCCCTGATAGGCCTCCGCCAGCAGCTTTTTGATAAGGGTGGTCTTGCCCGCGCCCAGGAAACCGGAGATAATGTCGATTTTTGTCATGGTATCAAGTCCTTTGCTGTCAATTTATTACCCAAATATCATACCACTGAATTTCCAAAAAGCAACCCGGTTACAAAAATTTTACAGAAAGGTCAGTCCTTTTTCTCGTTCTCCAGCCGGGCCTGATTGAGGTAATCCTGCTCCGCCGTTTTCTTGCTGGGAACGAAGCCCTGGGCCGCCGTTTTCTTTTCGCCCTTGCTCTTGGCGTAGAAGAAGCCGGTGAAGGAGAAGACCACCGCGCCGATGAAGTTCACGAACAGGTCCTTCATGGTGTCGATGAGCCCGATATCCAGATATCCCCCCAGCCCCAGGCTCTCGCCGTTGACCAGCACATCCTGGATGCCCTGGACGGCAACCACCTTGTTGGACCGGGTGGCGTCCAGGCTGGCGGAGTAGATGGCGTTCACCACCGTGTCCCGCTGCATGTCCGTGTGGAAAAACATGTCCATGCCGAACTCAAAGAACTCCCACAGGACGCCGATGGTCATGGAGAAGCAAAAGGCCACCAGCGCCAGGAAGACGGGAGAGAGGTCGAACGTGAGGCGCTCGTCGTCGTTGAGCAGCACCACCATGGCGAAGCCCACCGCCGCCGCCAGGAAGCCGTTGAGCGTGTGCAGCATGGTGTCCCAGTGGGGAACGACGACGTAAAAGGCGTTGACCTCCCCCAGGACCTCGGCGGCGTAGATGAAGCAGAGGACGGTGATTTCCAGGGCGGGGGGGAGCTCGATGTGGAATTTTACCTGAATCCAGCTGGGCACATAGAGGAGCAGGTAGGCCAGGGCGCAGTAGAACGCCGACTCATAGCCGCCGATGAAAATCTGGCGGACGAAGATGACGATAACCAAAAGCCGCAGAATGTAAAAGACGATGAAGGAACTCTTGTGCTCCCGCAGCTCCTTTTCCATGGCCTGGCGGAAGCTCTTCTTTTCCCGCCGCCGGGCGCGTTTTTGATCTTGCTTGCTGAGCTTGGACATGGGGACCTCCTTTTGACAGTGCCTGCGAAACCCGTGGGCGCAGCCGCTGAGCGCAGGTGCAGACTCTTATTTTGAGCGGAAAGACGGCTGGGTATGTTGCTATATTTTTACAATGATAGCATAACGGGTCGAAATTTGCAAGGCGGAGGAGGTCCACGGTATTCTGCGGGAAGGCCGCATGAACAATGCTTTGCAAAGGTTAACCCAGCCGGAGAAATAAAAAAGATGCGGACTCCAAGCCCGCATCCCCCTTCCCTCTTCGGCCCTGAGTCCAGCAAAGCGAGTCGGGGCCAAAAGCGAAAAAATTCCCACCATAGCGCAGTTTTCGGCAAAGCCGGAAACGGAGCGGTGGTGGGAATTTCTGAGCTGGTCCGAGTGGCGAGACTTGAACTCACGACCCCTTGACCCCCAGTCAAGTGCGCTACCAACTGCGCTACACCCGGATATGTTTTGCTCACTCGCGTCAGCTTATATAGGTTAGCACACTTCTCCAGAAAATGCAAGACCTATTTTCAATTTTGAAAAAATTTTTTAAATCCCCTTGACTTTTTTCTAAAATGTGCTATTGTATTAGTTGCATAGGACAATAGCACAAAACAGGAGGTACGCATGATGCAGTGGCAGTTTTCCAACGACGCCCCCATTTACACCCAGCTGATTCAGCAGGTCAAGGTGGGCATCGTCACCGGCGCGTTCCCCCCTGGGGAACGGCTGCCCTCGGTGCGGGACCTGGCTACAGAGGCCGGGGTCAACCCCAACACCATGCAGAGGGCCTTGGCGGAGCTGGAGCGGGACGGATTGGTGTACAGCCAGCGGACCGCGGGGAGATTTGTGACGGAGGACAACACGATGATTAACACGGCAAAGCGGAGCCTTGCCCAGCGGCATGTGAAGACGTTTCTGGAAGCCATGCTTCGGCTGGGCTTCCAAAAGGAAGAGATTATCGACCTGATCGAGCGGGAATTGGGAGAGGAGGAAACGGACTATGCCGGTGCTTGAGTGCAAAGGGCTGACCAAGCGGTTTGGCCGGACCACGGCTCTGGACGAGGTGTCCCTCACCATCGAGCCGGGCCGCATCGTGGGCCTGCTGGGCCCCAACGGAAGCGGCAAGACCACCTTAATTAAATTGGCCAACGGCCTGCTGACTCCGGACGGGGGCTATATCGCCGTCTGCGGCGGCGCGCCGGGGAGGGAGAGCCATTCCCTGGTGAGCTATCTCCCGGAGCGGACGGCCATCCCCACCTGGATGACGGCCCGGCAGCTTTTGGACTTCTACGGGGACTTTTACCGGGACTTCCGCCGGGAGGCGGCGGAGGAGATGCTGGAGCATCTTGGCATCCAGCCCGCCCAGGCCGTAAAGCAGATGTCCAAGGGCACCCGGGAGAAAGTCCAGCTCATCATGGTCATGAGCCGGGCGGCGAAGCTCTACCTTTTGGATGAGCCCATCGGCGGCGTAGACCCGGCCACCCGGGATTACATTCTCTCCACCATCATCGGGAACTACAACCCCGAGGCGGCGGTGGTCATCTCCACCCACCTGATTGCCGACGTGGAGAAGGTGCTGGACGAGGTCATTTTCATCAGCCAGGGCCGCGTGGCCCTCCAGTCCACCGTGGACGACATCCGGGAGGAGAAGGGCATGAGCGTGGACGCGCTGTTCCGGGAGGTGTTCAAATGCTGAGGAAATTATTGAAGCACGAGTTCCG
>CATNDJ010000005.1 GCA_950097265.1 uncultured Oscillibacter sp.
CCACGTGGCCCATGGCGATGCCGTCGCACACGGCGATGGCGGGGAACTCCACCGGCGTGCCCCCGGCGGCCCGGATCCCGGCCTTGACGGCCTCGGCAATTTTGTCCAGGTTCATGTGGCCGGGGACGATTTCGTTATAGGAGCAGACCACGCCGATCAGCGGGCGCTCCAGCTCCTCCTTGGTGTAGCCCAGGGCGTAGAACAGGGAGCGGTTGGGGGCCCGTTCGATGCCCTGTGTGACGTTGCGGCTGAAATCTTTCATGTGCGTTTGCCTCCTATGTGTCCGGGCGGAACCCGGGAAAATCGGTTTCAATACCAGACTTTTATCATAATATAGAATCCCACCGGTGTCAAGAAGAGAGAAGCTCTGCCGCGGGTTTTCCAGCCCCGGAAAGATTTTCCTTGCGCCTTCGGCCCATCCCGGTTATAATGAAACTGGTTCTATATGTTGAGAAATAAGACGGCGCAGGAAGCGCCGCCGGGAGGAATGCCTTATGCCAAAGCCGATCATCGCCATCGTGGGCCGCCCCAACGTGGGCAAGTCCATGCTGTTCAATAAAATCATCGGAAAGCGCCTGTCCATCGTGGAGGACACCCCCGGGGTCACCCGGGACCGCATTTACGGGGAATCCGACTGGTGCGGCCGGTCCTTCACCCTGGTGGACACCGGGGGCATCGAGCCCCGGACGGACAACCAAATCCTGGAGTTCATGCGGGACCAGGCCCGGACGGCCATCGAGACCGCCACGGTCATCGTCTTTCTGACGGACATTCGCACGGGCCTCACCGCCTCCGACCAGGAGGTGGCCGCCATGCTTCTCCGCAGCGGAAAGCCCATCGTCCTGGCGGTAAACAAGATGGATTCCACCGGGGCCCCGGACCCGGATTTCTACGAGTTCTACAACCTGGGATTGGGGGACCCCATCGCGGTTTCCGCCGTCCACGGCCACGGCACCGGGGACCTGCTGGACGCGTGCCTGCAATACTTCCCCCCGGAGGATGAGGAGGAGGAAGAGGACGACGCCATTAAGGTGGCCGTCATCGGAAAGCCCAATGCGGGAAAATCCTCCCTGGTGAACAAGATCCTGGGGGAGGAACGGGTGATCGTCTCCGATGTGGCGGGCACCACCCGGGATGCCATCGACTCCCGGTTTGAGAACGACAAGGGAAAATTCGTCTTCATCGACACGGCGGGACTCCGGCGGAAGAGCAAGGTAGAGGAGGCCATCGAAAAGTACAGCGTCCTCCGGGCCACCATGGCCATCGAGCGCTCCGACGTGTGCCTCATCATGATTGACGCCACGGAAGGCGTCACGGAGCAGGACACCAAGGTGGCGGGCCTGGCCCACGAGGCGGGAAAGGCCAGCATCATCGTGGTGAACAAGTGGGACCTGGTGGAGAAGGACGGCAAGACCATGGACCGCATGCGCAAGGAGGTCCAGGAGGGCTTGAGCTTCATGACCTACGCCCCCATCCTCTTCATCTCCGCCAAGACCGGCCAGCGGGTGGACAGACTCTTTGAGCTCATCGACTACGTCTCCAACCAGGCGGCCACCCGCATCACCACGGGCATGCTGAACGACGTGCTGGCGGACGCGCAGACGAGAGTCCAGCCCCCCACGGATAAGGGGCGGCGGCTGAAAATCTACTATATGACCCAGGTAGGCGTGAAGCCGCCCCACTATGTCATCTTCTGCAATGACACGAAGCTGTTCCACTTCTCCTATCAGCGGTATCTGGAAAACTGTATCCGAAACACCTTCGGCCTGGAGGGGACTCCCATTAAGATCTCCGTCCGGCAGAGGGGCGACAAGGAGGTTTGAGCATGGATAACTTTTCCTTAGCCGTGCTTTTGGTTTATGGCGGGACAGCCCTGGTCTCCTATCTCCTGGGCTGCTTCAACGGCGCGGTCATCGTATCCAAATATATCCTGCGGGACGACGTGCGGAACCACGGCAGCGGAAACGCGGGGCTGACGAACTTCCACCGGACTTTCGGCGGCGGGCTGACCTTTGTGGTGATCCTCTGCGACGTATTGAAAGCGGTGCTGGCGGTGCTACTGACCAGCACGGTATTTGGGGGAGCTGTGGCGGCCAAGTACTGGGGAGGACTTTTCTGCCTGCTGGGGCATATGTTCCCCTGCATGTTCCGCTTCAAGGGGGGCAAGGGCATCCTCTCCGGGGGCACCGTGGCGCTGATGATTGACTGGCGGGTGGCCCTGGTGGTCTGGGGAGGCTTCCTGATTTTGGTCGTTTTGACGAGGTACGTTTCCCTGGGCTCCGTTTGGGCCGGGGCCAGCTTCCCCTTTGCCAGCTGGTACTGTTACCCGGATGTCAAAATTGTGGTCCTGGCTTTCCTCTGCGGGGGGCTGGTGGTCTGGCAGCACCGCGGGAACATCAAGCGTCTGCTGGCGGGGAACGAGAACAAGTTTTCCCTGCACCATAAAAAGGAGGGCGGGTCATGAAAGCGGTAGTTTTGGGAACCGGCGGCTGGGGCACGGCCCTGGCGCTGGTGCTTTTCGACAACGGACACGACGTAACCCTCTGGTCCCGGACCCCTGCCAAGGCGGAAGAGATGGCCCGGACCAGGGAGAATCCCCTGCTGAAGGGCGTTCCCCTGCCGGAGGGTTTGACCATCACCGGGGACCTGAATTGCCTGAACGGGGCGGATCTGGTGGTCAGCGCGCCGCCCTCCTTCGCCGTCCGGGAGACGGGGAGGAAGATGGCCCCGTACCTCCGGCCCGAGACCGTTCTGGTGACGGTGTCCAAGGGCATCGAGCGGGACACGAACCTGCGGATGAGCCAGGTCCTCCGGGAGGCCACCGGAGACGTGTGCCGGGTGGCGGCCCTGTCCGGGCCCTCCCATGCGGAGGAGGTGGGGCTGCGGCTGCCCACGGCCTGCGTGGCCGCGTGTCCGGACCGGGAGGCGGCCCGCTTCGTCCAGGACGCGTTCATGAGCGACTGCTTCCGGGTCTACACCAGCGCGGACATCGTGGGGGTGGAGCTGGCGGCGGCGCTGAAAAACGTCATCGCCCTCAGCTGCGGCATCTGCGCGGGCCTGGGCTTCCAGGACAATACCAAGGCTTTGCTGATGACCCGGGCCATGGCGGAAATCACCCGCCTGGGGGAGCACCTGGGGGGCGAGCGCCGGACCTTTGGGGGTCTTGCGGGCATGGGGGACCTGATTGTCACCTGTACCTCCATGCACTCCCGGAACAACCGGGCGGGCATGCTCATCGGCCGGGGCAAGAGCGTCCAGGAGGCCATGGAGGAGGTGGGCGCGGTGGTAGAGGGTTACTACGCCGCCGAGAGCGTCCGCCAGCTGGCGGACCGGGAGGGCGTGGAAATGCCCATCTGCCGGTGCGCCTACGAGGTGCTGTACCAGGGCAGGCTGGCCCGGGACGTGGTCCCGGAGCTCATGGGCCGCCCGGGAAAGGACGAGCTCCTGGACGCCGCCTGGCTGTAAAAAATGGAGAAACTGCGCCGAAGGGCCCGCCGGAAGGCGGGCCCTCTTTCTGTTTACCAAAATTTTTGTTAGAAATACAAAAATTTTGTTTGACAAAGGTCGACCTTTGTGCATATAATGGAAGACAAGGACCCGGCGGCACGGCCGGGCAAGGATACGGAGAAAGGAAACGACCACTATGAATCAGACGAAGCAAGCCCCGGAATGCAGCATCAGCAACATTTACCAACTGGACGGGAGGGTCCCTCTGGGGAAAGCCATCCCCTTCGGACTCCAGCACATCCTGGCAATGTTCGTCTCCAACCTGGCTCCCATCACCCTCATCGCCGCCTCCGCCCAGCCGGCCCTCAGCCAGGCCGAGGTGGCCATCCTGCTGCAAAACGCCATGTTCGTGGCGGGCATCGCCACGCTGATCCAGCTCTATCCCATTTGGAAGGTGGGGTCCCGGCTTCCGGTGGTCATGGGCGTCAGCTTTACCTTCGTGGCGGTGCTCAGCTCCATTGCGGCAAACTACGGCTATCCCTCCCTGGTGGGCGCGGTCATCGTGGGCGGCCTGATGGAGGGCACCCTGGGCCTTTTGGCCAAGTACTGGCGGAAGATCATCACCCCCATTGTGGCGGCCTCCGTGGTGACGGCCATCGGCTTCTCCCTCTTCACCGTGGGCACCCGGTCCTTCGGCGGCGGCTACGCCGAGGACTTCGGCTCCGCGCAGAACCTGCTGCTGGGCGTTATCACCCTGGCGGCGTGCCTCCTCTGGAACACCCTGGCGAAGGGCTACCTCAAGCAGCTCAGCGTCCTGGCGGGTCTGGTAGTCGGCTACATCGTGGCTATCTTCATGGGCAAGGTGGACCTGGGGACGCTGACATCCGGAGGGCTCGTCGCCCTGCCTCATTTCCTGCCCTACATGCCGGAGTTCCACCCCGGCGCCGTGGCCTCCGCGTGCATCATCTTCCTGGTCTCCGCGGCGGAAACCATCGGGGACACCTCCGCTCTGGTTTCCGGCGGCCTGGGCCGGGAAATCACCAGTGAGGAAATCTCCGGCTCCCTGGCCTGCGACGGCTACGCCTCCACCATCGCCGCCCTCTTCGGTTGCCCGCCGGTGACCTCCTTCTCTCAGAACGTAGGGCTGGTGGCCATGACCAAGGTGGTGAACCGCTTCACCATCATGACCGGCGCGGCGTGCATGCTGCTGGCGGGCCTCCTGCCGCCGGTGGGCAACTTCTTCGCCTCCCTGCCGGAGTCCGTGCTGGGCGGGTGCACCATCATGATGTTCGGTTCCATCGTCATCTCCGGCATGCAGATGATTGCCAACTGCGGCTTCTCCCAGCGGAACGTGACCATAGCGTCGCTGTCCCTGGCCATCGGCATCGGCTTCACCGCCACCAGCGAGGCGGACATCTGGCATATTTTCCCGGAGACCATCCAGTCTGTATTTTCCTCCAACGTGGTGGCCGTGGTTTTTGTGGTCTCCATCATCCTGAGCCTGGTTCTGCCCAAGGATATGGACATCAAAAAGGTTGTATCGGAAGACTGAGTTTCCCCGCGAGAGATAAAAAGCGCCCCCTCCGGCGGAGGGGGCGCTTTTCATGCCATAAAGAAGGGAGATTTACTTTGCGGCGATGGCCTCGATCTCGCAGAGGACGCCCTTGGGCAGGTCCTTCACGGCCACGCAGGAGCGGGCGGGCTTGGAGGTGAAGTACTTGGCGTAGACCTCGTTGAAAGCGGCGAAGTCGCCCATGTCGGCCAGGAAGCAGGTGGTCTTGAACACCTTGTCGAAGCCGGCTCCGGCGGCCTCCAGGATGGCGCCCACGTTTTTGCAGCTCTGCTCCGCCTGGGCGGCGATGCCGGCGGGCACCTCGCCGGTGGCGGGGTCCACGGGGATCTGGCCGGAGGTGTACACAAAGCCGTTCACTTCAAAACCCTGGGAGTAGGGGCCGATGGCGCCGGGGGCGTTCTTGGTTTCCAGAACTTTCATGCTGACAATCTCCTTTTCTGTATTTGATACTTCTACTCTAATACAAATAGGAGAGAAAAGCAAGGGGCGGATGAGAAAATTTTGGAAAAGCGAAAAACTTTTTTCAGCGCCGGGGCAGGCGCTCATTTGAGGATGGTGGTGTTAAAGCGGATGTAGGTCTGGTCCTCCTCCGGGAACTCCTCCAGGGCGGCGATGAAAGCGCTGAGGTCCGCCTCGGCTTGAGCTTCAAGAATTTCCTCCAGAGGGGTGAGGAAGTCCGTCCGGGCGTCTTTGGTGGCCAGGAAGAAAGACATGACCGCTTTGTTTCGGGTCTGCTGATCCTCGCCCACGGCGGCCTCCGCCACGGCGTTCATCAGAGGCTCGAACCAGTCGGAGCCGTACATGAACCGGCCCAGTGCGCCCCAGTTGTCGGCGGTGGCCTCGCCTACACAGCTTAGCAGGTCCATGCCGTCCACGTCCTCCGGCCGGAACTCCAGGTCCAGGACCAGCTCCTGCAGCCGCTCATTTCGCTCCATGTAGCCCTGGTCCACCTCCCGGATTTCCTCAAAGCTGCCCTCGGCGGTCTCGTGGCCGAAACAGTCCTCCACAAAAGCCGCCGCCGCCCCGGAGGGAGTCAGCAGCTCCGGGTGTTCCCCGGTGTCGCACTGTTCCTGAAGCTCCGCGTAGTGCTCGGCGGCGGGCTTGCCGCTGTCGGGAAAATAGAGGTATTGATTGCCATGCCCATCCAGCCACTGGTCCACGGCCCAGATGCCGCCCTCGCCCTGTCGGGCGGGCTGGCGGAGGAGGAGCTGGTCGTAGACGCGGGCGTCGCCGTCCTTGAGAAAATAGGGGTAGTATTTCAGGACGACGTGGTCTGCGCCGCTATCCAGCTGGCCCAGGAAGTCCTGGACGGAGAAGGACTGGAGGTTGTTTCGGGTAAGGAAATCCTCTTTTACCAAGGGGCCCAGCTCGCAGAGCTTTTCCCACACAGGCCAGTCCGGGTGGTCCGGGATGCTTTCGGCATCCGAGCGGTAAAACTGCACGTCGGTGGGATAGGTGTAGGCGTAGTACCGCTCCCCGTCGGTAGCGAAAACGTCGATGCCGGAACCGTCGGCGCTGATGTGCTGCTCAAAGGCCGCCTGGTCCATGACCAGAAAGCCGAAGAGGAAGCCGCCCCCGCCGCCGTACTCCTCCATGGCGGCCTCGTAGGAGGCTTTTTCGTAGACGGAAATCAGAGGTTTCCAACTTTCCTCGGCGTCGGGGAACTCAGTATCCACCAGAAGAAGGTCCAGGTACGCGTTGGGCAGGGCCGCGTCCAGTCCCCCACAGTCATAGACGGTCATATCCTCTCCGCCGTCCTGGGGCGGTGGAGTTTGAACGGGCGGCCGACTGTCCGTCTCCCCGCCGCAGGCGGCAAGGGTAAGCAGACAGATCAGCGCCAGGGCGAAGATTTCCAAGCGGCGCATAGGCAGGACTCCTTTCCTTGTATCAGATCTTATTAAAAAAGTATGACAGCTTTCCCCTTGGAAAAAACTACAGAACTGCAACAAATAGTAACAGACTGGAAACGAAAAAACAGGGACTTCCGCTGTTGTACATCCGGGCCGGGCGTGGTATAATCATCCAAGTATGATTTTGTCCTTTGACAGGAGGTTTCCCCTATGAAGCTCATGGCCATCGACGGAAACAGCATCATCAACCGGGCCTACTACGGCATCCGGCCCCTGACCACCCGGGACGGGCTTTACACCCACGCCGTCTTCGGCTTCCTGACGACGCTTCTGCGCCTGGAGGGGGAGGAGGCCCCGGACGCGGTTTGCGTCACCTTCGACCTCCACGCACCCACCTTCCGCCACAAGGCCGACGCGGCTTACAAGGCCACCCGGAAGCCCATGCCGGAGGAGCTGCGCCAGCAGGTGCCGGTTTTGAAGGAGACGCTGGACGCGCTGAACATCCCCCGCTATGAGCTGGAGGGCTGGGAGGCGGACGACTTGCTGGGGACCATCTCCCGAAAGTGCGCCGCGGCGGGCTGGGAGTGCGTGGTGGTTACGGGGGACAAGGACAGCCTCCAGCTCATTGATGGGACCACCAGGGTGAAGCTGGTTTCCACCCGCATGGGGAAGACCAGCACCGAGGACTATACCGAGGCGGCGTTTCGGGAAAAATACGGCTTCGCCCCTATTCACATGATCGACCTGAAGGCCCTGATGGGGGACGCTTCGGACAACATCCCCGGCGTGAAGGGCGTGGGGGAGAAGACCGCCATGGGCCTGGTTCAAATGTATGGCTCCATCGACCGGCTCTATGCCCGCATGCCGGACGTCGTGACCGCGCCGGAAACCCCCGCCAAGCCCGGCCTTCTCAAAAAGCTGGCGGAGGGGGAGGAGGCCGCCCGGCACTCCTACTGGCTGGCCACCATCGACACCGGCGCGCCTCTGGAGTTCCGGCCGGAGGACAACCTGTGCCGGGCCCCGGGCCCGGCGGCCTACCCGCTGTTTTTGAAGCTGGAGTTTACCAAGCTCATTGAAAAATTCGGCCTGAGCCCGGACGGCGCTCCGGCTCCAGAGACTCGGAAAAGGACCGCCGCCGCCGTGGAGACGGTGACGGAAAGCACCCGGGGCGGAGAGCTGCTGACCCTCTGGAAAAAGGCGGACCACGTGTCCCTGCTGGCCCGGCCGGACTGCTCCGCCGTGGGGGTCTTCTGCGAGACGGGGGAGGACGGCGCCGTGATGGCGGAGCTGTTTTTCGAGCGGTACCAGGGAGACTGGAACGGTCTTCTGACAGGCCTGTTTTCAGAGGAGGTCAAAAAGGTCTCCCACAACGTCAAGGACCTGATGCGGACGCTGCTGGAGAACGGCTTCCCGGCGGAGGGTTTCGTTTTCGACACGGCCCTGGGGGCCTATCTGCTGGACGCGACGGCGGGGAGCTACGACCTCCAGCGCCTGTTTGTCTCCTATTTTAACGAGGAGCTGCCAAAACCCCTGTACCTGGAGCCGGACGCTTTTTCCCTCCTGGGGGACGGGGAGGCCGCCGCCTCCCTGGACAGCCATGCCGCGGCGGTGGAGGCCCTGTACGGCGTTCTGGTCCCCAGACTCCGGGAGCGGGGCCAGTGGGGGCTGTTTAAGACCGCCGAGCTGCCCCTCTGCCGGGTGCTGGCGGAGATGGAGCGGACGGGCTGCAAGGTGGACGCCCGGGCCCTGCGGGAGTTTGGCGAGAGCCTGTCCGCCCGCATCGCCGGGCAGGAGGCCGCCATTTACGAGATGGCCGGGGAGAAATTCAACATCAACTCCCCAAAGCAGCTGGGGGAGGTGCTGTTCGGGCGCTTAGGGCTTCCCCACGGGAAGAAGACGAAGACCGGCTGGTCCACCAACGCCGAGGTGCTGGAAAAGCTCCGCTTCCAGCATCCCATTGTGGACGCGGTGCTGGAGTACCGGCAGTACGCCAAGCTGAAATCCACCTACGCCGAGGGACTGCTGAAGGCCATGGACGCCGACGGGCGGATCCGGACGAGGTTCCAGATGACCGTCACCGCCACGGGCCGCCTCAGCTCCACGGAGCCGAATTTGCAGAACATCCCCACCCGGACGGACCTGGGCAGCGAGCTCCGCCGGATGTTCACGGCGGCGGAAGGCTGCGTCCTGGTGGACGCGGACTACTCCCAGATTGAACTGCGCATCCTGGCTCACATCGCCGGAGACGAGGCCATGCGGGCGGCCTTCCTGGCGGGGGGCGACTTCCACGCCGAGACGGCGGCCAAGGTGTTCCGGGTGAACCGGGAGGACGTAACCCATGAGATGCGCCGCCGGGCCAAGTCGGTGAACTTCGGCATTATCTACGGCAAGTCCCCCTTCACCCTGAGCCAGGACCTGGGCGTTACTCTCGCCGAGGCCAAGGCGTACCTGGAGGATTACTTCGCCACCTTCCCGGGCGTGAGGAGGTATATGGAGGATGTGGTGAAGCGTGCCCATGAGACCGGCTATGTGGAGACCCTGTTTCACCGGCGGCGGGAGATTCGAAAGCTGGCTTCCTCCCAGAGGAACGAGAAGGCCTCCGGCGAGCGGGAAGCGCTGAACATGCCCATTCAGGGCACGGCGGCGGATGTGATGAAGCTGGCCATGGCGGCGGTATGGAAGCGCCTCCGGGCGGAGAGGCAGTCGGCCCGGCTGGTACTCCAGGTTCACGACGAGCTGATTGTAGAGTGTCCGGAGGCTGAGGCTGAGGCCGTGGCTAAGCTGCTGGAGGAGGAGATGGAACACGTGGTGGCGCTCTCCGTCCCCCTGACGGCGGAGGCCCACTGGGGGAAGAACTGGCTGGAGGCGAAGGGATGAAGAGCCTCTACCTCATCGGCGGCCCCATGGGCGTGGGCAAGACCACCGTCTGCCGGGAGCTCCAGCAGCGGCTGGACCGCAGCGTCTTCCTGGACGGGGACTGGTGCTGGGACGCAAACCCCTTCCAGGTAACGGAGGAGACGAAGGCCATGGTGACGGAGAATATCGTCTTCCTGCTGAACAACTTCCTGCTCTGTTCCGCCTATGACCACGTGATTTTCTGCTGGGTCCTCCACCGGCAGGAGATTCTGGACGGGCTGCTGTCCTGCTTGAATACCGGGGACTGCCGGGTCCGGGCCGTGTCCCTGCTGGCCTCGCCGGAGGTTCTGGCCGCGCGGATTGAGGCGGATATCCGGGCCGGGCGGCGGGCCCCAGGGGCCTTGGAACGGAGCCTGGCCTATCTGCCGCTGTATGAGGCCCTGGATACGGAAAAGCTGGACGTGTCCCGCATGTCTCCGGCGGAAGCGGCGGCGCGCTTGGAGGCGGCGCTATGAAGCGCCTCATTGTCCTCCTGGGCGTGGCGGGGGTGTCCCTCTCCGCCGTGTTCGTCCGCTGGTCCACGGCCCCGTCTCTGGTGCTGGCCTTTTACCGCATGGCCTTTTCAGCCCTGCTGCTGGCGCCCCTGGCCTTTGCCCGGCGGGCGGAGTTCCGGGAGCTCCGGCGGCGGGAGCTGGGGCTGAGCCTCCTCAGCGGGGCCTTTCTGGGGATTCACTTTTCCTGCTATTTCGAGTCCCTCCGCTGGACCTCCATCGCCGCGGCGGTGGTGCTGGTGGACACGGAGGTCCTGTTTGTGGCCCTGGCCTCGGCGCTGATTCTGCGGAAAAAGCTCAGCCGCCGGGCCTGGACGGCGGTGCTGCTGGCCTTCGGCGGCGGCGTGGCGGTGGCTCTGGCGGACGCCGGGGGAGGAGGGGGAGCCGCCCTGCGGGGAAACGTATTCGCCCTGACAGGGTCCGTGTGCATGGCGGTTTACACCATGCTTGGGGCCGTCTGCCGCCGGAGACTGTCCACGACGGTGTACACAACCTTGGTTTATTCCGCGGCGGCGGTCACGGTGCTGTCCGCCGCTCTGATGGGAGGATTGGCCCTCGCCGGCTGGGGCCCGGTGAATCTGCTGGCGGGCCTGGGCATGGCGGTATTCTGCACCCTGCTGGGCCACAGCGTGTTCAGCTGGGGCCTGAAATACCTGCCCCCGGCGTTTGTGTCCACGGCGAAGCTGCTGGAGCCGGTTTTTGCCTCCGTGTGGGGACTGCTGCTCTTCGGGGAGCGGCCCGGCGTTCTGGTGATCCTGGGCGGCGGGGTGATTTTGCTGGGCATCGCCCTGTATAGCCGGGAGGATGCGTAGGAAGGAGCGTTTATGGAATCGAAAATGAACGTCCAAATCGTCCCCATGAACGGGGACCATCTGGACGAGGTGGCGGAGCTGGAGCGGGTCTGCTTCCCCGATCCCTGGTCCCGGAACATGCTGAAGGAGGAGCTGGAGAACGACCTGGCGGCCTTCCTGGTGGCCCTGGACGGACAGGGAGCCGTGGCGGGTTACGCGGGGCTCCAGGTGGTGCTGGACGAGGGTTATATCCTGAATGTGGCCGTGCGCCCGGACTGCCGCCGCCGGGGCGTGGCGGGACAGCTTTTGGAGGTCTTTTTGAACTTCGCCAGGGGGAACCGGCTGGCCTTTTTGACCCTGGAGGTTCGGGCCTCCAACTACGCTGCCATCGCCCTGTACGGAAGCCGGGGCTTCCGGGGCACGGGGCGGCGGAAGAACTATTACGAGCACCCGAGGGAAGATGCGGTCATCATGACCCTGGACCTCTCCGGAGAAGGGGTGCCGGGATGATGGAGCTGAGATTGGCCTCGCCGGAACAGGCGGCGATGGCCTATGAGCGGGACTTGAGCTCCGCCTTTCCCCCGGCGGAGCTGAAGCCCCTGGCGAATATCCAGGCCTTGTGCTGGGAGGGGCGCTACCGGCCCTGGTGCATCTTCGACGGGGAGGAATTGGCGGGAGAGTGCTTCCTCTGGCTGGGCCGCCCCGGCTGGGCGCTGCTGGACTATCTCTGCGTGGCGGAGGACCGCCGGAACGGCGGCCTGGGGGCGCTGATGCTGGAGCTTCTTCGCCGGGCGGAGCCGGGAACCGCAATTTTAGTGGAGAGCGAGGCCCCGGCCCACGCCTCGGACCCGGCGATGGCGGAGCGCCGCCTGGGCTTCTACGCCCGGTGCGGACTGCGAACCGCCGGATACGACACGGACATTTTCGGCGTCCACTACAAGACGCTGTACCTCTCAGCGGAGCCGGTGCCGGACAGACGGCTGATGGAGGAAAACCGCTTTATCTACCAAAGCTGCTTTTCCCGGGAAAAATACGCCCGCTATGTCCGCATTCCCCGAGACCCGGCGGCGGGGCCCATTGCTCAGGTGCCCTGGAACGAAGATTGAGGGAGGAAAACTATGAAAATTTTGGGCTTTGAGTCCTCCTGCGACGAGACTGCCGCGGCGGTGGTGGAGGACGGCCGGACCGTGCTGTCCGACGCCGTCGCCTCCCAGGTGGAGATCCATGCCCTCTACGGCGGCGTGGTGCCGGAGATTGCCTCCCGGAAGCACGTGGAGGCCGTCGCCGCCCTGACGGAAAAGGCCCTGGCGGACGCGGGCTGCGGGCGCTCCGACATCGATGCCGTGGCGGTGACCTACGCGCCGGGGCTCATCGGCGCGGTGCTGGTGGGGCTGAGCTTCGCCAAGTCCGCCGCCCTGGGGCTGGGAGTTCCCCTGATTCCCGTTCACCACATCCGGGGCCACATCGCCGCCAACTACCTGGCCTTTCCAGAGCTGGAGCCGCCCTTTCTGGCCCTGGCCATCTCCGGGGGAAATACCCTGCTCATCGACGTGGCGGGCTATACGGATATGAAAATATTGGGAGGCACCCGGGACGACGCGGCGGGGGAGTGCTTCGACAAGGCGGCCCGGGTGCTGGGGCTCAGCTACCCCGGGGGGAAGCCCATCGACGAGCTGGCCCGGCAGTCGGCGGGGGGCGTGTACCAGCTTCCCCAGGCCCACGTGGACGGCGCGCCCCTGGACATGAGCTTCTCCGGATTGAAGACGGCGGTGGTGAATCTGGCCCACCATGCGGAGCAGGTGGGGGAGTCCCTGGACCGGGCGGCCCTGGCCCGGGATTTCTCTCAGGCCGTCAGCGACGCCCTGGTCCCCAGGGCCATGGAGGCGGCGAGGCTCGCGGGGCGGAAGACCGTCGTGGCCGCCGGAGGCGTGGCCGCCAACTCCATCATCCGCGCGGACCTGGAGCGGGCCTGCCGGGAGGCGGGCTGCAAGCTGTATCTTCCGCCTCTCCGCCTCTGCGGGGACAACGGGGCCATGATCGCCGCCCAGGGCTATTATGAATACCTGGCGGGCCACACGGCGGGGATGGAGCTGAACGCCTACGCCACCAGGGATATTTCCGAAGAGCTGAAAAACGCGTGAAGGCTTGGCCTTCACGCGTTTTCATCCTTCAAGGGGACCCACAGGCACCGCTCTAAATCCACCGTGCCGTCCGGCCGGAAGACCACGCCCTCTGCTTCCAGCAGGGCCCGCTGGGTTCCGGGGGCATGGGCGTCAAAGGCAGCTTTTGTACCGCCGAAGCGGTCCACTACCCGGTGGCAGGGGATAGAGGGGTCCCGGCAGCCCGCCAGGGCGTAACCCACCGTCCTGGCGCAGCGGGGCGTTCCTGCCAGGCGGGAAATCTGTCCGTAGGTGGCGACCTTCCCGGCGGGAATTTGACGGACAGCGTCCAGGAAGACGGCGAAGGTCCCGCCGCTCACAGCTCCCGGACCTCGTACATGTCCGCCCGGCGGGCGGAGAGGATGGGGAGCTGGCGGCGGACGGCCTCCAGCCGGCGGAAGCTCAGCTCGGCATACAGGGTGGACTCCTCCGTCCCGGCCCGGCAGAGGACGGTTCCCCAGGGGTCCACGGCGATGGAGTGCCCATAGGCCACATAGGAGGCCGTCTCGTCCCGGGCGGGGGAGACCCCCACAAGGAAGCACTGATTGTCCACCGCCCGCTGGCGGAACAGCAGCTCCCAATGGGCGGGGCCGGTGGTCATATTGAAGGCGGCGGGGACGAAGATGCATTTGGCCCCCCGGAGGCACATGCACCGGGCCAGCTCCTCAAACCGGAGGTCGAAGCAGATGCAAAGGCCCATGGTTCCAAACTCCGTCTCGAAGGTGGTGACGGCGTTCCCCGGGGAGAGGACGTCCGATTCCCTGAAGCGCTGGCCCCCCTCCACGTCGATGTCGAAGAGGTGGGCTTTCCGGTGCCTGGCCAGAAGCTCCCCTTTGCGCCCGTAAACAAAGCTGGCGTTGTAGACCTTGTCTCCCTCCAGCTCCGGGAGGGACCCGCCCACCACGTACAGCTCCAGCTCCGCCGCCAGGGCGGACAGGGCCGCCTGGGCCTCGCCGCCGGCCTTCTCGCCGTACTCCCGGAAGCAGGCGCTGTCGTAGGGGCAGCAGAACATCTCCGGCAGCACGGCGATATCCGCCCCCCGGGCCTTGACCTCCCGGAGGCGGCGGCAGGCGGTCTCGATGTTCTTCCGCTTGTCTTCGGTCACAGGCATTTGAATCAGCGCGGCGCGCATAGGCGATTCCCCCTTGTGTTGTTTTTTACAAGATAGATTGTATCACAGCCGGAACCGTGATACAATACGGAAAACGGACAAGGAGGCCGAATCATGGCAGTCTATACGGAGAAGAAGACCTACCAGACCAAAGCCCACATGGGCATGATCGACGTGACGGAGGATTTTCAGCACGCAGTGACGGCGGCGTGCCAGCAATACGGCGTCTCCGCCGGGACGGTGACGGGCTTCACCACCGGCGGCGTGGCGGGGCTGACCACCCTGGAGTTCGAGCCGGGGATGGTGAACCACGACCTGAAGGCGGCGCTGGACGTGTTCTCCCCCTATCTGGACGAGAAGGGACACGTGGTGCCCTATTGGCATCATGAGACCTGGCACGACGACAACGGCTCCTCCCACATCAAGGCGGCGCTGCTGTCCCCCTTCATCACCGTGCCCTTCGTGGATGGGAAAATCACCGTAGGGCCCTGGCAGAACCTGACCCTGGTGGAGTGCGACACGAGAAACCGGGTCCGGGATATCGTGTTCCAGGTTATGGGTGAATAAGTGCAGAGAACGGCGGCGGGGGAAGATCCCCCCGCCGCCGTCTTTTTACCAACCAGTACCTGTTTCGTCGCAGCGCCAGCCCTCCTCCGTGAGGTACATGAACCCGCAGAGGCTGTAGGTTCTGGCGCCCTCGGGAGCGTCCGGGCCCTCCCAGGGCGCGGTGTCGCCCAGCATCAGCCCGTTCAGCGCCCGGTCGTTTTCCGGGACGAATACCGTGGTGTAGGAGAAGGCAAAGCGCTCATGGCCCCGGGTAAACTCCGGGTAGAAGCTGTCCCGCTCCTCCTCCGTCAGCTCGTCCAGCCAGTCCGGGAACGAGATATCTTCAATCTGCACGTAGGTACAGGCGTACATACTGCCGGGGGAGACCTTCAGCTTGGTCTTCTCATAGCTGTCCGCCCACAGCTGAACAATTTTTTCCCGGCTCAGGTCCCGGTCATAGACGCGGATGACGGGGGACAGGCCCGCCAGCTCCGCCTCGTCGTACCAGGAGCGCATGTAGTAAAAGATATTCTCATAGGGATGGCCGCCCGGGTCCTCCCTGGGCTCCGCCCGGAGCCAGACGGGGCCCAGCCGAAAGGCGGAAAGCAGGACCAGGCCGCTGTCCGGCCAGAAGCGGAAGTTCAGGTCCCCGTCGGAGCTTGCAAACAGCAGGGATTCGGCGGGCACGCCGCCGGGGTCCTCCGCGTAGCTCCAATCGTAATGTGCGGTGAAGCCGCGGGCCAGGCTGGGCCCGTTCCCATCCTGGGGGTCTGCGTCGTACCGCCCGCCGCCCCGGGAGGCCAGCAGGTCCATGCTGACGGTATCCGCTTTCATGAGCCGCTCCATCGCCGCCTGGGCAAGGTCCGCGGCGGGGGCGACGGAGGTTTCCGCTTGAAGGGTGGCGGTGCCCAGGTAGACGTCAAAGGGCTTCTCCCGGGAGAACTCCCGGAGCTTTTCCCGGACGAACTCCGGAGAGAGATCAAGGCCGCCCTCCTGCTGGAAGCAGCCGAGGTACGTCAGGTCCGCGCGGTATTTCGAGAGGCTCCGGAACATCAGCCAGAGGCCCTGGGAGGAGGGAGCGGCCCAGTGGTCCTGGCCCCCTTCGCCCAGCGCCGGGGCGTCCTGGAGCTCCGGCGTGTGAAACTCATAGGAGACCTGCCGGAAGACATAGAACATCTTGTCCACCGTCAGCCCGTAGCCCGCGCCGATACCGGTGATGCGCCAGTCGTCATAATACGGATAACTGCTGGGATACATGCCGTCCGAAATGTAGGGAAGGTTGGTCTGGTAGAAGATATCCTCCACCGCCATCAGGGCGGCGTCTATGATTGGGCTGGGCTCGTCCGGCCACTCGACAAAGTGACCGCTGAAATGCCGCTGGTCGTTGTAAATCAGAAGGTTTTCCCCGTCGAAGTACAGCGTCCGGTATTGGAAGACCGGGGTGGGGAAGTCCGCGTCGGAGGGATAGGAGTCGTCGGCCCGGAAGGGCATGGAGCGGGTGGCGGGGTCCCAGTTGTCAAAGCGGAAGAAGGTTCCCTCGGGCCAGACGGTCCACAGCAGGGACGGAAGGTCTGCCTTGTAATGCTTCCCGTCCCGGCGGAAGTAGAAGGTGTCGTTCTGGAAGCCCTGGGAGACCAGCTCGTTTTCCCCGTCCCCGTCCAGGTCCATGTGCTGGGTATCGTACTTCACTTGGGCCAGGAGAACGGGCCAGCCCTTCTCATTCAGATAGTAGTATTCGTTGGTCAGGGTCCGGTCCCGGTCGTTGGCGTCGTAGGTGATGCGGAAGCCGTCGTGGCCCAGGAGGTTGCGGAACAACGAGGCGCTGTAGTTCCCGTCCACGCCGGGGAGGAAGGACCAGAAGGGCGTGGGGAAGGAGCTCCTGGCCAAGTGCTGGACCCCGGCGTAGATTCTGCCGCCGCCCTCGAAGAACATCAGGCCGTAGTCCCCCAGGACGCGGTCCGGGTCCTCCAGGCCCCCCAGCATATTGGGGGAGCCGTAGGGGAAGGGAAGCTCCTCCGCCTCCTGGGGCTCATAGGGCTCCAGGCCGTCCAGGGGGATGGTGACGGCGGCGTCCCAGTCGGGCTGGGCCACTTGTTTCAGGCTCTCGCAGGAGAGAACGGCCTCCTGGATGCGGCTGATCACCTGGTTCATCAGGGACATGCCGGTGGTCTCGCCCCGCTTCAGCTCCGGGGCCCAGTCGGGGCGGCTGACGGCGTATTCATATTGACCGTCGCTGCCGAGGATTTCCACGTTTCGGGGCAGGTAGTTCGTCTCCGGCTCCAGCCGGTAGAGGGAGCAGAGCCAGCCCATGGGGTCCGAGAGGCTGGCGGACAGAGAGTAGGACATCCCCCAGTAGACCCGGAGCAGCTCGCCCTCCTCCAGGTCGAAATGCTCCGGCGGATTCTCCGGGGTGTAGACGATCAGCTTGGACATGATGTCACCCTCCGGGCCGCCGTAGTTTTCCAGCTCCTCTGCCAGGGCGGCCACGGCCTCGTCCACGTCGTGGAAGCGGGTCGGTTCAGGGGTCTCCGTCTTCTTGGCCCCGGTGAAGGTGACGGCGCACACCAGGGCCGCCAGGGCCACCACGGCGAACAGGGCCCGGCCCAGGCAGGTCCGGTTCTCGGCAATGCGGGTGATGCGGTCCTTGAGCTGGCGCTTCCCCGCCGTCATGGTGGTGGCGAAAAGCAGGGGGTTCGCCGGGACCCTCCGCACGGGGATGAGGGAGAGGAGCGTCCGCCCGTAGGGCACCCGCTCCGCCTCCCCTAGGCGCCGGAGGGCCCCCTCGTCACAGGCCAGCTCACAGTCCGTCCGGGAGGCCAGGGCCGCCCACCAGACCAGGGGGTCGAACCAGTAGACCGCCAGGCACACCGCCCGGAGCAGGGACCAGAGGGGATCCCAGTGCCGGGCGTGGGTCTCCTCGTGGGCCAGGACGTGCCGGAGGCTGTCCGGGCTCTGGAGGGCGGCGGGGGTCAGATAGACGGCGGGCCGGAACAGCCCGAAGAGGCAGGGGGAGGGCAGGCCGCTTTCCACCAGATAGACGGGGAGGGAGAAGCCCTCCACGGGGCAGGGCTTCCGCGCCTTGCGGAGCTTCCGCCAGAACAGCAGGTTGGACAGGACCAGCCAGCAGGCCATGACGGCACAGCCGCCGTACCAGACGGGGCGCAGCAGGTCCTCCAGGGCGATTTGCCGGGTATAGTGCACCTTGTGGGTGGTCTGGTATTGGTCGGTGAACATGTAGGTGCTGTTGTTTGTGGCGGGCCCCAGGGCGACGCGGGGCGTTTCGCTGTAGGCATAGGGTTCCCCCGTGGTCTCTTCCGGCCGGATGAGTTCGACGCTGAAGGGCTCCACATAGAGGGACCGGCCCTCGACGCCGGACACCACCGGTTCCGCCGCCGTCAGCAGGCTGAAGCCCGCCGCCGGGAGGTTCACCGGGACCAGCAGCCGCAGCAGCACGAGGCCCCAGAGGGCGTACTGAACCCGGCGGGACAGGGCCTTTCGGAAGACCTGCCGGAGGGCCAGCAGAGCCAGAATCAGCGCCGAGGAGGTCAGCAGGATTTCCTTCATGTCGCCTCGCCTCCCGCCTTGTCCAGAATGGCGGACAGCTCCGCGATGTCCGACTCGGTCAATTGGCGGCTCTCTACCATGGCGCTCATCATCAGCCCCAGGCTGCCGCCGTAGACCTTGGAGAGAAAGTTTCCCGTCTCGTCCCGGGCGGCGTCCTCCCGCCGGAGGGCGGGGAAGTAGCGCTTGGCCTTCCCGCCCTCCTCGTGCCGGACGGCTCCCTTGGCCTCCAGCCGGGAGAGCATGGTGATGACGGTGTTTTTGCTCCAGCCGGTCTCCTCCCGGAGGGCCGCCGTCAGCTCCGTGATGGTGCTGGGGGCATGGTCCCACAGGCGGCGCATCAGCTTCCACTCGCTGTTGGACAGTTCAATCTTCATAAAAACACCTCCTCAATCAGGTATACGTCTGTCTACCTTAAGCATAGCAGAAAGGTAGACGTTTGTCAACCTAAAATTGGCCTGGGGAGGGGGGACGTTTTTTTCGGAAAATCTCGTTTACCCCCTATGCAAAACCGGAAAAATACGCTAAAATAGAAATCGCTGTAAGATCCCAGAGGAACGACATATTCGGAAAAGGGAGGTCACGCGATGACAAAACCTGTATACCGGCGGGTACTGCTGAAGATCAGCGGCGAGGCCCTGGCCGGAGACAAGCGCACCGGATTGGACTTCCAGATGATCGGCCGGGTCTGCGACGTGGTGAAGCAGTGCCTGGACCTGGGGGTCCAGGTGGGCCTGGTGGTCGGCGGCGGCAACTTCTGGCGGGGGGCCAAGGACGGCGGGGGCCGCATGGAGCGCACCCGGGCGGACCATATGGGCATGCTGGCCACCGTGATGAACTGCCTGGCCGTGGCCGACGTGTGCGAGCAGAAGGGTATCCCCGTCCGGGTCCAGACGGCCATCGAGATGCGGCCCATCGCCGAGCCCTACATCCGTTCCCGGGCCATCCGGCACCTGGAGAAGGGGCGGGTGGTCATCTTCGGCTGCGGCACCGGCAATCCCTTCTTCTCCACGGACACCGCCGCCGTGCTCCGGGCCGCCGAGATCGGCGCGGAGGTCATTCTGCTGGCGAAGAACGTGGACGGCGTGTATTCCGCCGACCCGGTAAAGGACCCCGCCGCTGTAAAATACGACACCATCAGCTATGACGACGTGCTGGCCCAGCACCTGATGGTCATGGACACTACGGCCACGTCCCTCTCCATGGACAACCATATCCCCGTGCTGCTCTTCGCCCTGAAGGACCCCGAGAACATCGTCCGGGCCGTCTGCGGTGAGAAAGTGGGCACCATCGTCAGAGAATGACTGCCGGAACCATACACAGGATTGAAAGGATTGAAAGGAGCAACCCAGTTATGTTGAAGGACGAATACAAGGTATACGAGGACAAGATGAAAAAGAGCATCGACTCTGTGGCGGCGGACTTCGCCTCCGTCCGGGCGGGCCGGGCCAACGCCTCCGTGCTGGACCGGATCATGGTGGACTACTACGGCAGCCCCACCCCCATCCAGCAGATCGCCGCCATCTCCTCCCCGGATCCCCGGACCCTGCTGATCTCCCCCTGGGACGGCTCCGCCCTGAAGCTGATTGAAAAGGCCATCCAGAATTCGGACCTGGGCATCAACCCCCAGAACGACGGCAAGGCCCTGCGTCTGGCTTTCCCCCAGCTGACGGAGGAGCGCCGGAAGGAGCTGGTGAAGCAGATCCGCAAGTACGCCGAGGGCGGCAAGGTCGCCGTGCGGAACATCCGCCGGGACGCCATGGACAACTTCAAGAAACAGGAGAAGAAGTCCGAGATCACCGAGGACGAGCTGAAGCAGGTGGAAAAGGACTTCCAGAAGCTGACGGACGAGAGCTGCAAGAAGCTGGACGAGCTGCTGGCCAAGAAGGAAAAGGAGCTGATGGCGGTCTGATGGCGGAATACAGTCCTGACACGGGGCGGCTTGCGCCGCCCCGCCACATTGCAATCATCATGGACGGGAACGGCCGCTGGGCCACCCGGCGGGGCCTGCCCCGGACGGCGGGGCACAAGGTGGGAGCCGAGACCTTCCGGAAAATCGCCACGTACTGCAAGGACATCGGCGTGAAGTATCTGACGGTCTACGCCTTCTCCACGGAGAACTGGAAGCGCTCCGAGACGGAGGTCGCCGCCATCATGGCGCTTTTGAAAAAGTACCTCCTGGAGGCGGTGGATACCATGGAGCGGGACCACATCCGGCTCCACTTCTTCGGGGACATGACCCCCATCGCCCCGGAGCTGCGGGCCCTGGCCCGGGAGACGGACGAGATCACGGAGCACCTGAGCGCCGACGACTTCCAGGCCAACGTCTGCCTCAATTACGGCGGGCGGGATGAAATTCTCCGGGCGGCGCGGCGCTTCGCCGCCGACTGCGTCGCCGGGGTAAAGAAACCGGAGGAGCTGGAAGAGGCGGTCTTTTCCGGCTATCTGGACTCCCGGGGCATCCCGGACCCGGAACTGATTATCCGCCCCAGCGGGGAGCAGCGGCTTTCTAACTTCCTGCTCTGGCAGTGCGCCTATTCGGAGTTTTACTACACGGATACCCTCTGGCCGGACTTCGACGAGGCGGAGATAGATAAGGCGATTGCGGCCTATCACGCCAGGGACCGGAGATTTGGCGGCGTGAAGAAGTAGGGAGAAGGGAGGAAGCCCCATGAAATCAAGGGTACTGGTGGCCGCAGTGGGCATCCCGGCGCTGCTTTACGTAGTGCTGGCCGCGCCGCCCTGGGTGATGATGGCGGCGCTGTGCGTTCTGGCGGGCATCGGCGGCATGGAGCTCCAGCGTTGTGTCGGCGGCGTGAAGCGGAGCGAGCTGGTGAGTGTGAGCACCATAGCCGCTGCGGTTACGGTGGGATGGATTTATGACCGGGACCACCACCTGTCCGTCATCATCATGCTGGTAGTCCTTCTGGTTTTTTTCCACGCCATCGAAAAGGGCGGCGAGGTGAAGTTCAGCCAGATCATGGCGGGAACGGGCGGCAGCATTTTCATCGGCTGGTCCTTCTCCGCCTTCCTCCGGCTGGAGGCCTCCGGCGTTCACCGGGCCTATCTCCTCCTACCCTTCATCTTGAGCTTCGCCTGCGACACCTTCGCCTTCTTCGCCGGGCTCACCCTGGGGAAGCACAAGCTGGCCCCCAAGGTCAGCCCCAAGAAGACCATAGAGGGCTCCATCGGGGGACTGGCGGGAAATATGGCTTGCGGCCTCCTGTTCGTGTGGGTCATGGACCGCTTCTTCGGCGGCTCCCTCATTGGCTACGGCCCCATGGCTTTGCTGGCCCTTTTCTGCGGCGCGGTGGCCCAGATTGGGGATTTGAGCTTCTCCCTCATCAAGCGGGAATTTGGGATTAAAGACTACGGACATCTCTTCCTGGCCCATGGCGGCGTGCTGGACCGCTTTGACAGCGTGCTGTTCGTGGCCCCGGTGATTGAGATTATTTTCAGCTTACTGTAATAGAATAGAGATGCAGACATGACAAAGACGATATCCATTTTAGGCTCCACCGGCTCCATCGGGCGGCAGACCCTGGAGGTGGCGGAGCAGTTAGGGCTGACGGTGGCCGCCATCACCGCCCACAACAATGTGGCGCTGGCGGAAGAACAGGCTCGGAAGTTTCAGCCCCGGCAGGTCATTATGACCGACGAGGCGGCGGCGAAGGACCTGAAGGTCCGCCTGGCGGACACGAAGACCCGGGTTCACGGCGGCGTGTCCGCCCTGTCCACGGCGGCGACGTTGCCGGGGGTGGATACGGTGGTGACCGCCGTGGTGGGCATGGTGGGGCTGAAGCCCACGCTGGCCGCCATCCGGGAGGGCAAGCGCATTGCCCTGGCCAATAAAGAGACCCTGGTCTGCGCCGGGGAGCTGGTGATGGAGGCCGCGGAAAAGCGGGGGGCGGAGATCGTCCCCGTGGACTCAGAGCATTCCGCCATCTTCCAGTGCGTCCAGGGCTGTCTGGACCGGGGGGAGATCCGCCGGGTGATTCTGACCTGCTCCGGCGGGCCCTTCTACGGGCTGAGCCGTGACGAGGTGGCGAAGAAGACCCGGGCGGACGCCCTGCAGCACCCCAACTGGAAAATGGGCCCTAAGATCACCGTGGACTGCGCCACGCTGATGAACAAGGGCCTGGAGGTCATCGAGGCTATGCGCCTCTACCGCCTGCCCCTGACGAGGGTAAGCGTGGCGATCCACCGCCAGAGCATCGTTCACTCCCTGGTGGAGTTTCGGGACGGGGCGCTGCTGGCCCAGCTGGGCACGCCGGACATGCGCCTGCCCATCCGGTACGCCATGACCTACCCCCAGCGGGCGGAGTCGGCGGCGGAGCCGCTGAACCTTTTAAGCTGCCCGCCCCTGACCTTCGAGGAGCCGGACCGGGGGACCTTCCCGTGTCTGCGCCTGGCGGAAGTGGCGGCGGCCAAGGGGGGCACCGCCTGCGCCGTGCTGAACGCCGCCAACGAGGAGGCGGTGCGGCTGTTCCTGGAAGACCGCATCGGTTTTCGGGACATCTTCGACCTCACCGCCCGGGCGATGACCGAGCTGCCCGTGGTCCACAGGCCCAGCCTCTCGGATATCCTGGAGGCGGACGCCGCGGCCCGGCGGGAGGTACTGAAAAACTTTTCAAAATGAGGAGCGCGTTTCCATGAGTTTCATCTACGTCCTGGCGGGCATTTTCATCTTCGGCTTCCTGGTCGCCATCCACGAGCTGGGTCACTTCCTGGCGGCGCGGCTGTGCGGGGTGCGGGTCAACGAGTTTTCCATCGGCATGGGCCCGCTGCTGTGGCACAGGGAGACGGGGGAGACCCGGTATTCCCTCCGGCTTTTGCCCATCGGGGGCTTCTGCGCCCTGGAGGGAGAGGACGGAGACACCGGGGACGAGCGCTGCTTTACCCGCCAGGGCTTCTGGAAAAAGTTTGTGATCCTGGCCGCCGGGTCCTTTATGAACCTGCTGGCCGGAGTGGCGGTCATCGCCTGCATCTTCGCCACGGCCACGGGTTTTTACGTGGACCAGGTGGCCGGCTTTTCCGAGGGCTTCCCCCTGGAGGGGGAGAATGGCCTGATGGAGGGCGACGTGATCTATAAAATTGACGGCTGGCGGACCTATCTCCGGGGGGACGCGGCCCTGTTCCTCCGGTTCAACGACGGAGAGGGCGTGGATTTCGAGGTCATCCGGGACGGAGAGAAGGTGGTGCTGAAGGACCTGCCGCTGTACCGGGGAACCTACGACGGCCAGGAGGGGCGCTTCGGATTGATGGTAGGAGCCGCCCGGGTCCCGGCCACCTTTTTGACCACGGTGAAGTTTATCGGCTACCAGACCCTGGACTTTGTACAGCAGGTGTGGTTCAGCCTAATTCAACTGCTCCGGGGCAACGTGGGCCTCTCGGAGGTCAGCGGCCCGGTGGGCATCGTCTCCACCATGACGGAGGTGGGAAACGCTTCCGAGACGGCCCTGGACGCCTTTGAGAACATCGCTTTCTTCGGGGCTCTCATCGCTATTAACCTGGCGGTAATGAACCTGCTGCCCATTCCGGCCCTGGACGGGGGGCGCGTTTTCTTCCTGGCCGTCGACGTGCTGTCCCAGCTGCTGTTCAAGCGGAAGGTGCCGGAGAAGTACCAGGCGGCGGTGAACGCGGCCTGTTTCGTGGCCCTCATGGGCTTGATGCTGCTGGTGACCTTGAAGGACGTTGGACAGCTCTTTATGCGGGGAGGGTCTTGATATGACGAAACGGCTGATGGTGGGCAAGGTTCCGGTGGGCGGCGGCGCGCCCGTGTCCATCCAGTCCATGTGCAATACGAAAACCGACGACGTGGCCGGCACCGTGGCCCAGATCAAGGCCCTGGAGGCCGCCGGGTGCGAGATCATCCGGGTGGCCGTCCCGGACCAGGCGGCGGCGGAGGCCGTGGATAAAATCAAGGAACAGATTTCCATTCCCCTGGTCGCCGATATCCACTTCAACTACAAATACGCCTTAGCCTGTGTGGAACGGGGCGTTGACGCCATCCGCATCAACCCCGGAAACATCGGCGGGGAAGAAAAGGTGAAGGCCGTGGCGGACGCCTGCCGGACCCGGGGCATTCCCATCCGGGTGGGGGTTAACGGCGGGTCGTTGGAAAAGGAGCTGCGGGCCAGGTACGGCGGCGTCACCGCCGGGGCCCTGGTGGAGAGCGCCTTGGGACAGGCCCGGCTGCTGAACCGGTTTGACTTTGACGATATCTGCTTTTCCGTCAAGTGCTCCGACGTGCCGCTGACCATGGCGGCGTACTTGAGTCTCAGCGAACAGACGGACTACCCTCTGCATCTGGGCGTTACCGAGGCGGGGACGCCCTCCATGGGCATGGTAAAGTCCGCCATGGGCATCGGAGGTCTCCTCTGTCTGGGGGTGGGAGACACCATCCGGGTGACCCTCACCGCCGACCCGGTGGAGGAGATTTACGCCGCCAAGAAGATTTTAAAGGCGGCGGGTCTGCGGAAAACGGGCGTGAACCTGATTGCCTGTCCCACCTGCGGCCGGACGCGGATCGACCTGATTCCCATGGCCGAGGAGGTGGAGCGGCGGCTGGCGAACTGCGAGAAAAACATCACCGTGGCGGTGATGGGCTGTGCCGTCAACGGCCCGGGGGAGGCCGCCGCCGCCGACATCGGCATCGCCGGAGGGAAGGGCGAGGGCCTGCTGTTCCGCAAGGGGGAGATTTTGTACAAGGTCCCCCAGGAGCGTCTGGTGGATGCTCTGATGGAGGAGATTGAGAAGCTCTGAGGTCCCATATCGAAAAGCAGAAGAGAGGACGCCATGTCAAGAAATATCCCATTTTTTGAATTTTTCGCCGAGCTGCCGGCGTCTCCCCAGCTCCGCCTCCGGCTGGCCGGGGCGGAGCTGACCCATGGCTGCATCGACCCGGGGGAATTGTCGATTCAATTGGATATGACGGTAAAGGCCCCTCTGGACCAGGGGGACCTTGAAGGCCTGGAGGAGACGCTGAAAGCGGTCTACGGCTTTCAAAGGGTAGAGCTGAACGCCGTCTGTGCGGCTCTGCCGCCTCCTCCCGCCGCCCCGGCGTCTCAGAGCAGCGGCGCGCCCAAGGCGGCTCCCAAAAAGAAAGCGGGTAAAATCCTGATGGGAAATCCCATCAAGGCCAAGCCCGGTCCCATGTCGGCGCTGAACGTGAAGATGGGGACGGCCACGGTCTCCGGCAAGGTCTTTTCCTTCGAGTGCCGGGAGACCCGGCGGCCGGGGATGTGGCGGCTGAGTTTCGACATGACCGACGGAACGGGCTCCGTCACGGTTCAGAAAAACCTGCCCGCCAAAGAGGCCCAGGCCCTGGAAAGCGCCGTGAAGCCCGGCATGTGGCTCGTCGTGCAGGGGAAGATGGAGCCCACCTGGGACGGGAAGGATATCCAGCTCAATCCCCAGCACATCAACGTGACGGACCACGAGGAGCGAATGGACACCGCCCCGGTGAAGCGGGTGGAGCTCCACCTGCACACCCGGATGAGCAACATGGACGCATTGACGGACACGAAAGAGGTCATTCAGGAGGCCATCCGCTGGGGCCATCCCGCCATCGCCATCACGGACCACGGCGTGGCCCAGTCCTTCCCCGAGGCGTGGCACGCAGCCGGGGACAAAATTAAGATCCTCTACGGCGTAGAGGGCTATTTCATCAACAATGTGGATGACCGCATCGCGGTCCACGGGTCTCAGGACATCCCGCTGGATGGGGAAATTGTCTGCTTTGACATCGAGACCACCGGCCTCCGGGTGGACCGGGAGGCCATCACGGAAATCGGTGCGGTGGTACTGAAAAACGGGGAAATCGGCGAGCGGTTCCAGACCTTTGTGAACCCGGGAAAACGGCTGACGCCGGAAATTATCGGCCTCACCGGTATCACCGACGAGATGCTGAAGGACGCGCCCAAGCCGGCGGAGGCCCTGGCGGACTTTTTGAAATTTGTCAACGGGCGGCCGCTGGCGGCCCACAACGCGGAATTTGACGTCGGCTTCATCCGCAAGGGATGTCAAGAGGCCGGGCTGGACTTCCATCCCACCTACATCGACTCCCTTATCCTGGCGCAGAACCTGCTGCCGGGTTTGGGGAAGTACAAATTGGACGTCGTGGCGGAGCATTTGGACCTGCCCGCCTTTAACCACCACCGGGCCAGCGACGACGCGGCCACGGTGGGCTATATGCTGATCCCTTTCTGGAAGACGCTCCACGAGAAGGGAGTTCACACCCTCCAGGCGGTCAACGGCGAGATGGAGAAGCTGCGTCCCCTGGGCGGCAAGTCCAACCGCTTCCCCAAGCACATCATCCTTCTGGCCCGGAACAAGGCGGGGCTGAAGAACCTTTACCAGATGATTTCCGATTCCAACCTGAAATACTTCAAGCGGGTGCCCACCATCCCCAAAAGTTTACTGAAAGAACACCGAGAGGGGATTATCGTGGGCGCGGCCTGCGAGGCGGGAGAGCTGTTCCAGGCCGTCAAGGACCACAAGGACTGGGAGGAGCTGAAGCGCATCGCCTCCTTCTACGACTACCTGGAAATCCAGCCCCTGTGCAACAACTGGTTTATGCTCCGCAATGGAGACGCCAGGGACGAGGAGGACCTGCGGGAGTTCAACCGGACCATTGTCCGCCTGGGAGAGGAGCTGGGGAAGCCTGTCTGCGCCACCGGGGATGTGCATTTCCGGGAGCCGGAGGACGAGATTTTCCGGCACATTCTCCTGGCCTCGAAAAAATTCCCCGACGCCAACGAGGCCCTGCCTATCTACTTCAAGACCACCGGCGAGATGCTGAAAGAGTTTTCCTATCTGGGGGAGGAGAAGGCCTATGAAGTCGTGGTGGCCAACACCCGGCTGGTTGCCGACCAGATTGAGACCTTTGAGCTGCTGCCCAAGGAGCTGTTCCCCCCCAAGCTGGAGAACTCCGAGGAGGAGCTGAACCGCTTGGTTTGGGAGAAGGTCCACCGCCTCTACGGCGAGGACCCGCCCAAGCTCATTGTGGACCGGCTGAACGTGGAGCTGGGGGGCATTCTGGGCAAGTATGACGTGGTGTACATGTCCGCCCAGAAGCTGGTCCAGCGGTCTCTGGAGAACGGCTACCTGGTGGGCTCCCGGGGCTCCGTGGGCTCCTCTCTGGCGGCCTACATGTCCGGCATCACGGAGGTCAACTCCCTGCCGCCCCATTACCGCTGCCCGCAGTGCCGCAACAGCGAGTTCGTCCAGGACGGCTCCTATGGCTGCGGGGCGGACATGCCGGACAAGGTTTGCCCGGTCTGCGGGACCAAGTACGAGAAGGACGGCTTCGATATCCCCTTTGAGACCTTCCTGGGCTTTGGCGGCGGCAAGGTGCCGGACATCGACCTGAACTTCTCCGGCGAGTACCAGGCCCGGGCCCACCGCCACGCCATCGAAATGTTCGGCGAAACTCAGGTGTTCCGGGCGGGGACCATTGGCACCCTGGCGGAGAAGACGGCCTACGGCTTTGTGAAAAAGTACCTGGAGGAGAACCAAATGACCGTGGGCCGGGCGGAGGAGAACCGTCTGACCCTGGGCTGCGTGGGGGTCCGGCGGACCACCGGGCAGCACCCGGGGGGCCTAGTGGTGGTCCCGGCGGACAAGAGCATGGAGGACTTCTGCCCCGTCCAGCACCCGGCGGACGCCGACGGCTCCGATACCATCACCACTCATTTTGAATACCACTCCATGGAAGCGAACCTCTTAAAGCTGGACATGCTGGGACACGATGACCCCACCATGGTCCGCATGATGCAGGTCCTCACGGGGGTGGACCCCCAGAAGATTCCCCTGGACGACCCGGACACCATGTCCATCTTCACCTCCAGCAAGGTGCTGGGCTATGAGAACGACGAGATTCTGGGCCCCACCGGAGCGGTGGCCATCCCGGAGTTCAACACCCGCTTTACCCGGCAGATGCTCATCGATACCCAGCCCAAGGACTTCAACACCCTGGTCCGCCTCTCCGGCTTTTCCCACGGAACGGACGTCTGGCTGGGCAACGCCCGGGAACTCATTGTCAGCAAGACAGCCACGGTTTTGGAGACGGTGGGCTGCCGGGACGACATCATGCTCTATCTGATTTCCAAGGGCCTGGACCCGAAAATGAGCTTCAAAATCATGGAGTCCGTCCGGAAGGGGAAGGTGAAGAGGGGGGGCTTTGAGCCCGGCTGGGAGGAGGCCATGCGGGAACACGGCGTGCCCGGATGGTACATCGACTCCCTGGCAAAGATCGGATATCTCTTCCCCAAGGCCCACGCCGTGGCCTATGTCATGATGGCCTTCCGCATCGCCTGGTACAAGGTCCATGAGCCCCTGGCCTTCTACGCCACCTTCTTCTCCGTCCGGGCCAAGGCCTTCGACGCGGAGTTCTGCTGCGCCGGGAAGGAGGCGGTGAAAAAGAAAATCCGGGAGATTGAAAACAACAAGGACGCCACCGCCGTGGAGCAGAACCTGCTGACCACCCTGGAGGTCTGCTACGAGTTCTACCTTAGGGGCTTTCACTTCGATACGATTGACATCTACCGCTCCGACGCCACCAAGTTTGTGATTACGGACGGCGGTCTGCTGCCGCCGTTTACCACGGTTCACGGCCTGGGAGAGGCAGCGGCCCTGGACACCGTGGAGAAGCGGAAGGGAAAGGAGTTCATTTCCATTGAGGAGTTCGCCCTGTGCTGCAATAAATTGTCAAAGACGCACATTGAACAATTGAAAGCTCTGGGCGCTTTTGCAGGCATGGCGGAAACTAGTCAGATCACCTTGTTTTGAATCAGAAAGAGAGAGGACGGCAAGTCCTCTCTCTTTTTTATAGTTCCGCCTCCATGGCCCGTTTCAGCATCAGCTCCGTCATGCCCTCGCCGAGGCGGCAGAGGCGGCGGAACTGCTTGGAGACGTCATAGCGCATGCCGCCGTTCAGCCAGGCCATGACCTGACCGAAGCACTCGCACTGATAGAAGCGGATGATAACCGCCCGGTCCTCCGGGGAAACGGGGACGCTGCCAATGGCAGCGGCGGCGTAGTCCTCCACCACCCGGCGGCACACGTCCATCAGGCACAGCTCGAAGAGATCCCTGTGGGCGGACTGGTTGATGTGGAGCACCGCCTGGCGGCGCTCCAGGGCGAAGCGGGCGGCGGTCTCCAGGCAGTCTGCCAGGGAGAGAGAGGGACCCTGGGCGGCGATGATGCGGTCCGCCTGGTCCATGATGATCTCCTCTAGAAGGGCGGGGATATCTTTAAAATGATAATAGAAGGTGTTTCGGTTAACCCCGCAGTCCTGGACGATGTCCTTGACGGTGATTTCCCGGAGGGGCCGTTCCTCCAGCAGGCGGAGGAAGGCGGCCTTGACGGCCTCTCTGGCAGGGGAAGCGGTCATGAGGTCCTCCTCTCTTCACGGGGAAACAGCCCGGCGGCGGCGCTGTCCGCCATGCGCTGGGCGGCGGCCAGAAGCTCCGCCTTGGGCAGGGCCATGTCTTTCTCGAACCACTCCGCCAGAAGACCGATGAAGCCCCAGGCCAGGAAGTTCAGCAGGTAGTCCGTCAGCCGGGGATCCTCCGGGCGGAACCAGGTCCGGACCAGGGGCGCGCCGTTCTTGTGGACCAGCTGCTGGATGGCCTGGAAGAAGCCGCTGGCCTCGCTGCTGGCGAAGAGGACGGCGCAGGTCTCCCGGTGCTCCACGGCGAAATCCAGCACGGGCTCGAACACCGGGGCCACGCCGCCCACGGCAAAGGTCTCCTGCATGTGGGCGTCCACCAGATCCTGGAGCTCCGCCAGCAGGTCCTCCTCCACGCTGCGCAGCAGCTCCGCGGTGCCGGAATAGTGGAGGTAAAAGGTGGCCCGGTTCATGTCCGCCTCGTCGGTCACGTCCCGGACGGAGATGTCGGAGAAGGTTTTCCGCTTCATCAGCTCCAGAAGGCTCTCCTTTAATAATTTGCGGGACCGCCGGGCCCGGCGGTCTTCTGGGTTTTTCGACATAAGGGTCCTCCTTTGGACAAGTTAGGCATCTGCCCGCTTTTGTCTATTGACCAAATTTCCTGCTTTTACTATAATCGACTTAAGTCAATAAGTCAACACTAATCTTTTATTTGACGTTAGTTGATTATTTGGAGGAATGGTTATGACTTGGCAAAGCATGAGAAAGCGGGCTTCCGCCCTGGTTCTGGCGGCGGTTCTGACCGTGACGCTGACGGTTCCCGCCGCTGCGGCGGAGGCCATCGGAGACGGCGTGGCCCCCACCTGTGACGAGGCGTACTACGCCACGCTGGACTATTACGGAAATCTGCTGGAGGGCAGCGTGGTAAAGAGCTGCTCCATGAATGGAAAAAGCAGCCTGACGGACTACGGCGTCTATGACGAGGTGATAAACCTCACCGACGGGACCGCCCCGGTAACGGGGGAGGGAGGAAGCGTTTCCTTCCGGTTCACGGGCGGCGTGCCGGACCGCTTCTATTTCGAGGGCAAGACGAAGAAGCCCTTTGAGGACCTGCCCTGGACCATCACCCTGCGCTACACCCTCAACGGAGTCCCCGCCAAGGCGGAGGATTTGGCGGGGAAGCAGGGCGTGGTGGAAATTCTTCTAGACGTCGTGCCCAACGAGCTGGCCGGCGACTATGCCCGGTACAATTACACCCTGGCCGCCACGGCCCTGTTCAATCAGGACGACATCCTCTCCCTGGAGGCGGAGGGGGCCCAGGTTCAGCTGGTGGGCAACCTGCGGACGGTCCTGTTTCTCTGCCTCCCCGGGGAGGAACAGCACTTTACCATCCGGGTGGGGAGCAGCGACTTTTCCTTCGGCGGCCTCACCGTGCTGATGATGCCCGCCACCCTGGCCCAGCTGGAGGAAATCTCCAAGCTCAGCCAGCGGAAGGACGACCTGGAAGAAGATTACCGGGCCCTCTCCGGCAGCCTGGACGACCTGCTGGACGCCCTGGCGGACATTCAGAACGGCCTTTATGCCTCCGCCAAGGGCCTGGACCAGCTGGAGGCGGCCCGGGGGACCTTCTCCGGCGGCAAGGGCGCGCTCTATGAGGGCACGGACCGCCTCCGGGGGGACCTGAGCAACCTGGCGGATATTTTGGACCCGGTAGAACAGCGCATCCAGATTCTGAGCCAGACCGTGACGGACTCCAAGGCCGTCCTCAACGAGATGACCGACGCCACGGTGACCCTCCAGGACCAGCTGGCGGAAATGGAGGAGGCCCTGTACGGCCTGGAGCAGGGGACCTACGACCTGCGGAGCGTCATTGACCTGGCGGCGGACATGGAAGGCAGCCTCCTTCGCCTGGAAAGGGCCCTGGGCGGCGTCCACGTGGGCGGCGGAAACGTCTCTTCCTCCAGCGGAAAAGCGAAGGCCATGGTGGATAAGGTGAAGAATGTCCGGGGAGCGTATGACGCCAAGGACACCGCCACCTTCCTCCAAAAGATGCTGGAGGCCCAGGGAGAGGGAAGCGCGGCGGCCCAGGCCAAGGCGGCGGGCATGGCCAAGCTGCTGGCGGCGTCGCAGGCCCCGGGCTTCACTCCCGATATGCTGCCCCCCGACCAGCAGGCGGCCCTGTCGGCAGCAAAGCAGCTGGAGGGGCTCCGCCAGGCCAAGGACCAGACCAACATGGGCTTCCAGGATTTCTGCGGGAAGCTGCCAAACGTCACAGAGAGCCAGGCTAAGCAGATGAACGACCTGTGGCTGATCTACAACAGCGGCGGCTCCGTCTCCGGAAAGGCGGTTCTGCGGAACCGCCCCGTTTCCGAGCTTGAAAGCCCCGCCGCTCCAGTCCCGGAGCAGCCTCAAGCTCCAGAACAGTCTCAAACCCCGGAGCAGCCTCAAGCTCCGGAACAGCCCGAAATCTCGGAGCAGCCCCAGCCTTCCGGGGAAACTCCGGAGCCGCAGTCCCCGGAAACGCCTTCCGGAGCGCAGGAAGAACCTTCCGCGCCGGACCCGGCGGACCATTTGGAGACGGAAGAACCCGAGCCCCAGGCGGCAGAGAGCACGGAGACCGCGGAGCCCTCCGAGAGCCCGGGGATCCTCAGGAAGGGCCAGATGTCGGCCCGGCTGGTGGTCTACGGAGAATTGGACGAGGATTCTTCCGATGAGGGAGACTCCGGCGAAGAAAGCTCCGGCGAGGGAGATTCCGGCAGTACCCCGGACGATATTCCCGCACCGGATAACACCCCCGCTCCGGACGACACTTCGTCTCCGGGCGAAATTCCCGCCCCGGGAGAGACCCCCTCTCCGGACGATACGCCCGCCCCCGGCGGCGGTTCCGGCGGCGGCGAGACTGGGGACGGCTCCGAGCCGAAACCTGACAAACCTCCCGAAAACAACACCGTGGGCGGCGCGGTGGTGGACCTCATCACCAGCGGCCTGGACAGTGCCGCCGCCCAGATCGGCGCCATCCAAAGCCAGCTCAACGCCTCTCTCAACGAGATTAAGCGCCCCACCGCCGCCGTGGCGGGGGACCTGGCAAACCTCTGCGGAGAGCTGAACATCCTGTTGGACGGCCTGGACGACGCGGAAGACCTGATGGCCGCCCTGGGCCAGTCCTCCGGGACCCTGCGGGAGATTCTGGCGGATGTGGACGCTTTGCGGACCGTGCTGAACGATTATGAGCCCACTCTTCAGGAAGCCCTGGCCAATGCCGGGACCCTCAGCGCCTCCGCCGTGACCACCATCCGGGACACGGAGACCCTGCTTGCCGACGCGGAGAACCTGGCCCGATCCACGGGGAAGGATCTGGACGCGGGGACGAAACAGTCCCTCCGGGGCCTCTCCGCCGCCCTGCGGCAGACCGCCAAGGCCCTGGCCACCACCCAGCAGGTGAAAGAGGCCAAGAACACCGTGACCCAAATCATCGAGGACACCTGGAACGAATACACCGGAGATGTGAACAACATCCTGCTGATGGACGCCACGGCGGAGCCGGTCTCCCTGACGGATGAGCGGAACCCCGCCCCCGGCAGCATCCAGGTCCTCATCCGCACCCAGGAAATCAAGACAGCGGACGCGGAGGAGGACGAGGACTCCGCCGCCGAAAAGGAACAGACCACCTTCTGGGGACGGGTGACCCAGATGCTCCGGGACTTCTGGAACGCCGTCACCGGCGTCTTCCGCTGACGGGAGAGGAGAACCGCCATGATTGAGAAAATCGCCCATAAGCTGACCCGAAAACCAAAGCTGGTGGCGGCCGTCGCCCTGCTGATGCTGATTCCCTCCATCATCGGCTATGCCGCCACCCGGATCAACTACGACATTCTGTCCTACCTGCCCCAGGATCTGCCCTCCTCCCAGGGGGAGCAGCTTCTGGAAGAGCCCTTCCGCATGGCGGCCACCAGCATGCTGATTGTGGAAGGCATGCCCGCGGGCTACACGAATCAGCTGATTCAGGACATCCGGGACGTCCCCGGCGTGTCCAGCGCCGTGTGGATCAGCAACCTGGTGGGCATCCAGGTCCCCGTGGAGATGATTCCGGCGGACCTCCGGGAGATGTTCTTTTCCGGCCAGGCCACCATGATGCTCATTCAGTACGACCACCCCGGGGCCTCCGACGAGACCATGGAGGCCATTCAGCAGGTGCGCTCCGTCTGCAACGAGCGCTGCTTCCTGGCGGGCTTCTCCGTGGTCATCAAGGACACCCGGGACGTAATGGACGGAGAGCTGCCCATTTTCGTGGGCCTGGCCGTGCTGCTGGCCCTGGTTGCCATGAGCGTCACCCTGGAGTCCACGGTGCTGCCCTTTGTGTACCTGGCCAGCATCGGCATGGCCGTGGTCTATAACTTCGGAAGCAACGTCTTCCTGGGCCAGATCTCCTACATCACCAAGGCCATCGCCGCCGTGCTGCAGCTGGGCGTGACCATGGACTACTCTATCTTCCTCTACCACCGCTATGAGGAGGAGCGGGAGCACTACGAGGATAAGCGGGACGCCATGACCCAGGCCATCATCGCCGCCTTCCGTTCCCTCTCCGGCAGCAGCATGACCACCATCGCGGGCTTCCTGGCCCTTTGCTTCATGCGGCTGACCCTGGGCCGGGACATCGGCGTCGTCATGGCCAAGGGCGTGGTCCTGGGGGTGGCCACGGTGATCCTGGTCCTGCCGTCCCTGGTGCTGATTTTCGACAGGCAAATCGGAAAGCACAAGCACAAAACCCTGATTCCTTCCTTTGAGAAGGTAAATGGTTTCATTCTCCGGTACAGGATCCCCCTGGTGGTGCTGACGGTGCTGCTGTTTTTCCCGGCGGTCTACGCCCAGCGCCACGCGGACATCTACTACAAGCTGGATGAGTCCCTGCCCCGGGACCTGCCCTCCATCGTCAGCAACGAAAAGCTGAAGGACGATTTCGACATGGCCACCAGCCATTTCGTCGTCCTCCGGGACGACCTCAGCGCCGCCGACATGGGAGAGATCGAGCGCCGGATGGAGGAAGTGCCGGGCATCACCTCCGTGGTCTCCTTCCACAAGCTGCTGGGGACGGGCATTCCCGACTTCTTCATCCCGGAGGACGTGCGGGATATGCTCCGCCAGGGCGGCTGGCAGCTGATGATGATCAATTCCAGCTATGCCCCGGCGACGGACCAGGTCTCGGGCCAGCTGGACGCCATGAACAAAATTCTGCACAGCTACGATCCCTCCGCCATGATTACCGGGGAAGGGGCTATGTACCGGGACCTGATCGACACCTCGGCGGTGGACTTCCAGGTGACCAATTACATCTCCATCGCGGCCATCTTCCTCATCATCGCTTTTGTCTTCAAGTCTGTCTCCGTCCCGCTGGTGCTGGTGGCCACCATTGAGCTGGCCATCTTCATCAACCAGGGCTGCTGCTACTTCCTGGGCACGGAGATTCCCTTCATCGCCCCCACCATCATCAGCTGCGTCCAGCTGGGAGCCACGGTGGACTACGCCATTTTGATGACCTCCCGTTTCCAGGAGGAGCTGAAGAAGGGTCTGGACCGGAAGGAGGCCATCCGCATTGCCGCGGCTTCTTCCGACGCGTCCATCGTTACCAGCGCCCTGGTGCTGTTCTGCGCTACCCTGGGGGTGTCCTTCGTGTCCTCCATCGACCTCATCGGGGCCATCTGCGTCATGCTGGCCCGGGGCGCGCTGATCTCGGCGCTGGTGAGCATCTTCCTGATGCCCGCCATTCTCCTGGTCTGCGAGCCGGTGTTCAACAAGACCAGCTGGCGCTGGAAGACCCCGGACCCCGCTCCGGCCCTGCCCGCCGGGGAGGCAGAAACGCTCCCCGCCTCCGGGACGGAAGCGCTGCCCGCCGCAGAGGAGCCTCATCCGGCGGCCTCCGGGGAGGAGACCCCGGCGGCGGCCATTGAGATAGAGCCGGTTACGGCGAACGCAGAGTAAAAAAAGCCCCCGGAGGATGTTCCCCCGGGGGCTTGCCGCATGCTGCTCAGTCCTCGTCCTTCGCCCAGGCCATGGCGCAGCGCACGGCCCGCCTCCAGCCCTTCAGCAGTTCTTCCCGCCGCTCCGGGGAGATGGAGGGGGTGAAGGTCCGCTCACAGGTCCAGTTGCCCTTGATTTCCTCCTGGTTCTTCCAGAAGCCGGAGGCCAGCCCCGCCAGGTACGCCGCCCCCAGGGCGGTGGTTTCGATGCACCGGGGCCTCTGGATTTGGGTGTCCGACAGATCCGCCTGGAACTGCATCAGGAAGCTGTTGGCGCTGGCCCCGCCGTCCACCTTGAGGGACCCCAGGGCCAGGCCGGATTCCTCCTTCATGGCCGCCAGCAGGTCGTTGGTCTGATAGGCCAGGGACTCCGTTACCGCCCGGATGAAGTGTTCCCGGGTGACGCCCCGGGTAAGGCCCGCCACGGTGCCCCGGGCGTAGGGCTCCCAGTAGGGGGCTCCCAGGCCCACGAAGGCCGGGACCACGTAGACGCCCCCCGCGTCCTCCAGCCGGGAGCAGATTTCCTCCGTCCGGGCGGCGCTGTCCAGCAGGCGCATCTCGTCCCGGAGCCATTGAATGGCGGCCCCGGCGATGAAGACGCTGCCCTCTAAGGCATAGCGGACCTCGCCGCCGGCCCCGGCGGCGATGGTGGTGAGCAGCCCCCGCTTGGAGGAGACCGCCTCCGCCCCGGTGTTCATCAGCAGGAAGCCTCCGGTGCCGTAGGTGCTCTTCACATCCCCCGGCTCGAAACCGCACTGGCCGAAGAGGGCGGCCTGCTGGTCGCCCGCGGCGGCGGCAATGGGGATGGTCCCGCCAAACTTGTCCGTCTCGCCATACACGCAGCTGCTGGGCAGGACCTGGGGCAGCAGGGAAGCAGGGATGCGGAAATAGTCCAGCAGCTCCCGGTCCCACTGAAGTTTGCGGATGTCAAAGAGCATGGTCCGGGAGGCGTTGGTGTAGTCCGTGGCGTGGACCTGCCCGCCGGTGAGGTTCCAGATAAGCCAGGAATCCACGGTGCCGAAGCGCAGCTCACCCCGCTCCGCCCGCTGCCGGGCCCCGGGAACATGGTCCAGGATCCACTCCAGCTTGCTGGCGGAGAAGTAAGCGTCGGGAATCAGGCCGGTTTTCTTCCGGACGGCCTCTTCCAGCCCGTCCCGCCGGAGCTGTTCGATGCGGTCCGCCGTCCGGCGGCACTGCCAGACGATGGCGTTGCAGACGGGCTTTCCGGTGCCGGCGTCCCAGACCAGGGTGGTCTCCCGCTGGTTGGTGATGCCGATGGCGGCGATTTCCTCCGCCCGGGCGTCGGCCTTCTGCATGGCCTCCATGGTGACGCCCATCTGGGTGGCCCAGATGTCCATGGGGTCGTGCTCCACCCAGCCGGGCTGGGGGTAGATCTGGGGGAACTCCTTCTGGACCACGGAGCGGACCGCCCCCTGCCGGTCGAAGAGGATGCACCGGGAGCTGGTGGTGCCCTGGTCCATGGCGATTACGTATTGTTTCTCGTTCACCTCCGCACCTCCCGCGCCGGTCACAGGACGCCCTTGAAGAAGTCGACGATGCCCTGTTCCACCTGGTCCTTGAGATCGGCGTAGTTGTGAATTTCGTGGCGGTAGCCGTCGTAGATTTTTGTAGTCACTTTATGGCCGGATTCCTCCAGCCAGGCAGAGACCTGCTTGACGCCCTCGCCGTACTGGCCCACAGGGTCCTCGCCGCCGGCGATGTTATAGATGGGCAGTTCCTTGGGCACCTTCTCGGCCCAGGCGGGGCCGGTGATAAAATCGATCATCTGGCAGAAGTAGAGGAAGGAGCGGTTGCTGGTGGGCCGGGAGAAGGCGTCCAGGGGGTCCATGGCGTGGTCCGCCTGGACATAGGGGTCGGAGCAGATCCACTCGTTGCCGAACCGGATTTCCTCCGTGCACCGCTCGCACATCCAGCCCAGCAGCGCCCCGGCGGCGTTGGGGTCGGAGCTCTCCCCTTGTCCGGCGTCCACGGCGGCCTGGAGCATGGCCATGCCCTGTTCCAGTCCCGGGAAGACGCCGCTGGTGCCGCAGAGGGTGACGGCGGCAAGCTCTTCGCCGTAGGCCGTGATGTAGTCCCGGGCGATGAAGGAGCCCATGCTGTGGCCGAAGAGGAAGTAGGGAAGACCGGGATACTTCTCCTTGACCAGCTTTGTCAGGGTGTGCTCGTCCTCCATCATGGTGTGGGGGCCCTTGCCACCCCAGTTGCCCCAGGAGCCGTTGACCACGGCGGTCCGGCCGTGGCCCACGTGGTCGTCCGCCGCCACGATGAACCCGGCGTCCAGAAATTTGGAAATCATGTGGAGATACCGCCGGGAGTGCTCTCCGAAGCCGTGAACCAGTTGGATGACGCCCAGAGGCTTGGCGGCGGGGACGTAGATCCACCCCTGGACCTGGTCTCTCCCGTTGAAGGACTGGAAGCTGATCTCGTGTAACATGGCTGCTCCTCCTGTTCCGGGGCGGAAGCCCCTGTAAATTGACCGGAAAATTAAGGAATTAAATAAAGTATACCGTGCCCCGCCGCCGCTGTCAACCAAAAGCGGCGGAGAAGCCGGGGCTGAAGAATTTTTTCCCGGAAAGGGCTTGCCATTTGGCGGGAAATCCGTTATGCTATTCATAAAGTCTTTATAAAAAGAACGAGGAATGAGAAGCCATGACCACATCGCCCACCAACAACATGGACGTAAAGCGGCGCAACCGAGTGAATACGCTGCGCTGCATCCTGAAAAGCGACCGGGTCTCCCAGATGGAACTGACTCAGAAGCTGGCTCTGAGCTGGCCCACGATTTTGCAGAACGTGAAGGAGCTGACGGAGCTGGGCCTGGTGCAGGAGGACGGCATGTACGCCTCCACCGGAGGCCGGAAAGCCAAGGCCTACGCTCCCGTGCGGGACGCCCGAGTGGCGGTGGGCGTGGACCTGACGGCGGACCACGTAAGCGTGGTGCTGACGGATCTGGGGGGAAACCTGCTGAAGCAGGCCACGGGGGCCCTCCGCTTCTCCCTGGAGGATATCTATTTCAAATACCTGGGGGGCCTGCTCCAGCGCTTCGTGGAGGCCAACGGGGCGGCGGACCGGATTCTGGGGGTGGGAATCGCCCTCCCCGGCGCCGTGGACGAGGAACGAGGGCTCCTCCGGGAGTCTCACGCCCTGGAGCTGCGGAATGTGCCCCTCAGCCGCTTTACCCAGCAGATTCCCTGGCCCTGCCGCTGCATCAACGCCGCCCACGCCGCGGGCCTGGCGGAGTTCCGCGGCGCGGAGGGGGACATGGTCTATCTCTCCCTGGACGACACCGTGGGCGGGGCCATCCTCCGGGACGGGAGCCTGTACATGGGAGACCACCTCCGGGCGGGGGAGTTCGGCCACATGACCCTGGTTCCCGGCGGCCGCCGGTGCTGGTGCGGGAAGGCGGGCTGCCTGGACGCCTACTGCTCTGCAAAGGTCTTGTTGGACCACGCCGGGGGAAGCCTCTCCGCTTTCTTCGAGGAGCTCCGCTCCGGGGACGCCGAAAAGCGGGAGGTCTGGCGGGAGTACCTGGAGCATCTGGCCGTGGCGGTAAACAACCTCCACGCCGCCTTTGACTGCGGCGTGATCGTGGGGGGCCGGGTGGGCGTCTGCCTGGAGGAGTTCGGAGAGCTGCTGCGGGCGCTGCTGGCGGAGCGGAATCCCTTCGAGCAGGACGCGTCCTATTTGAAGTACAGCCGCCGTCCCCAGGAGGCCGCCGCCGCGGGCGCGGCGCTGACGCAGGTGGAGGCGTTTTTGCAGGGGCTCTGAGTACATCAAAAATAAGCGCCGTCCCAGCCGGGACGGCGCTCTTTGTTTTTACCGGCCGCCGTCCCGCTCCTCTCCGAAGACGGCTTGGCAGGTCTCCAGGGCTTTGTCCAGCTCCTGCCGCAGGGCGGCCCCGGTCTCCTGGGAATCCAGGGCGGCGTGGATATCCACCAGCTCGAAGCGGGGAGAAGTCCCCTGGGCCCGGTGGAGCATGTACATGGGAGCGTAGGCGTAGTCCGTGACCTGGGTTTTCCCGGTTTCGCTGTCCCGGGTAAGGGTCAGAGTCAGCACCGCCGTAACGTCCGTGCTGGGCTTGGTCTGGGAGGAGATGAAGTTTCCCAGGGAGTAACAGACGAAGCCCTGCCGCCCGTCCGGGAGAGTGCGGATCTCCATGGGCTGGGGCACGTGGGAGTGGCCCCCCAGGATGATGTCTGCGCCGTTTTCAAAGAGGAAGTCCGCCAGCTCCTCCTGATAGCGGTTCTGGGTCAGCTTGTACTCCAGGCCCCAGTGAATCATCACCGCCACCAGATCCGTCTCCATGGCCCTGGCCGCCTCCAGGTCCGCGGCCAGGCGGTCCCAATCCGGCTTGGAAAGGGTGGTCAGGTAGTCGGTGTTGAAGACGTTCAGGGCGTAAGGGTGCTTCTTGGGCAGGGGAATGCCGTTGGTGCCGTAGGTGTAGCCCAGGAAAGCTACGGAGATGCCGCCCACGTCCGCCACGGCGACGCCGCGGTCAAATTCTTCCTGGGTTCGGCTGGAGCCCACGTGGGCCAGGCCCGCCCCGTCCAGCACGTCCAGCGTCCGGCTGAGACCGGAAAAGCCCCGGTCCAGGCTGTGGTTGTTGGCGGTGAGGCACAGGTCGAAGCCCAGGGACTTCAGGTCATAGGCCATGTCGTCGGGGGAGTTGAAGGCGGGATAGCCGGAGTAGGGCGGGCCGCCGGAAAGGGTGGTTTCCAGGTTGACCACCGCGTAGTCCGCCGCCTCCACATAGGGCCTCGCGGCGGCCATGATCCGGGCGTAGTCGTACCGTTCTCCGTTCCAGGCGTCGTTGGTGACGGGCATGTGGCTCATGGCGTCGCCGCAGACCGCCAGGGTGGCCGCGGTAGGCTCCGGCGGCGCGGGCTCTTCCGGAAGGGTCTCGGGCTCCGCCGGGGCAGGGGGGAGGGCGGAAATGGAGCGTTCCTCCCGCTCCGCCGGGGCGGGGGCCGCCGCTCCGGCGGGAACGCCGCCGCAGGCGCTGAGCAGCAGCGGCAGGCAGAGCAGGAGAGAGAGAAGCCGCGGCTTCATGGAAGGGCCTCCTTTCGGGGAAAACGATTCTGAAAAGGCCCCCGCAGCCGGGGACTTTCGACTTGATTATAGCGGTTTCCCGCCTGCTTGTCAACGAATGTGCCGGGAGGGCGCGCCCCGGTCCCGGCGGGCTGTTTTTTTAGAGGGTCTAAAATAAGTGGAAACCATTGACAAAGGGGCTTCCCGGCTTCTATAATAGAACACAGATAAGGCTTTGCGGACGCGACGGAATCCAATCATAAAATAGAGGTGGAGAGAGATGAAGAGTATCCGGAAGAAAATCACGGTGTGCCTGATGGCGACGGTGCTGGCGGCGCTGTTCGCGGTGGGTGCGGCCAGTATTGGCCTGAATTACAGAAGCACCATCGCCACGGTGGAACAGCTCATGAGCCAGACTGCCGTTCTGGCCTCCGAGCGTATTGAGCAGGAGCTGACCGCCTACAAGAACGTAGCCATGGACACGGGCCGCATCACCCAGCTGGCCAATTCCTTCACGCCGGTGGAGGAAAAGTGGGCCATCATCGACGAGCGGGTGAGCCTCCACGGTTTCCAGCGGGGCAATGTGATCGGCCTGGACGGAATCAGCATTTTTGACGGGAAGGACTACTCCGACCGGGAATATGTCCAGCAGGCCCTACAGGGCAACGTCTACGTCTCCGAGCCCCTGGTCAGTAAGGTGACCGGAGAGCTGTCCATCATGGTGGCCGCGCCTATCTACTCAAACCGCGGGCTCATCTCGGGCGTGGTGTACTTCGTCCCGCCGGAGACCTTCCTGAACGACATTGTGTCCTCCATTAAAATCGGCGAGAACAGCCGGTCCTATATGATCAACAAAAACGGAGACACCATAGCCGACATCACTTTGGATACCATCACCACGCAAAACGTGGAGCGGGAAGCTCAGAGCGATTCTTCCCTGAAGAGCCGGGCCGCCATCCACGTGGCCATGCGCCGGGGAGAAAACGGCTTCGGCAGCATCCGGGCCAGCGACGGGCCCCGCTTTATGGCCTACGCCCCCGTGAAGGGGACCGACGGCTGGAGCGTCGCGGTGGCCACGCCGAAAATGAACTACCTGGCCGATACATACTTCGGCATTGTGATCGACATCCTGGTAATTCTGGCCTCTATCCTGGCCTCTATCGTGGTGGCCCTGAAGCTGTCCGGCAACATCAGCGATCCCATGCGGGCCTGCGCCGAGCGGATGAAGCTGCTGACGGAGGGCGACCTGGAATCCCCGGTTCCCCAGGTCAGGGGCCGGGACGAGACGGCGGAGCTGACCCGCTCCACGGCGGAGATGGTGACGGGACTGAATACCATCATTAACGACATCAGCTACCTCCTCACCGAGATGGCGAACCAAAACCTGGATATCCGGTCCTCGCACCGGGATGCCTACGTGGGGGGCTTCCAGACCATCCTGCTGTCCATGCGGACGCTGAAGGTGGAGCTCAGCAACACCATGCGCCAAATCAACGCCTCCGCCGGGCAGGTGTCCTCTGCCAGCAACCAGGTGTCCATGGGCGCCCAGACGCTGAGCCAGGGTTCGATGACCCAGGCCAGCTCCGTGGAAGAGCTGGCGGCTACCATCACCGAGATTTCCGACAGCGCCAAGCGGACCTCTTCCGCCGCCGAAGAGGCGGGGCGTTTCGTGGGCCAGGCCGGCGGGCAGCTGGGGGTCAGCGTGGAGCACGTCAAGGAGCTCAACGAGGCCATGGAGAAAATTTCCAGCTCCTCCGAGGAAATTTCCAAGATTATTGCCACGATTGAAAATATCGCCTTCCAGACCAACATCCTGGCCCTGAACGCTGCGGTGGAGGCCGCCCGGGCGGGCACCGCCGGCAAGGGCTTCGCCGTAGTGGCCGACGAGGTGCGGAACCTGGCCACCAAGTCCGACCAGGCCGCCAAGGCCACCAAGGAGCTGATCGAGAGCTCGATTGCCGCCGTCAGCGAGGGAAGCCGGGCGGTGAGCCTGGTGACCGAGTCCCTGGAGCAGACCAGCCAGTCCGCCGGAAACGTGACCACGCAGATGGACATCGTGGTCCAGGCCGTGGAAAATCAGACCGCCGCTATCAACCAGGTCACCGAGGGCATTGACCAAATCTCCTCCGTGGTCCAGACCAACAGCGCCACGGCGCAGGAGAGCGCCGCCGCCAGCGAGGAGCTGTCCGCCGAGGCGGCCAGCCTGAAGCAGCTGGTGGACCGCTTTACCCTGGCACGGGACTGAGAGCGCCGTTTCAAGGTGAAATAATCCACAAAAAGAGGCCCCGCAGCCCGGCTGTGGGGCCTCTTTTTGTGGAGCATCCCCGAAAATAAGGTAAATACAGAAATTGAGGTTGACAAAATCAGGATTTTTGTTACAATAGATAGCGTTCAAAAGGCGTACGCCTTTTTTTCATGGTTTGCCTACAAACCATGAGGGCAGGCTGTCTGCGCCCGGAAGACACAAAAATTTTTGGAGGTTTGCAATGAAGAAGTTTTTCAGCATGCTGCTGGCGCTCGTGATGCTTCTGGCTCTCGCGGGCTGCGGCGGCGACACCAAGGCCCCTGCGCAGGATCAGGGCGGCTCCTCTGACGCCGGCCAGACCGATCAGGGCGGGGAACCTGCCGATACCGGAGACGCCGCCGACGTGGGCGACTACCACATCGGCATCGTGACCGGCTCCGTCTCTCAGTCCGAGGACGACCGCCGGGGCGCCGAGGCCTTCCAGGCCAAGTACGGCGAGGATAAGGTTACCCTGGCCATCTATCCCGACAACTTCACCGAGGAGCTGGAAACCACGATCCAGACCATCGTGAATATGTCCGACGATCCTCTGATGAAAGCCGTCATCGTCAACCAGTCCATCCCCGGCACCACCGAGGCTTTCCGGCAGATCAAAGAGCGCCGCCCCGACATCCTCTGCATCGCCGGCGAGGCTCATGAGGACCTTCCCGAGATCGGCTCCGCCGCCGACCTGGTCTGCAACAACGACTTCGTCTCCCGCGGCTACCTGATTATCCGCACCGCCCATGAGCTGGGCGCGGACACCTTCGTCCACATCTCCTTCCCCCGCCACATGGCCTATGAGACCATGAGCCGCCGCGTGGCCGTCATGCGGGAGGCCTGCAAGGAGTTCAACATGGAGTTCGTCCTGGAGACCGCTCCCGACCCGACCTCCGATGTGGGTATCCCCGGCGCTCAGGCCTATATCCTGGAGAACGTCCCCGCCTGGGTCCAGAAGTACGGTGAAAACGCCGCCTACTTCTGCACCAACGACGCTCACACCGAGCCCCTGCTGAAACAGCTGGTTGAGTACGGCGGCTACTTCATCGAGGCCGACCTGCCCTCTCCTCTGATGGGCTATCCCGGCGCTCTGGGCCTGGACCTCACCGAGGAGGCCGGCGACTTTGAGAAGATCCTGGCCAAGGTCGAGTCCGCCCTGGTTGAGAAGGGCGCCGCCGACCGCTTCGGCACCTGGGCCTACTCCTATGGCTACACCCTGTCCGCCGGCCTGGCCGAGCACGCCAAAAACGTCATCGAAGGCAAATGCGAAATCACGGATATGGACGCCGTGGCCGAAGCCCTGAACGTCTATTCTCCCAAGGCCCAGTGGAATGGCGCGGGATACACCAACGCCACCACCGGAGTCAAGAGCGACAATGTGTTCCTGATTTACCAGGATACCTATATCATGGGTGATCCCGGTCACTTCATGGGTAATGCCGACGTAGAGATCCCCGAGAAGTACTACACCGTCAGCTGATCTAATTTCAAAATCGTCTGCCGCACGGGGAGGAGGACCTGTCCTCCTCCCCGCGCTGGTTTTGACTTGACCGAGGGCGGCAAAGGTCCCCGCCCGTGCGCCGCGGCGCATGGAACAAATGAGATAGGGTGGATGTATGACAAACAACGTGAACCCCTTGCTGCAGATGCAGAACATCAAAAAGGACTTTTTTGGCAACCAGGTTCTCACCGACATCAATTTTACTCTGGGTGAGGGCGAGGTCTTGGGCCTGTGCGGCGAAAACGGCGCGGGCAAGAGCACGTTAATGAAGATTCTTTTCGGTATGGACGTCATCCGGGAGACCGGAGGCTACAGCGGCGACATCCTGCTGAACGGCCAAAAAGTGGAATTCAACACTCCCTTCGACGCGCTGGAGGCGGGTATTGGCATGGTACATCAGGAGTTTTCCCTGATTCCCGGCTTTACCGCCAAGGAAAATATCCTCCTGAATCGGGAGCCCTGCAAAAAGAATATTGTTTCAGAGGTGTTCGGCGACCGCCTGAACACTCTGGATTATAAGGAGATGGACCGGCGTTCCTCCGCCGCCATCGAAAAGATGGGCGTCGCCATTGACGCCGAAATGGTCATCAGCGATATGCCCGTGGGCCACAAGCAGTTCACGGAAATTGCCCGGGAGCTGAGCAAGGACCAGCTGAAGCTGCTGATTTTGGACGAGCCCACCGCCGTGCTGACGGAAAAGGAGGCCGAGGCCCTGCTGGACTCCATCCGGGGCATGGCCGCCCGGGGCATCTCCGTCATCTTCATCACCCACCGCCTCCACGAGATTCTGGCGGTGTGCGACAAGGTGGTGGTTATGAGGGACGGCTTCGTGGTCCGGGACGTCCCCGCCAAAGAGACCAGCGTGGAAGACATCACCAAGTGGATGGTGGGCCGGGACGTGCAGAGCGCTTCCATAGGGGAGGTTCGCTCCAACGACGGGGCCCGGACCATCATGTCCATCCAAAACCTCTGGGTGGACATGCCCGGCGAGACGGTGCGGGATGTCTCCCTTGATATTAAAGAGGGCGAAATTTTGGGCATCGGCGGCCTGGCGGGCCAGGGCAAGCTGGGCATCCCCAATGGCGTTATGGGACTCTACGAGGCCGGCGGACGGGTGGAGTTCAACGGTGGGGAAATTCCCCTGAACAACCCCCGGAAGTGCCTGGATTCCTCCCTGGCCTTCGTGTCCGAGGACCGGCGGGAGGTGGGCCTCCTGCTGGACGAGAGCCTGGAGTGGAACGTGGCGTTCCCCGCCATGCAGATTCAGGAGAAGTTCCTGAAACGGCTGCTGGGCGGCTTCATCAAGTGGCGGGATGAAAAGGGCATCCACGAGGTGACCCAGAAGTATATCGACGAGCTGCAAATCAAGTGTACCAGCTCCAAGCAGAAGGCCAAGGAGCTCTCCGGCGGCAACCAGCAGAAGGTGTGCCTGGCGAAAGCCTTCGCCCTGGAGCCCAAGTTCCTCTTCGTGTCCGAGCCCACCCGGGGCATCGACGTGGGCGCCAAGGCCCTGGTGCTGGAGGCGCTGAAGGAGTTCAACCGGGACAGCGGCGTTACCGTCGTCATGATCTCCTCCGAGCTGGAAGAGCTGCGGCAGACCTGCGACCGCATTGCCATCATCTCCGGCGGACAGGTGGCGGGCATCCTGCCGGCGGCGGCGTCCTCCGAGGAGTTCGGCCTGCTGATGGTCAGCAAGGTCAAGTAAGGAGGGAAATGAAATGATAACGGGATATGTATTACCGCCGGTGCTGAAAAAAATGGGCTTTCCCCGGCTGATTATCTCCGGGTTTTTGCTGGTCCTCTTTATCCTGACCCCCTTCGTCGGGGTCGACCTGCCTACCCAGATTACCAATATCATCAACCGCTTCAGCTGGAACGCGGTGCTGGTCCTGGCCATGGTGCCCATGATCCACGCGGGCTGCGGACTGAACTTCGGACTGCCCCTGGCGATCATCTGCGGCCTCCTGGGGGGCACGCTGTCCATCCAGCTGGGCTTCACCGGGACCATGAGCTTTGTCATGGCGATTGTGATCGCCACCCCCTTCGCGGTGCTTCTGGGCGGGGGCTATGGGCTGTTGCTGAACCGGATCAAGGGCGGCGAGATGATGATCGCCACCTATGTGGGCTTTTCCGTCATGTCCTTTTTCTGCATGATGTGGCTGCTGCTGCCCTATTCCAGTCCAACCATGGTGTACGGACTCTCGGGCAACGGCCTGCGGCCCACCATTTCCCTGGATGGCTTCTACAATCAGGTGCTGGCGAAGATTCTGCATATCAAGATCGGGAACATTGAGATACCCACGGGTTCTTTGCTGGTCTTCGCCCTGCTGGCCTTTTTGATGTGGGCTTTCCTCCACACCAAGACCGGCACCGCCATGACGGCTGTGGGCTCCAACGCCGCTTTTGCCCGGGCTGCGGGCATCAACGTGGACCGGACCCGGATGCTTTCCGTCATCATGTCTACCTGGCTGGGGGCCATGGGCATCCTGATGTACCAGCAGGGCTTCGGCTTCATCCAGCTTTATAACGCACCCAACAACCTGACCATGCCCACGGTGGCGGCCATCCTGATCGGCGGCGCGTCGGTCAATAAAGCCAGTATCCCCCATGTAATCATTGGTACGATTTTGTTCCAGGGCATCGTGACCATGACCCCCACGGTGATGAACTCCGCGATCCACATGGACATGAGCGAGGTTATCCGGATTATCGTTTCCCAGGGCATGATCCTCTACGCCCTGACCAGAAAGACGGAGGGTGCGAAATGAACGGGAAAAAGAACATCCCCGCCGGAAAGAGGCTTTTGGAACTGGTGCGGAACAACGCCGTGCCCATCATGTTCATCATCATCTGCGCCGTCTTTATCCCCATGGCGGGCTTCTCGCCCAGCTATCTGCTCAATGAGATTGTCACCCGCATGGGCCGGAACCTGTTCCTGGTGCTCTGCCTGCTGTTCCCCATCATGGCGGGCATGGGCTTGAACTTTGCCATGACCCTGGGAGCCATGGGCGCGGAGATCGCCGTCATCCTGGTGGCGGACTGGCAGATCTGGGGTATCCCCGGCGTGGTGCTGGCCATGATTTTGTCCATTCCCTTCTCCGCCCTGCTGGGCTTTATCTGCGGCACGCTGCAGAACATGGCCAAGGGCCGGGAGATGATTACCAGCTATATCATCAACTTCTTTATCAACGGCTGGTATCAGCTCATCGTGCTGTATATCATGGGGGCGGTGATCCCCATCATTCACGCCAGCATCATGCTGCCCCGGGGCTACGGCATCCGGAACACCGTCAGCCTCCTGAATATGCGCCAGTGCCTGGACGACCTGCTGGCCATCCGGGTCGCGGGCGTGAAGATTCCCGTGTTTACCTTTATCCTGGTGGGTCTTCTGTGCCTGTTCATCGTCTGGTTCCGCCGCACGAAGCTGGGCCAGGACATGCGGGCCGTGGGCCAGGATATGGAGGTAGCCAAGGCCGCGGGCATCAACGTGGACCGGACCCGCATCATCTCCGTGGTCATGTCCACCGTCTGCGCCGGCTTCGGCATGGTGATCTATCTCCAGAACATCGGCAACCTGCCCACTTACACTGGACATGCGCAAATCGGCATGTTCTGCATCGCGGCCCTGCTGGTAGGCGGCGCGTCGGTGGAAAAGGCCGGTATCGGCAACGCCTTCCTGGGCGTGATCCTGTTCCACATGATGTTCATCGTGGCCCCCGGCGCGGGTGCGTTCATCACCGGGGACTCCATGGTGGGCGAGTACTTCCGCGTGTTCCTGTCCTACGGCGTGATTACCCTGGCCCTGATTATGTACGAGGCCAAGAAGCGGATGGCGAAGAGCAAGGCGGGCCAGGAGCTGGCTGAGGCCCAGGTGAGGAAGGAGGACGCGTGATGAAAGCGAAGACGAGAAGAATCCTCTTTTCCCTACTGCTGGTGCTGGTGTTGATAGCTGTCGCCGCCGTCATGATGGTGATTGGCCGGGGGCATACCGTTTACTTCGACAACAAAACCCTGGAGGACTATCAGGGCCAGGAGTACAAGGCCTTTGACAAGGTGCTTGTCACCGTCAAGGGCGAGCAGGTTGCCAAGCTGGCCAAGCGGGACCGGGGCATGGCTATCTGGATTGGCCAGAACTTCAAGATGATCTTGGAGGTCACCCGGGAGAAGGGCGGAGAGTCCGAGATCCATGAGATCGACTTGAAGCTGCCCTACAGCGTGGACGGCATCGTCATCAATCTCCCCGCCCTGCTGGCGGGCCTGCCTGAGGAGGCGTGGTTCTCCGAGTTCGTTCCCGCCGTGACGGAGGAGCCCGTCGAGGAGGTTCCCGGCGAGGGCGACGAGTTCGGCCTGGGCCTGGAGGGCGAGCTGGGCCTGGAGGAAGGCTTGGGCGACATTTAAATTCCACGGCATCGGGAAACAATAGGACCGCCCCGCCAAAGGCGGGGCGGTCCTTGATTTGATGGATTGAAGGAGGAAACCCTTATGGCAGTACTGTCCGGCCTGGAGCCGAAAGCGGTATTCGAGTACTTTGAAAAGCTGTGCGCCGTGCCTCACGGCAGCGGCAATACCAAGCAAATCAGCGATCTGTGCGTGGGCTTCGCCAAGGAGCTGGGTCTGAAATGGCGGCAGGACGAGTCCAACAATGTGATTATCTGGAAGGACGCCAGCCCGGGCTGTGAGGACGCGCCCCCGGTTATCCTCCAGGGCCACATCGACATGGTCTGCGTCAAAACGGAGGACTGCGCCAAGGACATGGCGAAAGAGGGCCTGGACCTCCGTACCGACGGGGAATGGGTCTGGGCGGAGAAAACCTCTCTTGGAGGGGACAACGGCATCGCCGTGGCCATGATCCTGGCTATCCTGGCGGACGGCAGCCTGCCCCATCCGCCTCTGGAGGCGGTGTTCACCGTGGACGAGGAGGTGGGCCTGGAGGGGGCCTTCGCTCTGGACTGCTCCGATCTGAAGGGACGGAAGCTGGTGAACCTGGACTCGGAAGAGGAGGGGGTTTTCACCGTCTCCTGCGCCGGAGGCGTGCGGGTGGACTGCTTCCTGCCCGGCGTGAAAGCGCCGCTGAACGGCGAGGCGGGCTATGAGATTTCCCTGGAGGGCCTCCTGGGAGGCCACTCCGGTGCGGAGATCCACAAGGGCCGGGCCTCTGCCAACCAGGTCATGGGCCGGGTGCTCTACAGCGCCATGGAGCGCGTTCCCGGCCTGCGGCTGGCGGACATCCGGGGCGGGAAGTTCGACAACGTGATTTGCTCCCGGAACCACGCTAAGGCCGCCGTCCCGGCGGACCGGGCAGCGGAGTTCGAGGCGTTCATCCGGGAGTTTGACAAGGCCCTCAAAAACGAGTACGCGGGCTGCGACGGCGGCATCACGCTGACCTGTGAAAAAACCGCCCTGGGCGGGGCGCTGACCCCGGAGGCGACGGCGAACATCCTCCGCACCCTGCTGGCGGTACCCCAGGGAGTCCAGGCCATGAACGTGGATTTTCCCGGCCTGGTGCAGACCTCCCTGAATATGGGCGTGATGGAGCTGAAGGAGGACGGGCTTTACTTCGGTATCTCCGTCCGCTCCTGCATCGCCACCCAGAAGGAAATGATGGTCCAGCGGCTGAGGGCCATTTTAGAGCTGGGCGGGGGCTCCTTCACCCTGCGGGGCAACTACCCCGGCTGGCAGTACGACCGTAATTCCGCCCTGCGGGAGGAGGTTCTGGCTGCCTACCGGGCGGTCTGCGGCAAAGAGGGGACCATCGAAGCCACCCACGGCGGCCTGGAGTGCGGATTGTTCGTGGAGAAGCTGCCGGGGCTGGACGCGGTGTCCTTTGGCCCGGAGCTCCACGATGTGCATTCCGTCAAGGAGCGGCTGAACGTGGCATCCACCCGGCGGGTGTATGAGGTGACCCGGGAGCTTTTGAAACGGGAGAGCACTGCCCGGAAATAAGAGGCAAAAGGGCCATTCCCCTGGGAATGGCCCTTGACTTTCCCGGGATAAGGTGTATCATTTCAGTAGAGATTACTTGTACGGAGCGGGGTGTGGATCACGAGACGGAATCGATATGGACGGCGCTACGGGCGCCGGGGGACCCATGCCCGGCGGACCCGGGGACAGACCCAGCGGCTGGTGAGGGTGTGGACGGCGGGAGCTGTCCTCCTGCTGGCCCTGGCGGCGGTGTTCCTCCTCTTCCGGGGCGGGGAGCGGCCCGGGTTTGAGAGGGGGGACCTGCTGGCCACGGTCAACAGCGGCGGAGACGTGGAGCTGTATTGGCCCGAAAGCGATGTGCCCTCGGCGCTGTATGAGGTGAAGTACGTCTGCGGGGAGACCCAGGGGACCCGCTATTGCTCCCAGCCCTCGCTTCGGCTCTCCGGCCTCCCGGCGGGGGAGAAGCTGGAGCTTCAGGTCCGGGCTCAGGCGAACCGGAAGGGGTTCTTTGGCGGGTCCCGGCGCCTGGACAGCTGGAAGACCCTCCGGACAGAACTCGTTCTGCCTGAGGAGCCGGAGATTCCGGCAGGGGCGGCGGACCTGCCCAGCGGCGGAGCGCTGGCGCTTACTTATCAGGAGACGACCCCCCGGCTGTGCGTCCTGGAGTGGAACGGGACCCGGTGCCACCACTTTGAGGTCCGGCGGCGGGCGGGGGAGACCTGGGAGACCATAGCCCGGCTGACGCCGGAGGAGCATATGCGCTATGACCTGGGGCGGCTGGGCTCTGGGTCCTATAACCGCTTCCAGGTTGCCGCCGTGGACGGCGACGGCGCGGAGCTCCAGGCGGAAGAAGTCTCCCTCTGGGCCTCCGTTTCCCCGCTCTATGCCACCGTCTGGCCCATTGAGAACATGAACTTCTGGGAAAATCCCAGCGGCGGGGTGCGCCTGGGCTCCGTCCCCGGGGGAACCGCCCTCTGCGTCCTGGCGGAGGAGGGGAACTGGTTTCGGGTCCGCTATGGGGAGGACTATGGCTGGGTGGACAGCCGCTACTGCATGATTGACCTCCCGGAATACGTGGGGGACCACTGTGCCTATGACATCACCAACAGCTACGACTCTCTTTTCGCCGTCCATGGCTCCCCCATCCGGGAGGTCACCCATCAGGTGCTCCCGGGTTACGAGGATGTCCGGCTGGAGGACGGGACCTTCCTGGTCCCCTATCTGTACCCCTGCGCGAAAAAGCTGCTCACCGCCGCTCAGGCGGCGGAGGCCGACGGCCTCCGGCTGAAGATTTACGAGGCCTTCCGTCCCCAGCGGGCGACCCGTTTTTCTTACGACGCCACGGAAAAGCAGTTGAAGGACCCCGCGCTGACGGAGGCCGGGGGACAGGTGGGGATGAGTCTTTCCAAGCTGATGACGGACAACGGCCGCTTCAACCTGGGCAGCTTCCTGGCCCGAACGATTTCCTCTCACAACCGGGGCATTGCCCTGGATCTGACGCTGGAAAAGATCGACGGCGGAGAGGAATTGGAGATGCAGAGCGTGATCCACGACCTGAGCTGGTACTCGGAGACCTATCTGAACACGCTCAACGCCAAACTGCTGGAGGGCTATATGAAAGCCGTGGGCATGAATGGCCTCAGCTCGGAGTGGTGGCACTTCCAGGATGACGACACCCGGAAGGCCATCGGATTGAACAGCAGCCTGGAAAAAGGCGTCAGCCCCGAGGGCTGGACCCAGGACGACGGCGGCTGGCGCTACCGCAGGGCCGGCGGGAGCTTTGTCCGGGGAACCGTCCTCACGGTGGACGGCAGGACCTATACCTTTGACTCGGAGGGTTACGCGGCGGGCTGACCGCGATTCTCACGAAAATGAAAAGACGGACCGAACAAATTTTTTTGTCCGGTCCGTTTTATTTTTTGCAAAACTGCCCATATGTCCTTTTCCGGCGGGCCCGGGATGGGGTATCATGGAGCCATCAACAAAAAAGGAGTGGGCCCCATGAAAAAAGTCGAGCGCGCGTACGCCTCCCTGAGGGAGCGGGTCGGGACGGAGTGGATTCTGTACCTGCTGGCCTTCGTCTTCATCCTCATTGCGGACTCCATCGGACAGATTAAGATTCCCGTCTGGAAGGGCACCTTCATCATCTTCCCCATTTTCTACGCCCTGTTCCTGGGCGTCCTCACCGGGCCCAACGTGCTGAAAATCCTGGACGACAAGAAGGTCAAGGCCGCCTCCGGCCTGGTGGGCGTGGCCATCCTCCCCTTCGTGGCCAAGCTGGGCATCAACGCCGGGGCCAACATCTCCATCGTCATCTCCGCCGGGCCCGCCCTGCTCCTCCAGGAGTTCGGCAACCTCTGCACCATTTTCCTGGCCATGCCCATCGCCCTGATGCTGGGCCTTAAGCGGGAGGCCATCGGAGCCACCCACTCCATCAACCGGGAGACGAACCTGGCGCTGATGCAGGACATGTTCGGCGCGGACTCCCCGGAGGCCCAGGGAAGCCTTTCCGTGTACATCGTCGGCGGCATGGTGGGCACCATCTACTTCGGCTTCATGGCCTCCATGGCCGCGGCCACCGGCCTCTTCCACCCCTACGCCCTGGGCATGGCCTCCGGCGTGGGCGCGGGCATCCTGATGAGCTCCGCCGTGGCGGCCCTCTCCGAGGTTATGCCCGCCTGGGCGGACCAGATTGCCGCCATGGCCTCCGCCAGCGAAACCATCTCCGGCATCGACGGTATCTACATGGCGATCTTCATCGGCGTGCCCCTGTGCAACTTCCTGTACCGCAAGCTGGAGCCCACTCTGGGCCGCCTGACGAAATCCGGCCGGGAGCTGGCCGGAAAGAATTGAGGAGGAGAGCGCTATGACCATTAAGGATTGGATTTTCGTCCTGGCCATCTCCGGCCTGGGCATGATGACGGCCAATTTTATCGGCTTCGACGTGGCCTTTTCCGAGTCCCTGCCCGGCGTGCTGGTGCTGCTGCTCATCGCCTTGTGCGCCGCGGGCCTGGCCCATGTCATCCCCCTGAAGCTGCCCACGGTGGCCTACTGCTCCATCCTGGGGCTGCTGTGCGCCTGCCCCCTGTCCCCCGTGTCCCAGTTCGTTATTGAGTCTGCCGGGAAGATCAACTTCACCGCGCCCCTGACCATGGTGGGGGCCTTCGCCGGCATGTCCATCAGCAATCAGCTGAAGATGTTCCTCAAGCAGGGCTGGAAGCTGATCTTGATCACCGTTCTGGTGATGACGGGCACTTTCTTCGGCTCCCTGGTGGTGGCCCAGGTGGTGCTGGGGCTGACCCATGCCATTTGAGCTGCTCCTGGCGGCCCTGGGGAGCTGCGCCGTGGGGCTCTTCATCGGCTGGTGCGGCGTGGCGGGCTTCCTGCTGCCCATCCTGTTTGTAAACGCCTGCGGGCTTAGCGTCACAGAGTCTCTGCTGCTGAGCTTTCTCTGCTTCGCCGTCTCCGGGGCCGTCGGCTCCTGGAACTACCACCGCCGGGGAGAGCTGCCCCTGCGGCCCGCCCTGATTCTCTCCGCCGGGAGCCTGGCGGGGGGGCTGCTGGGGGCGGCCCTGGGGGGGCTGCTGGAGCCGGAGACCGTCAAGGTGGTGCTTTACATCGTGGTATTTCTCTCCGGCCTTGCCATCGCCATCCGGGAGCTCCGGCCCCCAAAAGGGCCTGAAAAGGGGAGCGCCTTTCCCAAGCCCCTGCCCTTGCTGGTCCTGGGTTTTCTAACGGCCCTGCTCTGCGCCCTCTCCGGGGCGGGGGGGCCGGTGCTGGTGATGCCCCTGCTGGTGGCCTTGGGCGTTCCCGCCAAGACGGCGGTGGGCGTGGCCCTGCTGGATTCCGTGTTCATTGCCTTGCCCGCCGTCGCCGTGTACGGGAGCCGCTGCGCGTCCCTGACCGCTCTGGCCCCCATTCTGCTGGCGGCGGTTCTGGGTCACGCCGCCGGGGTCTTTGCGGGCAGCGTCACCGCCGCTCATGTGCCCCAGTCCCTGCTGAAACGGGGCGTGGCCCTGTTCTCCATCTGCTTTTCCCTGTTCATGCTGTTGAAATAGGAGGGTTCCCCATGCCGAATGATCTTCGCTGCGACCTGCTTCTCACCGGCACCCGTTATCTCTCCCCGGACATGGCTGTGGTTTCCGGGAAAGCCATCGCCGTCCGGGACGGTCTTATTTTGGATATTGTGGACCAGGAAAACTGCGCCTATCAGGCGGAAACCGTTCTTACCGGCTCCCGGCTTCTCTGGATGCCCGGCCTGGTGGACGGACATCTGCACACCAGCCAGCAGCTCCTTCGGGGCCGTCTGCTGGACGAAAAGCCCGTCATCTGGAAGCGGGTCAACGTCCCCTTTGAGAGCCGCTTGGACGAGGAGAGCTCCCGCCTCAGCGCGGAGCTGGCGGCCATGGAGATGATCTCCTGCGGCACCACCGGCTTTGTGGACGCGGGGGGGAAGTACCCGGAGGTTTACGCCGGGGTATACCAGGCGGCGGGGCTCCGGGGGCGGCTCAGCGTCATGACCAACGACAATCCCTTCTGCCCCGAGAGCCTCCGGGCTTCCTCGGTCCCGGCGGCGGTGGAGCGCCTGCGGGCCATGAAAAGCGCCCTCTCCGGCCTTTTGAAGCCCATCTACTCCGTCACCACCCCCACCGCCGTCAGCGAAGAGCTGCTCCGGGCGGTCTTTGAGGCCGCGGCGGAAGACGGCGTGCCGGTGGAGACCCACATGAATGAGTACGCCAGCGAAGTGACGGACTTCATCGAGCGCTATGGGGAGCGTCCCTTCGTCTGGCTGGAAAAAGAGGGCCTGCTGGCCGCTCCGATGACGGCCCCCCACTGTATCTTCCTCAGCCCGGAGGAAATCGCCGTCATGGCCCGGCGGCAGGTCCGAGTTACCCACTGTCCCTTCTCCAACTGCGGCAAGGGCGTGCCCCCCACGCCCCAGCTTCTGGCCGCCGGGGTCCCCGTGGGCCTGGGCACCGACGGCTCCGCCCACGGCGGGCTGGACCTCTTCCGGGAAATGCGTCTCTTCCGGGGCGTGATGAACGTCACCCGGGGCGTGAGCACCGCCGATTCCTGCGTCATGCCCGCGGAGACCTTGTTGAAAATGGCTACCCAGGGCGGCGCGGCGGCGCTGATGGAGCCCGGCCTGGGCGTCATTCAAAAGGGCGCTCCTGCGGATCTCATCGCCGTGGACACCGGCGCGCCCCACCTCTGGCCCACCCAGAATCTGGTTCATACCTTGGTGGAGAGCGCCAGCGGGGCAGACGTGCGGCATTCCATCGTAAACGGAAAACTGCTGATGCGGGACCGGGAGCTGCTGACCATCGACGGGGAGCGGGTCCGCCGGGAGGCGGAGCGCTTGTTTGAAAAACAGCCCTGGCTCCGGGACTGGAAGTAAAAAATGCCCTTGTGCGCCTCTTGCAGCCGTGTTATCATGGCTGTAAGAGGCGTTTTTTATTTGAAAGGAATGGAGGTGCTCCCCATGCGCTACGGCGAGCTGCTGGAGCTGGCCCCGGGCCTGCGGGAGTTCGCCGCCCGGATCCCGGAGGAACTGGACGGCGGTTTCCAGCTCAGGACCTATCCCGCGCACACCCTCATCCACCAAAAGGACAGCCCCCTGGAGCGGATCGGCATCCTGCTCCAGGGGACCTTCCGGGTGGTGAACGAGTTTGAAAACGGCAACGTGTTCATGATTGAAATGAACGAGGCGGTGTCCTTTATCGGGGAGGTGACCCTGCTGGCCGGAGCGGCCACCACCTCCGTGACCATTGAGACGGTGACGGACTGCCTGGTGGCCTCGCTGCCGGCGGAGGCCTTTGACGCGTGGCTGCAGAGGGACATTCAGCTGCTCCGGGCCGTCAGCCGTCATGTGGCCGCCAAGCTGTACTGCTCCAGCTACAGCCGGGGAGAGCGGCTGTTTTACTCCGCCAAGTACGTGCTGCTGAAATACCTGGTCCGCCAGGCGGAGGAACAGGGCGTCCGGTCCGCCGGGCAGGTGGTTTTAAACAAGACCCGCCGGCAGATCAGCGAAGAGGTGGGCCTGACGGAAAAGACCATCAACCGGACCCTGACCCAGTTTGTCAAGGACGGGGTGCTTTCCATCCAGCGGGGCAAGACCGCTTTCAGTGCCGAACAGTATCACCGGGCCCAGCGGGAACTGAGGGTCTATATGTCCCAGAGCAGGAACGGGACCCGGGCCTGACGGTGGAGGGCGCTTTCCTGCGGACGGAAAGACGCCGGCCGCAAGGCCGGCGCATGGAGCGAAAACAGGAGGGGACCCTATTGCCGGTAGAACGCGGCAATGTAGTCTTCCACGTCCCGGCGGCTCCCCTGGAAGGGGCCGGGAGTTTCCATCTTAAGGGAGACCAGGGCCGTGCTGTACAGGAGAGCCTCTTCGACGCCCGCCCTCCGGCGCTCCGTGATATACCCGGCGAAGGTGGTGTCCCCCCGCCCCGTCCGGCCGGAGAGATTTCGGGCCCTGATGGGGCAGGTGTAAACGGTTTGGCCGTCGTAGGCCAGCACCTCGGTATTATGGGTAATCAAAATCTCCCTGGCGCCCCATTGGTGGAGGAGCTTGGCCGCCTCCGCCCGGTCCGTAAGGCCGGTGAGGATTTCCGCCTCAGCGGCGTCGGTCTTCAGGTAGTCGATGAAGGGCAGGTAGTCCTTTTTCTCCGCCCAGTCGTGGAAAGCCATGGTTTTGTCCGGCTCCACGTGCCGCAGGAGGCACTGCACGTCCACCGCCACCTTGCCGTGTTTCGAGGCTTCGGCGAAGAGAGAGCCGTCGAAGTCGCCGTAGACCAGGCCGGCAAAATGGTAAATATCCGCCTCGATATCCGGCAGCTCCGCAAAGCGGAAGGGATCGCAGACGCCCATGGAGGTGCAGGCGCGCTTTTCCTTATCGGCGGTGAAGTACTGGTTGCGGATGGAGCAGGTGACCCGGGAGGGCTTCCAGTACAGGTCCGCCCCGGAGTCCCGGAAGCGGGCCTCCACGTCGGCGTCGGCGGGGTTCAGCTTGGTGAACAGGGCTGTTTTGTTCCCGCTCCTGGCCGCGGCGAAGCCGGAGGCCACCACGGCCCCGCCGACTTCCTTTCGTTCATTGCCTTGATAGTCGATGTTGTGATCCAGGGATACGGGCCCGATGATCAGAACGTCGTATTTTTTTTTCATATGGCTTCGCTCCTTAGAGAGTTTCGTATTCTGCGGTGAATGCGCCGCCCGCCCCGATATGGAACACAAGCGCCTGATGGGGAGGCAGGTCCAGGCCGGGAAGCCGGGGACAGTCGGAGAACCAGAGGTCCGCGCCGCTGTCCGACAGCAGCCGGAGGAGCTCCGGGTGGGCGCTGTGGTAGCGTCGGTCGCTGGAGGCGCAGCAGACCACGGCCCTGGGCCGGATCCGCTCGATCAGGGCGGCGTCCGCCCCGTCCCGCTGGCCGTGGTGGCCGACCTTGAAGATGTGGGCCGCCAGGTCCTCCGGGGCGATCCCGGCGCAGCCCAGGCGGTTGGCGTCGCCCGGCAGCAGGATGCGGGTTCCCCGGTACTCCAGCAGGAGAACGGCGCTGTAGTTGTTCATGGCCCCGTCCAGGGCGGAGAGCTTTCGGGGGAAGGCTTCTGGGTCCTCCTCCCGGTACAGGTCCTCGTAGAGGGAGGCAAGCTCCGCCGCCTTGACGGGGGAGGGGCCCAGGCAGCGGATGGTCAGCCCGGGACAGGGGCGGGCGCTCCATCCGGCGGAGAGAGTCCGAAGAACGCCGCCTCCGGCCTCCGCCCTGGCGCAGAGGACACGGTAGTCGTTGACGGACTGAAGGAATTTTTTCTGGGAGAGGGTGGCCCCCTCCAGGGGGGGCAGAGACCGCAGAGAGCGGTGGAGATCCTCCGGAAGGGTCTGCCAGAGCTCCCCGGGGGGCCAGCGGTCCGGCAGGGAAACCAGGCCGCAGAGATGGTCCTCATGGACGTGGGTGACGGCCATGACGTCGATGTGGTCCAGTCCCCGGGCGGCCAGGTATTCCCCGAAGGGGATGCGGCCGGAGGAGCGGTCCCGGTATTCCTCCTCCTCGGCGCTGCCGCCGTCGACGGTCATGGTGAAAACGCCGCCGGGGCGGGCGTGGTCCGGGCACTCCAGCAGAATGGCCTCCCCGTAGCCCACGTTTACAAATGTCAGCTTCATCTCTTCCATCGGCTTATCCCATCGCCCGCTTGATATAGAGGCTGGAGAGGAGAAGGACCAGCACCGTCATGACGATGGCGCCGGCGCTGCCGAAGCCGAAGTCCAGAGACTTGATTCCGTAGTTATACAGGTATTGCGTAATCGTGGAGGTGGTGTTGGCCGGTCCGCCGCCGGTGAGGAGGTTTACCTTGTCGAAGAGGCGGAAGCTGTCGATGGTCCGCAGCAGGGCGCAGAGGGCCAGGCTGTTTTTGATGTTGGGGATGGTGACGTAGAAAAGGATTTTGACGGAGTTTGCCCCGTCGATGCGGGCGGCCTCGTATTGGGCATGGGGCACGGACTGAAGGGCGGCGTACAGCAGCAGGAAGACGAAGGGGGCGCTTTGCCACACGTCAATCAGAAGCAGCATGCCGAAGGCGGTGCGCATATCGGAAAACCAGTTGAATACGGGCAGGCTCAGGGCCTCCATCACCTGGTTGACGATGCCGTAGTTGGGAGAGAGCATCATCCGCCAGCTCAAGGCTACCGTCACGGTGGGCAGCAGGTAGGGCAGGAGCAGCAGCGTCCGCATGACCTTTTGTCCCCGGGTGAGGCTGTTGACCAGAAGGGCCATGCAGAAGCCGATGAGCATCTCGAAGATCACCGCCAGGAGGGTGAATTTCACCGTATTCAGGATGGCCTGGCGGAAATAGGCGTCGTTAAGAAGCTTCGTGTAGTTCCCTAAGGCGATAAAGGAAGCGGGCTTCTGAAGGTTCCGCAAAAGGTTGTAATCGGTGAAGCTGTAGAAGAGGGTGAACAGCAGGGGATAGGCCGTCATGACCAGCAGGACCAGCATGGTGGGGCTGATCATCCCCAGGCCGAAGCGCCTCGCGGCGCTCCCGGCGGCGTGGTTTTTCACAAGTTGGTGTTTTCTCATAAGCGCCTCTCTTTTCTGGGGGGATAAGGCGCCTCCCGGCGCCTTTGGGAGGGCCGGGACGCCCGAAGGCGTCCCGGTTCATCTCTCAAGTCAAAGCGGAGCTCACGCTGCCGCCGCTCCGGCCCGGTGTTCCTCCGGACAGACGGAGCGAGTCAAGGTTTTACCCCATGAGCTGCTCGAGGTTGGCCTGGGCGTCGGCCAGGCCCTGGTCCACGGTTTTCACGCCGTTAACGATGTTGTCCATTTCGGTGCCCAGGGTGGTGTAGAACTGGGTCCACTCGGCGATGACGGGGCGGTACATGCCGCTCTCCAAGGCTTTGCAGACCACTTCATACTGAGGATAGGTGGCCAGGACGTCTGCGTCCTGAAGGCTGGAGTACCGGCAGGGCACGCCGCCGGAGGGGACGGTGGATTTCTGCACGTCGGCGTCCATCAGATAGGACAGCAGTTTTACCGCCAGCTCTTTGTTTTGGCTGTTGTTGGGTACGCCGATGGTCCAGATGCCGTAGACGTTGGAGTTGTAGGCTTTCGCTCCGGCAGAGGCCGCGCCGCTGAGGGCGATATAGTCCGCCGTGGAGTCGGCGGTGGGCGTGTACCAGCCGGGCCAGCCGATGCCCATCGTGCCCGCGCCGGTGTCCACGGAGGCAATGAGATCGTCCTTTACCTGGGCTTCGCCGGTGGCGATGAGCTTCAGGTAGTAGTTCATCGCCGCTTTAAATTCTTCGGTGTTGACGGTGGGTTTGTTATTTTCGTCAATGACCCAGCCGCCGAAGGACAGCAGGATGGGAAGGAAGTCTACCACCAGGTTGTTCTGGTTATCGCCCCGGTAAATGAAGCCCTTTTTGCCGGCGGCCTGGGCGCTTTCGCAGATGGCCAGCAGATCGTCCAGGCTCTGAATCTGGTCGGCGGAATACCCGGCGGCCTCCACGTTGGCCTTGTTGAACATCAGTACGGTGACGTTGCCATAGTAGGGGGCCAGATACAGCTGGCCGTCCACATAGCAGATCGTGGTGGTGGCGGGGATGACGTCGTCATCCAGCTCGTAGCCCAGGTCCGACAGGTTGGCCAGGACGCCGCTGTCGGTAAACTCGGCCATCCAGGAGCCGTCCACCATGCACAGGTCGTAAGTGCCGGCGGAGTTGATGGCGTCCAGGGCGATGCCGGAGTACAGGTCGGACTCGGAGAGCTCCTGCACTTCGCAGGTGACGTTGTTTTCGGCCTCAAAGGCGGGAAGGCACTCCTTGATGACGTCGGCGTAGGTTCCGGCCCGCAGGATCAGGGTCAGCTTGGTGGGAGCGGCGGAGCCGCCGGAGCTGCCGGAATCTCCCTGAGCGGGGGTGCTTCCGGAAGTGTCGCCGGTCTGGCCGGACTTGCCGCCGCAGGCGGCCAGGGACAGGACCATGACCAGAGCCAGCAGGAACGCGAACAGCTTTTTCATTTCTTTTCCTCCTAATCTTGTTGACGTGGCTGCGTTTGCTTGCGGGGGAATATTTTGTTACTCTTTGACAGCGCCGCTTGAAAGACCGGAAATCAAGTAGTTCTGCGCAAAGATCACAAACAGGGTGATGGGGATGACGGAGATCACGCCTCCCGCCGCCACCAGGCCGAAGTTGGTCAGGTTGTCCTCCGTGTTCAGCAGGGCCAGGGCCAGGGGTACGGTGTTGTTGGCGGGGCTGCGGGTAAAGATGACGGTGTAGGTGTATTCGTTCCAGGCGTACATGAAGCTGAGCATGGCCACCGCCGCGATGCCCGGGGCCACCAGGGGCAGGACAATCCGCACGAAGAGCTGCCATTCCGTGGCGCCGTCCACCTTGGCGCTCTCCTCTACCTCCTCGGGGAGGTCCTGGAAGAAGCTGATGAGAAACCAAATGATCAAAGGCACGTTGATCAGCACGCAGGCCAGGGCCACGGGAAGTTTGGTATTCAGCACGCCCAGCTTGTTGAACATGATATACAGCGGGATGGTGAAAGCCACCGGCGGCAGCACCCGCACCAGCAGGACCCAGTAGGTCAGGGGCTTTTTCAGCCCGAAGCGGAACCGCCGCCGGGCCAGGACATAGGCCGCGCAGACACCCACCAGCAGGGACAGAATCAGAGAACTGAAGGTGGTCTGGAGGCTGTTGACAATGGCCTGGCCGAAGCCTTCGCCGGTGAAGAGCTGAGCGAAATGCTCCGCCGTCAGGGACTGGGGCAGCAGGGGAATGTGGCCCCGCATTTCGTCCGTGGGGCGGATGGCCATCGCCAACAGCCAATAGATGGGAAACAGCGAGGTCAGCAGCAGCAGGGCGCAGAGCGCCGCCTTGACTGCGGCCGCCGCTTTCTTCTTTGTTTTCATGGCGTTCCTCCTTGTCTTTCCCGGCCGAACGCCGGTCCTTCTAAGTATATGCGTTTTTTCCGGGAAAAAAGGCTAACTGGAACCCCGGATGCGAAGTTCGGCGGGGACCACGGTGACCGGAGGACATTCCTCCCCGTTCAGCAGGGCGTGAAGACGGTCCACCCCCAGCTCGCCGATGAGGCGGCAGTTGATGTGGACGGAGGTCAGCTCCGGCTCGACCATGCCGCAGATAGTGGAATCGTCGAAGCCCACCACCGCCAGGTCGTCCGGAACCTTCAGCCCCAGGCGAAGGGCGGCTTTCAGCACCCCGGCGGCAATCACGTCGTTGATACCGAGGACGGCGTCGGGCCGGTCCTTCCGGCTCAGCAGCTCCTGGGCCATCCGGGCGGCGCTTTCGACGGTGGGATCGCACATGGCCACAGGGTAGGCTCCCGCGTCAAGGCCATGCTCTTCCATAATTTGCAGGAAGGCGTTATAGCGCTCTCCCACGATGTAAGGGGAGAAGCGCCCGGCAATCATAGCGATGCTGCGCCGTCCCCGCTGTATCAGGTGCTCCACCGCCAGGCGGATGCCGCCGTATTCGTCGGACAGCACGCAGGGGAGGTCGAAGCCCGGCATGCGATTGTTCACCAGCACCACGGCCACGCGCTTGCTCTGAAATTCAGAGACCATGTCCGCCTGGGCGCTACCCCCCAGGATGACGCCTTCCACCTGTTTGTTTTGGGCGGTGCCCGCCGCCTGGGCCCAGTCCGAGGCCGTGGAAATCACAAGCTGGCGGTCCGACTGCATGGTCCGCCGCATGATGCTCTCGCAGATGCGGGCGTAAAATTCATCCAGGATGGTGGCGTCCTTCTTGCAGATGAGGAAGGCAATTTTATCCGTCCGCTGGCGCACCATGGCCCTGGCGATGGCGTTGGGGGAGTAGTGCAGAATTTCCGCCGCCTCGAAAACCTTCTGCCGCGTGGAGTCCCGGACCCGGTCGGGATCGGAAAAAGTGCGGGACACCGTGGCTGTGGAGACGCCGGAAAGGCGGGAAACATCATAAATTGTGGCGTTCATGAGAATCCCTCCCCTCTCTTTCACAAAAAGTAAGCGCTTACATTTTTGGAACAAAAATAATCAAAAGCGCTGGATTTCAAGATCAAAGACTCTTGCCTTTTTCTTAAACATTACCATCCTGACAAAAAAACCGCAAGTAGGAAAACGCATTTTTGGTGAAAAAAATGGTTTTGTATAGTTTTGTCTGTGCAAAATGTTACAATTTTCTTAAAAATGTAATCGCTTACATAGAATGAATGTTTGCATTGAAAGGGGAAAGCCGGAAGCGGGCCGGTTCATGCGCCTGGAGAAATTATCCAGGAAGCCCGGATTGATTTCGACAAAAAGCAGGGAAGGGACGTGCTATCATCAAATTTGAAAGCCTGTCCTGTTTTGCCTACCGGCGGGAAGACGCCCGGCAGAGGGACGCTCCGGCGTTTTTGCATCAGGCATATTTTTGGTAAAAGAGGGGAAACATATGAAGATCCAGGTGAAGAACGCGGACCGGAACCTGCTGCTGGAGCTCAGCGGGGAGCTGGACCACCAGGGGGCCCGGACCGCCCTGCGGGAGCTGGAGGAGGCTTTGGACGCGGCGCTGCCCCGGAAGCTGGTGCTGGACTTGTCGGGAGTGACCTTCATGGACAGCTCCGGCATTGCGGTAATTCTCCGGGCGCGGCAGAAAATGCAGCTTCTGGACGGCGGGCTGCTGGTGCGGGGCGTGCCGCCCCAGGCCCGGCGGGTCCTGGATGCCGCAGGCATTAACCGTCTTGTAACGATCAAATGAGGAGGTTTACATAATGAGGACCAAGGCAGTCAACGAGGCCATCCTGAGCTTTCCCAGCCAGAGCCGGAACGAGGGGTTTGCCCGCTCCGCCGCGGCCTGCTTCGCCGCCCAGATGGATCCCACCTTAAATGAGCTGGAGGATGTGAAAACCGCCGTCAGCGAAGCGGTGACAAACGCCATTGTCCACGGCTACCCGGACGCCATCGGCAGCGTGACGCTGAAGCTGCGGGTGCTGCCGGGGAATGTGCTGGAGCTGACGGTGAAGGACCATGGCCGGGGTATCCCGGACGTGGAAAAGGCACGGCAGCCCATGTTCACCACCGGCGGGGAGGAGCGCAGCGGCATGGGCTTCACGATTATGGAGAGCTTCATGGACAAGGTGACGGTGCGGTCTGCTGTGAACAAGGGGACCACGGTGGTGATGCGGAAGAAGCTGGCCTCCCGTTTGAAGAAATGAGCGCCGCGCTGGAGCTCCTCCGGGCGGCGCAGCAGGGGGACCGGGACGCCTGCGAACAGGCGGTCATTGAAAACAACGGTTTGATTTGGAGCGTGGTCCGGCGGTACTATGGCCGGGGCGTGGAGCCGGACGACCTGTATCAGCTGGGCTGCCTGGGCTTTTTGAAGGCGGTCCAGGGCTTTGACTTTGACTACGGCACCTGCTTTTCCACCTACGCCGTGCCGAAAATCGCGGGGGAAATCCGCCGCTTCCTCCGGGACGACGGAGCCGTGAAGGTAGGGCGGAGCATTCGGGAGCAGGCCCAGACTCTTTACACCGCCCGGGAACGCCTGCGCCACGAGCTGGGCCGGGAGCCGGCCCTCTCGGAGCTGTCGGAAGCCACGGGCCTGACGCCGGAGGAGATTGCCCGGACGGACCTGGCCACCGACGCGCCGGAGTCCCTTCAGCAGGAGACGGCGGACGGCCTGACCCTGGAAGGTGCCCTGGGCACCGAGGCCCCGGAGGAGGGGCTGGTGGAGCGCATCGCCCTTCGGGAGGCCATCGACCGCTTGCCGGAGAAGGAGCGCATGACGATTCTCCTCCGCTATTTTAAGGGGCTGACCCAGGAGCAGACGGCCCGGGTGGTGGGAGTGTCTCAGGTGCAGATATCCCGGCTGGAGCGCCGGGGGCTGAAACGGCTGCGGGAGAGCTTTGAGGCTTAAACCAGTCCTCCCCCTGAAACTCCGTCATAGTTGTCCAGTAGCGCTTAGGCATGTTGCTCATCCTCAGGCGGGGGTTCTCCCGCTCTTTAATGGCGATGGTATCGTAAAACCGTTTCCACAGCAGGCGGTAGCGGGCCTCCGCCTCGTCCGGCGGGGCCATCTGAAAGTCCGCCAGGGGCCGGATGACCGACTGACCGGGGACGTGGAAGAGGGCTTCCCTGTGGGTGCGGTCGTAGAGGAAAAAGCGCTCGTTGTGAAACCGGGCGGCGAAGTGCCCGCCCAGCACGGGCAGGACCCGGTTTTTCGGCTCAATTTCCCCGCCCAGCACGCCTCCCAGGTCCGAGAAGCGGACGAAGCCTTTTAAGAGATGGACTTCCCCGTTTAGATGCCGGACGGCCCGGATGACCGGGTACAGCGTCTCGTCGGAGCGGTTTCGGAGGAAGCCGGGCCCCTCCCGGAGCAGCTTGGCCACCAGCCGGAACAGGCACAGCTCCTTTTCCGGCAGACAGGTGAGAAAACCCCGCCGCAGCAGGACGGCGGCTTCCGGGGACAGGGCGGTTACCTTCCGCAGGACCCTGGCGGCGTGGCCCGGGTCCGTGGGGACCCTCCGGGAATCGAATAGGGTATAGACCTCGTCCCCGCCGGAAGAGAATCCGGCGGGGATTTCTCGATGGGCGTAGCTGTCGAAGACGCAGGAGAGGAAGCCGTCGAAGCTGCCGTCGTAATGGTACATCACTTCCATGGGACTCCTCCGGCAGCGCCACTACGCCGTCTCCGGCCGGTTAAACAGGGACAGCTGTTCCCCTTCCGGCTGGGGCAGCGTGGGCCTCTCGGCGGCGATGAGCCCCCGCAAAAGGCTGTCCGGCGTGAAGCGCAGGCCCTCCGCCATTTTGCCGGAGGCGGTGAGAAAATATTGGGCCCGCTTCATCACCACCCCCAGCTTTTTCAGGTTGTCGATGTGAAGGGGCCCCGTCCGCCGGGCGCTCAGGATCCGCCGGGCGGAAGTGACTCCCACGCCGGGAATCCGTAGCAGGGTTTCATAGGCGGCGGTGTTGACCTCCACCGGAAAGAAGTCCAGGTGGGCCAGGGCCCAGCTGCACTTGGGGTCCACCCGGGTATCGAAGTCCTGGTGGCTTTCGTCCAGCAGCTCCTCTGCCCGGAAGCCGTAGAAGCGCAGCAGCCAGTCCGCCTGATAGAGCCGGTGTTCCCGCAGCAGGGGGGGCTTTACGTCCCTGGCGGGAAGCAGGGCGTGCTCCACCACCGGAACATAGGCGGAATAGAACACTCGTTTTAGACCATAGCGGTCATAGAGACCCTGGGTCAGCCGGAGGATGTGGAAGTCCGTGTCCCGGGTGGCCCCGACGATGAGCTGGGTGCTCTGCCCTGCGGGGGCGAAGCGGGGAGCGTGACGGTATTTCACCAGCTCCTCCCGGCTCTGCCGGTTCCGGGCTTGAATCTGCCGCATGGGAGCCAGAATGGCTCCTTTCGTCTTATCCGGGGCCAGGGATTTCAGTCCCGCCTCCGAAGGCAGCTCGATGTTCACGCTGAGCCGGTCCGCCAGGAGGCCCAGCCGCTCCACCAGCTCCGGCGACGTGCCGGGGATGGCCTTGGCGTGGATGTAGCCGTTGAAGCGATACCGCTCCCGGAGCAGGGCCAGGCAGCGGATCATCAGTTCCGTGGTGTAGTCCGGGCTGCGGAAGACGCCGGAGGAGAGAAACAGCCCCTCAATGTAGTTCCGCCGGTAGAACTGGATCGTGAGGTCTGCCAGCTCCTCCGGGGTGAAGGCCGCCCGCCTGGTCTCGTTGCTCCGGCGGTTGACGCAGTATTTGCAGTCGTACACGCAGCGGTTCGTCAGCAGCACTTTCAGCAGGGTGACGCAGCGCCCGTCGGCGGAGAAGCTGTGGCAGCAGCCCGCCGAGGCGGTGGAGGTATTGCCGATATACCCCTTTTTCGCCGCCCGGGTTCCGCCGCTGGAAGTGCAGGCGGCGTCATACTTGGCGGCGTCGGTGAGGACGGTCAGTTTCTCCAGGAGGTCCATCGCTTTTCACCCAGGGCCTGCCACAGCCGTACGTTCCAGGCCGCCGGGAGACAGGCCGCCTTGCGGGAGCGCCGGGCGGGACGCTCAATCAGGTCAATGAGGTGGAAGAGCTGGGCGGTCAGGATGGCGATGCCCAGGATGGTGAAAAAAAGAGTCCAGCCGGTCATATTGAAATCCTCCATATAGAAATTTTGTTCGATTGCTATTGTAACTCGAACAATCGTTCTTGTCAAGAGGAAAAAGAAAAAACGGCCCTTTTTTGGGGACCGTTTCAAAGCGGCGCAGGACTTTCACTGTACATTCAGGGATCCGTCCAGGTAAACCGATCTTCCGAAGCCCAGGAGAGGGAAGAAAAGAAAGGGCAGCAGCGCAAGTCCTGCGCCGAACCAAGCGCTGCGGTTAAAGGCGAACGCCAGGTCGATGCCGAGCCGCAGGAGAACATACACATTGTACACGGGCAGGAGCAGGAGAAGTGCCCGGCGGCCGCTGCCATAGAGCTCGTGAAACAGCAGGCAGGTGCGGCAGACCGGAAGCAGGGCCTCCCAGCCCGAACAGCCCATTTTCTGAAAGCAGCGCCACCGCCCAGCCGTTTCTATGGCCTGGAGCAGCGCTGCTGCGGCAATCACTGCGTTCATTTCTGTCTCTCGCCTCTTTTTGTTGCAAATACATCGCCTTCTTAAGGGAAATAGTAACACATAAGTATTCAAATGTCAACATATGCATTCGGAGCGGACAGGGTTTTCGGATACACTTTTGGGAGAGGTGATGGAAATGAGCGAGATGCGCTTGAATCCCATTGTGGTCGGCGAGGTCATCGCTGCTTACCGGCTCCGGAAGGGGGTGACCCAGGAGGTGCTGAGCGGCTTGGCGGACATCGGCAGGACACACCTCAGCGCCATCGAGCGGGGCGGCCGGAAGCCCACCCTGGAGACGCTGTACCGGATCAGCCTGGCGCTGGACGTGAAGATGAGCGACATCGTCCTGGACATCGAGCGGTCCCTGGGGAAGCCCCTTTAAGGGGCTGGTATTTTTCAGGAAAAACTGGTATTATCAGGATATCGCACAACGCCGCAAAGGAGAACTTGCCATGAAACGCTGCTTCATCTTCGCCGCCGGGAGCTTTTACGGCCTGCGGGAGCGCCCCGCCTCCGGCGATCTCGTCATCGCCGCCGATGCGGGTTATCAAATCTGCCTAAGAGAGGGGATTGCGCCGGATCTGCTCCTGGGGGACTTTGACTCCATGGAGCCCCCGGCGGACTTCGTCCAGGTCCGCCGCCTGCCGGTGGAGAAGGACGACACGGACACCCTGGCGGCCTTGCGGGCTGGACTGGAACGGAAGTTTGATACTTTTTATATTTACGGCGGCACCGGGGGAAAGCGTCTGGACCACACCCTGGCGAATCTTCAATCCCTGCTGTTCCTCCGCCGGAGGGGGGCCAGGGGCTTCCTTTACGACGATGATTTCGTCTGGACCGCCGTGGAGAACGAGGCGCTGACGGTCCCCAGAACGGTGGAGTGGGGATTGTTCTCCGCTTTCTGCTTGGGGGACCGGGCGGAGGGCGTGGACGAGGAGGGTTTTCAATACCCGCTGAAGGACGCCGTACTGACCCCGGAGTTTCCACTGGGCGTCAGCAACCACGTCCTGGAACCGGAAGCCCGGATCACGGTGCGGAAAGGGGCCCTGGCCGTGGGTTGGGAGCTGCCTCCGTTAGACTAAATATAGAATAACGAAATGACAAAAGCGCCCTTGATTATAGGTCGGCCTTCATGTATAATAGACAATAACGGAAAGGTCGACCTTTCTGAATACATGATGGCCGTGGGACCGAGGGCGGGCACGGAGGCAAGGAGTTTTTTATGGCGGCATTTACCGTAAACGGCAGACCAGTCACCGTGGAGAAAAACCAGAAGCTGATCCGTTTCCTGCGGGACGGCCTGGGTTTGACCTCCGTAAAGGACGGGTGCAGCGAGGGGGCCTGCGGCACCTGCACGGTGCTCATCGACGGAAAGCCCACCCGGGCGTGCATCCCACAGACGGACAAGCTGGAGGGAAAGAGCGTTCTCACCGTAGAGGGATTGACAGACTTTGAGAAGCGGGCCTATACATACGCCTTCGGCCAGGCGGGGGCGGTCCAGTGCGGCTTCTGCATTCCGGGCATGGTCATGTGCGCCAAAGCCCTTTTGGACGGGAATCGGAATCCCACCCGGGAGGAAGCGGCCTTTGCCATTCGGAACAACATCTGCCGGTGCACCGGCTATGTAAAAATTATCGACGCCATCCTGTTGGCGGCGGAGCTGCTCCGGGCCGGAGAGGTCCCGGAAATTCCGTCCGACTGGTCCCTGGGGGCCCGGGTGCCCCGGGTGGACGTGGAGGAGAAGGTTACCGGCACGGGAATTTACCCCGACGACGTTTACATGGAGGGCATGCTTTACGCTTCCGCCGTCCGGTCCGCGTATCCCCGGGCCCGGGTGCTGGCGATTCATACGGAGGAGGCCAAGCGACTTCCCGGCGTGGCGGGAGTCTTCACCGCCGCCGATATTCCCGGCAGCAACAAGGTGGGCCACCTGAAAAAGGACTGGGACACCATGATCGCCGTGGGGGATATTACCCACTACCTGGGCGACGCCGTCTGCATCGTGGCCGCCGAGGACCAGGAAACTCTGGCTAAGGCCAAGGCCCTGGTGAAGGTGGACTATGAGGAACTGCCCATGGTCCGGAATCCCGAAGAGGCCATGGCGGAGAACGCCCCCCTGGTCCACCGGGAGGGGAACCTGCTGGCCCACAAGCACATCCAGCGGGGAGACCCGGCGGCGGCCATCGCCAAGAGCAAGCACGTCCTCACGGAGAAGTTCTCCACTCCCTGGACGGAGCACGCTTTCTTAGAGCCCGAGTGCGCCGTGGCCTATCCCGACGGGGAGGGGGGGATTATGGTTCTCTCCACGGATCAGGGGGCTTACGACACCCAGCACGAGACCATGGGGATGCTGGGCCTCCCCCCGGAAAAGGTGAAGGTCCAAAACTGCCTGGTGGGCGGCGGCTTCGGCGGCAAGGAGGACGTGACGGTCCAGCACCACGCCGCGCTGGCGGCCTATCTGACGAAGCGCCCGGTAAAGGTGAAGCTCAGCCGGGCGGAGAGCCTGCTGATTCACCCCAAGCGGCACCCCATGGAGATGGAGTTTACCCTGGGCTGCGATGAAAACGGCGTCATCCAGGGCGTGAAGGCCAGCGTGGTGGCGGACACCGGGGCCTACGCCTCCCTGGGAGGGCCGGTGCTGGAGCGGGCCTGTACCCACGCCGCCGGGCCCTACAATTACCAGAACTTTGAGATTGACGGCTGGGCCTGGTACACCAACAATCCCCCTGCCGGGGCTTTCCGGGGCTTCGGCGTGACCCAGACCTGCTTCTGCATTGAGAGCCTTTTGAACCAGATGGCGGACGTGGTTGGCGTCAGCCCCTGGGAGATTCGCTACCGCAACGCCATCCGCCCCGGCCAGGAGCTGCCCAACGGCCAGATTGTGGACGAATCCACCGGCCTGGTGGAGACCCTGGAGGCGGTGAAGCCCTACTATGAGAAGGCGAAATATGCCGGTCTCGCCTGCGCCATGAAGAACGCCGGCGTGGGCGTGGGCATCCCGGACACAGGCCGGGTGCGGCTGACGGTGGAGGACGGCAAGGTCCACATTTTCGCCGGGGCCTCCTGCATCGGCCAGGGCCTGGGCACGGTGCTGACCCAGATGATCTGCGACCAGACGGGCCTGAGGCATGAGGACGTTGTTTACGAGCGTTCCAACACCTACTTCGCGCCGGACTCCGGCACCACCTCCGGCTCCCGCCAGACCCTGTTCACCGGTGAGGCCTGCCGCCGGGCCTGTGAGGGCCTGAGGGCCGCCCTGGAGGAGGAGGGCCTGGCCTCCCTGAACGGGAAGGAGTTTTACGGCGAATACCTGGGCAAGACGGACCCCCTGGGGGCCGACGTGCCCAATCCTGTCAGCCATATCGCCTACGGCTACGCCACTCAGGTCTGCATCCTGGATGAAGACGGGAAGCTGAAACAAATCGTCGCCGCCCACGACGTGGGCAAGGCGGTGAACCCCCTGTCGGTAGAGGGCCAGATTGAGGGCGGCGTGGTGATGTCCATGGGCTACGCCCTGACGGAGCGCTATCCCCTGACGGACTGTAAGCCCAACGTGAAGTTCGGCACCCTGGGCCTGTTCCGGGCCAACCAGATTCCTGAGATTGTCCCCATCATCGTGGAAAAGCCGGGGCTGAACGTGGCCTGCGGGGCCATCGGCATCGGGGAGATTACCTCCATTCCCACCGCCCCCGCCATTGCCGATGCGTATTTCCGCTACGACGGAAAACGCCGCACATCCCTGCCTCTGGAGGGGACCCCCTACGCGAAAAAGTGACGGCAAAAGCCGGGGCGGTTCGCCCGCCCCGGCTTGAGGATTATTGCTCCAGTTCCGCCAGCGCCGACCGCGTGTCTACGTCCGTCAGCTCCTGCTCCGCCGTCTCCAGCAAAATGAGGTCCTCCTCGTGCCGCCGGATGACGGTATTGCCCCCGCGGTCCTCGGTGAGGGCCAGCAGCTCCGGAAAAAACCGGGCGGGGAAAACGCAGGGATTTCCCCGGACCCCGCCGTGGGCCAGGGCGGCGATGTTATCCGGCCGGCTTTGCCACAGCTCTGCCAGGGCCCGGACGCTCTCTTGCCTTAAGAGCGGCTGGTCGCTGACCAGGAACATCGCCCCGGCGCAGTTCCCCAGGGACTCCAGCCCCAGCCGGATGGTGTGGCTGATACCCCAATCCGGGTGTTCGTTCCGGACGGCGGAGAAGCGAAACCGCTCCGCCAGCTCCATGACCTCCGGGTACTGGGTCACCACGGCGACTTTTTCAAATTCCTCTCCCGGCACCGCCTCCAGCGCCCGGAGGATGAGGCTCCGGCCTCCCACTCCGGCGGCCAGCTTATTCTCCCCGAACCGGCGGGCGTTCCCCGCCGCCATGACCACGCAGCCCAATTTCAGCGCCATACGATTACCCCCAGCGTTTCCATGATAAAAGCAGTATATCCTCTTTTCTCCCGTTCAGTCAAGCGCGCCTGTTCCTCGGGAGCGAAGTTGTAATCAAAAAGGAGGGCACCCAATGAGCAAATGCGTCGGCAAGAGCGTGACCCGGGTGGACGCCTACGAAAAGGCGACGGGCCGGGCCAAATACATGGACGACCTCTGCGGCCGCGAAGCCCTGATTGCGAAGATCTGCCATTCCACCATTGCCCACGGCTTCGTGAAGTCCGTGGACACGGCGGCGGCGGAGGCCGTTCCCGGCGTGGTCAAAATTCTGACCTGCTTCGATGCGCCGGACGTCGAGTTTCCCACGGCGGGCCATCCCTGGTCCACGGACCCCCATCACCAGGACGTAGCGGACCGGAGGCTGCTGAACCGCCATGTGCGCTACTACGGCGACGAGGTGGCCGTGGTCATCGCCGAGGACGAGATTGCCGCCGCCCAGGCCGTTCGGGCTCTCAAGGTGGAGTACGAGGAGCTGCCCTTCGTCCTGGATGTGCAGGAGGCCATGAAGGACGGCGCGCCTCAGATTCACGAGGGCCGGGCGAACAACATCCTGGCTCACTCCGACGTGAGGCGGGGGGACTACGAGGCCGCCCGGCAGGAACCCGGCCTTATCAAAGTCGAAGGCTGGTACGACACCCCCACGGTCCAGCACTGCCACATCGAGAACCACGGCTGCTTCGCCTACGAGGAGGCGGGCCGGGTGGTGGTGGTCAGCTCCACCCAGATTCCCCACATCGTCCGCCGGGTCGTCGGCCAGGCTTTGGGCATTCCCTGGGGTAAGGTCCGGATTATCAAGCCCTACATCGGCGGGGGCTTCGGCAACAAGCAGGACGCGCTGTACGAGCCCCTGTGCGCCTGGTGCTCCACCCAGGTGGGCGGGCGGCTGGTGAAGCTGGAGTGCAGCCGGGAGGAGACCTTTGTGTCCAACCGGGTCCGCCACGCCATCCGCACCCATATCATCTCCTACGTCCGGCCCGACGGCACGCTGGTGGCCCGGAAGCTGGAGGCCTTCTCCAACCAGGGGGCCTACGCCTCCCACGGCCACGGCATCGTGGCCAAGGGCATGAACGCCTTCCCCCAGCTCTATCCCTGCCTCAACGTGGAGTGCGACAGCTGGACGGTGTACACGAACCGGCCCTCCGCCGGGGCCATGCGGGGCTATGGCATTCCCCAGGCCATGTTCGCCGGGGAAAGCCACATCGACGACATCTGTAAGGCCATCGGCATGTCCCCCCTGGAGTTCCGCCGGAAAAACCTGATGCCTGTGGGCTATGTGGACGGCTTCTCCAAGAACGAGCTGTACCACGACACCTTCAATCAATGCATGGACAAGGCCCTGGAGCTGCTGGACTATGAGAAGAAGTTCCGGGAATACCAGAACCAGACCGGGCCGGTGCGCCGGGGCGTGGGCCTGGCGGTCTTCTGGTATAACACCGCCGTGTGGCCCATTTCCCTGGAGTCCTCCTCCTGCCGCATGGTACTGAACCAGGACGGGTCTTTGCAGTTCCAGACCGGCGAGACGGAGATCGGCCAGGGCTGCGACACGGCCTACTCTCAGATGGTGGCGGACGCCGTGGGGATTCCCCTCAGCGATGTCCACGTGGTTTCCACCCAAGATACCGATATCACCCCCTTCGGCACCGGAGCCTACGCCTCCCGGCAGACCTATATCGGCGGCTTCTCCATCATGCAGACGGCCCTGGCCCTCCGGGAGCGCATCCTGGAGGTGGCTCACGAACAGACCCGGATGCCCGTTTCCAACCTGGACCTGGCGGACGGCCAAATCGTCCGGAAATCCGACGGGCGGGTGTTGAAGTCCCTGGGGGACCTGGCTACGGAGAGCCTGTATTCTCTGGAGCACAGCCGGCACATCACCGCCGAGACCACGGCGCAGATCAAGTCCAACGCCTACTCCTTCGGCTGCTCCTTCGCCGAGGTGGAAGTGGACATTCCCATGTGCAAGGCGACCCTGCTGCGGCTCATCAACGTCCACGACTGCGGGACCCTCATCAATCCCGCCCTGGCGGAAGCCCAGGTCCACGGCGGCATGTCCATGGCCATCGGCTACGGTCTCTCCGAGGAATTGAAGTTTGACGAGAAGACTGGAAAGCCCCTGAACAACAACCTGCTGGACTACAAGCTGTCCACCTTTATGGACCACCCCGCGCTGGAGGTGGGCTTTGTGGAGAACCCGGAGCCCACGTCTCCCTACGGCACCAAGGCCCTGGGCGAGCCCCCGGCCTGTTCGCCGGCCCCGGCCATCCGGAACGCCATCCTGAACGCCACCGGCGTGGCCGTTGATTCCTGCCCCATCACGCCCCACGTCCTCTACCGGAAATTCCGGGAAGCGGGACTGATCGAAGAGTAAAGGAGGGCCCAGCGTATGTATGACATGAAAGCCCTGTACCAGGCTGAGAGCGTCAAGGACGCCGTGGCCTTGCGGCTGGCCCATCCCGAGGCCCAGATCATCGCCGGAGGCTCCGACGTACTGGTCCAGATGCGGGAGGGCAAACGGGCCGGGGCGGAGCTCATCTCCATCCAGACCCTGGACGAGCTCCGGGGCGTGTCCCTGAAGGAGGACGGGACCCTGCGCATCGGCTCCCTGACCAGCTTTTCCCATATCACCCGGGACCCGCTGATCCAAACGTACATCAACGTTTTGGGCGAGGCCGTGGACCAGGTGGGCGGACCCCAGATTCGGAACATCGGCACCATCGGGGGGAACACCTGCAACGGCGTTACCTCCGCCGACTCCGCCTCCACCCTCCACGCCTGGGACGCCATTGTGGAGCTCACCGGCCCGGAGGGCGTCCGCCGCCAGCCCATCCACGATTTCTACATCAAGGCAGGCAAGGTGGACGTCCGGGAAGGGGAGATTCAGACCGCCATTTTAATCCCCAAAGAGAGCTATGAAAACTGCTTCGGACACTATATCAAGTACGCCATGCGCAGCGCCATGGACATCGCCACCTTGGGAACCTCCGTCAACGTCCGCCTCTCCGCCGACAAGAAAGCGGTGGAGCGGGCCCGGGTTGCCTTCGGCGTAGCGGGCCCCGTGCCCCTGCGGGCCGCGCATGCCGAGGAACTGGCCAAGGGTCGCCCCGTTAGCCTGGAGCTGGCGGAACAGTTCGCCCGGGCGGTCAAGGAGGACATCAATCCCCGGGACTCCTGGCGGGCGGCTAAGGATTTCCGCCTGCACATCGCCGTGGAGAGCGCGAAGCGGGCCTTCATTGAATCCGTAAGACTGGCGGGAGGTGACCTGTGATGGAAAAGCATCAGATCCAGTATCAGACAGTCCGTTTCAACCTGAACGGCAAGGACGTGGAGCGGACGGTGGACGTCCGGGCCAGCCTCACCGACATGCTGCGAAACGACTTCCGGATGACCTCCGTGAAAAAGGGCTGCGAGGTAGGGGAGTGCGGGGCCTGCAACGTCCTCATCGACGGGGAAGCCTTCAACTCCTGCATCTACCTGGCCGTCTGGGCCGAGGGCAAGAAGGTCCGCACCCTGGAGGGCCTTCTGGGCCCCAACGGCGAGCTCTCCGATATCCAGCAGGCCTTCGTGGACGAGGCGGCCATTCAGTGCGGCTTCTGCTCCCCGGGCTTCATCCTGACGGCGGTGGAGATTCTGGAGAGCGGGAAAGAGTACACGGACGGCGAGCTTCGGAAGCTCCTCTCCGGCCACCTGTGCCGGTGCACCGGATACGAAAACATCCTCCGGGCGGTGAAGAAGACCATGTACAAGCGCCTGGGGAAAGATGTGCCGCGGTGACTTGGTAATAATGTAAGAGCGGCGGAACGCATAAGCGTCCCGCCGCTTTCCTGTTCAATAGCCTGTCTTTTTGCCGTCCGGCTGTCCGTAGGATTGGAAGCGCTCCACCACGTCGTCCATGGCCTCCCTGCCTAGCACGTTGGGCGTTCCGATACAAAGGGCCCGGTATTGGAGCTCCGCCACGTATTCCATGTTCAGCGCCAAGCCATAGGCCCCGGCGATGTCCCTGCCGCAGGCCACCAGCCCGTGGTTTCCCAAGAGGACCGCGTCGCTGTTCCCGGCGGTCTCCACGGCGGCCTCCGCCAGCTCCAGAGTGCCGAAGGGGTAGTAGGGCACGCAGGGGATCTCCGCCGCTCCCGCATCGGCGATGGCGTAGTGAACGGCCTGAAGGGGAAGGCCCAGCACGGCGAAGGTAGTGCAGTACATGGAGTGGGTGTGGACCACGGCCCGGATCTGGGGCTTGCGCTTGTAAAAGAGGGTGTGGAGGGCCCATTCGCTGGAGGGCTTCCGGGCCCCCTCCACGATATTGGCTTCCAGGTCCGTCACCACCACGTCCTCCGGCCGGGTATCAAAGTAGCCGATGCCGGAGGGGCTGACGGCCATCAGGCCCTGCTCCGGGACATAGATGCTGAGATTGCCGCTGGTGCCGGTGCAGAGCCGGTCGGCGCTCATTCGTTTGCCGTACTCCACCACCAGCTCCCGTTCCTTCTGTAACAGCATGGCTGTAACCTCCTCAATAAAAATCCCGGACCTCCGTGTCGAAATAGCGGTCCAGCAGATAGGGGACGTAGACCCCCTTGTCCGTCACCACGCCGGAAATCAGGTGAGGGGGCGTGACGTCGAAGGAAGGATAGACGCCCTTGACCTCCGGGACGGTGTTGGGGACGCCCCAGGAGCTGAGCACCGGCCCGGGGTCCCGGTGTTCGATGACGATGTCTTTCGCAGAACGCTTGTCCCCGTCGGGGATGCCGGTGACATAGTAGGGAATGCCGAAGTACTTGGCCAGAATCGCCATTTGGAACGTGCCGGTTTTGTTGGCGATGTGCCCGTCCCGGGCGATGGCGTCGGCGGCGGAGGTAAACAGGCCGATTCCCTCCCGCTCCATGGCGTAAGCGGCCATGTTGTCTGTGAGGACCGTGGTGTCGAAGCCCGCCTGGGCGAAGCAGCTGGCCGTGAGCCGGGCCCCCTGGAGAAAGGGCCGGGTTTCCGCGCAGAAGACCCGGAAGGACTTCCCCGTCCGGCGGGCGGCCCGGATGAGGGTCCCGATGATGGTTTCCCCATAGCACTGGGTCAGAATGGCCCCGCCCTCCGGGATGAGCGTTTCCAATTGGTCCCCCACCAGCTGCATGACGCCGTAGCGCCGGTTCAGGGACGCCAGCGTGTCCTCCACAATGGCGGCCACAGGGTCCTGCCCCGCCTCCAGTGCCGCCTCCGCCACGTCGGCGCAGCGGAAGGTAATTTTTCCGTAGCGCCCGGCAGTGGTGGGCCGGGCGTGGGCCAGATCATGGGCCGCCCGGCGGAGAAAGGCGGCCTGTTCCGCCTTCCCCTTGCCCCGGACCTGGTAGGCCGCCAGGGCCATGCCCATGCCCACGGCGGTATAGGGCCCGGCGCTCTGGGTCACCATGTCCGCGATGGCCCGGACGACCTCTTGGTAGGTCTCGCAGACCTCAAACCGGACCTCCCGGGGATAGACCCGGCGGTCCAAAATGCGGATCTTCCCGTCCTCATACCAGGCTACGTTCTCATACCGCAGGAGAAAGGGCATCCCCTCGTCCATCCGTTTCATGTGCCGCGCCTCCTTCGTGACGGGAGTTTTCCCCGTCAAGGGTTTTCAACATCATACCGCATCGGGAGGAAAATTGCAAACGGAAGGACTGGAAAAACCGTTGCCTTTTTTCCGTCCTTCCGCTATACTGAACCCCATCAAAGAGGAGAGGGAGGCGGTTCCCATGACGGAACTTCTGAGGCACGCGGAAGAGATTTACGGCGCGGCCATCCGCCGGGCCCTGCCGGACGCGGCGGTGAAGGAGGCTTTGAAGGCGTTCCGCCCCGGCCCCGGCCGGACGCTGTTGGTATCGGTGGGCAAGGCGGCTTGGCGGATGGCCGCCGCCGCCCTGGAGGCCGTGGACGCGGACGGCGGCCTGGTGGTGACGAAATACGGCCACAGCCAGGGGCCCCTTCCCGGCCTGGAGATTCTGGAGGCGGGGCACCCGGTGGCGGACGCCGCCTCCTTCACCGCGGCGGAGCGGGCGCTGGCGCTGGTCCGGGGCCTGGGCGAAGAGGACTCTGTGCTGTTCCTCCTCTCCGGCGGGGGCTCCGCCCTCTTCGAGTCGTCGGACCTTCCCCAGGAGGAATTTCAGGAGATCAACCGCCGGCTCTTGGCCTGCGGCGCGGACATCCAGGAGGTCAACCGGATCCGCAAGCGCCTGTCCAACGTAAAGGGAGGGCGCTTCGGCGCGGCCTGCGCCCCGGCCCGGGTGTTTTCTGTGGTGCTCTCCGACGTGCTGGGGGACCGGCTGGACATGATCGCCTCCGGCCCCGCCGCCGTGGACGCTTCTACCCTGGAGGAGACCCTGGCGGTGGTGGAGAAGTATCATTTGGAGCTGTCTCCCAAGGCCCACGGCCTGCTGGAACGGTCCCTGCCCCCGGCGCTGCCCCATGTGGAAAGCTGTATCTGCGGCAGCGTCTCCCAGCTCTGCCGGACGGCGGCGGAGGTCTGCCGGGAACTGGGCTATGAGGTCCGCATCCTCACGGACCGGGCGGAGGGAGAGGCCCGGGAGACCGGGGAGGCCCTGGCCCAGGCCCTGCTTCGGGAGCGGAAGGCGGGAAGGCCCCTGGCCCTCATCCTGGGCGGGGAGACCGTGGTGAAGCTTACCGGCGGGGGGAAGGGGGGTCGGAACCAGGAGCTGGCTCTGGCGGCGGCCCCCATCCTGGCGGGGACGGAGGGAACGGCCCTGTTTTCCGTGGGTTCCGACGGCACCGACGGCCCCACCGACGCGGCGGGGGGCTATGTGGACGGCGGAACCCGGGACCGCCTTCGGGCCCTGGGGATTGAAATTCCGGCGGTGCTGGCGGAGAACGACTCCTATCACGCCCTGGAGAAAATCGGGGGCCTGATTGTCACCGGCCCCACGGGGACCAACGTCAACGATCTGAGCGTGGGGCTGTATTGGCCCCCGGATATGCCATGAAGAGAGCGGAGAGGACCGGAAGGACCTCTCCGCTTGTTTGGTTCACGTTCAGTGGGGCAGGACCAAACTGACGGCGCACAGAGCCAAGGCGGCGGCGCAGACGACGTCCACGGCCTTGCGGTGATTGGCAAAGAGCCTCTGCAAAGCCGCCCCGGCGAAGAGCCAGACCAGATTGGCGACGGGTCCCGTGAAGGGCAGGAACAGCCCCACCGCCAGCAGGGACCAGAAGGACCTGCTGTAGGGCAGGACGTAGGAGGCCAGGGCCATGAGGCAGAAAATCATAACCTTCACGTTGGTGAGCTGCACCAGCAGCCCCGTGAGGAAGCCCGGGGCCTCCGGGGCCTGTCCCTCCGGCCCGGCGGAGGAGCGGAGGGTATGCCAGGCCATCCAGAGGAGATAGGCCGCGCCCACCCAGGAGAGAAGGCCCACGTATTGGTTCAGCACCGTGCCCAGAAAGAAGGTCACCAGCACGGAGGCCATGGACACCAGAAAGAAGCCGGTGAACAGCCCCCGCCACTGCCGCAGGGCGGGCCCCTTTCCGTACCGCAGGGCGGTGGAGAGAGAGCAGAGGTTGGCGGGGCCGGGGGTGATGGCGCCCACGTAACAGTAGAGCAGGAAGGAGGGGAGAAGGGACAGGGGCATGACGGGCACCATCCTTTGGTTGAGATGAGCCCATCATAACAGAAAAAAATCTATTTGAAAAGCGAAAGTTTTTGAAGTATACTATTGATAAAAGCGATGAATAGGAGGGAAGCCCGTGGAACTGAAAAATCTTCGCACCTTCCAGACCGTGGTAGACCAGGGGAGTTACCAAAAGGCGGCGGAGCGGCTGGGCTACACCCAGTCCACCATCACCGTCCAGATCCAGCAGCTGGAGGAGGAGCTGGGGATTCCCCTCTTTGAGCGGGTGGGCCGGAGGATGGTTTTGACGGAGGCGGGGGAACGGGTGCTGCCCCAGGCCCGGGAGCTGCTGGCGGCGGCGGACCGCCTGCTGGAGAGCGAGCGGGCGGGCCGGGCGCCTGCGGGCACGCTGCGGGTGGACCTGGCGGAGACCCTGCTGTGCTACCGGATGCAGCCGGTGATCCGGGCCTTTCGGGAGCGGGCCCCTCAGGTCCGGCTGGTCATTCGGGACTGCAACTGTATGAGGATTCCCCAGGGCGTACGGGACGGGTCCTGCGACTTAGGGGTGGGCTACGACATGGACTGGAACCGGGAGGCCCTGGAGGTGGAGTCCCTGGGGAGCTATGACATCGTGCTGCTGGCCTCCCCGGACTTCACGGAGCCGGACTTTACCACCCCGGGCCAGAAAAAGGCGGTCTCCCTGGTCACCGACGAACCGGACAGCATCTTCCGCCGCCGCCTGGAGGACTACCTCCGTCAGCGGGAGATCGAGCTGGACGTGACCCTGGAGCTGTGGAGCATTGAAACCATCAAGCGCTGTGTCATGAGCAATCTGGGCTTTACCTACCTGCCCCGCTTTGTGGCGGAGGAGGAGCTGGCGGACGGGCGGCTGGTAGAGCTGAAAGCCCCCATCTCCGGCGTGCCCGCCCCGGCTCTGTGCGCCTGGCGGAAGGGCAGGTGGGTCACCCCCGCCATGGAGCTCTTTCTGGAGCTTCTGCGGGAGGCTCTGGCGGAGGAGGCGCCCTCAGTGCCGCCGCTTCCGCTCCAGCCCCGGATCCCTCCGCTGGAAGGGCTTGTCGATTAAAATGATGTCGTCCCCGATGCGCTGGATGCAGTCCCAGGGAATGTAAAATTCCTCTCCCCGCCCGAAGAGGCCGAAAAACCGGGCGGGCCCGTAGACCACGATGGCCACCGTCTGTCCTTCCGGGGCCCGCAGGTCCAGGTCCGCCACCAGCCCAAGGCGGGAGCCGTCGTTGATGTTGATGACCTCTTTTCGCCGGAGGTCCCGAAACCGGAACTGCATGGACTTCAACTCCTTTCAAGGAAGCCTATGCGCCCCCCGGGCCGTCCTATTCTGACAAAAGGTCCCAGTATAGGAAAAATGGCCTCTGGAGATACTGACCTTGCGGCGGCAAGAGGGGAAGACCCCGCCCGCCGCGCAGTCAGTATACACAGAGGGGGCGGCTTTCTTGCAGGGAAAAGTCGAGATCGCGGGAGTCAACACCGCCAAGCTGAAGGTGCTGAAAAACGAGGAGACCATGGCCCTTCTCCGCCGGACCAAGGAGGGGGACCAGGAGGCCCGCCGCCAGCTCATCGAGGGGAACCTGCGGCTGGTGCTGTCGGTGATCCAGCGCTTTTCCAACCGGGGGGAGAACGTGGACGACCTCTTTCAGGTGGGCTGCGTGGGACTCATCAAGGCCATCGACAACTTCGACGTCAGCCAGCCGGTGAAGTTCTCCACCTACGGCGTGCCCATGATCATCGGCGAGATCCGCCGCTATCTCCGGGACAACAGCGCCATCCGGGTCTCCCGGTCCATGCGGGACACGGCCTACCGGGTGCTGCAGGTCCGGGAGCGGCTGATTTCCGAGACCCAGCGGGAGCCCACGGTGGAGCAGATTGCCAAGGAACTGGATATCCCCCGGGAGGACGTGGTGTTCGCTATGGACGCCATCGTGGACCCGGTGTCCCTCTACGAGCCGGTGTACTCCGACGGCGGGGACGCCCTCTGCGTCATGGACCAGGTCCGGGACACCCAGAACACCGACGAGCACTGGACGGACCGCATCGCCCTGAAGGACGCCCTGAAGCGCCTGGACGACCGGGAGCGGCGCATTTTGTCCCTGCGGTTCTACGAGGGAAAGACGCAGATGGAGGTTTCTGCAGAGGTAGGCATCTCCCAGGCCCAGGTCTCCCGGCTGGAAAAAGGGGCCATCAACACCATCAAGAAGAACATCTGACGCGAGGCCCGCCTTTCCGGCGGGCCTTTTTCGCGCTTTCCCTTGTATTTCCTGCCGGGAACTGTTATAATGAAGCAGCTATGAAAGGGGGAGGACCATGGATTTCGGCGGGCTTGTCCGCTCCATTGACTGGGATTTTCTGGAGAACACCCTGACGAGGGTCCTGGCCGTCCTCCTCTGCCTGACGGTTCACGAGACCTGCCACGGCCTGGCGGCCTATGCCTTGGGGGACCCCACGGCCCGGGACCGGCGCCGCCTGAGTTTGAATCCCCTGCGGCACATCGACTGGCTGGGCCTGGGCATGATGCTGGTTGTGGGCTTCGGCTGGGCCAAGCCTGTGCCGGTGGATCCCCGGCATTTTAAAAAGCCTAAGCAGGGCATGGCCCTGACGGCCCTGGCAGGGCCGGTTTCCAATTTGCTGCTGGCCCTGCTGGCGGTGTTCCTGAGCCGGGAGATTTATGCCCATGGGTTTTGGATACCCATGGAGGCCCGAGTTCCCCTCTTTCAGTTCCTGCTCTACACCCTGGCCCCCCTGTCCATCGGCCTGGGGCTCTTCAACCTTCTGCCCATCCCGCCTTTGGACGGGAGCAAGGCGCTGGGGGCTTTCCTTCCGGACCGGGCTTATTTCAGTCTGATGCGCTACGAGCGCTACGGCATGCTTCTGCTGCTGGCCCTGAGCTGGTTCGGCGTCACGGGGGACCTCGTCAGCGGGTCCATCCTGGGGGTCTACCGCTTCTTCTTCGAGCTGTTCTTCTAAAATCCGCGCCCCGGCGCGGTGGGAGGTATCTTTGGAAAGTCCCGTATTCAAACTGGAAAAGGTGGTCCACTCCCGGACGGCGGAGCTCCAGGATTTCGAGGGGCCCCTGGATTTGATTTTATTCCTGCTGGGGAAGAACAAGATGGAGATTCAGGACATCTCCATTTCTCTTATCTGCGACCAGTACTTAAGCTGGCTGGACCGGCGGAAGGAGCTGGACCTGGAGGTCGCCAGCGAGTTCGCCGCCATGGCCTCTCACCTGGTTTATCTGAAGACCCGGATGCTCCTCTCTATCGAGGACGAGGAGGCCAAGAGCGAGATGGAAGCCCTCATCCAATCCCTGGAGGAACGCCGCCGGGGAGAGAGCTACGCCTACGTGAAGGCCATGGGGGAGAGGCTGGCTCCCCTGGGAGAGTTCGGCCGTAGCGTCTGCGTCCGGGGGCCGGAGCCCCTGGAGCCCGGAGAGATTCTCTACGACCACCGTCCCCGGGATCTGCTGCGGGCCATGCGGGAGCTCCAGAGCCGGGCGGAGCGGAAGCTGCCTCCGCCCAAGGCGGCCTTCCAGGCAATCGCCCGGCACGAGCCCTACCCGGTGGAGCGGAAGGCCCGGGATATCCTGCGCCGTTTGAAGGATGGGACCGTCACCCGCTTCCTCCAGCTCTTTCACGGCAGCCGGAGCCGCAGCGAGATTGTGGCCACTTTCCTGGCGGTGTTGGAGCTGTGCCGGTCCCATGTGCTGCAGCTGACGGGCTCGGAGACCGAGTGCACCGTCCGGCAGGTGGGAGACCCGCCGGAGCATCTCAATCCCCAGGCGGAGGAATCCTAAGGAGGTCCCATGGAGAGAAAAGAAATTGAATCCGCCGTGGAGGCGATTCTGTTCGCCTCCGGCGAACCCATACAGATTAAGCGGCTCTGCGCCGCCCTGGAGCTGGCCCGCCCCGCCGTGGAGCGGGCGCTGAAGGACCTGGGGGATCGCTACGCCTTCGACCAACGGGGCATCCGCCTGGTTCAGATGGACGACTGCTGGCAGCTTTGCTCCGCCCCGGAGTTTGGAGACGCGGTGCACCGGGCCCTGGAGGTCCGCAAATCCGCCAAACTCAGCCAGCCGGCCTTGGAAGCCCTGACCATCATCGCTTACTATCAGCCCACCACCCGGGCCTATGTGGACCAGATTCGGGGAGTCGACAGCTCCTACACCATGAGCCTGCTGTTAAACCGGGATCTCATCGAGGAGTGCGGGCGCCTCCAGGTGCCGGGGCGGCCCCGGCTTTACAGGACTACGAAGCAGTTTCTCCGGGCTTTCCACCTCAGCAGCCTGGAGGACCTGCCGGAACTGACGGAGCCTTCCGAGGAGGAGGACCCCCTGGACCCGGAGGCCGACGGCCAGATGCGCCTGGGGGAGAATGGGGAAATTGTGTCGGACCGGGAGGAAGAAGAGACGGAATAAGGAAGGGAGGCGCCGCCTATGGCGTGGCTTTGGATACCGGCGGTCATTGTGCTGCTGATCGCCCTGCTTTGCTGGACCCGGGTGGGGGTCTGGGCGGCCTTCGGCGGAGGGGAGCTCCGCCTGGATGTGAAATTCGGCCTCCTGCGGATACATATCCTCCCCGCTAAGCCCAAGAAGCCCAAGGCGGAGAAGCCGAAAAAAGAGAAGAAAAAGCCTAAGGAGGAGCCGGGAGCTGAAAAGCCCGAATCCAAATTCTCCTTTACCCTGGAGGACGGGGAGGACGCCCTGCGCACCATGCTTCCGCCTCTGAAACGGGCGCTGAGGCGGTTTGGCCGGGGCATCCGGATAAAGCCCCTGCGGCTGTCCCTGGTTCTGGGAGGAGAGGAAGACCCCGCCGCCGCGGCACAGCTCTACGGAGAAATTCAGGCCGCCGTCTGGACGGGAATGCCCCTGCTGGAGAGGCTGCTGGATATCCGGAAGCCCTATATTCACACGGATGTGGACTTCACCGCCTCCGGCACGGCGGTGGAGGGAGAGGCCGGGGTGACCCTCCGCGTCGGCACGCTGCTGGCCATGGGCTTCGGCCTGGCCTTCCCGGTTCTGGGCTGGTTCCTGCGCTGGCGGAAGCGGTGCAAGACCCGTCTGCCGAAGCCGGAGAAAAAGCCCCCCGAGGACCCAAAGCCCCAGGAGGCCCAAACTGAAAATCCCGCCGCATAAGGCGTTCAGGACAGGCATACGTAAAATCTGACGATAGGAAGGAAGTACAAAATGGACAATGAGAAAAAAAGCAAGGTCAGCGATCTGATGCAGTCCACCATTGAAAAAATCCACGAGCTGGTGGATACCAACGTCATCGTAGGCCAGCCCATCAACACCCCGGACGGCGTGACCCTGATCCCCGTTTCCCGGGTCAATTTCGGCTTTGGCAGCGGCGGCGGGGACTACGGCAAGGCCCCGAAGGAAAACTTCGGCGGCGGAGGCGGCGCGGGAGTGAAAATCGACCCCGTGGCCTTCCTCATCATCAAGGACGGCGTGACCCGGGTGCTGCCCGTGGCGGCGCCCCCGGTGACCACGGTGGACCGGATCATCGACATGGCGCCGGACCTGATGGATAAGGCGGAAAAATTCCTGGACAAGAAAAAGGCGGAGAAGGAGCAAGAATCCATCTGAGCTGGGCATACTATCATCACTTGACTGCTGAGAAACGGAGTGGTGACGCTTGCTGAAAACTTTCCCCTTCCGGCGGGCCGGGGCGCTGTTTTTGGCCCTGGTCTGCCTGCTGACAGGCCGGGCGGAGGCGGTGGAGGTCTCCGCCTCCGCCGCCGTTTTGATGGATATGGACAGCGGCCGGGTGCTCTATGAAAAAAACGCCGGGGCCCGGATGCTGATTGCCAGCACGACGAAGATTTTAACGGCCCTGGTGGCCATCCGGGATGGGAATCTCAGCGACACGGTGAAGGTGAGCCGGGAGGCTGCTTATACCGAGGGCTCGTCCATGTATCTCAAGGAGGGGGAGGAGCTGACCCTGGAGACCTTGCTGTACGGCCTGCTTCTCTGCTCCGGGAACGACGCCGCCGTGGCGGTGGCGGAGCACGTGGGGGGCAGCGTGGAGGGTTTCGTGGAGCGGATGAACGACACGGCCCTGGAGCTGGGCATGGAGGATTCCTCCTTCGCCAATCCCAACGGCCTGGACGACGAAGAGCACTATTCCACCGCTTACGACATGGCCCTGCTGGCCCGGGCGGCCATGGGGAACGAAACCTTGGTCCGCATCGCCTCTACCCGGACGGTGACCATCGGCGGGCGGACCATGACAAATCACAACAAATTGCTCAGCTACGTGGACGGCTGCCTGGGCCTGAAGACCGGCTATACCCGGGCGGCGGGCCGGACCCTGGTGAGCTGCGCGGAGCGCCGGGGCCAGCGGCTCATCGCCGTGACCCTCCAGGACGGCAACGACTGGGCGGACCACCAGAGCCTCTACGACTACGGCTTTGCCGCCTATCCCGCCAAGCGGATGGCCCAGCTGGGCCACGAGCTGGCGAGGGAAGAAGGGGTCCCCCTGATTGCGGCGGACAGCTTCGCCTGGCCCCTGGCCCAGGGGGAGAAGCTGGAAACCGATTGGAAGCTGGACCGCCCCCTGTCCGCTCCCCTCCGGGCGGGTACGAGGGTGGGGGAGGCGGTGTTCTCCCTGAACGGCAAAGAAGTGGGCCGGGTGGCCCTGCTCTGCGGGGAAACCCTGCCGCCCAAGGCGGAGTCCGCCATGAACACGCTGCGAAGCTACAGGTGAAGCGATGGAAGAACGACTGCAAAAGCTCCTCTCCGCCGCCGGGGTCTGCTCCCGGCGGACGGCGGAGGGTTACATAGAGGCGGGCCGGGTGACGGTGAACGGCGAGACCGCGGTCCTTGGGACCAAGGCCAATCCGGACCGGGACGACGTGCGCCTGGACGGCAGGCCCCTGCCTGGCCGGGCGGAGACGGTGTATCTGATGCTGAACAAGCCCAGAGGCTATGTCACTACCCTCTCCGACGAGAAGGGGAGGAGGACCGTGGCGGAGCTGGTGGCGGACTGCGGCGTCCGGGTATACCCTGTGGGACGGTTGGACCTGGACTCAGAGGGACTGCTGCTGATGACCAACGACGGAGCGCTGGCCCGGAGGCTGACCCACCCCAGCGAGGAGATCGAGAAGACCTACCACGTCTGGGTCAAGGGCCCGGCGGAGGGAGCGGCGGAGCGCCTTTCCCGCCTCCGGGACCTGGAGGGGGAGCCCATTCGTCCTGCCCGGGTGGAGACCCTGGGCCGGGGAGAGGGGACGGCAAAGCTGGCCGTCACCATCCGTCAGGGGAAAAACCGCCAGGTTCGCCGGATGTGCGCTGCCTGCGGTCTGGAGGTGACCCGCCTCCGCCGGGTGCGGGAGCACACGCTGGAGCTGGGGGCCCTGCCGCCGGGGAAGTGGCGGCGCTTGACGGCGGGGGAAGCCGAGGCCCTGAAAGGGCGCGCCCGGCCGGAAGAAAAAGAGTGAGAAAAGGGGAAGCCCGGCAGCGCCGGGCTTCCCTTATCCGTTCTGCGCTTTATACTCCTGGCCCCAGCTCCACATGGCGTCCAGCACCGGTTTCAGGCTGTATCCCAGCTCCGTCAGGGCGTACTCCACCCGGGGCGGCACCTCCGGATAGACCGTCCGGGTCAGCAGGCCGCTGCTTTCCATTTGCCGGAGCTGAGCGGTCAGCACCTTCTGGCTCACGCCGCCGATGGACTTTTTCAATTCGCCGAACCGCTTTGTGCCGGAGAGCAGGTCCCGCAGAATCAAGACTTTCCATTTGTCGCTGATAAGCGTCAGGGTTGTTTCTACCGGGCAGGCCGGAAGCTCTTTCGCCGTCATGTGAACGCCTCCCGTTTTCAGTGATTCCCGTCGGGGCTGTACCGCCATTTTACGGCACAGGACGGGCCGCTGTCAAGCGGAAGGCGTTTCAAACCGGCCTCCAAAAATTTTTCCAGGCCGCGGAGAAAGCCCGGGGCCCGTTGAAAATGCTCAATCGTTTCCCTCGGGTAACCGCCCGATTGTTACCCGCAGGTACCTAGGCCACAATATTGTGCGTACTTCACAGGCCCGGGACGCTCTGCTATGATGGGAGCATCAAAGGGAGGACATCCCGAAGGAAAAACGATTTGGAGGTATTTTCAATGAACAAGCACGATTTTACAACGGTGAAGCTGAGCCAAGGCGAGATGCATATTTATGACTTCGGCGCCGTAAGGCTCCACGCCTATCAGACCGGAGATCCCCTGGCGGACGAGGTGTTCCTGCTGGAAAAGGCGGGCCGCTTTGTGGTTCTGGAGTCCCCCTGCTTTGTGGACAGCATCGCCGCGCTGGCGGAGTACCTGGAGGGGAAAACGGTGGCCGGAATGCTGGTGGCCTACCACGGAGCAGGAGCGTCCTTCCTGCCGCCGGTTCCCAAATACGCCACGGCCAACGCCGTGGAGTACTCGGAAAAGGGCGGCGGAAAGGCCCTGATTCAGCAGTTTGCCGGGGTTTTCGGCGGCGCTTTCGACAGCGGCGTCCACGCCGTCACCCATGTGGTCGGGGAGGGAACAACGTCCATCGGGGGAATCGACTTCATCATCCATCCCACGGCCGAGGCCTTTGACGTGGAAATCCCCGAGATCAACGCGGTCTATACCCACATGCTGGGCCACGACTGCCACTCCATCGTGGCGGGCGCAGGACACGCGGATGAAATCATCGGCCAGCTGAAGCGCTATATTCAAAAGGGCTGCAGCCTTATCCTCACCTCTCACTACACGCCCGAGGATTTGAAGGACGCCCAGACGAAAATCGACTATCTGGAGCGGCTGAAGGAGATAGCGGCCGCCAGCACGGACGGCGAGGCCTTTAAGGCGGAGGTGAAAGCCCGGTATCCGGAGTACAGCGGAGAGAACTACCTGGAGATGACCGCCGGTTTCTTCTTCGCCTGATGAGACGGCTCCCTGCGGGAAAGACCCGCAGGGAGCCGTTATGGTCTGCGCCTTCCAGGCAGAGGCGGAGCGGCGGGGGGATGCCCTAAAATTGCCGGAGAGAAAAACAGCGGCTTTTTTCTCCTCCGGCGATTGCGTTTTCCGGGGAACTGTGGTATATTGATAAGAATTGGATCAGGCCCCGGAATCTGGGGCCGGACTGCGAGGTGCAAATTATGGAAAACCAGAAGAAACGAATTTTCAGCGGCATCCAGCCCAGCGGCGATTTGACCCTGGGGTCTTATATGGGCGCGATTAAGAACTGGGTGGCCCTCCAGGAGGAATACGAGTGCGTGTACTGTATCGTGGACATGCACGCCATCACCGTCCGGCAGGTCCCGGCGGACCTGCGCCGCCGGGCGCTGGACCAGCTGGCCCAGTATGTGGCCTGCGGCCTGGACCCTGAGAAAAGCATTTTGTTCATCCAGAGCCACGTGCCCCAGCACGCGGAGCTGAGCTGGGTGCTGAGCTGCTATACCCAGTTCGGGGAGCTCAGCCGCATGACCCAGTTCAAGCAGAAATCCCAGCAGCACGCCGACAACATCACCGCCGGGCTCTTCACCTACCCGGTGCTCATGGCGGCGGACATCCTGCTCTACCAGACGGACCTGGTGCCCGTGGGCGAGGACCAGCGCCAGCATGTGGAGCTGTGCCGGGACATCGCCCAGCGATTCAACGGCGTCTACAGCGACACCTTCACCCTGCCGGAACCCTTCATCCAGAAGGTGGAGCAGGGCGCCCGGATTATGAGCCTGGGCAATCCCATGAATAAAATGAGCAAGTCCGACCCCGACGGCTGCGTCAACCTGATGGACTCCCCGGAGGTCATCCAGCGGAAGTTCAAGCGGGCCGTCACCGACAGCGAGACCGCCGTCCGCTACGACAAGGAAAATAAACCCGGCGTTTCCAACCTGCTGACCATCTACTGCGCCGCCTCCGGCAAGACCCTGGAGGAGGCGGAGGCCGAGTTCCGGGACCAGGGCTACGGCGTCTTCAAACCCGCCGTGGGCGACGCGGTCATTGAGCTGCTGCGCCCCATCCGGGAGGAGGCCCAGCGCCTCATGGCGGACAAGGCGTATTTGGAAGGCATCTACCGCCAGGGCGCGGAACGGGCCTCCCGCATCGCCGGGCGCACGCTAGCAAAGGTATACAAGAAAGTGGGCTTCCTGCCCCGATAAGGAGAACACGACATGCCCTTAGATAACCGGCTGATTGCTTACGTGGCCCTGGCGCTGCTGGCGGCGCTGGTCGTCAGCTTCCTCATGACCCCGGTGGTAAAGACCTTCGCCTATAAGGTGGGGGCGGTGGACGTGCCCAAAGACGCCCGCCGGATGCACAAGGTGCCCATTCCCCGCCTGGGGGGGCTGGCGATTTTCATCGGTTTTATGGTCAGTGTCCTCATCCTGGGCGGCATCCGGGGGAACGGCCAGATGCAGAGCATCCTCCTGGGCTCCGTCATCATCGTGGTGCTGGGGGTAGTGGACGATATTTGCCCCCTGCCCGCCATGCTGAAATTTGTGGTCCAGATCGCCGCAGCCCTGATTCCCGCCCTCAACGGCGTGGTTATCCAGGCTTTTTCCAACCCCAACATCTTCTCCGACAGCCTTTACTGGGTGCTGGGGCCCCTGTCCGTGCCGTTCACGGTGCTCTGGATCGTGGCCATCACCAACGCAGTGAACCTCATCGACGGGCTGGACGGCTTGGCCAACGGGGTCTCCGCCATCTCGGCCACCACCATGCTGGTCATCGCCCTCCTGGCCTCCGAGGCCCAGGTCGCCATCGTCATGGCGGCGCTGGTGGGGGCCTGCGTGGGCTTCATGCCCTACAACCTCAATCCCGCCAAGATGTTCATGGGGGACACCGGAGCCACCTTCCTGGGGTATATCCTGGCCACCATGTCCATTCAGGGCCTTTTTAAGTTTTACGCGGTGATCTCCTTCGCCGTGCCCTTCCTGATTCTGGGGCTGCCGATTTTCGACACGGCCTTTGCCTTCATCCGCCGCCTGGCCCACGGACAGAGCCCCATGCACGCCGACCGGGGGCACATCCACCACCGGCTCATCGACATGGGATTGAACCAGAAGCAGGCCGTGGCGACGCTGTACGTCATTTCCGCCATGCTGGGCCTCTCCGCTGTGGTGCTGACCACCGGGGGCGAGCAGAAGGCCATGCTTTTCTTCGTGACGCTGTGCATTGTGGGAGCGGTGGCCGCCCGGGTGGTGTTCCCCAAGGAGATCCGGGAGGAGCTCCATGAGGAAATCGAAGAGCTGCGGGAGCTGGGACACCACGGCGAACACACGGAAAAAAGGGAAGGGGGCAAGGAGGACTGAATGAAGAGCGTGCGTATTATGAGCGTCTTCGGCACCCGGCCGGAGGCCATCAAAATGTGCCCCCTGGTGAAGGAACTGGCCTCCCGCTCCGGCATTGAGAGCCTCTGCTGCGTCACCGCCCAGCACCGGCAGATGCTGGACAGCGTGCTGGAGGTCTTTCACGTCCGGCCTGACCGGGACCTGAACATTATGACTCCCCGGCAGACCCTCTCTGGCATTACCAGCAAATGCCTGCTGGGCATGGACGAGGCCATCGACGAGCTGAAGCCCGACATGATTTTGATCCATGGCGACACCTCCACCACCTTCGCCGGAGCCCTTTCCGCCTATTACCACCAGGTAGCCGTGGGCCATGTGGAGGCGGGCCTGCGGACCTATGACAAATACGCCCCCTTTCCCGAGGAGATGAACCGGGTGCTGACCTCCGCCCTGGCGGACCTGCACTTCTGCCCCACTGCCGGAAACCGGGAAAATCTCCTCCGGGAGGGCCGGAATCCGGAGGATATCTTTGTCACCGGCAACACCGTCATCGACGCGCTGAAAACTACCGTCCGAAAGGATTACCGCTTCGCAACGGACGAGCTGAACTGCCTGCCCTACGGGGAAAAGAAGGTGATTCTGGTCACCTGTCACCGCCGGGAGAACTACGGCGAGCCCATGAAAAACATCATGCTGGCTCTCCGGCAGATCGCCGAGGAGAACCGGGACGTGGAGCTGGTTTATCCTGTCCACCTCAGCCCTGTGGTCCGGGAGGCGGTGGACCAATATCTGCGGGGCGCGCCCCGGGTCCATTTGATTGACCCGCTCCCCGCCGATGAGATGCACAACCTGATGGACCGCTGCTATATGGTGCTGACGGATTCCGGCGGGCTCCAGGAGGAGGCCCCGGCCCTGGGCAAGCCCGTGCTGGTCCTCCGCCGGGAGACGGAGCGCCCCGAGGCCGTGGCCGCCGGGACGGTGAAGCTGGCGGGCGTGGTCCAGGACGATATCGTTACCATGGGGACCCGGCTCATCCGGGACCGGCGGGCCTACGACAAAATGGCCCATGCCGTAAACCCCTACGGAGACGGGAACGCGTGCCGCCGCATTGCCGACGCCGTCGAATGGCGCTATGGCCTCCGGAAAGAGCGTCCCGCCGGTTACGAGGCATAACGGGACATGGACAAGCGAAAGCTGAATTGGATCACCTGGGCGGTGATGGGCCTGGCCATTCTCCTGGTGGCGCTGATGCTGGAGGGCAGCTTAAACCACACCGCCCATATTACCCTCCCACCCTCCGACCTCCCCCGAGATCCTTCCGCCGGGGACGACGGCAGGGACGCGGCGCTGACGGTGGTGGAGATTACGCCGGAGACGGTCCAGGCCGCGATTGCCAGCCTGGCCAGGCCGGAAAACTACGGCCGGAGCATGACGGTGGAGTACCTTTGGGACGGCGGTGCCGGGAGCCACGAGCTCTATACCATCGTCCGGGGGCCCTGGACCCGGGTGGACCGGGGGCTGCCGGACGGAAATACCAGAATCAGCGTCACCAATGGGGAGGACACCTATATCTGGTACGGCTACGGGGAGGACGCGGAAGTCGCGGTCCTGCCGGCGGGGGAGTTTTCCGCCGACGTGGAACAGTCCATCCCCACCTATGAGGACATTTTGGACCTGCCCGTGGAAACCATCATCCTGGCAGACTACCGGCCTTTGGAGGCGCTGACCTGCATCTATGTGGAGACGGCGCCGGACGAGGCGGGTTATTCCACACGGTATTGGGTCAGCGTGGAAAACGGCCTTTTGGTCCAGGCGGAGCGGCTGCTGGGGGAAAAAACCGTCTACCGGATGACCTCTCTCTACGTGGATCAGACGGAATATGACGCCTCGCGCTTCACCCTCCCCGACGGCACGGTGCTGCTGGAGGAGGATGGAGCGGAGCCTATGGAGCCCATGCGCTGAAACGAAAAAAGGACGGGAGTTCCCGTCCTTTTTTTGTTTACAAAATCAGCAGCAGGCCCAGGGCCACTAATAGCTCCTCGTCCGCGTTTTCCCGGAAAAGGAAAAACAGCAGCGCCAGCAACAGCAAATCCCCGGTATCCACGTGATCCAAATGAAACTGATCCAGCAGATGCTGGAGAAGGCCCGAGAGACCATCCCCGGGCCGCCCGCCGTAAGGCGGGCGGCCTCCCGGCCCATTTTGCGGCGGGCCTCCCGGCGGGGGGCGGCCAGCCCTAAGCGGAACACCACGTTGTCCAGGCGACGCTCCAGCAGGGTCATGAGCTCATCGCCGGTGTTGCCCTTCATGCGGGCGGCCTTCTCGTAGTAGGCGCGGAACTGCTTCTCCAGCACGCCGTACACGAACTTGACCTTCTGCTTCTCGGTGAGCTGAAGCGCGTACTCGCTCTTCTTAGGGCGGCGCTGGGGGCCGGGATTCCGGTTGGACTCCTTGTTCACGCCCATGACGGCGGGGGAGATGCCCAGCGTGCGGCAGCGCTTCAGGTAGGGCTGCATATTCTTAGCCATATCGGTTTTCCTCCTTCCAGATCAGACGCGGCG